>JAKFUF010000103.1 GCA_021732845.1 Planctomycetaceae bacterium | reverse complement strand
GAACCCCGCCCCGCTGTCGATCATCGACTGCAGCGCCGTGACCGGAACCATCTTCGCCTTCGCCGACCCGTGAATGTCGACGAACTGGACGAGGAGAAACTCGATGCCCCGAAGATCTGGAATCATTTGCAAATTTTCGATTTTCGATTTTTGATTTTCGATTGGCTGAGGTTCACTGCCTGCTCTGCGGGCAGGGCGTGCCTGAACTCTGGGCAGCCTGGGCAACTGGAATCGCGATTTCGCTCGACTGGAGAAACTCACAATTCTCCAGTCGCAAAAACCGTCCCACACCTCCAATCGAAAATCAAAAATCGAAAATCAAAAATGCCTATGGCCCGGAATCCAGTCGGTGCCAGCCAACGGCACGCGGGCCATCGCGGCCGCTTCGATCGTGAGGGCGACGAGGTCTTCGCGTTCCAGATGATGGACATTGGACTTGCCGCAGGCGCGGGCGAGCGTGGTCAATTCCATCGTCAGCACCTGCAGGTAGTTTCGCAGGCGCCGGGCACCTTCTTCGGGGTTCAGCCGCGTTTCCAGCACTGGATCCTGGGTGGTGATGCCGACCGGGCACTGACCGGTGTGGCAGTGATGGCAAAAGCCGGGTGCGGTGCCCAGCTTTTCATAGTCGGCGCGGGCGTCGTGGGGACCGTCGGGGCCGAGCCACGTCTCGCGGTTGCAGCCGAGAGCCATCAAAGTCCCCTGCCCCACCGCAACAGCATCGGCACCCAGGGCCAGGGCCTTGGCCACATCGGCCCCGCTGCGAATCCCGCCCGAGATGATGAGCTGGACCTCGCCAAAGACGTCCATCTCTTCGAGGGCTTCGACAGCCAGCGGCAATGCCGCGAGCGTGGGGATTCCCGCATGTTCGATGAACACCTGCTGGGTCGCCGCCGTCCCGCCCTGCATGCCGTCGATGACGACGACATCGGCCCCGGCCTTCACGGCCAGCTTCACGTCATCCTTGACCCGCGTGGCTCCCATCTTGATGTAGATCGGCACCTGCCAATCGGTGATCTCACGCAGTTCCTGCAGCTTGATCGTCAGGTCGTCCGGTCCCACCCAGTCTGGGTGTCGGCAGGCCGACCGCTGGTCGATCCCTTCCGGCAGCGTTCGCATCTTCGCGACACGGGCGTTGACCTTCTGCCCCAGCAGCATTCCGCCACCGCCGGGCTTGGCCCCCTGCCCGATGACCAACTCAATCGCGTCCGCCTGCCGCAGATCGTCCGGGTTGAAGCCATACCGCGAAGGCAGGCACTGGTAAACCAAAGTCTGCGACGACTTCCGCTCCTCGCGGGTCATCCCGCCGTCGCCCGTCGTGGTCGAAGTCCCACAAGCCGTGGCTGCGCGACCAACGGCGTCCTTCACGTTCGCCGAGAGCGAGCCAAAGCTCATCCCGGCAATGGTGATCGGGATCTGCAGTTCCAGCGGCTTCTTGGCAAAGCGGGTGCCCAAGAGCGTCGTGGTGACACACTTCTCCCGGTAGCCTTCCAGCGGATACCGCGACGCCGAAGCGGTCAAGAACACCAGGTCGTCGAACGTGGGAAGATTCCGCTTCGCCCCCAGCCCGCGAATGTCGTACAGACCGGTTTCCGACGCCCGATGGATGTAATCCATCACGTGCCGGTTGAAGGAGGAGCTTTCTTCGTTCGCCATGATCGTTCCGATCAGAATGACAAAGCACAAATGACAAATGACAAATGGGATGCCGGTAGAGCGAGTGGCTCAAAGCAATGGAATCTTCTCACTTGTCGAACGTGTTGAGCGGACAGAAATCGATTTTGTCATTTGTCATTTGTCATTTGTCATTTCAATACTGCGCCTCAGCGTGCCAATGATACAACTGGCGTGCCGAAGCCACGCGGCGAAATGTCTGCGGGTCGGCACTGATGGCAGCCCGCTGCAGCAGGTCGGCGACGGTTTTCAGATCATCGGTCTGCATCGGTTCTTCGCGGGCGTCGGCACCCAGGCTGTGAATTGAGCCACGGACGTAGATGACGGCTTCGTAGAGGGAGTCGCCCAGGGCAGCACCGGCATCGCCGCAGACGACCATCGTTCCCGCCTGGGCCATGAAGGCCGACAGGTGTCCGACACTGCCGCCGACGACGATCTGCCCGCCCTTGAGCGAGATGCCACAGCGGCTGGAGGCGTCGCCTTCAATGACCAAGAGGCCACCGTGGGCCGAGGCTCCGGCGCACTCCGAGGCACAGCCTTTGACGCGGACGATGCCGGACATCATGTTTTCGGCGACACTCCAGCCGACGTTGCCGTCGACGGTGATATGTGCCGCCTGGTTCATGCCGGCGATGAAGTAGCCCGCGTGGCCCAGGATCTCGATGTTCGCCGGCACCTGCAGGCCGACGGCCAGGTTGTGCCGTCCATTGGGGTGCAGGATGCGGACGTGCGGCATCTCCGGGCGGGCGTTGTGGGCCAGGTCATGTAGGAACTGGTTCAGTTCGCGGACCGGACGGATGGACAGATCCCAGTCGATAGTGGGTTCCCCGAGCGTTGTTGGGCCGGGTGTCGCGGCGCTGTTTGGCATGGTGTCAAGTGCCGTCACTTCCGGGCTCAAACGTGCCATCGGTAGATCTGCTCCGGTGCGGGTTCGAAGACACGGGCCTGCTGAATTCCTGGCAGGTGCGCGAGCGACTGGAACTCGGACGAGATCGCCACGTAGTCGTCGGTTTCGGCGGCGACGGCCGGCTTGCAGGCGAAGGCATCGCGCACCAGCACCAGTTCGGTCGCCGTGCCGATCAGCAGCGTGTAAAAGCCGTCGAGTTCGGCGAAGCCCCGGTGAATGGCGGCTTCCAGGGAGTCGCCCTCGCTCATTCGCCATTCGAGGAACCGGCAGGCGGCTTCGGTATCGTTGTCGGTTTCAAAGCGGATCCCCCGCCGTTCCAGTTTGCGGCGGATGCTGTGCGGGTTGGACAGCGAGCCGTTGTGAACGAGGCAAAAGTCCTCGCCCGACGTAAACGGATGCGCATGCGCCGGCGAAACCGCCGACTCCGTCGCCATGCGGGTGTGCCCCACCGCGTGCGTTCCCGCCAGTTCGGCGAAGCGGTATTTCTTGATCAGTTCACGCGGGTGGCCAATGTCTTTGTAGAGGTCGATGACATGACCCACGGAGAAGCAGTGCAGGTGCGGAAAGTAATTTGAGAGCCAGTCTTTTCCCAAGGCCGATGGGGTGGTCGAGAACAGCGTCGCCTGCTGCCCGTGGGCTGCCAGCGTGGCGGCTGCATCGACGTTCGCATTCCATCTCTCCAACACAGTCGGCCAGACATCTTGGGCTAAGATGTCATAGAGACTGTACCGCAGCAGATCTGTAGACGGGGCCTCAGCGAACACCGCGAGCCCAGCAGAATCGGGTCCGCGGCTGCCCATGCAGTCCAGCATGGGCGAGACCCACGCCCCCAATTCGCGCCGCAGCTCGGGCTTCTTGACCAGGAGCCCCACGATTCCACACACAGTCCCGCCTCCAGATGCTTGATTTGACCCGCGCTCATTCGTGCAAACCGCGCGCCGGGCATGCAACGGATGGGCGGCAAGGGCTCAGTCCGTTTGATCGGCCGGACGATGAAAACGTCATCGCTCGCATAGAAGCGCCCGGCGTCGATTGTCGGCCATGAGTCCCCCTCGACTTCTTAGCCGGTTCCTCAGTGTGTGAATCTGTCGCCTCCATTTCCGGTAGAGTTTCTCGTCACTGCTCCAGAAAGCGACCAGTGCCGAGTTGGGCTTGAGCAATTGATCAAGAGCCAGAATTGCCGGAGGAACCAAATGCTCGACCTTGAGATCGTGGAAAGCGCGGAGCCATAGCACAGCCGGTTTGGGAAGAAACCTGGGGCGGACATTCACCAGCGCATCAATGAGCACGCACGAACATAACACATCTGTGCATTTCGCCACGTCCAACTCGTCAACTCCTTCCACATCCAGATATTGCGCAAATCGCTCAAGTGGGTTGAGCTGGCTGGCAAAGGAATAACTCCAGTCGAGGCCGTCGTCATTTTCGAATGCATGTATGCCCCACACCTCCATGTTGATCTCCAGCGCCGCAATATCGGTGCAAATTGACTCGCGTGCCTCTCAGCAGACATTTCCGTTGGTTGACTTTCAGTCACGGCAGTTCCAGGTGATCCGTCGAAACCTCCAACCCGCGGGAATCCGTGGCTCCGATGTAGAACACAAGCGGCCGTTCCGCGGGAAGCATGGCCTCGATCTTGCCATTCTCGATGCGGGCGGGCACGGCCTTCCACTCCCGCTTCTGCCATGGTCCGCTGGCCGTGGCATAATTCAATTGCGCGCCCTTCAACGGGGACTTCGCTTCAAACTCGGTGGAAACCCGGTCGCCATCCTGCTGCAGGGCGCTCAGTTTGGGCAGCGGATCGCCCCCCTTCACCACCGAATCAATGAACGAGTCGACTTCGCCAAAGGTCCAGATGTGGCCGTGCGGCAGCCGGACCCGGACCGCGATCGTCCGCGGGGCTTTGACCAGTTGGTAGCACTTGCGGTAGCTGTCGAGCGGATAGGCGAAGTCGTTCGTGCCGTTCAGGAACAGGATCGGGCAGCGAACGCCGGGCAGATAACGCGAGGGGTCGAAATTCTCGACCCAGCGGTCGCGCTGCGTGGCTTCCATCTTGTCCAGCCGCCCCTCCTTCCAGGCACTGTTCTCGTGGAGGAAGCCACAGCCGTAGACGGGAACGGCCGCCTTCAGGCGGTCATCCAGCCCGGCGATAATGCAGGTGAGGTAGCCGCCCCAACTGATCCCCGTGACCGAGATCTTGTCCTTGTCGACCTCCGGAAAGCCCCGCAGCAGGTTGTGGCCCCGAAGCACGGCGGCGACCGCGTGATAGGTCCACATGTCGCGAGCGGTGGCGTCGTCGAAGTTGCCGAATTTCGCGGTGTCGTCCTGGTCGGGGCCGCCGTCTGGCAGCTTCTCCTTAGGCCCCTTCCCCGCCAGATCCATGGCCAGCGCGCAGTAGCCCCGCGCCGCCCAGTGCTCGGCCCATTCGCGAAATGCCTTGCCGCCGCCGCCATGCACCAGCAGCATCGTCGGGAACGGTCCGTCGCCTGCCGGCCGGGCATAGTAGGCAAAGATTCTCGTCGGCTTTCCGTGGAATGGCTCACCCGGATAGTACACCTCGCGGGCCTTTCCCGCCTCCGCGCCCCACTCCGCCTCCACCTTTGTGGCTTGAATCGCCTTCACATCCCACGGACCGGTGAACGGCTTTGTTGCCGCCTCGTCCGCCTGCACGCGATTGACCGCGACCGGCCCGCCCAGCGGTGGAAGGAGAGCTTCAATCACCAGGAGGCTGAGGGCCAGACAGAAATAGAAAGCGCGCGCTCGCATGGCAGCCTTGGAAAGCAGGTTGGCAGTAATTGAGGACCACTTGTCGTTCGGGAGTCTATCGCATCAGAGGCGGAAATCCGACTGAGGGACCCGCACTGCCGTCAAAAGGCCACCGCTTGTTGCCTGATGGGTACGGCTGGCAGCGGTTGGCGTTCGCTGCAGTTGCCGACAGAACAGAATTCCATTCGGCGAAGAGCATGGTATGCTGCCCGCATGGCTGCCACCCATCAACACGGCAAGCCACTTCGGAGCCAGCCCATGTTCGACGCACCGCATCGTGCCGGTTGTCAGCGATCCGATCACCCTCGGGTCGGTCGGCGGGAGTTGCTGCATGCGGGAAGCCTGACACTGTTGGGGACTGGTCTGGCCGACCTCCTGCGGCTGGAAGCAATGGCTGCCGGCACCGCCAAGCCCGCCCGCGCGAAGTCGGTGGTGTTCATCTTCCAATCGGGCGGGCCGTCGCAGCATGAGACCTTCGACCCCAAGCCGGAAGCCACGGACAAGATCCGCGGCGAGTATGGCACGATTTCGACGGCGAACCCCGAGCTGACCGTCTGCGAATATCTGCCCAAACTGGCGCAGCGGGCCAACCAGTTCTCCGTTGTGCGGACGATGTCGCATCCGGCCGACAGGCAGTTCCGCAACGAACACAATTCCGCGATGTATATGGTGAACACCGGCTCGAATCATCTGCCGCCGGGCGAGAACACCAACAGCATCGCCCTGCAACAGCCCCGGCCGTTGGAGTGGCCGTCCATTGGTTCAATGATTGCTTACGCCGTGCCCCCGCGCCCCGGCGCGGGCCTGCCCTCGGTGGTGGAAGTCCCGCGGACGCGGATCAATGTGGGTGATTGGGTGATTCCCGGCACGGCTCCCGGCATGCTGGGGCCGAGGTACTCGCGCTGGCGCGTCAACCTCGCTCCGCCCTGCCGCGCTCCCGATGCGGGCGGCTCCTGCCCGAACTGCTTCAGCCACGACCAGCCGGACGACCCGGAGCGGCAGCCGGGCAAACTGCCCAAATCCTGGTACGACAACACCAGTTGCCGTGGCTGCGAATTCTCTCTGCCAGACATGGGGACCACCGGCGGCGTGGCCGTCGAGCGGGTCTCCAGCCGTGCGGACCTGCTGCAGTCTCTCGACAAAACGCGGCGCGACTTGGACAGCCACCGGAACATTCACAAGTACGAAGTATATCAGCGGCAGGCACTGGATCTCATCGTCTCGCAACGCGGGAAACACAACCCCTTCGACATCTCCCAGGAGACCGAGGCCACCCGCGACCAGTACGGCCGTGAGGAATGGGGCCAGGCGTTTCTGGTGGCTCGCCGGCTGGTCGAATCCGGGGTGCGGATGGTGCAGATCAATCTGCGGGGTTGGGACACGCACCAGAACGCCTTTCGCGACTTGAAGGGCCGGCTGCTCCCTTCGATCGACCATTGCCTCAGCGGTTTCCTTGACGATCTGCAGGACCGCGGCCTGCTGGCGGAGACCCTGATTGTGATGTGCGGCGAGATGGGCCGCACCCCGCACATCTCGCCCATTGCCGCCGGCGGCCTCAATGCTGCCGGGGTGCCGTTCACGCCCGGCCGGCACCACTGGGGGGACGTGTTCCCCTGCTTCTTCGCCGGAGGGGGAATCACGCCGGGACTGGTCATTGGCAAAACCGACAAGCAAGGCGGTGGGCCGATCTCGGATGCGTATTCCCCCGCGGACCTCGCCGCCACCATTTTTTCACAGTTGGGAATCGGGCCTGACGAGGAGTTCCACGATCTCGATGGACGTCCCTTTCAAATCTATCAGGGGAGGCCAATTTCCGCGGTCTTGTGACTCATTCGGATCCCACGCCACGGTCCCTGGAACCGGACAAAGAACAAAAGCACGCGTCAAGAGGCTGACCGAAGGCCGATTTTGGATCACGAGAAAGGGCGGGTGAAAACGAGAAACCCCCGGGCCGTTAGGTCACCGGGGGTTTCGAAACTCACCAAAGCCCATTGATCACGCAAACAATTCCATCACCGGCTTGCCATTGTCGACCAGTTTCATCGGCCGCTGCAGCGGGGTTTGGACTTCTTTGTTGGGGTTGATGCCCAGGGCGTGGCACAATGTGGCGTGGATGTCGGCGACTTGGACGGGGCGGTTGTCTGGCTGGTAGCCGTCGGCGTCGGAGGAGCCGATGACGGTGCCGCCTTTGAGACCGCCGCCGGCGAGGAAGCAACTGAAGACGCTGGCCCAGTGGTCGCGGCCAGCGTCTTTGTTGATCTTCGGCGTGCGGCCGAATTCGCTGAGCATCACGATCAGCGTTTTCTTCAGCATGCCAGAGGCGGCCAAATCAGAAACGAGGGCGGCCAGGGCCGGGTCCATGATCTCGCCATGGGCCTGCATCGCCGGGAAGTTGGCGGTGTGAGTGTCGAAGCCACCGCGGTTGACCTGCACGAAGCGGACACCGGTCTCGACCAGCCGCTTGGCCAAGAGGGCACCACGGCCGAAGGCGCTGTCGCCATAGCGGTTGAGCGTGGTCGTCTCGACGGTGTCGAGTTCGAACGCCTCCAGCGCGGGGCTGCGCATCAGCTTGACGGCATCGCCGATCGCCGTTTCCGTGGCTTGAAACTTCTCATTCTTGTTGCTGTTGGCAAAGCGGGCATTCACGCGGGCCAGCGTTTCCAGCCGCTTGTTGCCACGAACCTGGGTGATCCCTTCCGGGAACGCCAGATAGGGGTCGCGCTCGCCGGGTTCGCCGACGAAGTAGGCTTCGCAGGTCTGGCCGAGATAGCCGGCGCGGGGGGCCTGGCCGCTCAGCGAGATGTAAGACGGCAGGTCGCCCAGTTGGGACTTTTCGTGAGCCACGACTGAGCCGAAACCGGGGTGCTGCAGGTTGGGGCTGGCGTTGTAGCTCGTCTGCAGTTGATAAGTGCCACGGCCGTGGTCGCCGTTGGTGCCGGCGATCGAGCGGATCAGGGCGCAGTGGTGCATCTGCTTGGCGAGTTCCGGGAAGATCTCGCTGATCTCCATGCCGGGGACCGAAGTCTTGATCGGCGAGAATTCACCCTGTGTCGGCCGGCCGGGCTTGGGATCCCACGTGTCGAGGTGCGTCATCCCTCCGCCGTTCCAGAACAGGATGACATGCTCGGCCGTCGGGGCATGGTCCGTCCCCGCCAGGGCGAGCAGGTTCTGCACGCTCAGACCAAGAATCGAGCCCCCGGCGGCACCGAGCAGCGAACGTCGCGAAATGGTGGTGTTGAGCATGATGGGTGCGGTCTGGATGAGGGATGACGGTCGTTTGTCAGGTGCGGGTCAACGAATGTAGATATTGGTCAAGTCGACTGATCCGCCAAAACGCTGCGTAAATCGTGAGGTTTAAAATTGAACCACGAAGTTTCACGAATCTTACGAATTACACGAATGATCCACCGGCATGGCTCCGCGGGCGATGGAATCCTTCTCGTTGTCATTCGTGACATTCGTCGAATTCGTGAAGATTCGTGAAGATTCGTGGTTCCCTTTCTCGTTATCTAGGGTCGGCCTTCGGTCAGCATCTTGAAGCACATCTATACTCGACGGGTTATTTGCAGCCGATTCTTTCGTGTTCTTCGTGCCTTTCGTGGTTCAAAACTCCGTTTTGGGAGCGAGAACCTCACGGAATGAACCGGAACTCATGCGAGTTGAACAGAATCCACCGCAGGTCCGCCAGGCCTTCCAGCTTGGACTCGTTGTCGTTGATGATCGCCACGCCCTCTTCGACTTCAGCGGCGCTCGGGGCGCGGGTGAATAGTTCCATGTAAACCAGTTCGATGGCCTGTTTGAGATTCGACTTTTTGCCACTGACGAGCGCGAACACCGGTTCCAGTTCACCGACGCGGGCGGCCTCGTGGGTCAGGCGGCCGTTGAGCATCATCAGGGCCTGGCGCATGGTGGCGTTGCTGTCGCGGAACTGGCCGAGGGCGTCGCGCGGCGGCTGGCCGAAGACCCGCAGGAAGTGCGAGGGATCGGCGGGTGACGCCATGCGGAGCGAACTGGTGAACTTCGGGTTGTCATCGACGATCTGGCGAGTGTACTGGTCGATGTAGGTCGCATTCTTCCTGCGCATCGTCCGCATGGCTTCTTCGGCCTCCAGTTGCTCTTTGGAGACCATCTCCATCTCTTCGACATCCGGCTCCTGGTCCTTGTCGTCTTTGGCGGCCTTCAGCACCGCGTTGAAATCGACTTCCAAGGCCGATTCCAGGTCGTACCGCTTGGGCTTGGCGGCACCGCTCGTCACGCCATCCACGGCCATCGCCGTCTCTTCGCCCGGCTTTTTCCCATCCTTGGCAGCGAGCGCTGTTGGAGCCAGCTTCCCCGCCTTGGACTTCTCTAGTTGTTGGAGAATCCATTGCGTCTTCATGTTTTTGCCGGCCTCATGCTTGACCTCGAACAGGTGTCCGGCGAGGACAATGCTGTCGTACAGCACTTCCGAGGTCATCCGCCGCACCGGTGCCGAGACAAACGAGTCCTCCGCTTCGCGGCGGGTCTTTTCGTCGATGTCCGCCAACCGGCCACGCTGGTAGGCATCGGTGGTGGCGATCATTCGCACGAGTTGGCGGACGTTGTAGCCATTGGCAATAAACTCTTCGGCCAGGTAATCCAGCGTCTGTGGGTGGCTCACGGCGTTGTGTTCGCTGAAATCGTCAATCGGGTTCACGAACCCCTGCCCCACCAGTTCAGCCCAGACGCGATTCACCAGGGCACGGGCAAACTGGCGGTTGCGCGGCGAAACGATCTGGTCGGCCAACAGCGCCCGCCGTTGGCTTTGACCGGACTGGTTGAGAATGTCGATCCCGCGCACATCGCTTTTCGCTTCACCCAGGACTCCGTCCTCGTCAGCACCTTCGGTCGCCTTCTTGGCGGTGGCGTCGGCGGCATCCAACAGATCGTCGAGATTGGCTTCGTCCGACTTGGCCACGGTGCGACTCTTTGCCTCCTCATCGCGCAGTACGGCGAGCCGTTCGACGTGGGGGCCATCGGCCTCATCCAGAGTGAACGGGAAGGCCGGCTTCATAGCCTGCCGCTTGTCGGCGGGAGCAACGCCTTCGGGTGGCCAAAGGACGCTCGTCTGCTCGACATCCTGGGTGAACACACCATACAGCGTCATTTTGAAGCGGCGTTCGACGCGGCGGGTCTGGCCGAAATACGCCGCCAAACCATAAAACTGGTCGCGCTTCCACTGGTCAAACGGGTGGTCGTGACACTGGGCGCACGCAATCCGGATCCCCAAAAATGTCTGCGCCGTGGCTCCAGCCAGCGCCATCGGATCCGCATCATCTCCCAGCACGAAACCGACTTCCGGCACGACGTTGGCCCGCCCGTTGGCGGCGATCAATTGCCGGCACATCTTGTCGTAGGGCAGTTGTTGCTCCAGCGACTGATGCACGAAGGCCAGATAGGCCCCGCCCCCTTCAGCCCCGGTCCGAATCCGAAGCATATCGGCGAAGAACACGGTCCAACGATCGGAAAACCGCGCGTCGGCGAGGAGCTTGTCGATGACCAGTGCCCGCCGCGTTTCCGCCGGAAGCTGCTGGAACTCCAGAACTTCCGCCTGCGTCGGGATGCGGCCGATCAGGTCGACCATCACCCGGCGGAGGAACGGCAAATCGTCAAGGACTGGTGCGGCGGCTGGTGCCTTGCGGCCTTGATTCTCGGCATTCAACCGCTGGTCGACCGGGTTCTCGGCAGCCGGGTTCTCGGCAGCCGGAAGCGGCAGCGAGATCAATGCCGTAAACAACAGCCCACACAGAACATGCACGCGGTGAATCACGGCGCTTCTCCTGATCGGCTTCAGCGTGTCAGCTTGAAGGTGTCGTCATCTGGGCTGCGGGTGGGGAATGAACATTCCACCTGCATGGCAAGAGATTGGCAACGATAGGACTTCGGTTACGGATGTACCATGCCGGAAGCGGAATTTCAAACGGACGGTGGCCAGTTCGCCAGTTCGAGTCACGGAGTGACTCGCCTACGTTGTGACTCACCGCCGCCGCAACCGTTCCTTGCCACGCCTGTGATGGTCAGCCGCCCCACCGAGTTCAGGGCCTGTCGGTTGCATCGGTACTGGCATCGCCGGACCGCCGTGCCTCTCGCAGAGCGAGCGCAAAGTAGCCGAGTCACTCCGTGACTCGCATCGTGGCTTCCTGGACGGCTTGCCCTCCAAAGCGAGCGGCAGCGCGCAAACGCTCCGTGTCTCAAAGTCGCCCAGTCACTCCGGCCAGTTCGAGTCACGGAGTGACTCGCCTACGTTTTTAGTGACGGTCGCCGCAACCGTTCCTTGCCACGCCTGTGATGGTCAGCCGCCCCACCGAGTTCAGGGCCTGTCGGTTGCATCGGTACTTGCCATCGCCGGACCGCCGTGCCTCTCGCAGAGCGAGCGCAAAGTAGCCGAGTCACTCCGTGACTCGCATCGTGGCTTCCTGGACGGCTTGCCCTCCAAAGCGAGCGGCAGCGCGCAAACGCTCCGTGAGTCTCAAAGTCGCCCAGTCACTCCGGCCGGGTTCGAGTCACGGAGTGACTCGCCTACGTTGTTAGTGACGGCCGCCGCAACCGGTCCGTGCCACGCCTGTGATGGTCAGCCGCCCCACCGAGTTCAGGGCCTGTCGGTTGCATCGGTACTTGCCATCGCCGGACCGCCGTGCCTCTCGCAGAGCGAGCGCAAAGTAGCCGAGTCACTCCGTGACTCGCATCGTGGCTTCCTGGACGGCTTGCCCTCCAAAGCGAGCGGCAGCGCGCAAACGCTCCGTGAGTCTCAAAGTCACCCAGTCACTCCGGCCAGTTCGAGTCACGGAGTGACTCGCCTACGTTGTGACTCACCGCCGCTGCAACCGGTCCTTGCCACGCGTGCGATGGTCAGCCGCCCCTGATGTCGGGCTGCTGAATGTCGCCTTTCGCTCGTCATGCTCAGCCAAAAAACGCGCACGCCTGGCGGCGTCGCCCAAGCGGTTCGATTTCGACCGAGCGGGTGATGCCATCTTTTTCCCGCCAACGGAAGCTTTCAACATCCCGTTCGTGTTAAATGCACGGACTCGATTCCCCTGCGCCGATCCCCACCGGCGGTCTCCACCTGACCGAGGCATGTTCATGCCGAGTCCGTCTACGTCCATTCCCGACTGGGATACCGCTGACCTGCCGGAGCCCCGGCCGCTCTCGTGGCGGAACTGGACCAGCTTTATCGGCCCGGGCATCGTCATGATGGGAATCCAGATTGGCGGCGGTGAATGGCTGCTGGGTCCGCAGGTCACCGCCAAGTACGGCGGCGGACTGATGTGGATCGCCACCATCGCCATCGTCCTGCAGGTGTTTTACAACATGGAGTGCGGCCGCTACGCGCTCTACTGCGGCGAACCGGTGTTCACCGGCTTCCTGCGGATGCGCCCCGGGCCACGGTTCTGGATGGGGTTGATGCTGCTGCTCAATGGCAGCGCCCTCATTCCCGGCTTGTCCACGCATGGTGCGGCAATCATCGCCTCACTGTGGCTCAACCGCCCGCCAACCGCCGATGACAAGTGGCTCGTCATCGGCCTCGCCTATGTCTGCCTGCTGGCCATCGCGTTGCCCGTCCTCGTGGGCGGCAAGGTGTACAACATGCTGCAGGCCGTCATGACCGCCAAGGTCATGTTCGTGCTGGGGTTCTGCCTGCTGGTCGGAATCTGTTTCGTGGAGCCGCTGCACTGGTGGCAGATCTTCAGCGGCTTCACCAAGTTTGGCAATGTCCCGGTCTCCGACGGCCAGGGCCGCGAAACCGTGGTGAACGCCTTTGAGCATTACAGCCACTTCGGCACATTTCCCGCCGTGTCGCTGGCGAACATCGCCGTGCTGGGAGCGTTCGCCGGTTATGCCGGAGGCGGCGGGTTGGGGAACTCGACCTACAGCAATTTCGTGCGGGACAAGGGCTGGGGGATGGGCAGCCACGTGGGGGCGATCGGCAGCGCTGTCGGTGGAACGAATGTGACGCTGAGCCACGTGGGGACGGTGTTCCCCATCACCGCCGACAACCTGCGCAAATGGAAATTATGGTGGCGGTATATCCTGATCGATCAGGTTTACGTCTGGGCCCCCGGCTGTTTCATGGGGATGGCACTGCCGGCGCTGATGTCGATTCATTTCGCCGCCAGTTCGACATTGAAACAGTCCGATCTGGCCTGGGCTCAGGCGCTGATCACGGCAGACGGCATGCGGTTGGCGACGGGGCTGGGCACGGTCATTCCCAAACTGTTGTGGATCACGGCCCTGTTTGCCGGCCTGGCAGTCTTGCTGCCGAGCCAGATGTCAATCATCGATGACTTCAGCCGCCGCTGGACCGACGCCCTGTGGACCGCGAGCCCCCGCATTCGCAACACCTACCACCCCGGACAGGTCAAGTGGATCTACTATGGCATCCTCGGGAGTTATGTCCTCTGGTCATTTGTCTGTGCGTACCTGTTCAATACGTTTGGCACGCCTGAACTGATGACGCTGGTCACCGCCAACCTGAACAACCTGGCGATTGGCCTGACCGCACTCCAGCTCCTGTGGATCAACCACACGCTGCTGCCCCGCGCCATTCGGCCGCGCTGGTATCAATCTCTCGGCGTGGCTTTGTGTGCGGTGTTCTATTTGGGCTTCGCCCTGCTGGTGTTTTTCCAGAAGCAGTGGCCAGTGATTGCCAGGTTATGGCAGGGTTGATTTCGGCAGATCGTGCGCGAAGCCGCTTCGCAGGCTTGCCCCCGCGCGGCGCGCGGTAAGGACCGGAGAAAGAATAAAGCACGCTTCAAGATGCTGACCGAATGCCGGTCTTAGGCAACGAAAAGGGGAACCACGAATTTTCACGAATAAGACGAATGTCACGAATAACAACGAGCAGGATTCCGTCAACCGCCCAGCCATGCCGGTTGATCATTCGTGAAATTCGTAAGATTCGCGAGAATTCGTGGTTAATTTATGACCGTACGATTCCCGCACCGTTTTGCCAGGCCTGTCGACTTCACCACCAACTTCATTCGTTGTCTTTGATGGCGTTCGCTGCTGGATAGGGAGACAAATGTCACAGTTATTGTTGCTGCGATCCTAAGGCCCTCCGGCTCATTGGCTGGCAAGTCGATCCTCACTTCATGCCATAACGGAAGCCCGATGCCTGAACGTTGCGCTTATACACTTTGTCGCCCGCCGTCACGTACAGCGTCTTAAGATCCTTGCCGCCAAAACAGACATTGGACAGCGGCCCCGCGTGTGGCTTCAGAATCGAACCGCTGAGCCGCCCGATCGGGTCGAACACCTGCAGCCCGGCCCGCGTGGTGACGTACAGCCGCCCCTGGGCATCGATCGTCATTCCATCGGATCCGGGACGGTCGGCCCGTGTGGGGAGCTGCAGCGGACCGTAGTAGCGCTCCTTGCCGGTCAGTGCGCCGCCGGCTTCGACGCGAAACGTCCACAAATTGGCCTCCATTCCGTCCGTCACCACCAGCGTCCCCCCCTGCCGCCACAGAACCAAGCCATTCGGCTTGAGCCCTTCCGCCACGACTTTCTTTTCTCGCTCCGGGCTGATGTGCCAGACCTTTCCGCCCGGGGGATCGGTGAAGAAGATGGCTCCGTTCGCCGCCACGACCAGATCGTTCGACTGGACCTCGGAGGCGATCACCTCCACCCTGCCCTGCGCATCGAACGCCCCGATTTGCTTCTTCTCGTTCTGGCAGGCGTACAGCCGGCCGTCGGGACCGAACATCAGGCCGTTCGCACCACCGGTGTTCTCGGCGAAGAGGCTCACTTTGCCGGTGCCTGCATCAATCTTGTGAATGCGGCTGTGGGGAATGTCGGTGAAGAAGACGTTTCCTTCGGCATCCACCGCCGGCCCCTCGGTGAACTTGAACCCTTCTGCCACGAGCTGCCAGTCTTCGCCGTCGATCAGCACGCCACTGAGCGCCATGTCCTGGGCGGGCAGCGCTGACGCCCAGACAACAATGGCGACAAGCAGGGTCAACTTCAGGTGCAGGCGGGGCATGGGGATTCCTGATGCGGGATGGCCTTGCGTGATTCCGGGATACCGCCAGCGGATTGGAAGTGAGCGTCAGCGAGCGGATCCGCGACAGTCCCGAAATCACGCAAAATTATCAAGGTGTCACGCCGCCAGCTTACCGACTCAGGCGGGCTTTTCCAGCCGGATGCCCAGTGTCGGGTGTGTTGCGCTGCGCTTCACACACCCGACTCGAATCCTCGCCAGCCTCCAGCCTCCAGCCTCCAGCCTCAGGAGTTTTTGGCATCCCCACGCCGAATCGTGTAGCATCGAACGGGCTGTCCAACCGATGGAATCTGGCGAATGCCGCGCCGGATGGATACTGGAAGAAGAATTGCCTGGCAGATTTGGGACACAACATGGCCGACACGGGCGAACTGAAGCCGGGGATGCTGCTGGGCGGCTGCCGGATCGAGCGGCTTTTGGGCAGCGGCGGGATGGGCGAGGTGTATCTGGCCGAACATCTCGTGCTGCAGAAGCCGGTGGCGATCAAGACCGCGCGGGCCAAGCTGCAGAACCAGCAACAGGCCCGCGAGCGGTTCTTGAAGGAGGCGCGGCTCGCGGCCAAGGTCGATCATCAGAATGTCATCACGATTTACGACGCGGGCGAGCTGAACGGCCTGCTCTACATTGTGATGCAGTTCGTTGACGGGCAGGACCTGGCGCAGGTTTTGAAAGCGGCCCCGGCCCCGCTGGAGTGGCCGGTGGTGCTGACATGGATCCGTGACGCGGCGCGCGGGTTGGAGGCGGTCCACAAGCGCGGGCTGATCCACCGGGACATCAAGCCCCACAACATCATGCTCACCCCCGAGGGCCGGGTGCTGGTGATGGATTTCGGCCTCGTCCGCGAGGAGGACCCGGACGCAAGCATGACCAGCGGCATTGTGGGCTCGCCGGCCTACATGTCTCCCGAGCAGTGCCGCAGCGAGCGGCTGGACCACCGCTCCGACATCTATTCGCTGGGGACGACCGCCTACAACCTGCTGAGCGGCAACCCGCCGTTTCTGGAGAAGAGTGTCCACCTGATGATCATGAAAGTGGCGGGCTACACCGTCGCCGAACGGCTGGACAGCGTTCGCGCCGACATTCCGGCGGAGGTGGCGGAACTGGTTGCCAGGTCGATGGAACCGCATCGTGAGCAGCGGATCGCCGACGCGCACACGCTCGTGTTGGAACTCGACCACCTGCTGCGCGTCGCGCCGGTGGCTGCCGGCGAGGCGCGGCACGGCGGAGAGCGCTGGCATCCGCCTGCCGAATCCGGCATGGACCATTCTCGCGCATCCAGTTCGGCGGGGATTTCGCCTCACGACCGTGGCTCCCAGTCCCGCGCCTCGCGTCCGGCACTGGTCATCGAGACCGCCAACTCCAGTGTCCGCGACACGCACCAGGCGCGGCGGCCCGCTCCCATGCTGCGACGGATGCCACTGATCGGCCTGCTGGCCGCCACGGCCTTCATGGCAGCGCTGGTCGGCGTGGCGGCGTGGGGAGCAGGCCTGTTTTCGGGCCGAAGCGGTGCGGTGCCGGATGTCGAGGTGGCCCAGGCTTCGCCACCAGGGGGCGAGCCTGCCGCGTCCGTACCGCACAAGGTCGCGCCAAACAAGGTCGCGCCCAAAGCCCCCCTTGAAGCTGTTGCTCCCATGGCGGAATCCTCCACAGCCGGTGCTCCCGTGGCCCAGGCAAAACCAGTGCCTGAGAGCACAACCGGTCCAGAAATGCCCCCTGAGCCCCGCAAGACGGAGGTGGCGCTCAGTCCCGACAAGGGCAAGTCGGGTTCGGCAGCAGCCGGCGCGTCGATTGGTAGTCTTAAGACCTCCGCGCCAGTCCGGTCGTCAGCCGGTCCACCGATTGAAAAGATGCCCAAGGAATCACCACCGCCGCCGGTCAAAACCCGGCCCGAGTTGCTGCAGTCGCCCTTCACCGCGGCGAAGGCGGGTGCGGCCCGGAAAGGCTGGAGCGAGTTTCTCGGCATCCCTGAGACCGTCACGTCGATAGGAACGGAGCCACTGCTGCTCATCCCGGCGGGAGAGTTTCAGATGGGCTCGACTTCCGAGCAACTGGACGCCGTGCTGAAATTCGATCCGTCGTTCAAGAAGGAATACGCCGCCGACGAGCAGCCCGCGCACCACGTTCAGATCACCAAACCGTTTTATCTGGGCCAGCACGAGTTGACCAAGGGGGAGTTCGCGGCCTTCGTGACGGCAGAGAGCTACAAGACCGAAGCCGAGCGCGACGGCAAAGGCGGATATGGCTTCGACGAACAGGAGGAGAGCTTTTCGCAAAAGCCGGAGTACACCTGGCGCAATCCCGGCTTCGCACAGACGGACAGCCATCCCGTGGTCAATGTCTCGTGGAACGATGCGGTGGCCTACTGCAACTGGCGGAGCCGGAAGGAGGGCAAGCCGGCCGCCTACAAGATCGAAGGAGAAACAACGACGTTCACCGGCGAACCCGGCTACCGGCTGCCGACGGAGGCGGAGTGGGAATATGCCTGCCGGGCGGGAAGCCAGGCCATTTTTTCGTGCGGCGACGAACCCGCGCGGTTGGCTGCTGTCGGAAACATCGCGGATGGGACCGCCAAGGCGAAGCTCTCGAAATCCAACATTTCGACGATTGCGGCGACGGACGGTTTTGTGTTTACGGCCCCAGTGGGACAGTTTCAGGCGAATGCGTTCGGGGCGAAGGACATGCATGGCAACGTGTGGGAATGGTGTCAGGATATTTATGACGCGAAGGCTTATGGCGGTCGGGGCAGCGCGACTGTGGATCCTTTCGTGACGGTAGGAGAAGGCTCGGACCGGGTCGTCCGGGGCGGGAGCTGGAGCTACACCGCCGGGTTCGGCCGGTCGGCGAGCCGGGACAGGAGCACGCCGTCGAGACGGCTCAGCTACAACGGCTTCCGCCTGGCCTTGAGTCCGTCTGGGCGCAGCGCGCGGCATGTTTGTCCAATGACGCGAACGTCGCATGTGTACAATAGTGTCGGATTTTGAGACAAACGATGGCCTTCCGATTCATGATCATTCCGGTGCAGTCGCCGGAAAGTGCCGAAGCCGAATTGAACGCTTTTCTGGCCAGCCACGCAGCAGCGAACGCCATCAAGGACAACGAATGAAGTTATTGGTGAAGTCGACAGGCCTGGCAAAACGGTGCGGGAATCGTACGGTCATAAATTAACCACGAATTTTCACGAATGTTACGAATTTCACAAATCATCAACCGGCATGGCTTCGCGGGCGATGGAATCCTGCGCGTT
The DNA here is from genome assembly GCA_021732845.1 of Planctomycetaceae bacterium. Lineage (GTDB taxonomy): Bacteria > Planctomycetota > Planctomycetia > Planctomycetales > Planctomycetaceae > JAKFUF01. The sequence goes on along the minus strand of JAKFUF010000103.1, from coordinate 14,040 downwards.
GTTATTCGTGACATTCGTCTTATTCGTGAAAATTCGTGGTTCCCTTTCGCGTTGCCTAAGACCGGCCTTCGGTCAGCATCTTGAAGCGTACTTTTATTCTTTGTTCGGTCCTTGGTGCTGGTAGGGATCGCGTCATCAATAACAGGGAGTTTTATGCCGGCGTGTTGAGGACCACAGAACAGCAGTTTATTGAAAGAGCAGCGTCACCAAGGATGATCCCGGAGGGATCACAGCTCTTAGCCGGGGGTTGAGCGAAGTGTCGACAGACACGAAGCGACACCCCCGGAAAAGCAGGTGTGACGAACGCACCCCGGCAGGGGTGCCAGCACCGTTCCTCGCCAGATGCTGCGATCCCTCCGGGATCGGAGCATTTCCTGGTTCCTAACCGGGAGTGTCGCTTCGCTCAACCCCCGGCTAAGAGCTTTCATCCCTCCGGGATGATTTTTGCCATCGTCGCCCGGGAGAGTAATTCGTTCTAACTAAGAATGCGACAGTTATTCTTTCTCCGGTCCTAGCACGCGGAGCACCGCGCGTCGAACGCTCCAGGCGGGTTTTCCCTCCAGCTCCCTTACTTGAGATACGTCTGGCCCGTGACAACGATCTCGTAACCCACGCGGGCACGGACGACCGCGAAATAGGTACGGCGGATTTCCTGGGGGTTGCGGCGGCGGTAATCCATTTCCAACCGGGCCAGGTCCATCTCGCGTTCCTTCGGAACAAACTGAAAGATCACGCCGCCTCCCACCTCGACGCCGGCGTTGCGCAGCAGTTCAACATCGGACAACTTGCGGGAGCCGCCCTGCCAGGTGAAATACAACCGCTTTTCCTGTGAGCCGTCCTTCACTCGCCGAACTTTGGGCACCTTGGAAAAATCCGACACGTAGGCCAGTTCGCCGTCCACCAAGGCCCCCAGTTCGATGCCGAAGAAATCCAGTTGCCGGGCGTATTCCTCGAGCGACTGCCCTTCTCCGTAGCGAATGAACCAGCGATTCTCGGCCGGAACGCCACCGGTGTTGCCCGGCCCGAGCCCCAGGGGCCGCCGTCCGGTTCCTTTGGCGCTCCCCTTTTTTCCGGCGTCTCGAGTTTGGAGTTCGAACTGTTTGTCGGCCTGAATCACCGACTGGTCGGCCAATTCCACAATCGTGTCCAACTGCTCCTGGATCTCTGACTCGTCGGCTTCAATCTCGGCCAGTGAGGGATCATTCGTGACCGCCTCGGGAGACTCCAGTTGCAGGGTCTCTCCCACGGCACCATCCTCGCTGCCGCCGGTGAACTGGATCAGTTCGATGGGAGCCGGCACCCGGGGCGCGGGAACCCATGTCACAAACCAGAGGATCGCGAGGACCATGTTCAACAGGACCATGCCGCCAACGATGGTCAGCAACGAGGAACTGACCACATCGACACGCGTCGCACGCAGCACGGGAGCCGGCAGTTGAGTTTTCAGCAATGACATGCGATGACACCCAGTCGCGAAGACGTGCAGGAGTGATTTCAATCTTGACGTGTCTGACAAAAGTGAATTTCAAATCTCAAATTTGAGGTCTCCGACAAAAGCCAATTTCAAATCTCAAATTTCCTGACCGTCACGGATTTTGGGGGGCCGGCCAGTTGTCGTGAGTGAGGATTTGGGGACAGGATTGGAAGGATGTGAGAGGATCAGCAAGGATGGTTTCATGGAGCGCCGGCACAAACAGATCCTTATCCTGATCCTCGACCATCCTTTTCATCCTGTCCACCTCCATCCCCATGACGGAAACCGCCCCCAAAATCCGTGACGGTCAGCAAATTTCAAATTTCACAGTCTGTTCAGCCACACCGAACTGTCGACTGAGCTTCAATGGCGCGAACGTAACTGTTCCCCCACAGTGTGGATGCTGCGACAAAGTATTTTACTGTGAAATTTGAAATCTGAAATTTGACATTGCATTGAAACCAGCGAAATGGACTTTTGTCGGACACGTCAAATTTGAAATCTCCGACAAAAGTCGGGCGTCTCTGTTTCATGGAATTTGAAATTGCATCGAATTCAAAGACGGGACTCTTGTCGGGATCGTCGATCTTACCCGGCTGCCCCCAGGCAACGAAAGAGTCGGAAATCGTCCCCGCAGGACCGACGCTGTGTGACTGTTCAGGCGCACCGAAAGGGAAGAACACCTCAACCTCCATGTTAAGGGATCGAAATGCGGTTGCTTGAAGGCACGATTTTTGACCGCCCACCCCACTGCGAGCGTTGCGGGAAGCCGGAGTCCGAGTGTGACTGTCCCGCCCCGGCGGTTCTCCACAAGCCACCAGGGAAACAGACGGCGCGAATCGCCATGGAAAAGCGGGCCAAGGGGAAGCGGGTCACCGTCGTGCGCGGGCTCGCCGCGGAAGACAACGATTTGCCCGCACTGCTGAAGCAGCTCAAGAACACCCTCGGCTCCGGGGGAACTCTGACCGAGGAGGGGTTGGAGTTGCAGGGAGAGTTGTTGGACCGGGTGCGTACGGCCTTGCAGGCGATGGGGTTCAAGGTGAAGGGGTGAGCCACGGAAACCAACGGACGAGAGACAAACCGGCCGCTGCCGAACGGAAAAAATGCCGGTTTCCGCGTGCGGGCAAAGATTATGGTTCGGTAATCTTCACTTCCTCCGAGCCCGCAAAATCTACCCAGTTTCGCACTGATTGGAGAACCGTTGCGGCAGTCTGGAACTTCCCGCACGCATTCGTATACTGTCCCATCACACAACAGCTTTCAGTCACTTCCGGCAATCTTTTCAGACGTCTCACGGGCGGAGCCTTCGATGAAAGCCGCGTATATCACAGAGACCGGCGCGCCGGGCGTGATACAATACGGCGATCTTCCGATTCCAGAGCCGAAGGCTGGCGAAGTGTTGGTCAAAGTGGGAGCCACGGCGGTCAATCCCATCGACACGTACATTCGTGGCGGGATGATCGCCATGCCGCTGAGCTATCCGTATGTGATCGGCTGCGATTTGGCCGGGACCGTGGCTGCCGTCGGGCCGGATGTGAAGCGTTTCAAACAGGGCGACCGCGTCTGGGGCAGCAATCAGGGGCTGTTCGGACGGCAGGGGAGCTTTTCCGAATTCGCCGCCGTCCACGAACAGTGGCTGTACCCGACCCCTGCCAGTGAAAGTGATGCGCAGGCGGCCGCGGGGGCGCTGGTGGGCATTACGGCGCATCTCGGCTTGTTTCGCTGCGCGCGACTGCAGCCGGGAGAATTGGTGTTTGTCAACGGCGGCACGGGCGGCGTCGGCTCCGCGGTGATCCAGTTGGCACACGCTGCCGGTGCCAAAGTCATCGCCACTGCCGGCAGCCCGGCCAAGCTGGAACTGTGCCGCCGATTGGGTGCCGACCTGGCAGTGGACTACAAAGCCCCGGACATGGACGACCAGATTCGCAAATTCGCGGCAGACCATGGCGGGGTTCACGTCTGGTTCGAGACACAGCGCGAGCCGACCTATGACCGCACGGTGTCGATGATGGCCCCGCGCGGCAGGATCATCATCATGGCCGGGCGGCAGGCGCGGCCCGAGTTTCCACACGGCCCGTTCTACACCAAGGATTTGTCCCTGATCGGTTTTGCGATGTTCAACGGGACGCCCGATGAGCAGCGGGCCTGCGGCGAGGCTCTCAATGCGGCGTTTGAGGCCGGGCGCTGGAAGCCACAGGTGGGGATGACCCTGCCCTTGTCGCAGGCGGCGCAGGCCCATCAGTCACAGCAGGATAACACACTGGAGAAAAAGGGGTCGCTGTCGGGCAAAATTGTCATGGAAGTGGGTTGACTGGCGGCCTTGAAGCAAGGGGATGTCCAGACCTGGCCATCTGCACGACATGATTATCACGGGCACTAAATTTTACGGGAGGGTGGATCAGGTTCCGGGGCTGTTTAATGTCGCGACGAAGTTCTTTCACCTGTGGTACGTGCCGGTGATTCCGCTGGAAACATGGATCATCCTGCACGGAACGGAGACGGCTGAAAGTTTTCGTGGGCAGAAGATCGGGCTGAGTTTCAAGTCGATCATGCTCGGTTGGTTGCGGGGCGCGGCGGTGGTTGGCATGATTGCCGCCATTCTGCAGGGCATTGCGGCTTACAACCGGCCGCCGGGCAAGCCGGTGCCGTGGGGAGACGGGCTTGGCGGGGCAGCCTTGCTGCTTGGGGCGTGCGTTTTTTTCTACTGGGTGACAACGAAGCTGGGCCAGCCGTCCCGCAAGCGGGCGATGTGGCTCGCGGAAGCGGTCGGTTTGGACAAGAGGCTCGTGGCCGAGTATTACGACGGGCCGGAACAACTGAATGACGATGATGGAGCCAAGGATTAGAAGTCGAGCCGAAGCACAGACTCGGGAATAAGGACCCGTCAAGGGCGCCCGCCACCAGAGGGCAGAGCGTCCCGGGTAGAACCTTCCAGTCGGTTGACACTTCCAGAAATAGAACGGATCGGTACTTCCGCATGTCGCATACGAGCATTGCCCAGCATTTGACCCACGTCCAGGAGCGGCATGGTCATCTTTCGCATGAGGAAATGAAGACGCTGGCGGAAGTGCTCGGCGTTCCGCCACACCGCGTGCAGGAAGTGGCGAGCTGCTTCCCCTCGTTCCGCATCGAACAGCCAGCGCCGATGATCCAGGCGCAGGTCTGCCGCGACCTTTCGTGTCACGTTCGCAACGGGGGCCAGATGCTGGCCCGGCTCGAAAAGCTGCTGACCGACAAGGGCTACAGCAAGGACCAGCTTGAGGTCAATGGCGTCTCCTGTTTGGGACGCTGCGACCGCGCCCCCATTCTGCGGATCCGCTGCAAGACCGGGCCGGAAGGCTACCACGAGTTCAATTTCACCGGCCGCACGCCAGAACAAGCGGTGGAAATGGTCCGGCAGGCGGTTGACAACTTCGGCCTGCCCGAGCCCGACTTCGACGAGAACTTCAAACAGTCCATCGAACGCCCGTGGAAGATTGACATCTATGCGGGGCCGGCTGGCGGCGTGGCCGGGGCCGAGCCACTGAAGCCCTACTCGGCCATTAAGAAATTCGTCCGCGAATTTCCCAGCTCCGACATGCTCCCCCGCAAGCCGGGTGGTGAATACGACATCGCCGAGATTCCGCTGTTGAACGAGTTGAAGTCGTCCAACCTGCTGGGGATGGGCGGTGCCGGCATGCCCGCGTTCCGCAAATGGTCGGACGTGCTCAATGCCCAGGGCTCTCCCAAATACATCGTCTGCAACGCGGACGAAAGCGAACCGGCCACCTTCAAGGACCGCGAACTGATGCTGCGCACGCCGCATCTGCTCGTGGAAGGCATGGTCCTCGCCGGCCTGCTGACCGATGCGACGAACGGCTACGTCTACATCCGCCACGAATACGAGGAACAGATCGAGCGGATGAAGGAAGAGATCGCCCGCGCGGTCGAGCTGCGGATGTGCGGCAAGGACATTCTGGGGACGAACCGGTCGTTCCAGCTTGAGGTCTTCACCAGCCCCGGTGGCTACATCTGCGGTGAGCAGAGCGCGCTGATCGAGGCGATGGAAGACCGCCGGGCTGAGCCACGCCCCCGGCCGCCCGAACTGATGACCAACGGCCTGCGGGACAAGCCGACGATCGTCAACAACGTCGAGACCTATTCGTGGGTGCCGTTGATCGCCATGTACGGGGGCAAGGGCTACGCCAGCCTGGGCCGGCCCAACTTCAAGGGTGCCCGGTTCTTCTCGATCAGCGGCGACCTGGCGAAAAACGGCGTGTACGAAGTGCCCATCGGCATCACGCTGGGTGAGGTGATCAAGGCGGCGGGGGGCATGCGCGACAAGCTCCCGCTGAAGTGCATGGCTCCGTCCGGTCCCTCGGGTGGCTTCCTCCCCGCGCGGCTGGCCGGCTGGGGCGACAAGTTCCGCAAAAAGCTCGCCCGGATGAACGACAAGACCGACCCGGACGAAAAGGCGATCATGGAGCGGTTTGTCGCCCAGCATCTCTCCAAGGGCGAGCCCGATGTGATGCTGGAGGATCTTCCTCTGGACCTGATCTTCTGGCGCAACAACAATCTGATGCTGGGTGCCGGCTTCGTGGTCTATGCCGACACCCCCGCCAACGCCGACATCACCGGCATGGCGCTGAATGCCACGGAGTTTTTCCGCAATGAATCCTGTGGCAAATGCATCCCCTGCCGGCTGGGGACGGACCAATTGGCGCAGTTGGGGACGCAGTTGCAGAACAAACAGTGGAGTTCGGCGGAAGCCGAACAGAAGTCGGAACTGATCAAGACATTGGCACGGGTGATGGAAAACACATCGATTTGTGGTCTGGGCGCGGTCGCCTTCAACCCCATGACCACACTGCTGGAACACTTCCCCAAGGAAGTCCAGGCGCATGTCCGGAAGTGACCCGCTGCTTCGCCCGCGAGACTGAACCGCTGCTTCGCCCGCAAACAATCCACTGGTGCTTCGCCCGCAGAAGGTGATCTCAACGACGATCCGACTTTCTGTGAAACGTCATAACGGAATTTCAAAGAGGGGCCGCTGTGAGCGAGAATTACGACGACGAAGCCTTGTTTTCACGCGACGTCGAAGGCAAGCTGGTCCGCGTGTCGGCGGCCACCGCCGTCCAATACGACGAAATGGTCAAAATCGTCTTCGCCCTGGAGATGACCGACGACCAGACGCTGGTCAAGAGCCACGAGGTGACCATCCCCCGTGCCGTTCCCACGACGGACGCGCAGGGGAACATCCTGCGGGATGCCAACAACGAGACCATCCCCCGCAATACCACCATCTATGACGCCCACCTGCGGATGATCGCCGAAATCGGCCGGCAGGAAGACCGGCGGGTGGAAGAGCGCCGGGATCCCAATCCCATCCCCATCCCCAGCCGCCTCCCGGTGCTGTGCCACCAGGAGCACATGAAGCCGATTGGTGTCTGCCGCATATGCATGGTGGACATTGGCGCGAAGCAAAAAGACGGCACGATCAAGTGGGGCCGCAAGCTGTTCCCTTCGTGCCAGCACCTGGTGCGCGACGGCATGGTGGTCCAGACGATCAACACCGTCAGCAAACGCGGCGAAAACATCAAGTCGTCGGTCAGCGTGCTGGCGGAAATGCTGGTTGCCCGCAACCTGCACCCGGCCGAGAAGCGGGCCATCGCCTGGAAGAAGACGCTCGAAGCCGGCGAGGCCAAATCCGCGATCTACCAGGGTGAAGAGGTCTACACCACGATCCGCGACGTGATCGAGGACGAAAAAGACCGCGAACACCGCTTCCACAACGAACTGCTGACCGTCGCCCGCCAGTTGGGCGTCAAGGAAACCCGGTTCATTCCGCGTGCGTTCGACACCCAGCGGATCGACTGGTCAAGCCGCGTGACGCTGGTGGACCACAACAGTTGCATCCTCTGCAACCGTTGTGTCCGCGCCTGCAATGACGTGCGACCGTTCAAGGTCATCGGCCGGACGGGCAAGGGCCAGAAGGCGGCCATCGGCTTCGACTTCAACTCCCCCATGGGCGAGTCGGACTGCGTCGCCTGCAGCGAATGCATGATCTCCTGCCCCACCGGGGCCCTCACCTTCCGCAAGGCGGTCAAGAAGACCCCGCAGCAGCAGGCCAACCGCGGCGTCCGCGAACCGGTGACCGCCGAAGACCTGATGAAGCGGCCCTTGTTCCGGTCTCTGCCCTTCTCGTTCCTCCGCTGGGTCGAAGGCACCGTGTATCGCCTGAAACTCAAGGATGGCGACATCCTGTGCGAACAGGGTGAAAACGGCTCGACCGCCTGGGATCTGGTGTCGGGCACGTTCAAGATCACCCGGGCCGGACGGCCAGACGCCTTCTGCGATCAGAGCGACGTGATCCTCGGCGAAATGGCCTGCATGAACAACCAGCCCCGCGGCGCGGCGGTGATCGCCACCGGGCTGTGCGAAGTGCTGGAGTTTCCCCGCAACGTGCTGCACAACATGCAGCGGACCCGCGCGACGCGCGATCTGTTGCAGGACATCTACCGGGCCCGCGCGATCTCGGATACGTTTGCCCCGCCGAAGGAAGGCACCGAGGCTCCCGCCAACCTGTTCGACACGCTCAACGCCGAACAGCGGAAACGCTGCGTGGACTTCTTCCGCAGCCGGGCCGACGTGCTCACCGCCGACCCCAATACCATGATCTGCAAAGAGGGCGAGCGGGCCGACGACTTCTACATGGTGCGGATCGGAAACGTCAAAGTCTACCGCAACGACCTCAACCGCGAGGTGGTGCTGGACTACATGCGGCCCGGCCGGTACTTCGGCGAAATCGCCCTGGTGTCCAGCATTTCGCCCAAGATTCTGAACCAGTATCCCGCCTTCGCCGCCGGCCGCCGCACCGCCAGTTGCAGTGCGCTGGACCACGTCGAACTCGTCCGCATCAAGGGCGTCGACTTCCGCGACCTGCTGCAGAAGAACGCCGACATTCGCGAGACCCTCGAACGGCAGGCGTTGGTCATTCTGCAGAACAACGCCAAGATCAAGAGCAAGCAGGAGCAGCCGCTCCGCGCGTTCCTCGAACTGGGCCTGTATCAGGGCCAGCAACTGCTGGTCATCGACCTCGAAGCCTGCACCCGCTGCGATGAATGCACCAAGGCCTGTGCCCAGTCGCACGACGGCCACAACCGGCTGATCCGCGACGGCTCCCGCTTCGAAAACTTCCTCATCGCCTCCGCCTGCCGTTCGTGCCACGACCCACTGTGCCTCGTCGGCTGTCCGACCGACGCCATCCACCGCGATTCCTCCGGTGGTTTGGGCATCCGCATCGACACCCAGGCCTGCGTCGGCTGCGGCCAGTGTTCCCACAACTGCCCCTTCGGCAACATCCAGATGGTCGAGGACACCACCGGCCGCAAGCAGGCCCGCAAGGCGATCACCTGCGACCAGTGCGAGTCTGTGCCAGGTGCCCCCGGCCCCATGTGCGAACGCGCCTGTCCGCACGACTGCCTGGAACGCCCCAGCGCCGAAAAGTTCTGGGCCAAGCTGTATGGGTGAGCGCCCGACGGGCGGGGTCCATGCAGTGTGGCTGCATGGACCTTGCGATCGGCCTGCAGCCTGATTGCGATTTCCCGTGGGGTCGGAAATCGTTTTTAGGCGAAGCCATCCGACATGGCATGAGGTTTGTTCATTCTTGATGGCAATTGCAAACCATGTCTTGGAAGGAACCCGATGATCATCTGGGGGTCGACCGGGAAGGAAAAAACCGTTGACAGTTCGGAGTTTTTCTGCCCGAAATGCAGGGAGGAAACCGGCTGCTCGATTGTTCGCGTCTCGCGATATTTCACCCTGTACTTCATCCCCCTCTTTCCGCTGGAAACCCTCGGGGAATACGTCCGCTGCGACGACTGCCAAAGCGAGTACTCCCCCGACGTGCTTGATCTGACTCGAGAAGAGTTTGAAAAGGCGACGGCACCCTGGACTTGCACCGGCTGCGGAAACAAAAACGCCTCCGGCTGCGACAGCTGCCTGTCTTGCAAGAGGCCGCGTTCCGATGTGGACATTTTCTTGGAATGAGCACGTTCTGGCCGGGAGCACCTGGCCAGAACGATCTGTGGGCCATGAACATTCCATCGCGACACTTGAGCGAATCCATGCGAGGAGCCGGGCGAACCGTTGAGGGCAACTACAAAGTTGCCCTGTCACTCCGTGACCGGAATCGAGTCAGGGAGTGACTCGGCAACTTTGGGCGGATCCCTTCGACGTTGTCGCCCTTCGGCTCGCGCGACGGCTAATCAATGGGTGCTTTCAGGCTGAGGTTTGTCACTTTCAGATTTGCCCCCCTGCCGTTCGTGCCACGACCCGCTATGCCTCGTCGGCTGTCCGACCGACGCCATCCACCGCGATTCCTCCGGTGGTTTGGGCATCCGCATCGACACCCAGGCCTGCGTCGGCTGCGGCCAGTGTTCGCACAACTGCCCCTTCGGCAACATCCAGATGGTCGAGGACACCACCGGCCGCAAGCAGGCCCGCAAGGCGATCACCTGCGACCAGTGCGAGTCTGTGCCAGGTGCCCCCGGCCCCATGTGCGAACGCGCCTGTCCGCACGACTGCCTGGAACGCCCCAGCGCCGAAAAGTTCTGGGCCAAGCTGTACGGATGACGGGAATTTTCAGTGGGCTGTGGCGGACGGCCGAGCGGAAGGCGGGGCCGTTCCGCCAGCAACTTGCTCTCCTCACCGGCGGCACTTGCCGGTGAGGATGAGACACAGATGAAACACGGATTTTTCGAGGCATTTCGTAATATCCGTGTTTCATCCGTGTTCATTCCGTGGCCCCCTGCTCTTCAAGCTGTAGCTCAAGCCCTGCCACTCACCATGCCCACCATCGTACTTCGTCGGGCAACCCGTGGCTCAATACTTCGGCCGCAGCGTGGCGGAGCCGAAGGACTTGTCGCCCATCCGGTTCGTGGCTGACAACGCCAGGGCAATCTCACCGTTCGACAGGCGTCCGCGGCTGGTGTGGCACAGGTGGAATGAGCGAAACTTGCATTTGGAAGAGTGTGCCACTGGCTTTGCCAGTGTTTTCGGCCGAATGACACTCCCGCGAGGAAGGTCCTCTCACATTCACACTGGCTGGCAACCTTCGACAGACTCTTCAGACAGGGCGTTGAATCCGATCATTGTTGCCGCTGATCAAATGGATAAGATTGTTGGACGAGGCGTTCCGTGAGTTTTGGCTCAACCGCTCATCCGCATCTGGCAGACTTCAATCATGACCGAAACACCCGGCGAAGCGGTCGCGGCACAGCCGGGTCCGTCTGGTGGTTCGATTGCTGGCCCGGAAGTCTCGAAGTCGACGTTGTCGCCCGATGCGACGCTGCTGACGGCCCGCGAAGCCACCGATGCCAGCGCCGAGACGCGGGCGGGACCAGGCGGGCGGCAGGCCACGGACCCGGCAGGTTCCGCGTTCAGCCTGTCCGGCGACACGGGCAACATTGTCTCCAAGGCGATGCCAAAGTCGTTTGGCCGGTACCGGATCGACAAGGTGCTGGGCGAAGGGGCAATGGGGGCGGTGTATCTGGCCTACGACACGCAGCTCGACCGCAAGATCGCCCTCAAGATCCCCAAGCTCGACGCCGCGGAAGGCCGCGAAGTCATCGAGCGGTTCTTCCGTGAAGCCCGGGCGGCGGCCAATCTGCGCAACGCCTACATCTGCCCGGTGTACGACGTCGGTGAAATCGACGGGCAGTGCTACATCACGATGGCGTTCATTGAGGGCCCCTTAAAAGATTTCATCACCCCCACCAAGCTCTTGGCGGAAAAGCAGATCGTCTCCACGATCCGCAAGCTGGCGGCGGGGTTGGGCGAGGCTCACAAGGGCGGCATCATTCACCGTGACTTAAAGCCCGCGAACATCATGATCGACAAGAAGGGCGAACCGGTGGTGATGGATTTCGGCCTGGCCCGCAAGACCAACGGCGAGGAGGAACACCTCACCAAGACCGGCTCGATCGTGGGGACGCCGGCCTACATGTCGCCCGAACAGGTGGAAGGAATCGCGGTCCTGGGACCGCCGACGGACGTTTACAGCCTGGGCGTGATTTTCTACGAGATGCTGACCCAGCGGCGTCCATTCGAGGGCAGCCTGCTGTCGATCTTGACGCAGATCGGATCCAAGGACCCGCCCAAGCCGACCATCTTGAGGGAGGGGCTGAACCCCCGCCTGGAGCAGATCTGCCTGAAGATGATGGCGAAGCAGGTCTCCGACCGGTATGCGACGATGGAGGAGGTCGCCAGGGATCTGGCCAGTTCTCTCAAGCCGGCGGAGAGCCCCACCGCGACGCCCACCGCCCCCGTGGCTGCGGTGAAAGACGCGCCCGTGGCGGAGAACACCGTCCCGAAGCTGGCTCCAGTCATTCAAGCTGAGCCCCGCGGCCGGTCGAGGTCGGGCCAGAAGAAGCCACCGCGGCCTGCGTGGTGGATGTCGCCATTCGCCTGGGGCGGGTTCGGCGCGGTCCTGCTGCTGGGGGTGATCATCATCACGATCACCAACCGTGACGGGAGCAAGGTGGTCATTAAGGCGGAGGACGACGCCAAAATAGAAGTGACGCGCGAGGAAACCAAGCCCGGCCATGCGGTCACGACATGGCAGGGCTGGCCTGCCGACGCGCCCCGGCCCGCGATCGCCCCATTCGATGCCGCACAGGCCAAGAACCATCAGGCAGAATGGGCCGCGTATCTGAAGCTGCCGGTCGAGTACACCAACTCCGTCGGCATGAGGTTCCGGCTGATTCCACCCGGTGAATTCATGATGGGCTCCACACCGGAAGAGATTGACGCCGCGCTGAAGCACACCGGGGACGACAAGATTTGGCAGGCGACCATCAGTCGCGAAGGGCCGCGACACAAGGTCGTGCTGACCCAGGCGATTTACCTGAGCGTGCATGAGGTGACGCAGCAGGGATGGGAGGCGGTGATGAAAACCAACCCGTCGCAATTCGCGCCGACGGGATTGGGAAAGGAGGTGGTGGCGAACCAAGGGACAGCCACGCATCCAGTGGAAACCGTGAATTGGAATGATGCGGCGGATTATTGCATCAAGCTGAGCCACCAGGAAAACCTGAAGCCATTTTATTTCCGGTCGGGTGAAACCGTCACGCCGCTGGAAGGGACCGGTTACCGCTTGCCGACGGAAGCGGAATGGGAGTTCGCCTGCCGGGCGGGCACCGCATCGCGGTATTGCACTGGCGACACGGACGACGATCTGCAGCGGGCGGGGTGGAACCTGACAAATGCCGGCCGCCAAACGCACGCGGTGGGCGAGCTGCGGACGAACCCATTTGGGTTGTACGACATGCATGGGAATGCCCTCGAATGGGTGCAGGACGGGTATGATCCTGCGTATTACCAGCAGTTCGCGGAAAAAACCGCCATAGATCCAGAATGTCCATGGTCTCCGGGCTCCCTCCGGGTCTGCCGCGGCGGCTGCTGGTTCAGTTGGCCCTGGGATTGCTGGTCGGCGAGCCGGCGAGCCGTCTCTCCGACGGAACGGAATGGCACCGTGGGCTTTCGCATGGCCCTGATTCCAGCCACGCCGCCATCCCATTGAGAATTGGACAGGAGCCGGCGCGGCGGGCCGGCTCCGCGGACCGATAGCGACTGGAATGGATGAGCCGCGCGTGATGGACTTCGGGCTGGCGAAGCGGCTGGGGGACAATGTTTCCATCAGCACCATGACGGCGGACGGTGACTTGTTGGGGACGCCCGCTTATATGCCCCCGAGCAGGCCTGCGGCGATTTGGACGGGATCGGTCCGCGCAGCGACCAGTACAGTCTTGGCGTGGTGATGTACGAGTTGCTCCTAGACAGGCCAATTTTGAAATTTGAACACCCGACCCCTCGTCTGAACCATTTGCATGGTCGACGATATGCCTCGCTCCAACCGGCTCGACATTGCCAATGGGCTGCACCACGTCACCTGCCGGAATTGAGTACCGACGCAACGTGTTGCGAGCATCCGTCAGCAGTTCCTGTTCATCCACGAACTGGACGCCGTACCAGTTGTCATCGGCCACAATCTCGCAGATGGGAATCCGCTCCTCGCTGTCTGGATCGAACACGAGCGCGCGGCGATCACCGGAGAGGCACACCAGGCCCGCGCTGTTCATGGAGAAATGAGGGGTGTCGTTGTCCTCCAGCGGCAGAGCGGTGCCGCGCAGGGTCTTCAAGTTCCACAGCGTCCAATAACAGGGGATTTTGCTTGCGCGATGGCTAACCGATGTGAATGAATCTAGGAGCCAAAACGCGTTACCGCGCGTTAGAACGCGTTGGTCAGACTTGGGCAACAGCACCGACTTTCCCTCGCTGTCGACATCGCTTTGAGGAGCAACGCCGTCCGCAATGTCGACTTCAGTCGAATGGCACTTAATCGGACCGATCTTATGGGGGGTTAATGCTTTGGCACGACGCGCTGACGTGTAAGGCGTTGTCGGGCCTTGGTGCGGGGCTCAGTCAAGTTCGGGAAGGGCTTGGGGCGGCGTTTTCTTGCCCGGGGTTCGACCCTGTCGGGACGATCCCCCACCACATGTTTGATGAGCGAGTCGGTCAGCGCCTTC
>JAKFUF010000135.1 GCA_021732845.1 Planctomycetaceae bacterium | reverse complement strand
TGGCGACTTGCTTGCCGATCCATCAGCCATGATCCACCTCCTGTGGTTTGCGAGACCCAGCGGTAGATCATGGCCTTTTTATTCTTGTTTTTGTAGCCAAACCACGTTAACCCCCCAGAAATTCTGTGAAAACGGGGCAAAACCACGCAATTCTCGGCGTTTGTGCCCCCCAAAATCCGTTACGGTCAGCATTTTTTGAATGCGATTCTCGGCAACTTGCTGAGGCTTCGCGGGCGACGGAATCCTGCTGGTTGTCATTTGCTTATTGGTGGTTCCCCCTTCTCCTTGCCAAAGACCGGCCTTCGGTCAGCATCTTGAAGCGTGCTTTTATTGTTTGTACGGTCCCTGCAAGTCCGTCCCGTCTTATCCTTTCAATCCTTGGCATCCTGTCCCAGAAAAGCGTGATGGTCCGCGAAATTCAGCGTCCCGGGAATCACCCTTTTTTGGCTTTCTTCACCGCTTTTTTCTGAGCCACCTTCTTCACGGCGGGCGTGGCTGCCGCGGCTTTCTTGGCTGCCGCCTTCTTGGCAGGTTTCGCTGGTGCCGGGGTTGCCGCACTGGCCGGTGCCCCCAGAGCCGCAAGCACGGCGGCCGCATGCCCGTCGGGAGTCACCTTCTCCCAGGCATGTTCAATCTTGCCATCGGGGCCGATGACGAATGTCGAGCGCTGCACCCCCATGTACTTTCGGCCGTACATGCTCTTTTCCACCCACACGCCAAAGGCGTCCGCCAGCGTGTGACCCTCGTCGGCCAGCAGGGGGAAGTTCAGCGTGAATTTGGCGGTGAATTTTTCGTGCGAAGCCACGCTGTCGGGGCTCACCCCGTAGACCGGAACACGCAGCTTTTGGAATTCGGGATGCTGGTCGCGAAACTGGCAGGCCTCCACCGTGCAGCCTGACGTGTCATCTTTGGGATAGAAGTACAGGACATACCGCTGTCCTGTGAGCTGCGCTGAGGAAATCTCTCCCGCGGAATCGGAAGAGAGCGTGAACGATGGAACCCGATCGCCAGCCTTGAGCATTGTTGTGAAATCCAGTTATCCGTGGTTGTGATGCCGTCAGTTGTTGACGCGACGCTGCAGGGCGTCGGCAATGGTCGTCGCCCCGCAGGCGCGGGCGTAGTCGGCCATTTCCGTGAATGTTT
The DNA here is from genome assembly GCA_021732845.1 of Planctomycetaceae bacterium. Classification (GTDB taxonomy): domain Bacteria; phylum Planctomycetota; class Planctomycetia; order Planctomycetales; family Planctomycetaceae; genus JAKFUF01. The sequence continues at coordinate 31,734 of JAKFUF010000135.1, read as the reverse complement.
CCCGGGGGAGCTGGTCGAAAGGTGTCTCTCGGATCTTCTCCCGCAGTTTGCGCGCCTGCCGCACCAGCCCCTGCAGCCGGTCCGCTTCGGCCAGATTTCCGGCATTGCGGGTAAGGTCCGCCAGCCAATTGCGGGCGTCCCAATCCAGCGGGTTGAACTTCAGCGCCTGCTCCAAGGCGGTGCGGGCCTTCTCGGGTTCGTTGCGGTTGAGGTGCAGCCACCCTTTGGCGCGCCAGAAGCGGGCGTCGCGGTCGGCACCGTTGGACACTCCCTTCAGGACCTCCACCAACTCGTTGACATCTCCGCGGCGGATCGCCAAATCCACGAGGTAGGCGCGCAGTTCGAGATTGGCGGGAAAGCGTTTGAGCATCGCCTCAATGAGCTGATGCTTGTCGGTCGAATTCACAATGCCGCCCTCCGGCTCGGGCATTTGCACGGCCTCGGCGACAAGAAACATTTCGGTTCCCGGCGCGGCCTCCAGCCACAGCCGGTTCAGTTCCGTGGCGTTCCCCACACGCATCGTGTCGATGAGCAACAGGTAGATGTACGCCACCAGTGGCTCACTGGAGACGCGGATCGCCTCGTCGATCGCCCGCAGCAATTTCTCCCGCTGCAGGGTGACCGCGTAGAATTCAATCAGGTGCCGATGGGCCTCGAAGCTGCGTGGCTCACGCTGGAGAATCTGCTCGCAAGTCGCGGCCCCCTCAAGGGGACGGTTCATCGGACCAAACTGAAGTTCTGCCAGTCTCAGCAGCGCCGGCAGAAACTTGGGGTCGGACTCCGGAACCGATGCCAAATAGGTGGCGGCCGCGACGAAGTTGCCCTGCTGCTGGACGGCATCGGCTCGAAAAATCCATGGATCGGCGGAGTGTGGCTCCCACTTGCTCCACTCCGTCGCCAGCCTCTCCAACTCCCGCCAGCGTTTTCCCGTCTGCGCATCAAAACACGCCTCGTAGGCGCGGTCATGCTGGCGCTGCACCCACCGCGGGTACCCAAACCAACCCAACACCACGGATAGGCCGACGGCAGCCACGCCCAGCCCGATCCATCGAATCAGATTTCTTCGACCGGCGAGTGGGGCAGGCGGAGATGACACGCTGGACAAGCTGATGAGAATACGTCCTGGGGATCCGATGCGGCGATGACAACTCCGAAGTGCATTTCACACAGTGAGAATCAGAAAAGCTAGCCTCCGCAAGGTGGCCAAAAACCGCCGTCGTGTCGGTGTCCGGCATTTCGGCAGATTTATATAGTGTGGGAAGTTTTCCGCGGCACACAGGTTTTCACTGGTCAGGATTCACCGTCAATGATTCGCATCGGCATCGTCGGCATCGGCTTCATGGGCATGACGCACTTCGAGGGGGCGAAAAAGCTCAATGGCGGACGGGTGGCGGCGATCTCCACGCGAAACGCGGCCAAGTTGGCGGGAGACTGGACCAGCATTCAGGGAAATTTCGGCCCCCGCGGCGGTCAAGTGGATCTGTCGAATGTCAAGAAATACGCCGACTATCACGACCTGTTGAACGATCCTGAAATCGATCTCGTCGATGTCTGCCTGCCCTCGGACCAGCACGAGAAGGTGGTGCTGGAAGCCCTGGCGGCGGGCAAGCACACGCTGGTCGAAAAGTCGATTGCTCTGGAAGTGGACGCCGCCGACCGGATGGTCGCGGCAGCCCGCAAGGCAGGAAAACTGCTGATGGTGGCCCATGTCCTGCCGTTCTTTCCCGAGTTCAAGTTCGTCGCCGAGGCCATCCAAAACCAGACCTATGGCAAGCTGCGGGCCGCGCACTTCCGCCGGGTGATCTGCAAGCCAGAGTGGTCCGAGGAGATGGGCGACGTGCAGAAGACCGGTGGGCCGGGAATCGACCTGCATATTCACGACAACCACTTCATCGGATTGGTCTGTGGCGTTCCCAAGTCCGTGCATTCCCGGGGCATTTTGGACCACGGCTTCGCCCAGCACGTGGTCACGCAGTATCTCTACGACGACCCCGAACTGACGGTGAGCTGCCTCAGCGGCGGCATCGCCGCGAAGGGGCTGGCCTTCGCCCACGGCTTCGAGATCTACCTGGAAAAAGCCACGTTGCTTTACGATTTCAACACCCTGGGGGGCGAACCGATCCTCAACCGGCCGCTGACCGTGGTTGGTGCCGATGGCTCAGCCACGCAGCCGGTGCTCGACGGCGGCAGCGAATGGTGTTCCGCCTTCACCGCCGAACTTCAGGTGGCGATCGACAGTGTCCGCACAGGCAAGGAACCCGCCTTGCTTTCGGGAGCCCTGGCGCGGGATGCCTTGAAGCTGTGCTACCGCGAAGCGGAGAGCATTGCCACGCGGAAAGAAGTTGCCGTTGGGTAGGATTCAGAGGATAAGGGGATGCTAGCGGCAGGTCGCGAGCCGCCGCGAGCCCTCCGGTGAGCCACGCGGCTCGATCCTCATGCACCGGACGGCTTGCCCCGTGCCGCTAAAACATGTCGAATGACCGACAGACGGGCTCGACGCACACTCAGGTTGAGCGGGGTTGGTCTTACGGCGGGAAGTGTCGGCCTCGCGTCCCAACCCCAATTCAGGAACGGCATTGACCGTCTTTGGGCGCGGGAATACACTTTGCCCAGAGTGCCTGATTAAGCTGATCGCTAGAGCTGTACCGTGGCGAGCCGGATGCCTGAGGCGCGGTCCCCACGGACGGAGTTTTGCCGGGTTTCGACAGTTTTTCGATTCTGGAACGAAGTCCATGGATGTCACAGAGTTGCCATGGGGGGCGGTGGCTGGACGGTGTTCCGAAATCTCACACAACTGTTTTGCCGGGGCCAATCAGAATTGGGCGCAACTGCACAGCCCGCAGTGCTGAGGTGGCATGCGGACTTGGTGACTGCGCGCCGGAATCCACCTCTCGATTTGCTGTTTTGGATGCGGGCCACCCGGGTGTCTGACCGGTGTTGGGTCTGGCGCGTCAGGCAGCAACTCAATTCGAACAGAGACTTATTCACCACGGCAGCCGCTTTAGGCGTCTGCTGAGACGGGTGCGAACCACTCCATAAAGCAACGAGCCGGATCATGGAATTTCTCGAAAAAATCGGCGATGCGTTCAACTGGGTGTTCGGCGGAATGGAGCGGTTCATCACCCGCCTGTTCGGCGCGTCGAACGAAAGGCAGATGCGCCGTCTGGGTTTCGTTCGCAAAGGCGAGGTCACAACGATCACGCCGGGTTCAGTACTGGATCAGATCAACCAGCAGGAAAACCGCTGGAAGCTGCTGTCTGACGACGAGTTGAAACAGACCGCGGCCAAATTCCGTGAGCGGCTCGCCCAGGGTGAGACGCTGGACGGTATCCTGCCCGAGGCCTTCGCCGCGGTCCGCGAGGCGGGCGGCCGGTTCCTCAAAATGCGGCACTACGATGTCCAGATGATCGGTGGCTACGTCCTGCACAAGGGCAACATCGGTGAAATGGCCACGGGCGAAGGCAAGACGCTGGTCGCCACGTTGCCCGCCTTCCTCAATGCTCTGGCCGGGCACGTCCATGTCGTCACCGTGAACGACTACCTCGCCCGCCGCGACATGGAATGGATGGCCCCCGTTTACATGGGCCTCGGCCTGACCGTGGGAGCGATCCAGTCGCATCAGGAGACGGACGAAAAGGCGCACGCCTATGCCTGCGACATCACCTACGGCACCAACAATGAATTCGGCTTCGACTACCTCCGCGACAACATGAAGCCCACGAAGGCGCTGCAGGTCCAGGGCCCGCTGACCTACGCCATTATCGACGAAATCGACAATATTCTGATCGACGAGGCCCGCACACCGCTGATCATCTCCGGTCCCGCGGAAGACGACATCGAAAAGTACCGCAAGGCGAACCGTCTGGCGACGCAACTCAAGAAGAATCTGCACTTCGAGTTGAAGGAGAAGGAGCACACCGTCCACCTCACCGAGGACGGTGTCCGGTACGCCGAAGAGCTGGCCGGTGTCGAAAGCTTTTACACAGCCGGCAACATGGAGTGGCCGCATCTGATCGACAACGCCCTCAAGGCGCACTTTCTGTACAAGCTTGATGTCAACTACATGATTCACGAGCGCGAGATCGTGATCGTGGACGAGTTCACCGGACGCATGATGAAGGGCCGGCAATGGAGCGACGGTCTGCACCAGGCGGTCGAAGCCAAAGAAGGCGTGCCCATCAAGCAGGAAAGCCAGACACTGGCCACGATCACCCTGCAAAACTTCTTCAAGCTGTACAAAAAGAAGGGCGGCATGACCGGCACGGCCATGACCGAAGCCAACGAATTCTGGAAGATCTACGGCCTCGACGTGATCGCCATTCCGTCCAACCGGCCGTCCAAGCGAGCCAACTTCCCCGACGTGATCTACCGCACCGAACGCGAAAAGTTCAATGCGCTGGTGGAAGAAATCCGCGTGACACACGCCACCGGTCGGCCGATTCTGGTTGGAACCACCTCCATCGAAAAATCCGAACTGGTGCATCACCAGTTGGAAATGATCGGCGTCCCACACGAAGTCCTCAACGCCAAGCAGCACGAACGCGAAGCCGACATCATTGCCCAGGCGGGACGCATGGGCGCGGTCACCATTGCCACCAACATGGCCGGCCGTGGCACAGACATCATCCTCGGCGGCAACCCTGAAGCGATGGCCTGGGCTGAGCTGAAGCAGAAGTACACGTCGCGGCTGGAAGTCCCAAAGGCCGAGTGGAATGAGACCTCCGATCGGATCGCCACGCAGGAGGGGATGAAGGAAGAAGGCCGCAAGGTGGCGGAAATCGGCGGCCTGCACGTGATCGGCACCGAACGGCACGAAGCCCGCCGGATCGACCTGCAATTGCGGGGCCGTGCCGGACGACAGGGCGACCCTGGCTCCAGCCGTTTCTTCCTGTCCTTGGAAGACGACCTGATGCGGATCTTCGCTGGCGAATGGGTGTCTAACATCCTCACCCGGCTCGGGATGCAGGAGGGCGAGGCGATTGAAAGCGGCCTGGTCACCAGCCGCGTCGAGGGTGCCCAGAAGAAAGTCGAAGAGCGCAACTTCGAAACCCGCAAAAACCTGCTCGAATATGACGAAGTCATGGACCTGCAGCGGCGGCGGGTCTACTCGTTCCGCGACCGGATTCTGGATGGCGACAACTGCCGCGCGATCATCACGGGATTTCTCAACGATCAGGTGCGGGACGCGACGAAAAACATCCTCTCGCCCGACTTCGGGGCCGAGATGATCAAGAAGTATGCCGCCCAGGCGCTCGGTGTCGAGGTGGAGGTCCGGGACATCCGCGGACGGGATATCGCCGACGTGACCGAGTACCTGCGCGACCAGTACACCCGGCAGTCGGAAGAACTGATCCGGGAGAAGGTCGACGAGGATCTGCCCTCCGATGTGGAAGATGACAAAGACTGGAACTGGCAGGCGCTCGCCAAGTGGGCCAATGTCCGGTTCGGGCTCAACACCAACGACCGCGAACTGAAGAAAATTGGCCGCGACGAAGTTCAGGAATACCTGCACACGCGCATCCAGGACGCGATCGCCAAGCTGGACCTGTCCCCCGTGGGAGAAATACTCGCCGAAGATTACGGGCGCAAATTCCTGTGCGGGATGCTGGACCAGCAGTTTGGGCTGACGCTGAAGGCCGAATGCTTTGAGGCGAAGTCTCCGGAAGAGGCCCGTGAACTGATCATGGCCGAACTGGATAAACTCTACAAACAAAAGGAAATCGACTTCCCCGTGTCCACGGCGCTGCTGCGGTTCATGGCGGAAGACTCGCAGGGCGGAGGGGAACGCTACGACCGCGACGGACTGGTCTACTGGGCCAACAACCGCTTTGAGATCCAGCTCGACTCCGGCGACGTGCGCGGCAAACCGCGCGAAGAGATCCGCAACGTCCTGCGGAACGCCAGCGAACGGTATTACCGCAACGGCGACACCACGGGCAAACTTGAGGATTTTCTAAACCGCGCCTACGACGGCCGAAGCCGGGTGCAAAAGACAGAACCCATTGGCGAACTGGTGAAGTGGACCAATGACGAGCTGCACTTCGACTTCACCACCGATGAGCTGCTGCCCCTGCCCCCCAACGAGGTCCGCAAGCTGGTGCTGGAGGAAATCGAGGCCAAGTACCGGCCCGAATTGAGCCAGGCCGAACGGTCGCTGTTGCTGGAGGTGCTGGACACCTCGTGGAAAGAACATCTGTACCTGATGGATCACCTGCGGCAGGGGATTGGACTGGTCGGCTATGCCCAGAAGGACCCCAAGGTCGAGTACAAGCGCGAGGGGATGCGGGCCTTTGAAGACATGTGGCGGCGGATCGGCGAACAGGTGACCAGCTCCATCTTCCGGCTCGAAGAGGCCAGCCCGGGGTTCGTGGCTGACCTGTGGCGGATCACCGACATGCGGCACGAATCGGCCCCCTCGGGGATCGAGGCTCAACAGGCCCAGCAGGCCGTCGAGTCGAGCGGCGGCCAGGAGCCACTGCCCAACCCGAACGACCCCGCGAATGTCACCGCGGTGGAGCCGATCCGCAACCGCGGCGAACGGATCGGCCGCAACGACCCCTGCCCCTGCGGCAGCGGCAAGAAGTACAAGAACTGCCACATGCGCCGCTAAAGCGGCTCATTTTCGATTTTCGATTACGGATTTTCGATTGGCACTTCGTGGGACCGGCTTTAGCCGGTCCGAAAGAAATCAATCATCCGCCCACGGCCCCCATTGCAATCGAAAATCCGTCTTCGAAAATCGAAAATAATCAGAAGGGATTCTGATGTTCGGCTGGATCCTCAACTTCGCCTATCTCGGACTGCTGACCGCTCTCTCTCCGTTGCTGCTGTACCGCAGCCTCGTTCTGGGAAAGTACAAGTCCGGTTGGCGGGCGAAGGTGTTGGGGGATGTGCTGTCGGGGAGCGCATCGCCGAGCCACGCCGAGCCAATGACGAACGGACCGCGACCGCTGTGGTTCCATGCCGTCAGCGTCGGCGAAGTTCTGCAGCTTCAGCCGGTGCTCGAAGCCATGTCGCTCGCGCGGCCGGACTCGCCGATTGTCATCTCCACCACCACGGCCACCGGCTACGACGTGGCTCTCAAGAAATACCCGCAGCATCGGGTGATCTACTTCCCCTTGGACTTCACCTGGGCAGTATCCCGGGCGCTCGACCAAGTTCGACCGGCGGCAGTGGTGCTGGTCGAGCTGGAACTGTGGCCCAATTTCATCATGGCCGCCGCCACGCGGCAGGTGCCGGTCCTGCTGATCAACGGCCGCCTGAGCGAACGCAGTCACCGTGGCTACCGCTGGATCCGCCCGCTCATGGGTGGTTTGCTCCGGCGGCTGTCTCTGCTGGCGGTCCAAGACGAAGCCATTGCTGGCCGGATGCGTGACTTGCTCGGCCTGGGGGAAAGTGCCGCCACGCCGTTGGTGCCACTGCATGTGACCGGGTCGATCAAGTTTGACGGGGTCTTGACCAACCGCGACAACCCGCGCACGGTGGAACTCCGGAAGAGTTTTGGACTGCTCGCCCAACAGCCCGTGTTCATGGCCGGCAGCACGCAGGAACCCGAAGAACGCTATGCCCTCGAGACGTGGCTCACCCTCCGTCCCAAGCACCCCAGCCTGCGGCTCGTGCTGGTCCCGCGCCACAAGGAACGGTTCGAAGAGGTCGCGGGGCTGGTGACCGAGACCTTCCGACTGCCGCTCATCCGCCGCTCGTCCCTGCAGTCGGGCCAGCCGCTGCCGGCCGAAGCTGCCCAGGCGGTCATCCTGTTGGACACCCTGGGTGAACTCTCGGCCGCCTGGGGTCTGGCCGATGTGGCCTTTGTGGGCGGAAGCCTGACGAAGCGCGGCGGTCAAAACATGCTGGAGCCCGCCGGCTTTGGCGCGGCCGTCCTATTCGGTCCGAATACACAAAACTTCCGCGAAATCGTCCGAACCCTGCTGGCCGAGCAGGCAGCAACCGTCGTGGAAACTCCGGAAGCGCTGACCACCACAGTCGACAAGTTTCTGAGCCACCCCGACCTGGGGGCGGCCAGCGGCCTCCGCGCCCGTGCACTGATCGAACGCCACCGCGGAGCCACGCGCCGAACGGCCGATCTGATGCTCCAGACGCTGGGACATTTCACACAGCGTTCACGCGTCGCGTAGGGCTGCGAGGCCACTTGCCGCCAAAATGAAAGCGGCAGGGCGCGAGCCCTCCGGTGAGTCACCACGGGTCGGTCCTCGCTCACCGGACGGCTTGCGCCGTGCCGCTCAAATGGAAGCGGAAGGTTGCAAGATGGCTTCGCCCTTTTCAAAAGCTGGCCAGCCTGCTCCCGTTCGAAGTCAGGCGAGCACCGCCGAAACCACTTGCCCATGGACATCGGTCAGCCGGAAATTGCGGCCGGCATAACGGAAGGTGAGCCGCTCGTGGTCGAGCCCCAGTTGATGCAGGATGGTGGCATGCAGGTCGTGCATGTGGACCTTGTCCTGCACCGCCTGATGTCCAAAGTCATCCGTCTGCCCCCAGGCGAAGCCGGGCTTGAAGCCGCCGCCGGCGAGCCACACGGTGAAACCGCTGGGGTTGTGGTCGCGGCCGGTGCCGTTCTTTTCCGCGTAGGGGGTGCGGCCAAATTCGCCGCCCCACCAGACGATGGTGTCGTCCAGCAGTCCGCGCTGCTTCAGGTCCTGCAGCAGGCCGGAAATCGGCTTGTCGACCGCGCGGGAATGGTCCGCATGCTTGGGCAGATTGGAGTGCTGGTCCCAGGCCGGGTTGGCAGTGTTGTCGCCATAAGTCACCTGAACATACCGCACGCCAGACTCGCACAGCCGCCGGGCCATCAGGCATTGGCGGCCAAAGTTGTCGGTCGCCGCTTCGCCAATGCCATACATCGCCTGCGTAGCGGGCGTTTCCTCCTTCAGGTCCAGCACATCGGGCGCGTTCTGCTGCATCCGCCACGCCAGTTCATAGGAATTGGCCACCGCTTCCAATTCCGTGTCGGTGCCGTGCGACAACTGCTCGGCGTTCAAGGCCTGCAGCAGGTCGAGCTGGCGGCGCTGTTCGGCGGGTGAAAGTTCGGGGTTGGCGATGTTTCGCAGCCGCGCGTCCGCGGCGGGAGCGCCCGCTTTTCCCAGCGCCGTTCCCTGATAGACGGCCGGGAGGAACGCATTCCCATAGTTGCGCGGCCCGCCATTTCCGGTGGACGCGCCAATGGACACGAAGCCGGGCAGATTTTCATTTTCCGTCCCCAGCCCGTAGGTGATCCACGAACCCATGGAGGGGCGGATGAAGCTGGTGGATCCACAGTGCAGAAACAGCGTCGCGGGTCCGTGGGCGATCCCTTCGGTGTGCATCGAATGAATGAAGCACAAGTCGTCGACATGCCGCGCGGTCTCTGGAAACAGGTCGGAAACCTGACGTCCGGTCTCACCGTATTGGCGGAATTTCCACTGGGCTTTGAGCACGCGCTGCGATGAGCCACGCTTGCCGGTGTTGGCGATGATCCGGTCGTCGTCGAAGGCCAGTTGCTTTCCGTCCTCACGATCGAGCACGGGCTTGTGGTCGAACGTGTCGACGTGGCTCGGCCCGCCCTGCATGAACAGAAAGATGACCCGCTTGGCATGTGGCGCAATCTGCGGCCGATCCAGCGCCGGCCGGAGCCCCTCGGCGCGGGCGGCCTCGGCCAGCAACCCCGTCAGCGCCAGCGATCCGAAGCCACAGGCGGCAACCTTCAGTGCCTCGCGTCGAGTCTGCATGTGGAGTCTCCCGAACTGCGGCTGCCGCTGTTTGCCTGGATCAGACAGTCACGGTCATGGGGTTGTTCAGTGGAAATTCTAATTTGACGTTTCCGACGAAAGCCAATTTCAAATCTCTCAAATTTCACAGTCTGTTCATCCACACCGAACTGTCGACTGAGCTTCAATGGCACGAATGTAACTGTTGCCCCACAGTGTGGATGCTGCGACAAAGTATTTCACAGTAAAATGTCTTTTGGCGACATTCAATTGGCGCGGCGAGAGTCATGTCGTGTACCGCGGAGATGACCCTGATAGCTCGACGCAACTCGACAGACCGTGAAATTTGAGATTCGAGTTCTGAGATCGTTCTGAGATTCATTTTTCACGCCCGACGTTTCAGTTTATCGAGCAGCAGATGGGGATCCAACCGGCCGATGACAAATCAGCCAGATCTCGGTCGTCCTCGGTCACTGCGGCGGTGCGTTGACGCGGACCGCAACATTCGCAAAGTTGACCGAGTCCAACTTCTTCGCCAATCATCCTTAGTAGGCCCGAGCACCCCATGTCGAAGCCACTGGCCGGACAACGGTTCCTGATGTTTGTCGAGGAGATCTACGAGGATCTCGAACTCTGGTATCCCAAGCTCAGGCTCCAGGAGGCGGGAGCTGAAGTGGTGCTGGCAGGCAGCGAAGCAGGGGCCAGGTATGCGGGGAAGAACGGCTACCCATGCCGTTCCGACGCGGCGATCGCCGACATGCGGTCCGCCGACTTTCAGGGCGTGGTGGTCCCCGGTGGCTTCATGCCCGACAAGCTGCGGCGCGATGCCAAGGTGCTCGGCCTCGTGCGCGAGTTCTCGGCGGCTGGCAAACTTGTCGCCGCCATCTGCCATGGCGGCTGGATCCCCATTTCGGCCGGGGTCTACAAGGGCGTGCGCGTGACCGGTTCGCTGGGCATCAAGGACGATCTGGTGAACGCCGGAGCGATCTGGGAAGACGCCCCGGTCGTGGTGGACCGGCACTTTGTCTGCAGCCGCAAACCGGATGACCTGCCCGATTTCATGATCGGCATCTTGTCGGTGGTCGCGCCACGTTGACCTCCGCGTGGCGCGGCAGGGGCTGCGCCGCTTCCTCAGGTTTAGCGGGCGGAGGCCGTCATCCGCAGTGCCGCGCCATTGGTCAGTGCCTGCTGCAGGGCCTTGCGATAGCGGGCCTTCTCGACATAACCGGAGATGGTGCCCCACAGATCCGCGTTGTGGCTCAGCACGAGGCTGGTGGGAACCTGGGTCACCTCGAGGATGTCCGCGATCTTGCGATCTTTCTCGCCATCGAGCAGCACGGGAATGAAGGCGGAGTTGATATACGCCGCGGTGGCTGAATCGCAGAAGGTGTCGCGCTCCAGCATCTTGCACCAGGTGCCCTCCGCCCCCATGAACACTACCAGCATCGGCTTGCCCCGAGCCACGGACAGCTTCTGGGCCGCTTTCAGATCGTGTTGCCAAGCCACGCGGGCCGGCGGGGCTTTTTCCTGTGCGGCCCACAGAGCCCCGATCAGGCAAACAACGGTTGTCACGGTCCCTGCCAGGATTTTCATACGGAGATTTCGCTGTCCCATCTGGTGGCTCCTGATTGAGACGTCCTCCAGAAGGATCGTCATCGGTGGAAGTGGTGAAGAACCGTTTAACGCTGCATTGAGAGTGATCGGCGCTTTCGACAAAGACTCTACAACCCGAATTGCATGTCCATGCCCAATTCAACCATTCTTTCCAGTTTGACAGGAGCCGCAACCAGAGCATCCCGCACCACCGCGTCGTCCAACAGACAAAAACGAGTCAACACGACCGACGTGCCTGGGCGATTTCGGCGCGGTGCACGCTTTGGACTGAATTCAACACCGCTGCCGCACATCACCGCACCTTGGTGCGACACGATCCCAGCCATCACACACAAGCCACTCATGCATCAGGCTTTGCGCTAGTTCTAAGAAAGTCTTCGCACGTGAACTTCTGTTGCAGGCGGTGCTGCAAATTGCGGTAGTGAACGCCTGCACGCACAAGACGCAGTGGGGCAAGACCAACTTCACCACTAAATGGTGATTACTTTTGACAACCCGCGCGATGGGTTCCTATGATCCGCTCACACTTGGGCGAACGCGTGATTCACAACGCGATTCGCAGGTAACGCAGGCGTCTCGTTGTGGTTCAATTCGCTGCCATTTCACCGGCGGCTCATACCAGAACTGACGCGGACCGAAGGAATCGGCCCAGAGAGTTTACGGATGAACATTCGGCGAAACCTGCGACGGGGGCTGTTTTTCTGCAGCCACCTGACGATTCGGTTCGCGGCATTATCCCCCAATTCTTGATTCCTTCAATCGAAACTTAGCCAGTTCGAAACGCCTGCACGTTTCACATCCCGCACCACGAAGGTGTGGCCCAGCGAAGGAGCGCACATGTCCAAGCCCCTGATCGGCATCAATGGTGATTATCGTCCGGCCCGTAAGGACGCGATCCCCCTGAGCTGGTTCAACACTGGCTACTACGACTCCGTGACGGCTGCCAAGGGGCTGCCGATGCTGCTGCCCCCAGTGGCCGATGACGGCGACCTGAAGCAGTACCTGAGCATGCTCGACGGCCTCATCCTCGCTGGCTGCTCGCAGGATCTTGACCCCAGCCGCTTGGGCATGGACCGTCACCCACACACTCGCCCGATGCCCGCCCGCCGCGAAGACTTCGACCGCCGCGTCTGCCGCATGGCCGTCGAAATGCGGATGCCCATCCTGGCCATCGGCTCGGGCATGCAGCTCCTCAACTTGATCTGCGGCGGCACCATTTTCCAGCACATCGCCGAAGATTGTCCCCGCGCCCTGCACCACCACGACCCGGTCGAGGGCACGCTGCGGCACATCATCGACATCGTCCCCGGCACCCGCGTGGACCACATCTACGGCCCTGGCGAAATCCGCATCAACAGCTCGCACCACCAGGCCGTCAACCAGGTCGCCAAGCCGTTCCGCGTCTCGGCCACGTCGCCCGATGGTGTGATCGAAGCGTTTGAAGCGAATGACCACGACTGGTACTGCATCGGCCTGCAGTGGCACCCAGAAAACGAAACCGCCTCCGCCCTCGACATGCAGGTCTTCGAAAACTTCCTCGCCGCCTGCACCGCCCGCGAACAGCCAGTGATCCTGCCGATGAAGAAGGCCGCCTGAACAATTCAAAGGGGATTCGAGTGCACAGCCTGCAATCGAAAATCATTGATCGAAAATCGAAAATGATCAAGGCCGGCGGACAAGGATGTTCGCCGTAGACGGATGGCAAGACGCCACCCGTCAACCACAGGGAGGTGGGACGAGATCGCACACGGCCGGGGGGCCAGGACGGCCCCCCGGCCGTGTTTGTTTCGCCGATGGATGAATGGGGTGTCCATGCGGCCCTGCTCGGAGGCGACGACTGACCCGCCGACTCGGGTACAATCGTCGGACAAGGACCGGCCAATCATAACAATGGTCTGAAACGACGAGGACCTGTAGATGCGCGAGCGACTCCCACGCCGCCGGATCTGGCAACTGCTCGGTCTTGGGATCGCGGTCGTGGTCGCCTTGTCGCTGCTGGTGTTTGGCGTTCCGGAGTATCAGCGGCATCTGGCACTGGAGGCTCTGATCGCCGAAGGGAATTCCGTCGATCGCCACGCGAGTGCGCATTATTCTCCGGATATCTTCGTCAGGTCGCGTCTGCCGGAGTGGATGTCCAACCGACTGCCGCACCGCTGGGTTGTCACATGGTTCGTTCGAGTGCATTCGATTTACCCCAATAGTTCCGTACTCTCCGGCCTGACTTCCACGGAGCGCCGATGCCTGGCGCTTTTTCCCGAATGCGAGTCGGTAATCTTCTCCCGGCCGATCGGCAAAGAAGACTGTCGCCGAGTCGCAAAACTCTCTCATTTGGACAATATGATCCTGACACTGCCGGACGGGCTTGGCGGACTGGACTCACTGCGCGGGTCGAGATTTGTCACCTCTGCCTGGCTGACGAGCAATCACATTGACAAGGCAGGATTGGAACTGCTGGGCAGTTGGTCCCATTTGGACGATCTCAGCCTCACAGGTCTGATTGAGCTGAAGTCGATGCCAGATGGGTCAAAGCTCCCTCTTCTCAGACGGTTGGAACTCATCCACGGAACCATTCGCCCGGAAGCGGCAGGTGGCTTCCAGACACAACCGTTTTCGAACAAAGAGCTGGCGGTCGTGGCGACATATCCGCGCCTGGAGTACTTGACGCTGGCGGGAATTGGAAATGGCGGCTTGGCCGCCCTGCCCGCCTGTCCATCCCTGGCGGACGCGGACTTCTCGGGAGACATTCGCTATTCCGAACTCCAGGAATTGAAGCGGTTCCCCAAACTGGAAATCGCGAGGATCTCTTCACCGGTGCTCTACGGTGAATGCGCCAAACTTTACGAACGCGATCCCTCCGCCTTTCTAGAATGGGAAGGCGAAGGAGAGCCCTATGCGTTGAAGCGCGAAACCGAGCAGGGGCGATCGGTCCACGTCAGCGTTTCCGATCGTCTAATCCATGAGGGGCGTTGATTAAGAATCTGCCACCTTGCACGAGCGATGCGCCGACGCAAACTTTGGCACGCCGGCGGGTGGCACAATGTCGGATGAAGCTCACCATGTGTGGAAAGAGCTATGCGTGGTGTTTAGCGACCGGGAACATGTTCCCCGCATCATCAAAATGCATCTCCGCCACGGGGCTGATCGCTTCCAGGTCGGGGCGTTCCTTGACCATTGGCAGGCAGGCTTCGCTGACCATGACTTCGGCCAGGTGCAGCGTGTTGGAGATCTGCACGACCTTCGCCTTCTCGGGCGGGGTGAGTCCGATGACGGTCAGGGCCTGCTCCATCACCTCGCGGTCGGTGGCAAAGGAGATGGGAAGTTTGGCGGCGGGGCAGTGGCCACCCGTGATGGCGTTGATCGCCGTGATCCGCCGGTCGACACTGGCATTGGTGCGGTCGTTGGTGAACTCGGCCATTCCCAAGCCACAGGCGTTGCCGTGCGTGGCTTCCGTCAGCCCGCGCACGAAGATCACCTTCACCGCCACCGAATCCTGCGGTGTCGCCCGATTGTCGTTGAACTTGCGGCCGATGACGTTGGTGTCCATGCCTGAGCCACTGATGTTCTTGCCCAACTCGTCGACGATCAGCACGTCCACCTTGTCGAAGGGAAGACGCGGCAGCCAGTCGCGGGCCTGGACCAGCAGTTTCTTTTCCTGTTCCAAGAAATCATCGGGGGCAACCGCGGCGATCAGCGCCGTTTCGTCGTAGGCGTTTTCCACGATCCCCACGCCGCACAGCACGCGGCACTTCCGCAGCACGCTGTTGCCGACGGCCATCACGATTTCCATCCAACTGTAATCCATGATGGCGCGATGATAGATCTTCGCCCCCTCGTGCTTGCCCAGCCCAATCAGCATCATCTTGTGCAGGCCGCTTTCAATCTCGCCCACGAAGCCTGTGTGTGGCTTGATCCGTCCGACCACCACCACATGATCGGCCTTCGAGGCATGCTTGTCGAAGTGGACCGGCACCCCCTGGTCGAGCTGATCGACGATCACCGTTTCCATCGAGGCCCGGATTTCGCAGCCCATCGTCTCGGCGGTGATGCCATATCCGGCCAGAATCTCGGCCTGGCCCTCGGCCGTCCCGCCGCCGTGGCTCCCCATGGCGGGCACGATGAACGGCACCGCCTTCAGCTTGAGGAAATGGGAGACGACCGCCTTGGTGATGACGGCGATGTTGGCAATGCCCCGGCTGCCGGCGGTGATTGCCACAGTCTGCCCCGACTTCACCTGGCTGCCCAGTTGCAGCGCCGCCAGTTGCCGCTCGACCTCTCCGGGAATGTCGTCCAACCGGGGACAATCAAACGTCTGACGGACACGCAGCATTCGTGGCAGGGGCATGAGAGGCTCCGAAGGAATCGAGGGAACCCGATTCTACGCATTTTGGAGGGGCACGGCGACAGTCAGAGTCCCCAACATGTGCCGCCTCGTAGATTGAGCCTCATGGCGAATGCAAGCGATGAGGACACCGAACCCAATGCAGATCGACACGGCCAGGATCACCACGGCCCACGTTGCCACGCGGAAGGAGCCAAATTCTTCATGCATGTTGGGTCTCTGTACTGGCCGGTTGCGAATGGGGATGCCTCATCAACGCGAAAGCGGACATGCCGATGGACGATTGTCACCGGCACGCCCGCTTTGTGAGCCTCGGAGCAGCACGAGAACGATCAGGTGCAGCGCTTCTTGAACTCGCCGGATTCTGTGTCGATTTCGATCTTGTCGCCGATTTCGACGAAGGCGGAGACCTGCAGTTCGTGCTTGGTGTGCGCCAAAATCGCCGACTTGGTGATCTTGCCCGACGTGTCGCCGCGGGCCACCGGCTCGGTGTACTCGACCTCGCGGATGATGGTCCGGGGCAGCGTCACCGAGATCGGGCGTTCTTCATAGAAGGTGACTTCGCAGACATCGGTCATGTCCGGCGCCAGGAACTTTTCGATGTCAGCCAGGACTTCGGAATCAATCTCGTATTCGTTGAATTCCGAGTCGACGAACACATGCTTCGGCGGGGCATAGTACGAATAGGTGCAGGGCTTCTTGTCGAGCACCACGCCTTCCAGCTTGTCGTCGGCCTTGAACACCGACTCCGAGATGCGGTTGGTCATCAGGTTCTTCATCCGCGCCTTGATGACCGCCGCGTTGCGACCCGACTTGTTGTACTGGGCCGTCAGCACGACGACAGGCAGACCATCGACGATGAGAACATTGCCTGACACAAGCTCGCCAGCAATCTTGACGCTCATGACACACTTTCAATGGGACTGAAGGTTAGCCCTGTCTGCGGCACGAAGAAACGTACATGCCACACAGGGGAAATGCAGCGTCGGCGCAGGTCATTGGAGTTCACGCGCGAAGCAAACCAGATTGTTGGCGAGATCGCCCGCCCGGTCAAGCCGACCTGCCCAGACGCGGGCATGCCGGTCGAGATTCTGGCGGTCAGCCATGAGACTGAGCCACGCCGACTGAGCCTCCGCGGAGGGAGTTGATTGCGTGTTCCAGGCGTTCCAGAACTGCGTGAGGCTCACCTTCGTGTCGCATCCTTCGAGATACCGAATCAGAAACGCCTCCAGTTTGACCCGGTGGGCGTTGTCTTCCTGCGGGTAAATCTGCCAGACAAACGGCCGCTGTGCCCATTGGGCCCGCACAAAGGAATCTTCTCCCCGCACAAAGTTAATGTCGCAGGTCCAGAGCAGGCGGTCGTAGTCGTCGTGCGACAGAAACGGCAGGGCGTGTGCAGTGAGATTGCCCCGCTGCATTGAAGTGCCAGTTTCGAAGGGATGTCCGAACCATTCTTGGACCTGAGTCGCTGCAGCCCCGGCGGTCACCAGCAGTCGGAGTGGTTCCCCTCCCTCCTCCCAGCATTGCAGCAGGGCGGGTAACTGCGGGTTCTCATAACAGAACAGTGACACGAAGAGCTCCTGCTCTGCCCGTGGAGAAATTCCCAACGATGCCAGGAACCTTTCGGCCGCCGCCTCGTCAAAAGCCGCGCGGGCTTCCAGCAGCCCGCGCTCGCGGATCAGTCCTCCCGTCAGCGGAGTAACGCCCGGGAAGAAGAAGTGTTTGGTCAGCGGCAGTCCCGAAGTAGGCGACGGCAGCTTGTGGCAGCCCTCCACCCAGCTCTCCGCACTGAGGTATTCGAGATTGATCCACTTCGGAGGCAACTCCCGCCGGGACATGGCCGCGACATATGTGGCCGGCAGCTCGCAGGCGAAGGCTTCGATGACAACATCGGGAATGTCTGATGGTTGGACATCCGGAAAATCGTCCCGCCAGTGACACACTTCCACGTCGCCGATGCGCTGCGTTTGGGCATTGGGATTCACGTCGGGACAGAGCGTCGCGAAGGTGGTCAACCGATCTACCCACAACCGCACCTTCAAGCCATGCTCACCAGCCAACTGCCGTGCCAGCCGCCAGCAAACGCCGATGTCGCCAAAGTTGTCGACGACACGGCAAAACAGCGCCCAGTGGGCATTTTCGATTTTCGATTTTTGATTTTCGATTGCTTTTGTCCGTGTGACCGTGGGAGGTATCGTTGGCGTTGAATGAATTCTCGGAACGCATCACATCAGCGCTGCCGCCGCTCTTCGACATATCGCCTGATGTCGCCGACGGTCTTGATCTTCTCGTAGTCTTCGTCGGGAATCTCGACCTTGAACTTGTCTTCGAGCGACATCATCACTTCCACCATCTCCAGCGAATCCAATTCCTTCTCGGGGTCGATGAATGGCAGTGCGATTTCGCGTGTGTCTCCAAACCAGACAAGTGAGCCACATGCTGGGCAGGGCGCATCGCCCGAGGGCAGCGAAGGCTCCATCCGAAAGTCGTGGTCGCACACCGGGCAGCGGTTCGGAACACCTTCGGGGGTCCGTGAGGAGATGGTCATCGTGGCTCCGGCATGGCAACGAAATCGATCAACAGGCGCAGGGACTTCAAATCCAGTGGCTCAACTTCCTCTGTGGCGGCATTCGCCGGATCCGTCTGTTGGGAACTCCTGAGCAGAGCCACCGAACCTTTGTAATCTCCCTCCTGCGCGAGTTGCCGGATCTGGAGCAGAGTTTCGCGACTGGTTTCAAACCGGGCCGCCAACTGAGTCGCGTGAAGCGCAACAAAGTCACGCAGTGGTATCAGCACATTTTCGTCGGGCGTCGGTGCATCTGTGCTCTCTGGCTGCGGTACGCCAAACCAGACCAGCGAGCCACAGGCCGGACAGGGAGCATCACCCGAGGGCAGCGAGGGCTCGATCCGAAAGTCATGGTCACAGACCGGGCAACGGTTGGGAACACCTTCAGGGGTGCGTGAAGAGATGGTCATGGATGTACGGTCTCCGGTGCCGCAGAACGCATGCTTGAAGTGCCGCTTCCGTTCATGTTCGATCAACCACCGGCGTGAATCAATGGTCACAAGTGTGAATGGCTCAATTGAAGCAGCAACGGCCAGTGACACGGCGGTTTGATCGGTACCGAGGCCATTGAACTTCCAGAATGCGCAGGCTAGAAGATCCTGAATGGCCTGATCTGCCAGATGTGCCGGAATCGTGCAGGATCAAATGGGTGTCGATTCCGTGACTCCAGATCCTTTTTCAAGGAGCGAAGAGATGGCAAACCACGGCGCACGGCAGCAAAAGAAGTTGGCAAAGCAGAAGGCGAAACGCACCGAGAAGCGAACGCAACTCACCCGCCAGAGTTCGCTGGATCCAGCAGTTCGCCTGCAAGGTATTTCGCGCCGTCCGATTGTAGGTGCGTTCGTGCCGGAGACAATGTGGGACATGGGGATCGGCATGACCGTCATCGCGCGGGAGTTGCCGGATGGCCGGATCGCCTGGGCGAACTACCTGGTGGACACGTTTTGCCTGGGGGTCAAAGACGCCACTTGGAACATCAGCGTTCCCGGCGAATTTAACGCGGTGCTGGACCACATTCGACAGGGCAGCCCTTTGAAGGCCGTCACGCCCGAATACATTGCGAAACTCGTCAGGGATGCCGTGGCCTATGCGACATCACTGGGTTTCGCGCCGCACCCGGACTTCCGCGCGGCCCGTCTGCTTCTGGAGGGGATCGATCCAACCCTCTGCACCGAACAGTTCGAATTCGGGCAAGGCGGCAGACCGCTTTACATTCAGGGTCCCAACGATTCGATGGAACGCGCCCGGTTCATCATGAGCCAGTTGGAAAAGTTGGGAGGCCATTTCGTCATCGACGCCGGGGGAGCCAGCATCTCCAGCGGGATGGAGCAGGGCGAAGCCCAGGTGCGTCTCGACGACGACGACGAGGACGACGAGGACGAGGACGAGGACGAGGACGAGGACGAGGACTGATCGCTCTCACACGCGCCGCAGCGGCCAAAAACAGCGCGTGACCTCGGCAAAGCGAGCGACAAATCAGGCTTGCAATCTCCGTTCATGTGACCTACCATCGGCCCTCTCGGGGTGTAGCGCAGCTTGGCTAGCGCGCTTGCTTGGGGTGCAAGAGGTCGTGGGTTCAAATCCCGCCATCCCGATTGTGTAAGTTGTTCAGAAATAGCGATTTGCGATTTTCTGGCAATCGAGTCTTGAAACCCACTACCACATTTTTTACCAGTGTGGTAGTGGGTTCCGTCTTTTGGCCGTTCGCCGTGAGCTGTTTTCAAACAGGATCACAGTGCCATGAAAGACAAAGCCCCCCCTCTTTGACTCTCCACCGGCCAACCGGGCAGGCCCGCGTTTGCATCGCCGGAAAAAGGTGTGTACCACTCTCGCGCTGAGGCTGATCCGAATTCTCCGAGATGGTGGATATTGGCACGGTTAATCTCCGCACAATCCCGCCCTGTGGCAGAACGGGATGAATCCTTCAACCGCGTCAATTGCGCATTCGGTGCTTTCATCGGTGAGTTTTCCCGCGGATCTGAAGCAGACCGGCTGGACAACCGTCGATTTTAAGTTTGTGCGCCTGGAACAGAAATTTCGCAGTCAGGAATTTCGCGCGATCATTCATCTGGCATGGAGGGCCGGTACGCTTGGGAGTTGGAGCATGCTTTTGCCACGCTGGACAACCGCTGGATTGATCGTCGCCGGAGTGCTCGCCACCGGAGCCTGTGGCTGCAAAACCGCGGGCAACCGGGCACTACACGACACTCCCACTGAGGCCCCGCCGCCGCCCTACGCGCCTCCGACCCAGCGGCAGACCACTGTCTCGCCGTTTACGACTCCGGATGATTCGGACCTGCCGACGTTCCGCGAAACGCCCAACGACATTGGCCCAGGGCACTCTCCCGCAGTCCCCGGCATCTCGCCGGACGGACTGCCGACAGCGCCGCCGCTGACGCCCGTCCCGGAAGCCCCCGCGCCGCTGGACGATTCCGACCCGACCCAGGCTCCATTGCCAGCGCCGCCGCGCGGCTCACGCCGCGCCGTCGGCCCCAACACCGCCCGCCGCGGACCATGGCGGAACGAAACCGCCTCGTGGACACCGAGTCATCTGGGTTCGGTTCCCGTTTCGCCCTTTGCCCAGCCAGTCACCCTTTCCCAGTCGGTCGAGATTGTCGACGTGCGGCTGGCCATGGATTCGGCCACCGGCGAGCCGCTGCCCGAAGATGTCTCCGCGGCAAAGGAGCCTGCCGCGGCAGAGACTCGGCCGGTCCTCCAGGCGGTGCCGGAAGCGGTGGCTCAGCGGCTGGAGATCTCCCGAGCCACATTGTGTTCCGCCGTGCGTGGCTTTGACGATGTGACGGAAGTCGACGCGAAGTCGCTGGCAGCCGGACAGCCTGTCGTCCTCTATGTGGCTCTCAAGGGGATCGGCAGCCGCTCCGTGGACGCCGGCCAGCGGTCGCGGACGCTCTCGACCTTGGAGATCTATTCCGGCGACCGGATGCTGGTGCGGCAGTCCTTGGGCACCGCCAACGACCTCGCCCCCGAACGCCGCAAGAACTTCTTCCTGTCGCACCTGATGCAGGTTCCCAGCCTCCGCGAAGGCGCGTACACCTTCCGCATTCGGATCTTCGACCTGCAGGCAGACCAGGCGGTCCAGCAGGATCTGCCGGTGACGATCAGGGCGGGTCAAATCCGCCCGATGTAAAGGGATTGCACCGCAGTATCCGCCAGGCACCCCGCACACTGCCGCTGACCGCCCCATGCTTCTCCACGGCCTGGATGAAGTAGTTGCTGCAGGTGGGATGAAACCGGCACTGCCGGCCCACAAAGGGGCTGAGCGTCCACTGGTAGATGCGGACGAGGAAGATGAGGAGGCGGGAGGGAAGGTGCAGGAGGAATGACAGACAACAAGTGACAAGTGACAAACGGGACATCCGTCGAGCGGACTGCGCGACGGGTGGCCGCGGTGTGATTTGGGGGTTGTCGTGCATGGAGGCGGCCGGCGGACTTTCGATGTGTCTTCACTGCAGCGCGTGCCCCGGTGACGATTCGGTGTTTTTGATGTCGCGCAGGCCGAGGACGAGCCACGGTTCGACGGGGAGTTCTTTCCCCTTGAGTTTCACGGGGGGCAGCCGTTCGAGGCTCACGACATGCTTGACCGCCTCGCCCAGGGTGGGGCCGAGGACGATCTGGCCCGGTTTGGCAACGGACGACTCGAGGCGGCTGGCGAGGTTGACGGTGTCGCCAATGACCGTGTAGTCGTGGCGTTCTGGACTTCCCATTTCGCCGACAACGGCCGGGCCGCTGTTCATGCCGATGCGGACACGGACGTGCCGGTCGGGGGGCATGTCGGCATTCAGCAGGGCCACGGACTGCTGCATCATCAGGGCGGCGCGGACGGCGCGCTCCTGGTGGTCGGCGGCATCGATCGGCGCGCCGAAGAAGGCGAGCATGCCGTCGCCCATGAACTTGTCGAGGGTGCCCCGGTAGTCGAACACGGCCGTCGCCAGTTTTCCAAACAGGCGGTTGAGCATCTTGACCACGTCGGGCGGCGTGAGCTTTTCCGAGGCGGCGGTGAACCCTGAGAGATCGGCGAACAGCACGGTCACCTCGCGCTCCTCGGCGAGCATCTCTTCGGCCGCGGTGCCCTGCGCCGCCGACGCACAGATCTGGTCGACAACGGAGGGGGAGTGATAGCGCGAAAGTTTGGCACGAATTCGCTGTTCTTTGGCGACCTCTTCCTTGAGCCGCGCCTGCTCAAGGGCCACGGCGGAAAACAGGGCCAGTGCTGTAAGAATTTCCAGATGCGGTTCGTCGAACGGTTTGACGCGGCTTTTGGTGTCAACGTAGATCAGCCCCAGCACCTTCCCCTTGCAGATCAGGGGGGCGCACATGACCGAGTTGATCGCCAGGGAGATCACGCTGGCGGCCTCGGAAAACCGCGAGTCGCTGCCGGCATCGGAGACGAGCACCGCCTGCTTGGACTGCAGGGCCGAACTGATCACCGTGCGGCTGATGCGGATCTTCTTCTTGGGATCCTTGTCGGGCGAGCGGAAGACCGTGGGGGTGACCCGGGTGGTCTTTTCGTCGTACAGGCAGATCACTCCCCGTTGGGCGGGGACGTTTTTGAAGGCCAGGGACAGGATGCTTTCGAGAGTTCCGGTGAGGTCGGCGGTCGACAGCAGGGCTTCACCCACCTGGGCGAAAATCTCCACGCCCTTGCCCAGCCCGCGGGCCTGCCAGTCCTTGTTCTCGGCCCCGCCGATCATGCTGGGTTCGTATTCGGCAGCATCCAGTGGCATCTTCATCATCTTCTGGATCTGCATTTCGCCCAGGCTCTGCCCGATGGGCAGTTCTTGAGCTGCGGGACGTCCCAGCGGCGCGCGCTGGCCGAAGGGCGCATCCTGATCGATCGGCTGGGGCTTTTCCCGCACCATGTCGGCCAGGCGACCGGAGGGAGATTCCAGCTCATCCATGAAAATGCTGCCCTTGACGGACTGCACCCCTTCGAATTCGACGGCGTCTTCCGCGGTGGGCGTGACGGGTCCGACCGGCCGCAGGTTGTGAAACTTGAACTTCACCGACCCCAGTTCAAACAGGTCGGAATCACGGAGCCGCTCTTTGGTGATGCGGACGCCGTTGCAAAAAGTTCCATTCGTGCTGCCATTGTCCGCCAGGTACCACTCACCATTTTCCAGCGTCAAAATGGCATGTCGGCGGGAAACCCCACCTTTGGGCATGATCAGGTCGCAGTCTTCCGCGCGACCAATGCGGACCCGGTCGCCCACCATTTGGTATTCCCGGTGCTCGCCGTTGACTTCGTAAGTCAGCTTGTAGCCACCCGATGGGGGGGACTGGGGCATGGTTCGGTCTCGGATGCGGGGCCGGATGGTCGGCCAGACTCACCGACGCTCGCTGCATGATAATTCCGATCTGAACGCGCGTCATTACCGGTACTGCCGAAACTTGCTTGGCGATTGAGTTTTCGCAATTTTCCACAGTGAGCGAGGAACCCCGACAGCGGATGAGGAAGGTGGAGCAAGCCGCCCATCCGCGCCAGGGGTTCCGCAGCGAGCAGAACTTACCAGGACCATCCGCCGCGGCAATTCGTCATTGGAGGCAAACAGATTGTGTTCCGGCCTGGCGATTGGACGAAATAGTAAGAGAAGTCCGCAGTCCGGCGGCCTTCGCGGGGGCTGGCGTGGCCATGTTCGATTCAACCGTCTGGCGGAAACTCAGCCTGGTGCTGGTCTTTGCGCTGATGGGCTGCCACACGCTGACCTCGAACCCCGAGGCGTCGATTCTCCCCGGCCATCCCCTGCCGCCTCCGGGGTTGCCTGGTTGCGCAGCCGTGGCACCGGCAGTGGCCGGTACGTGCGAGCCACGACATCCCCCAGCCCTACCGACCAGCGCTGGTTCAAGGCTGAGCCCCAATTGTTTTAATCAGGGTGTCGAGCCGGACTGGCAGCCCGATTTCCGCCAAACCGGTGGCTGCAAGTGTTCAAGCCCTGCTCCTTGCAGGTGTTGCGGGAACTGTTCGTGTTACGCATCCGGCAGTCGGCGGATTTCCATCCGCGACGATGCCCGCGAATTGGTGCCCGATCTGTGGGACGACACGCTGGCCACGGCCACCTGGAAAAACGCCGCGATTGTCGGGCTGGCGGGAGCCGGGGCGATTGCCCTACGGACGGACATCGACCGGTCCGTTCGCGCCGATGTGGCCGAGCATCCACAACGCTGGGGCCATGCCTCCAGTGGGCTGCGGGTATTCGGCGAACCGGCCGCACAGGCTCCCGCGCTGTTCGCGGTTTATGGCTACAGCATTTACGCGCAGGATGAAGACCTGCACGAGTTCAGTGTCGCCACCATCCATGCCTGGGGCCTGTCTTCATTGACAACGGTGGCGGTCAAGGGAATTGCCGACACTCAACGGCCAACGAATCGATTTCTTGATGGCCGGTATGGGTTTCCGTCGTTTCACACATCCAGCACATTCTCAATCGCCGCGGTCATTGAGGACTACTACGGCTGGAAGGCGGGGCTGCCGGCCTATGCCGTCGCCGGACTGGTCGGCTGGAGCCGCATCGATCAGCAGGAACACGACCTTTCTGACGTGCTGTTCGGCGCTGTTCTTGGATATGTGATCGGCAAATCCGTGGCCGCGGCACATCAGGAACGCCACACCTGGGAAGTGCAACCTTGGATCGGGCCGCAAAACACTTCGGGCCTGGTCTTGGAAGTCCCGTTCTGACGGATTGGCGCATCGCCACCTCCAAGTGAGCGACGTGCCTGACGATTTTCCGCCACAATTCGCGGCAGCCGCTCCTGACGCGTAGTATGGCTGGGCAAGCGACAATTCTTCATTGAATATCGAAAATCTCCCATGTGCGGCATTGCCGGCGCAGCCTGGACCACCGACGGAACACCAGTGCCGCGCCAGATTTTGGAGCGGATGACCACCGCGCTGGCCCATCGCGGTCCGGATGGTTCGGGCTGTTATCTGTCGGCGGAAAAGTCGCCCGGCCCCACGCCACAGGTGGCCTTGGGACAAAGACGGCTGTCGATCATCGATCTCGCGGGCGGAGGGCAGCCGCTCTGCAACGAAGATGGCACGGTCTGGATCACCTTCAATGGCGAGATCTACAACTACGTGGAGTTGCAGACACAGCTCGTTGCGCAAGGTCACGTTTTTCGCACATCCAGCGATACGGAAGTCATCGTCCATCTGTATGAGCAGTATGGCACCGACTGCGTCCAGCACTTGCGGGGGATGTTTGCCTTTGCCATCTGGAATGAGCGAACGCACGAGCTGTTTTTCGCCCGCGACCGATTGGGAAAAAAACCGCTGCTCTATAGGAACGAGCCACGGCGGCTGCTGTTCGCCAGCGAACTCAAGGCGCTGCTGCAGGTGCCGGGTGTGCCACGGGAACTGGACCCCGCCGCGCTCGACGATTACCTGACCTACCAGTACGTTCCGCACCCGCAGTGCATCTTGAAGGGGTTTCACAAGCTTCCACCCGCGCATTGGGCGCTGTGGCGAAGTGGAGAATTGAAGGTCGAGCGATACTGGCGTCCGGGTTATGAACTGGGGCCACTTCCGCAGGAAGACGAGCGGCACGCTTCAGCGCGGCTCAGGGAGACATTGACCGAAGCGGTCAGGCTGCGGCTGCGGAGCGATGTGCCGTTGGGGGCGTTCCTCTCCGGCGGCATCGACTCCACTATCATTGCCGGGTTGATGCAGCAGGAGTCGACGCAGAGGATCAAGACATTTTCCATTGGATTTCCAGTCAAGCAGTTTGACGAGCGGCACTATGCCCGCATGGCGGCCGAACACCTGCAGACGGACCATCACGAGCAGGTGGTCGATCCTTCGGCGGTGACGCTGCTGCCGAAATTGATCTGGCATTACGACGAACCGTTTGCCGACAGTTCGGCCATCCCCACGATGTACCTGGCGGAGATGACGCGGAAGCAAGTCACCGTGGCTCTGTCCGGCGACGGTGGCGACGAACTGTTTGCCGGCTACGAGCGCTACCGCGCCGTGCAGTTGGGGAGCTGGGTGGATCGCCTGCCGCGTTTCGCCCGGCAGATTTTAGGAGCAAAGTTCTGGCAGCGGCTGCCAGCCTCGGTTCAGCAACGCTCTCGCCGGCGGCAGTTGAAGCGTCTGCTGTCCGGCCTCGGCCTGCCGCGCGAACAACGCTACCTGCGGTGGGTGTCGATCTTCGACGGCGAACGTCGACCGGGTCTGTACTCCAAAGCTTTTCGCGAGACGCTCGCGGCTCATCACTCGGAAAAATTCCTGCTGGACGCCTATGCGGAATGTCCCGGTCGGGACTTCGTCACACAGACGACCTGTGCCGACGTGCTGACTTACTTGCCGTGCGACATTCTGAACAAGGTGGATATCGCCACGATGGCGTATGGCCTGGAGGCCCGCTGCCCGTTTCTCGACCACCGCGTGGTGGAGCTTGCCGCCCGCCTGCCGTTGTCGCAAAAACTGCGCGGCGGAATTGGCAAACGCATTCTTGTTGAAACCTTTCAGGATCTGCTGCCACCCGCCATTCAGACGCGGCGGAAGATGGGCTTTGGAGTCCCCTTGGACCACTGGTTTCGCGGGGAACTGCAGCCGTATTTGATGTCGGTCCTGCTGGACCCTGCCAGCCTCAATCGCGGGATCTTTGAGCCACGGGTGGTTGAAACGCTGGTCCACGAACACACGTCGGGGCAGTGGGACCACAGCTATCGGCTGTGGTCGTTGCTGGTGCTGGAGCTGTGGCAGCGCGAGTGGCTCGATGGAAGCTCTTCGCAAGGGTGACACGGTTCGGTGCGACGACATGGTTTGGTGCGATCACACGACCGTCCAAACCTTCCTGTCATTCGTTGCGCCCTGCGTCCCGCATTGATATGCTAAGGCACGCAGGACGAACGCGGTCTCCACATTCTCGATTGGCAGGCAAGGGGTAGATTCTATGTCTGGACGCTGGACCTGGCTCGTGGCTCAAACGCTGTTCCTGGGGTTGTTCTCTGGAACGCTGATTCAGGCGGGTGAATGGGTCGTCTACGAGGGAAAAGAGGGACCGGGCAAGGGCAAACAGATTGTCCTGGTCAGCGGCGACGACGAGTATCGCTCGGAGGAGACGCTGCCCCAGCTTGGCAAGATGCTGGCGCTGCACCACGGTTTCAAATGCACCGTGCTGTTCCCGATTGATCCAGCCACGGGCGAGATCAAACCGGATCATCAGACGAACATTCCCGGCCTCGAAGCGCTCGACACCGCCGACCTGATGATCCTCTGTGCCCGCTTTCGCAATCTGCCCGACGCGCAGATGAAGCACATCGTGGACTACGTGGAGTCTGGCAAACCCATCATTGGCATGCGGACCTCCACCCACGCGTTCAACATGGATGCGAAGTCGACCTACGCCGACTGGACCTGGACCGCCAAGGACGGTGGCTTTGGCCGCCGTGTCCTGGGCGAGACATGGGTGGCACACCATGGCAACCATGGGAGTGAAAGCACGCGGGGAATTACTGCTCCCGGTCAGGAAGGCAACCCCATTCTGCGGGGAATCAAACCGGGTGAGATCTGGGGGCCGACCGATGTTTACACCGTGAAACTGCCGCTGCCGGCCGACTGCAAACCGGTGGTGCTGGGGCAGGTGCTCGTGGGCATGAAGGCTGACGACAAGCCGCTGGAAGGCAAGAAGAATGAACCAATGATGCCCGTGGCCTGGACCAAGTCCTACACCGGCAAGGCGGGCAAGACCGCGCGGATCTTCACCACCACGATGGGTTCGTCCACCGATTTTGAAAGCGCCGGCGTCCGCCGCATGCTGGTCAATGCCACCTACTGGGCACTCGGCATGGAGTCGCGGATCTCCGATGCCCTGAATGTGAGCCTTGTGGGCGAGTACAAGCCGACCAAGTTCGGTTTCGGGTCGTTCGTCAAGGGGGTCAAGCCGGCCGAGCATGAACTGCGGTAGGAATTAAATTATTTGACAATGAATCAGCCGGAGGGCCTTAGCCCCCGGTTCGAGCGCTGTAGAAGGGCTCGACAAACCGGACGCCAACGCGTTCCGGCTGATTGGTCTCAAAGCAGCAGCGGGAGGCTCAGCCCAATGTCCATCGATCCACTGACGCTGCTTCGTCCCCGCCGCAAGATCACCGGCCTGTCGGCCGTGCTGCTGCCGTTCACCGAGGCAGGTCCAATCGACTGGGCGGGATTCGACCGGCACCTCACCCGGACGGCGGAAGCCGGGCTGACTCCCGCCGTCAACATGGACACGGGCTATGTCAACCTGTTGGCCAACGATGAGCGCAACGCCGTGCTGGACCGCACGCGAAGCGTCCTCGGCGGCGGCAAGTTCGTCGCCGGGGCATACGTCGGCGATCAACCGGACGCCGCCTTCAACCCGGAGGCATACATCCCCGAGATCGTCGCCATTCAACAGCGGGGCGGAACTCCCGTCATCTTCCAGTCCTTCGGCCTCGTGGCTCAGGGTGACGTGGTCTCCCGCTACGCCACGCTGGCGAAGCACTGCGATCAGTTCATCGCCTTCGAACTCGGCTCGATGTTCGCGCCCTTCGGCAAGATTTATGACCTGGAGACCTACTCGAGCCTGATGTCCTTGAAGGCCTGCCTGGGCGCGAAACACTCGTCGTTGAATCGGTCGCTGGAGTGGGAACGGCTGGTCCTTCGCGACAATCAGCGACCAGACTTCAAGGTCTTCACCGGCAACGATCTGGCGATCGACATGGTGATGTACGGCAGCGACTACCTGCTGGGCTTGAGTTCCTTCGCCCCCGACCTGTTCGCCCGCCGCGATGCCTGGTGGGAAACGGGCGACCCGCGCTTTTACGAATTGAACGACCTGCTGCAATACCTGGGGTTCCTCGCCTTCCGCCCGCCGGTCCCCGCCTACAAACACTCCGCCGCCCAGTTTCTAAAACTCCGCGGGTGGCTCAATTCCGACACGCCGCATCCACGGGCCCTGCGCCGCCCAGAGAGCGACGTGGAGATCCTGAGGGACATCGTCCAACGCTTGGAATGAGCTTTGAAGAACGGTGACGGCCCGTTGATGAGAGAATCACGTAGAACAAATTCACAGCCTTTGAGGTCAGACCCCAATGCCAACCCTTCTGCGGGCATTCGTCGCCTGTTGCTGCCTGCTCTTCACCCTTCCTGCTTGGGCCGCCGACCCCGTGCCTGGTGTCGTGGTCGACTACTCTCCCGCCAAGAACCGGCAGTACGTCGGGTCGCCCGGTCTGGCGATTCTGCCGTCGGGCGGCTACGTCGCTTCGCACGACTGGTTTGGGCCGGGCAGCACGAATGACACGACGGTCGTGTTTGGTTCCAGTGACAAGGGAGCCACGTGGGCAAAGCTGGCCGAGGTCAAGGGGCAGTGGTGGTCGTCGCTGTTTGTTCACAAGGAGGCCCTGTATCTGTTGGGCACCAGCAAGGAATACGGGTTCTGCGTGATCCGCCGGTCGACCGACGGTGGCAAGACCTGGACCACGCCGGCAGATGCGAAGTTGGGACTGCTGCGGGGCGACGGCAGATACCACTGCGCACCAGTTCCAGTGGTGGTCCATCAGGGCCGGTTGTGGCGGGGCATGGAGGACGCCATGGGGCCGGGCGGCTGGGGTTCGCACTTTCGAGCCTTCATGATGTCGGCCCGGGTGGACGCCGACCTGCTCGACGCCGCCAGTTGGACCAGCAGCAACCCGCTGCCCCGTGATCCCCAGTGGCTCGGCGGCAAGTTTGGCGGGTGGCTCGAAGGCAACGCCGTCGTCACTCCCGAGGGCAAACTCGTCGACATGCTGCGGGTCGATGTTCCGCTGGTTCCGGAGAAGGCGGCGATCATCTCCATCAGCGCTGATGGGAAGACGGCCACCTTTGATCCAGCCACGGGCTTTGTGGACATGCCGGGAGCGGCCAAGAAATTCACGATCCGGTTTGATGCGGAGAGCCACAGTTATTGGACGCTGGCCAGTGTCGTTCTCCCCGAGTTTGAAAAGCGAAAGCCGGGCACCACACGAAACCATTTGGTCCTGATGCGCTCGGCAGATTTGAAGTCCTGGGAGCAGCGGGCCGTGCTGATCCACAACCCCGACCCGGTCAAGCACGGCTACCAGTATGTCGACTGGCTGTTTGACCACGACGACATCGTGGCCCTCGTCCGCACCGCCCACGATGACGCCGCCGACGGGGCGCACAACAACCACGATGCGAACCATCTGACGTTCCACCGTTTCGGATCATTCCGCGCGCTGAAGTAGGCCGCAGAAGCCCCTCAACTGGAGCATCTCAAAATTGAGATAGATTCGAGTTCAAATTTCTGTCGGTCGCATCGACCCAACAATCAACTGCCAACTCACATTTGCAATCAACTCCACAGTCCCAGCCGAGCCACGCATGCCCAGACAAATTTATGTCAACCTTCCTGTCAAAAACCTCAAGGCATCCATCGACTTCTTCACCAAACTGGGCTTCACCTTTAACGCCCAGTACACCGACGAGACCGCCACGTGCATGATCATCAGCGACACGATCTACGCGATGCTGCTGACGCACGAGAAGTTCAAGAGCTTCATCTCGACCGAGATCGCCGACGCGAAGAAGGTCACCGAAGTCATCAACTGCATCTCTCTCGAAACCCGTGCCGCCGTTGACGAGATGGTCCAGAAAGCCATCGCGGGCGGAGGCCACAAGCACAACGAGCCAATCGACCATGGATTCATGTACATCCACGGATTCCAAGACCTGGACGGCCACCTCTGGGAACTGATCTACCTCGTGCCGACCCCCTAATAAGGACCGGAGAAAGAATATGTGTGCGTTTTAAGGATCGCGGCATTGATATTACCCCGGCACGAAAGAAACGCACGACTGAATCAACTTGAGAACCATCATGCTTCGTTGGGGATCGTGTGGCTCGTGGTGCGACTTTTCGTGTGAGGACGACTCCGACGACAGGCTGCTTTCGTGGCATCGGTTTGAGCCGACTTGAGCCGACGCGGCCATCAACTGCCGAGAATCTGGTTGTGGACGCAAGTCCAAGCCACGGGGGCTGATAGGGGGCGCAAGACGGCGCACGACCTCTGATCGAAGTTCGCGCCATCGCCCGCAGACAGGCGGCGCTTCCCTGGAACTGCCCGACTCCCGATCCACCGGCGGGCAGGCGCAGCCGATGTTCGAACTGGCCACCACAGAGAGGGGGCGCGAGACCGGCTGATCTCGTAGCGTTGGCTTGAGCCGACGCGGCCATGACGAGCCGGCAACTTGGTTGTGGACTGAAGTCCACACTACGGGTGCGGACAGGCGGCGCTTCGCCGGAACCGACCCCTGATCCACCGGCGGGAAGGCGCAGCCGACGTTGGAACTGGCAGTCAGAGATAGGGGGCGCGAGACAGGCTGCTTCCGTAGCGTCGGCTTGAGCCGACACGGCCATGACGAGCCGGCAACTTGGTTGTGGACTGAAGTCGAATGGCACTTAATCGGACCGATCTTATGGGGGGTTAATGCTTTGGCACGACGCGCTGACGTGTAAGGCGTTGTCGGGCCTTGGTGC
>JAKFUF010000115.1 GCA_021732845.1 Planctomycetaceae bacterium | reverse complement strand
ATCGCCTGACCGGAGAACAGCCCGACAAACGGGCTGAACAGCCGCTGCTCCCTCGGATCCACCATGTGCCGCATCGTGCCGCTCCAGCCACCGCCACTGCTGTCAGAAATCCATCACCGGCTAAAACATTAGCGCCCGAACGAATCGCTGTCCAGGCTCCCGACTTTTGTCGGACACGTCAAATTTGAAATTTGAAATTGCGTCGAAACCAGCGAATGGACTTTTGTCTGACACGACAAGTCTGTGATGTCGGGTTCACGAAATCCTTCAACATTTCGGGTCGATGGTTTTCCGTCCCAAAATCCGTGACGGTCAAATCATTGAGATCTGAGAGTCACTGGTGCCATCGGCATCACAGGCGGCCGCTGCGGAACACGCCGTAGATGAGCCACATGCCGAGGAAGCTGGACAGCAAAAACGCAGGCCCGCTGAGCCACCATGCCTGGACGCCGCTGACATGAATGACCACCGCGGACGCAAGGATCAGGGCGGACATCACCAACCCCACGACGAGCCGGTTGCTGGAGCGTTCAAGTTCCGTCACGAGATGGTTCAAGTGCCGGTGTTCGATCTGGATCTCCAGCTTGTCGGTGCTGAGCTTCTCGAGCGTCCGGCCGACCTGACCTGGCAGTTCGTGCAGCACCCCCAGCAGGTCGCGGAGATCTCGGAATCCCTTCGCCGCCATTCGTCGCGGGTTGTAACGCTCCCTCACGATCAGTTCGATCTGCGGTGCCAGATGCGCGGCGATGTTGAAATCGGGGTCCAGTTGGCGTCCGACGCCTTCCAGCGTGATGATCGCGCGGATCAGCAGCATGAAATCGGCCGGGTAGCGAATCCCGTGATTCGACAGGATTCCCACGAAGTCCGACAGCAGGTTGCCGACGTTGATCCGTTCGAGGCCGACACCGTAATACGACTCGATGAAGTCCCGCACATCGGACCGCAGCACGGCGCTGTCGACCGGATGGATCGGCTTTCCCAAGAGCAGCACCTGGTCCACGCACTGCCGCACATCGCCGCGGGATACAGCGACCAGCAGGTCGATCAACTGCTCCCGCTTGTCCTCCTCCAGTCGGCCCACCATGCCGTAGTCCAGCAAGCCGATGACACCGTTGGGCAGGATCTTCATGTTGCCCGGATGCGGGTCCCCATGAAACAGGCCGAACTCGAACGCCATCTTGATAAAGATGCGCGCTCCATTCGCCGCAATTTCTGCTGGATTGAGTCCGGCTGCCCGCAGGCCCTCCAGATCGTTGATGCGGATCCCCTCCAGGAAATCCATCG
This sequence comes from Planctomycetaceae bacterium, assembly GCA_021732845.1. GTDB lineage: Bacteria > Planctomycetota > Planctomycetia > Planctomycetales > Planctomycetaceae > JAKFUF01. The sequence goes on along the minus strand of JAKFUF010000115.1, from coordinate 31,775 downwards.
TCACCACGCTCTCGGACGACAGCTCCCAATAGACACGAGGGATGAACAGCGTGGCATCGTTGCGGAACAGGCGGCGGAACTCGTCGAGCGTGCGGCCTTCGCGCGTGAAGTTGAGTTCCCGGCGGATGGAACGGGCAAATTGAGCCACCAGTCCTTTGGGATCAAAGATCTCGGCTTCAGGGATGTGCCGCTCCACCAGTTCCGCCAGATTGGTGAGCAGCGACAGGTCGCGTTCCATCTCGCCCACGACATTTGGGCGGCGGATCTTCACCGCCAGCGGCACCCCGCTCATGTGCGTGGCCCGATGCACCTGGCCCAGCGAACCCGCCGCGATCGGCTGTGGCTCGAATTTCTGAAACAGCCGCGAGCAACGCCCACCCAACTCCTCTTCCACCAGGCGCACAGCTTCCTTGGGGGAAAACGGCGGGACGTTCTCCTGAAGCTTCCGCAACTCCTCAATCACCGGTGCCGGCACGAGATCGGGGCGGGTGCTCATCACCTGGCCGAACTTCACAAACGTCGGTCCCAGTTCCTCCATCGCCAGTCGGATCCGTTCCGCTCGCGTGAACGGGTGCTGTGGCTCCTTCTTCCGCCGCACAACCCTCCGCCACCAGCGAAGATATCCGCCCAGTTGGAGGCGTTCGACGACATCGCCGAATCCATGATTCAGCAAGACCGTGACAATCTTCCGCATGCGGCCGAGGTTGCGCCACACACGAATGGGAGCGAGTTCCAAGGGTCAGTCCGCACAATCGGGGAACGAGAGACACTATCCCCCAAGAGTCTATCGCGAACGGCAGGCGCGCACGAGGAACGCAGGTGCGTTGTTCTCGTCGTTTCACTTTGGATCTGCCGCCGGCGATCAGGCCGGATGCATGCCCGGCACTCCGTCTTCAATGACAAAGGAGGCGCGGGTTGTTACCGGGGCCTCCGGGCGGGTGACGAATTCAACCGTCCGATAGTCGGTTTGCCACAGTTTTGGCGACACGTCGCAGCGGACGTAGCCCCGCTCCGCATTGAAGAACTTGACGAACGGGTTCTCGGCCTTGACCTGCGCGGTGTCACTGTTGGGTTTGCCGTCGCCCCCGGAGCTGATCGAAGTTCCGACAAACTCGCTGCCGACCACCAGCGGCTCGCCACCCTTGAAGTCAATCACCAGATTGTTGGCCCAGTTGCTGTGGATGTCGCCGGTTAAAACGACCGGGTTGGAAACATGCCGCTCCTGAAAGGTTTCGAGAATCCGGCGACGGTTCATTTCGTAGCCGGGCCACTGGTCCATGCTGCAGCCGACCGCGTCGCCCGGTTTGCGATCCACGCGGGCAAACATCACCTGCTGTGCCAGGATGTTCCAGCGGGCCTTCGATATTCCCAGCCCGGCAACGAGCCAGCGTTCCTGTTCTTCTCCGAGCATCGTGGCTGCCGGATCGAGCGCCGCGGTGCCGGGATCCTTTAAACCGTCGCCGTTGGGCTGATCTGTGCGGAACTGTCGCGTGTCCAGAACGTAGAACTCGGCGAGTGGCCCGAAGCTGACCCTTCGGTACAATCGCATGTCCGGCCCATGGGGAATCGCCGAGCGCCGCAATGGCATGTGTTCATAATAGGCCTGGTACCCCCGCGCCCGGCGGGCCAGCAGGGCGTCCGGCTTGACACTGGGCTGTTCCGAAATCGAGCCGGCGTAATTGTTGTCGACCTCGTGATCATCCCAGGTGACGATCCACGGGAACCTTTGATGCGCCGCCTGCAGTAATGGGTCGCCCTTGTAGAGGGCATGTCGGTTACGGTAGTCGAACAGCGAATCGATCTCGTCGCTGTTGTGCTCTCGCACCTTCCCTACGGTGGCCTTGCCCTCGTAGATGTAGTCCCCCAGATGAGCCACAACGTCAAGGTCATCGCGGAGCATGTGTTCGTAGGCAGTGTAGAACCCGGCTTCGTAGTGCTGACAGGAGGCGAAGGCGAACCGCAGCCGCTGCGGCTTGGCGTCAGTGGCCGGGAATGTTCGAGCCCGGCCGACTGGGCTGGCCTCACCAGCGGCATGAAAGCGGTAGAAATACCAGCGATCGGGCAGCAGCCCCTCGACTTCGACATGGACGGAGTGCGCCCAGTCTGGCGTGGCAGTCGTCTTTCCCTGCTTCACGACTTTCGAAAACTGCTCATCATCGGCCACTTCCCAAGCGACCTCGACCGCCTCCATCGGCATCCCGCCGCCCTCCAGCGGCTTGGGTGCCAGCCGCGTCCAGATCACGAAGCCATCGGTGGTTGGGTCACCGCTGCAAACACCCAGCTTGAAGGGCGAGTCACTCAGCTTGGGGGATTGCAGCACCACGCCCTCTGCCCGAGACGCCCACACCGCAGCCGCGGCCAGAGATGTCGTTTGCAGAAACGACCGGCGATCCAACCGGGAGGACGCGGAGAACGGAGTGGCAGACCAGAGCATTGAATAGCCTCGCAGGACGACTTGCGTGAACTCAACGGGACTCGACAGCGGCGAAGAGGCCGATCACTTTGAAGCAAGTTCAAAATCATACACAGTCTTCGCACTCGTGACTTCTTCCGCGAGTTTGGTGGCCGAGTTGTACTTCGATGGAACGCGTTCAGCCACGGACTGGGCCTCGGGCCGTTCGGTGTTGGCCTCCCCCGCCTCTTCGTCGCCATTGAGTCCGGGAATCTTCTGGGTTGTGCTGATTCGCACAGTCTTTCGCCCTTTCCGAACTCCAAGCGCGACGGAATCGAAATGCAACTCGTAATGACCGCTGGCATCCGTCAGACCGTAGGAGAATTGACCTTCCGCATCTTCAAAGGTGACCACGGCGTCCGGGAGCGGCTGCCCATCCAGTTTGACGGTTGTCTCAAACCGAACGATATCGCCGGATTGTGAAGCTCAAATGTTGGGACGATGAGGATTGCGAGAATACCGGCGACAAAAACGCCAAGGCTGTAACCGCCGCGAAACGTTCCATTCACGTCACAAGCCTGAAACGCAGCGAAACTCTGTCGCACGCAAACTGCATGCGGCCAGAGATTCGCTCACGGTTCAGGCTTGTGAAGCGTTGGGTGGCGACGTGACGGCGTTACTCTTCGGACTGATCCGCCAGACCCAGCAGGTCCAGGCCGAACACGATCCGCAGCTTGGCACCGCCAGGAGTCGGTGCGATGTCAATGTTCAGCTTGTCACCAGGCTTGCCGGCAATTTCCTTCGCGCTCTCGACGATGTCCTCGTCGGAATCGTCACCATGTATCAGCACGATCAGGGCTGCGGGCTTGGCCTGCAAAGAAATTGGCGAAGTGGCCGTCTTGGAGGCCGGCTTAGTGTCGAGTGCCTTCTTGAGTGCGTCCAGATTTTTTCCACCCAGAGAGATCCACATGCTGTCGGTGCGGAAGGCGAGATGCAGCGGGTCTTCACCGAACATCTCCTCCGCATCTTCGTCATCCACCTCCACTTCATGGATCCGCGCGCCGCCGTGTTTGGCGGCATCCAGCTTCACCTTGCCGATCCGTGGGTCGTCCTTCGACAGTTTGACCACTTCGTCGACCAGTTTGCCGGCCTCCTCGCCGTTGGCCACCTTGATCGCTTCGATGAAACGTGGGTTGTCGCCACCGGATTCCAGAACAAACGCCGAGTGCAGCGCGCCGGTCTTCGCCGTGGCCAGGGCGATCGCCAGGCCCCTGTCCAGCAGTCCCTTGGCCGCCGTTCGTTCTGTGTCGGTGTCCAGCTTCTCGTCCTCATCGACTGCTTTATGGAGCATGGACTTCGCGGAGGCGAAGAAGGAATCCAACTCCATCGCACTGGCAGGTACCGGGTGCGATACGACCAATCGGAACGGCGCGGTCTCCGAACCGAGTCCAGCAAATGCCGGCTGGATCTTGCCATAGGCAGTCAGTGCCGAGGCCAGGCCGGTGCCGGCCTTCCCTGTCAGCCCGATCTCAATCGTTCCGAGACGGGACTTCTCATCCATATCCACTCCAATGGTGATCTTGTCGCCGTCATTCACGATCGACTTGAACATGGCGAGTGTGGTCTTCCGTCCCCATTCGCGGCTCATTTTTTCCGCTTCATTCTTGGCGTCCGGGAGGTTCTCCTGAGACCTTTCGGCCTGGGCATCCATCTGTTGCAGGAACTGCTCCTTAAGTTCTGCCGGAATGCCAGCGACGTTGACATCCAGGGCGATATCGTACTTGGCGCTGGCGATCTTTGCCGGATCTGCCAGCTTGGCTGGCAGTTCTTGGCTGATGAACAGATAGCCGCCGGACACCTTTCCAGACACCTTGTTTCCGCCCACATTCGCCGACCAAGTTCCATCGTCGTCCTCGTCCAGATCGGGGGCGAACATCTTGATCAGTTCTTTGAGGTCGTCGGCGTCTGAAACAGGCACAAACAGCACCGGCTGCGCCTGCGGGCCGTCCGCCGACGCGGTCCAATACATCCCAAGGGGCTTCGTCCGGTCGATTCCCGCGAGCCCCTTGCCACCCGTAAATTGCTCCACGAGCGAATCGGCCTTCGACTTTATATCTTCCTGTCCCACTTCCTCGCCAACAAAATTGGCGTCATCCAGCACGGCATCAATGCCGCGGATGGAGAACACCACTGTCGGCTGCTGCGCCTGCGCCGCCGTCGCCAAAACCACAACGGCCAGCACCGCCAGCCCTGCCACCCGCCACTTTGAACGTCTCATGTCTGCTCCGCATGCATAAGTTTCGAATGTCTCCGACATGCGGAATAATAGGCATCCGCGCTGCGGAAAGCGAAGGGAGCGGCTTTTCTGTCACCCAAGATCGGTGTCGATTCCTTCTCCCTGCATTTGCCCGCGGTCAGCCTCTATACTCGACCTCTCGGTACCGATCGGACTGCACTTCCGGCAAGAATTCATCATGTTGACACTGCACGGCATTTCAAAGCAGTTTGGAGCCACTCAGGCTCTGCGGAATGTCTCGCTGTCGCTGGAGGCGGGGGAGGTGCTGGCCCTGATTGGTGAGAATGGAGCGGGTAAGAGCACGTTGATGAAGATTCTCAGCGGCGCGCAGTTGCCGGATGCGGGGGTGATGAGCATTTCCGGCCAGCCATATCGGCCAGCCGATCCGCACGCCGCGCGGCAGGCCGGCGTCGCCATGATCTACCAGGAACTGAACCTGGCACCCGACCTGAGCGTCGAGGACAACATCATGCTGGGGCAGGAAGCCCGCTTCGGACCACTGCTGAACCGCGGCCAGCAGCGATCGCGCGTGCGGACAGCCCTGGCGACACTTGGGCACCCGAACCTGCCGCTGGACACTCCGGTTCGTGCGCTGTCGGTGGCGGTCCAGCAACTGGTGGAGATCGCCCGGGCCCTCGTGCTTGATGCGCGGGTGATTGTGTTTGACGAACCCACCAGTTCGCTCACCCAGGCCGACGCCGAGCACCTGTTCACCGTCATCGACCGCCTGCGGCAATCGGGACATGCGATCATTTATATCAGCCACTTTCTGGAAGAAGTCCGCCGCGTGGCGTCGCGGTACACCGTGTTGCGCGACGGACAAGTGGCCGGTTCGGGGCCGCTGGCGGGAGCCACGGAGGCCCAGATTGTGGCCCTGATGGTCGGCCGCGATGTCAAGGACTTGTTCCCCACGGTGCCCCACACGGCGGGAGCCCCGGTTCTGAGCCTGCAATCCTTGACTGGGACAAAGATGCCACGCGGGGCAACCATCGAACTCCACGCCGGCGAGATTCTGGGCCTGGCGGGCCTGGTTGGTTCCGGCCGCACGGAACTCATCCGCTGCGTCTACGGACTCGACGCCGTCCAAAGCGGGGCGGTGAAGGTGGCTGGCAAATCTTCGTCGGCATCTCCCCATGCCCGGATCGGCTTGGGACTGGGACTGGTTTCCGAAGACCGTAAGGGTGAGGGGCTGGCCCAATCGCGGTCGATCGCCGACAACCTGACCTACAGTCGGCTTGCCCCCTATGCGCGGTTCGGGTGGCTCAATCTCTGGCGCAGAACTCGCGCTGTGCGGGACTGGATGAAGCGCTTACAGGTCAAGGCGGCCTCGCCGGAACAGACAATTGTTGAACTGTCCGGCGGCAATCAGCAGAAGGTGGCCATTGCCCGCGTGCTGCATCAGCAGGCGGAGGTGCTACTGTTGGATGAGCCCACACGGGGAATTGACGTGGGCACAAAGTCCGAGATCTATCGCTTGATGGGGGAGCAGGCCGCCGCTGGCAAGGCGATCATCTTCGTCAGCTCCTACATCCCCGAACTGCTTGCTGTCTGCGATCGCGTGGGCGTCATGTGTCGCGGCCGGCTGGTGGCGGTTCGCCCCAGTGGTGAGTGGACCGCGGAGTCGCTGCTGAGCGCGGCCGTCAACGGATAAGTCTGCCCCGATCCTTGCTGGAACTTCTCGTGGCTGACAACATGGGCCATCGTCCTGCCTCTTCGCATAGATTGTGGACCCTCCATGCCGAACCTGCCCGAGCCTGCCAAGCAGTTTCAAGAGTTCATCAAGGCCCGTGCCCGCACGCTGCGCGAGCACGATCAATCGCCCGCCACCCAAGAGGCGTGGCTCAGCCAGAAGGCCGGGCTTCGCGCCAAACTGCTGGAGTCCTGGGGCGGATTTCCTACCGAACACTGCCCGCTCGAGCCCAAACTTCTCGGCGAGCTGAAACGACCTGGGTATCGCGTGGAGAAGATCATCTTTCAGACGCGACCAGGTGTCTGGATGACGGCCAACGCTTATGTTCCAGACGGCGAGGGCAAACGGCCGGCGGTGCTTTGTGTGCATGGCCACTGGAAGGGGGCGAAGCAGGATCCCGTGCCACAGGCGCGGTGCATTGGCCTGGCGAAGCTCGGTTTCTTCGTGCTGGCGGTGGATGCCTTCGGCGCGGGTGAGCGGGGAATTGAGAAGACACTGGGCCAGTATCACGGCGAGATGACGGGAGCCACGCTGTGGCCGGCCGGGCTGCCGCTGTCGGGGATCCAGGTCTACGAGAACATGCGGGCGGTGGATTATCTGCAGAGCCGGCCCGAAGTGGATGGCACGCGTTTGGGAATCACTGGGGCCAGCGGCGGCGGGAACCAGTCGATGTACGCCGGAGCCTTCGACGAACGGTTCGGCTGCGTCGTTCCCACCTGTTCGGTGGGTCGGCTGCAGTCGTACCTTTCGGCTGCATGCTGCCTGTGCGAGGTCGTTCCCGACATCCTTTCCTACACCGAAGAAGCTGCCGTGTTGGGACTGGTCGCCCCGCGTGCCCTGATGGTGATCAGCGCCACGCGCGACGCATTCCAGTTCTCGGTGGGCGAGGCCGAACAGTCGCTTGCCGGGGCACGCAAAATCTTTGAGTTGTTCGATGTCGACGCGAAGTTGAAGCACGCCGTGTTTGAATCTGGACACGATTACAACCGGGAAATGCGTGAGTCGATGTATGGCTGGATGACGCTGCATCTCAAGGGCGAGGGGCTGGGGATGCCGATTACCGAACCCGAAATGCAGGTCGAGGATCCGGAAACGCTGCGCTGCTGGCCAGGAGACACCCGCCCCGACGACCATGTCACCCTGCCAAAGTTCGCCGCGCGGGAATCGCAGAAGCTGGTGGAAGCTCACAACGCGCGGGCTCACCTACACTCCGAGCATTGGGAAGCCACGGCGGAGATGCTGAAGCACACATTGTCCCGCAAAGTTTTGGGCGGGTTCCCGGCCCGGTCGCCGTTGACAACTACCGTCATCGACCCTTCCGCACCTGGGGTGAAGACCTATCTGGTGGAAACCGAGCCGGGAATTCAGGTGGCTGTGGAACATCATGCGGCAAAGCCCGCGAGTGGGAAAGAACCAGCGAAGAAGCTCGCGATCATTCTGAACCTGGAAGGAACGACCGCCACTTCGGAGGTTGGTCAGGAACTGGAATCGGCAGGCTGGGATCGCGTGCTGGTTGACCTGCGGGCAACCGGACGATTTTCTGTCGCCGGCGACAAGATCGGCAGCGCGAATGACCACAACTCCGGGGAATGGAGCGTGCTGACCGGGCGGCCTTTGCTGGGCCAGTGGATCTGGGATGTGCGCCGCGTGTTGGACCTGCTGATGGAACGTGAGCCTCAGCTCGCGAAGGGAGCAACGCTGGTCGGTGTGGGGGCCGCTGGAATTGTGGCTCTGGGAACCGCCGCTGTGGACACCCGATTTTCCCGCGTGGCACTGTGGAACTCGCCAGCGACCCTTGTTCCCGATGCACCCTATAAATTCCTCCGGCTTGGCATCGCCGCGCCGCGACTGCTCCGTGACGTGGGCGATGTGGCTCAACTCGCGGCGCTGGTTGCCCCACGGCCGTTGGTCATCGGCGGCAGTCATTCACCGGCGGGAATGGCGCTCCCGGCAGAAGCACAATCCAAGGCGTTTCTCGCCGCCCAGCGCGTGTATGGTGTTCTCAAAGCGGAAGAGAGGCTGAGGTTCGCGGCGACCGCTGGCGAACTCGTTGGACTGCCCTGAAAGTTGCATCTCCAGGACATGGGCCTGGTCGAACTCATGGAAGGCGTCCCGCTGTCCCGACAACTGCACACCGCGTGGCTCATTGCCGTCCTGATCGTCCTCTATGGCATGGGCTATGGTGCCGCGCGGTGGCGCAAACTTCTGGTCCGGGGCAACGAATTCGCTCCATTGATGGCACCGCCCGGAACGCCGCGAACATTCATTATCATCCCTGGGCATGACCCGCGTTCCAACAGCGTGGGAAATTTCAAGAACTCCATCTCCGGGCCAGTCGCTGTGATGTACACGCCGTTGCGGTGGATGGAGAGTCAGTGGTGGAACGCGCGCGTCAATACCAATTGACGCTTGCTGCCTGATCTCTAGCGTTTGTCCACGTGCCGGGTCATCAAGTCGCAATCGTGCTCCGCCGCCTCTTCCAGTTGAATCGTACAATGTTCGATCCCGAATTTGTCATGCAGTTCGTGGGCGACCTGCTGCAGAAAGTTGTCGTCGAGCCGGCCATCAGGCTTGATGAGGTGCGCACTGAGGGCCACTTCCGTGGTGCTCATTCCCCAGATATGTAGGTCATGAATGGAGGCGATGCCAGGACGTGATGCGAGCCACGCTTCCACCTCGGCCGGGTTGATGCCGGAAGGAACCGCGTCGAGCGCCAGGTCCAGCGATTCGCGCAGCAGCCCCCACGTGCCGATGGCGATCACCACCACGACCAGCAGGCTGGCGGCCGGATCGATCCAGCCCCAGCCGGTGCAGCGGATCGCCAGACCAGCCACGACGACTGCCGCTGAGACTCCGGCGTCGGCCGCCATGTGCAGATACGCTCCGCGGATGTTCAGGTCATGCTTCCGTCCAGACATGAACAACAGCGCGGTGGCAGTGTTGATGGCGACTCCGACTGCGCCAACGGCAATGACCAGAAGCGCGGCGACGGGCTGGGGATGGACAAACCGCTGCAGCGACTCCCAGGCGATGCCGCCGATCGCCAGGAGCAGCAGGACTGCATTGAGTAGCGCGGCAAGAATGGACGACCGCCGCAATCCGTAAGTCCGCCGAGGTGAAGGCGGCTGCTGGCCGAGGTAGCTGGCCCCCCATGCCAGCAGGAGTCCTAAAACATCGCTCAGGTTGTGGCCCGCATCGGCCACCAGGGCCATCGAATTCGCCCAGAATCCGCAAGCCCCCTCAACCAGGACGAAGGCCACATTGAGGCCAATGCCGACCATAAAGGCCCGGTCATAATTGGCAGGCAGTCCATGGCTGTGATCGTGCCCTCCGTGCGAATGTGCCACTCAACACCGTGAAAAAATGAAGCTGCAACGATCAGCCTGATCGCCTGTCAAACGAGCTGTTGAACAGTGCATTGTAATCGGTCTGCCACAGGCGATGGCACTGTTCGCCTGATTTTCCGACATTTCGAAATCGAGTCAGTGCCAGCGGTTCATTGGTTCGTCCTCTCTCCAAATTCTTCGCGTAGCGGACCAGCCCCCAGATTCTCCACCAGATCCGCTTGAGCCACGGACTCTTGATGGAGATAATCTGACTTCCGGCATGGGGTGGCTCAGGCCGCCGGCCGGCATCTTCATGATCCTTCGAAGGAAGTGAAGAGGTGCCTTGTTCCTCATCACGGAAGCCGATCATGTCAAAAATTTGGGGGCGTTCGCGCCTGTGGCTCATCTGCGTATGCTGTGTCGCCCTGCTCTCGGTCGCAGGAGAGCTGCGAGCCGAGGGCGGCAGGCCCAACGTGCTGTTCATCGCGCTCGATGACCTCAATCACTGGGTGGGCTATCTGGGCCGCAACAAGCAGACGAGCACGCCCAACATCGACCGGCTGGCGAAGCGTGGCTTACGGTTCACACGCAGCTACTGCGCGGCTCCGGTCTGCAACCCTTCGCGAGCCGCGCTGCTGTCCGGCCTGCGGCCATTTTCCAGCGGTGTGTACGAAAACAACGACGACTGGCGGCCGGTTATCGCTCCGGAGTTGACGCTGCCCACGACATTTCGCAAGGCGGGGTATTTCGCCGCGGGCTCGGGCAAGATCTACCACGGGGCTTATGACCGGCACAGCGACTGGGACGACTACCTCACCAAAGTGAAGCCTGACCCGCAGCCCAACGGCAACACCGGTGTCGACGGGATCAAGTTCGCGCCGCTCGACTGCCGCGACGAGGATCTGCGGGAGTGGCAGATTGTTGAGTACGGTATCGAGCAGTTTAAGAAGACGCACGACAAGCCATTCTTCCTGACGGTCGGCCTGCACAAGCCACATATGCCGTGGAATGTGCCCCGCAAGTATTACGATCTGCACCCGCTCGACCAGATTGAGCTGCCGCCCACGCAGGCGAACGACCTGACGGATGTGCCCGAAGCCGGTCGCAAGATGGCGAAGCCGGCAGGGGACCACAAGGCCATGCTGGCCTCCGGCCGGTGGAAGGAAGCGGTGCAGGGCTATCTGGCGGCCATTTCATATGCCGACGCGATGGTGGGGCGGCTAATCGACGGGCTGGATGCCTCGCCCTACAAGGACGACACCATCATCGTGCTGTGGGGCGACCACGGCTGGCACCTCGGTGAAAAGGAACACTGGCGAAAGTTTGCCCTGTGGGAAGAATCGACGCGGGCTCCACTGATCTGGGTGGTGCCAGGCCTGACGAAGCCCGACACCGTCTGTGACCGCACGGTCGACTTCATGAGCCTCTACCCAACGCTGGTTGACCTGGCCGGAATACCCAAGCCAGCCCATGTGCAGGGACAAAGCATCCGGTCCCTGCTGGAGAACCCGCAGGCTCCGTGGGATTTGCCGGCGATCACAACGTATGAATTCAACAACCATGCTGTCCGCACCGAACGGTGGCGGTACATCCGGTACGCGAATGGCGACGACGAACTGTACGACGAAATGAAAGATCCCTACGAATGGAAAAACCTCGCGGACGACCCGGCCTTCGCCACAAAGAAGGCGGAACTGGCGAAGCTCATCCCCGCCACGAACGCCCCCGACATATCTGACGAGAAGGGGCCACGTCCTCGGGCCAAGCGCAAGAACAAATGATGGGTGCTATCTATCTATTACCCCGGCACGAAAGAATCAGGAGCGAAGCGACAAGCGTCAGGCCGCTGGTCAAGCCGGCGAACACGAGCGCATACAGCGAAATGGCATCATTGCGCGTGAGGGCCGCCTGGATGATGAACAGGCACGTGACAAAGAGACCAACGTGAGTCAGCACCAGTGACAGTTTGACACGGGAGCGAGCGGGAAGCCGGTCGCGAAACATGACCCGCCAGATGAGAAGGAACACTCCGGCATTCAGCATCGGCCCAAAGAAGATCACCGCCCTGTCGGCATCAAAGCGGGGCATCCACTGCTGGCAGAGCAGCAGGCAGGCGCTACCCGCGAACGCGGAGGAAGCCAGCACTGCTGCCGCCCGGTAACCTGGGCTCGCCTGTTTCATCGCGAGCATCAGCACGAAATTGAGGGGAAGCGTGATTGCGAGCGAGATCAGAAACTGCGTTGGCAGTGACATCGTCGCCTCCGAGCCTGTCGGTTTTGCGAGAGTACTCGCTCTTCCATGGCTGTGAACCAGATGCTGACGACCCCGAAGATAATCATGCCAGCGACAAAGAGCCACGACCACGGGGGCCGTCGGTAGTGAAAGTAGGACCAGCTCAGGGTGCCGCAAAAGCAGCAGCCCAATCGGGATGCTGCAAAATGAAAAAACCCGGTCCAAACTGGACCGGGTTTCATGTTTCCGGAAGACTCGCTTCAACTCGTGGCGGCTTAGAACCCTTCGGTCCCACCCGGACCGGCACAGCGGATCAGGTGGTCGTGGTCGATGTAGACCACTTCCTGCGTCTGGTCGGCGTGGGAGAAGGGAATCGGCCAGTCCGAGCGGATGACCTTGTCGAAGTACACCGTGCACTTGTAGTGGCACTTGTGAACCCGAGCCGGCCCGACCATCGGGAAGAAGCGGCAGTCTTCAATCTTGTCGACGATGTTTTCCGTCACGATCCGGACATTGTTCCGGGTCGTCTCGGCGACGAAGGGCATCCCGCCTCCCGTGTCGTCGGGCAGAGCCCGCATGACTTCGGCAGGATACGGGCTGTCCATGCAGAACAGCGGAGCGTTTTCACCTTCGACCGGGTCGAGGATCGGGGCTCGCCCGTATCGCTCTTCCTCAATGTAGGTGTCTTCGATCAGTTGGCTCCAGTACGGGCTCACAGGGATGAGCGGCGTGGTGAGCCAGAACTTCGACAAGTTCTCGGACACGCCGAACACGCCGTAGGCCAGCAGCTTGCAGCCACTGCTCGAGATCGCCACGAGGCTCAGGGTGAGCAGCAGCGCCGTTCGTTTCAGCTGGTTACGAAGCCCAGACATCAGCTTCTCTCCCGGAATGGAGTGTAAGGTCTACAGCATATTTATCGAACAAACCGCGCTGAGAACTTTTGACGATTCTGTCAGCAATTCCGATTTTGTGGACATTTTCGATTTTTGATTTTTGATTTTCGATTGAGTGCGGCAGCCGAGCGACCCGAACCGGGCAGGCGAGATTGTTGCTCTCACACATGGGCCCACGCCCACAACCATTCGAAGATCGAAAATGAAAAAACTCTCCGGCAGCGATCCTGCCGGAGAGTTTTTGTTCACGCAACTCCTTCTCGATTACCAGTTTTTGTAATCGAGGAACCACCACCACCGATCGGTGCGGGGGCGGAAGTTGAGCTGCCAGTAGCCGTCATCCCATTCCAGTTGGGCCTTGCGCCATCCGAGCGGCACTTGGGGGTATGGGTAGAATGGGCCGATGTATGGCCAGGCAGAGGCACTGTACTGGGTTGGGTAATTGACCGCCGCCGAGTTGGGATACTGGGCGTAGGACGGCCACGCATAGTTTGGCAGGTTCGGCTGGTCGTACACCATCGACGAGGGCATCCCCGCCGGTTGGGCATACGGAGCCTGAGGCGGAGGGCCTGGGGGCAACTGGGCGGGAACCATTGGCGGTGGCCCAGCCGGTGTCGGCTGCTGTGCCCCTTCATCCTGGTAGCCCGCCTGGGCGATCTGAGGAATCTGCAGGCGGTTTTCGACTCGTCGGACGCCGTTCACACGTGAAGCGGCTTCCAAAGCCTGCTTCGCCTGCTGCGGCGATTTGCAGGTGCCGACGAGAGCGACCACGCCCTCCTTGCTTTCGACCGCGATTTTTGAGCCACGCAGGTTGGCTTTGCCCAAGGCCTTGGCGACGGAGTTCGCCAGATCCTGATTGCTGGCAGGAGCTTGTGCCCGAACGACTCGAGTTCCCTGGGGTTTGGGGGCCGGCTTGCCGAACGACAGCGGACCCGCCAGCACCCAGCTTGGTGCCATCGCGATCCCCAAGGCGGCCAACCACATCTGATACCGTCGCATGAACTCTCTCCTTATCGTTCGTTTATTTTGTGGGCGTCGGTGATCGACATCGGGGGGACGAGGCCGGCACGCTATGACTGGAAGCCATTCAGGCCGCACACTGGCCACACTGTTCTATTTCATCGGTCCGTTTGGGCCGCTTGTATGAGTTATTCTGGGAATTCCGAAGAAATCGACTGGTACGGCAGTCACTTTCCGTCATGTTTGAGTTGTTTGCAGTTCATCGTCGGACCCCGAGGTGGTTTGAGTGCCGAGGCAATTCAAGGCGGCGATCACAAGTAATTCACCAGACTGAGTTGCAGCGACTGCGTGGCGGTTTTCAACACGGCTTCAAAAATCGCCTGCTGGTTCACAAGTTGCGTCAAAACTTCGGCCAGGTCCGTGTCGAAGTCCTCCGACAGACCCTCCTGGATACCGATTTTTTGTTCTTCCAGGTGGTTCTGCGCGGCATCCAGAGTTTTCAGGCGTCCGCCAATCTCGCCGCGGGTATTCGCGTTGCGGACCAACTCCTTGTCGATTAACCCGTTAAGTCGTGAAAGCTCCTGGTTGTCTCCAGTTGAAAGTGCTCTCTGCAACCGCAGCAGAATGTTTAAACTCCCGATCACTTCCTGCGGGTTTGGGTCGCGGCCGACCAGCGGCACCAGCGGATTCGAGCCCGTTTCCGCCCCCGACAGCCCCAGGGCCGTGCCGACTTCGTTGGCATCCACGGCCAGGGCACTGGTTCCGGAGTTGTCCGCGAGGCTCAGGCCGTTTCCCACGGTGTTCAGCGACGCGACGAGGTTGCCCGGGTCGACCGCATTGATCTTGGTGATGGCATCCTGGAGCGTGACCGACCCCGTCAGGTCGACATTGGCCACCGAACCGTCACGGCGGGTGATGTTCAGCGTCAAGCTGCTGCTGAATGGGACGCCCGTGCCATGGTTCAGGCTGCTGAGCAGTGTCGAACCGGTGGTGGTGCGAACTCCCAGCAGCGTCGCATTGGTGCCATTGTTCTCGCCAATGGAGAAATCGACGCCGCTTGACCGGCCTTGGATGGCGAGTCCATTGCCGTTGGCGTTGATTCCCAGACTGACATCGGGATCGGCCTGTTGAATCAGGTTGAAGACATCTTCAATGGTGGTCGCCGTCGACAGATCCACCACCGAGGTGGTCCCATTGACGATTCGCAGTCCGGTGCCTGCCGTCGCGCCGATCCCCGTGCCGCCGTTGAGCGCGGAAAGGGGCGTGGTGAGGGTCAATTGCGGATCGAGGTCCGCGCCCGTGATCGCCGCCGCTGGACCGCCACTGATCCCCAGGTCCACCGCGATATGATTGCCGGTAAGGTCACTGACGGTGACGGTGCCGGTGGCCGCGCTGATACGCAATCCGTTGTTTGCCGGATTGATGGAGACTGTCACGCTGCCGGAAGTAAAGGAACCTTCAATGCGAGTCTTGATGTCCTGCAATGTGTCCGCACCGGTGAGATCTACCGTGGCGGTCTGCGCGCCTGATGACAGGCTGACAGAGATGTTGCCCAGAGCCACACCCTGACCGCCAAACAGGTCGCGCACGCGGGTCTGCAGGGTGGCTGCTGGATTGACATCCGCTGAAATGGGGGAGGTGAGGCCACCGATGGCCGTGTTGCCGTCAACATTGTTGGTGACGGTGCTGTTCAAGTCGAGATATGTTTGAATCTGGCGGGTGTCTCCGCCGTAACGCACGGAGTCCGACAGCAGTGTGAAAGGAGCCGTGGCTGCCTGGCTGCCGCCGAACAAGTAGCGCCCCCTGAAGGACGTGTTCCCGGTGTTGACAACCTGGCGCACCAGCGAGAGAGCCTCCGCAGCGAGCGCCTCTTTTTCCTCCGGGCTGCTGGAGGCCCCGATTCCGCCGGACGCCAACTGCTTGGCCCGGTTCAAAGCATCCGAGATCGAGCCGATCGCCGTGTCGGACGCGTTGAGCAGCGATTGGTTGGTGCTGACGTTGGTGCTGAACTGCGTCTTGCGTTCCAGCAACGACTGCAGCGAGATCGCCCGCGACGCGGCGGCTGGATCCTCGCTGCCCACGAAGTACCGCTGATTGGTGGCAACCTGGTTCTGCAGGTGCGTGAGCAACTGCTGATTCGACTGGATCGTCTGCGTGAGCCGCGCCGACTGCAGCGAGCCTGGAATCCGTCCCGGAAGTAGCGGTCCTAAACCCATGGGGAGGGTCACCCAAAAGACGAGTGAGAGTCTGTTTCAGGGAATTTCAAATCTCAAATTTCAAATTTCACAGTACTGAACTTTGGACACTCCAATACGAATCATCGAATCAGAGGTACACAATGGCGCAAAGAAAGAAGAACTCGCCTGCTGCCAAACAGCCAAAATCGAAAATCGAAAAAGATTAGATTTGCAGCAGCGTCCTAAACAATTCATCGATTGTCGTGATGAACTTCCCCGAGACCTGATAAGCATGCTGAAATTTGAGAATTGAGATCGCTTCCTCATCAAGGCTCACGCCGGAGTACTGATCGCGCTGGCTGCTGAGTGAGTTGCGGAAGGTGGCGAATCCCTCGGCAAAGGCCGCCTCGGACGCCGAACTTTGGCTGACCGCATCAATTGTTTTTTGGTAGTAATCCTGAATGGTGGACTGACCCAGGCCGACCACTGGATTGTCAACAAACCTCGCCAACAGGGTGGCATTGCTGCTGTCTGCCGGACCGCCGCCGCGGGCCGTCGCGAACAGCGACTGGTCGGCCTGAATCAGCGAATTCACACCGATCGTTTGGGAATCGGTGCCTGTAAAAAAATTGTTGACACCGAGCGAAGCGAGGGCATTGCTGGTGTCATCCGCAAACTGGATTTCATAACCCGGCGCGGCGCTGAGCGTCAGGCGGCGGTCTCCGGAGACGCCGGCCGTGATATTGCCCACGCTGCCGAGCTGCGCCGCCAGGGAATTCAGAGTCGTGTCCCCCGAACCGCCATTCAGGATGACATTGATTGTGCTGGTCTGTGCCAGCCCAGTCGTGGTGTTGATCACCTTCACCTGAAAACTGCCATTTTGCGGTGTGAACTTCAGTCCCGCGGCATTCAGCGCCGCGGTCGGATCGCTCACTTTGTAGCTGCTGGTCAGCGACGAATAACCTCTCGTTCCCTGGCCGGAGGCATGAATCTTGTTGAACTCGAAGATTGTATTGGAGGCCAGCGTATCGAGGCGGTCAACAAAGGCACCGAGGATGTTGTCGCGTCCGTTGAGCACGCCGTTCAATTCCCCCTGCGAGCCCGTCACCGGCACATTGCTGCCCTGAATACGGACGTTGTTGACCGTCAAGTTCCGGTCGACCGTCTGCACGGTTTCCAGGTGCCGGACGTTGCTGTTGATCACCAGGTTTTCCGAACCGAAGAACACATCCACGTTTCCAGTGGGGTGTTCGATGGTCTTGATCGGCAGAATCTCAGAGAGGCGGTTGAGTGCCGTCAGCCGCTGGTTCCGCAGGTCGCTGGCGTCGCTTTGGAGCAGTCCCGCCGACTCGGAGCCGACGATTTGAGGGTTGAGCTTGCTGATCTGGTCAATCAACCGGTTCGCTTCGTTGGTCAGGTCCACGACCTTGATGCCCAAGGCGGTGCGCTGGTCATCGACGCGGCTGCGCAGAGTGGTGACGGATTGGGCGAACTGAAAACCCTGACCCACGGCAAGCTGTCGTGAGCCGGCACTCTCCGCCTGATTAACCACGTCATTGATCTTCGACAAGAAGTCGTTCAGGTTCGAAGAGAGGTCATTGCCGCTCAGTTCCTGAATGGCGCTCTCCAACTGTTTGTAGACCGTGGAGCGCGTCTGCGCGCCGGTGGCATCGCCATTGGCCGTATAGATGCGTGTCTCAAGATAAGTGTCGATCTGCTGCCGGATTCCGGCGGCCGTGACACCCGTGCCAAAGATCAACTGTCCAACACGGCTTGATCCGTTGGTGTTGAGGACGAGCTGATTGCGGACATAACCAGGGGTGTTGGCGTTGGCAATGTTGTTGCCCGCCACCTGGATTCCCGCGGCGTTGACCTCCAGCGCCCGCGAGGCGATCGAGAGTGAGCCGTTGAGCCCCATGCCCGGTTCCTGACGTCGGCCCGCGCCGCAGCCTGTTCCCCGCCGAGGCGGTGGGAATCGGTTGCGTCGCGCTGACGTGGCCGGAAGCAGTCGGCGCAGATCCTGGCACTGTTTTCCTGCAGGCGCGCCGAAACGCACGCCGCGCCCACAGCCTGATGGCATTCCGGGGCGAAGGAGCTGACAGTTACCCGCTTTGAAGCTGCCGGGCGGGACAGGCAGGCTCACAAGCGCATGGATTACGACGAACGCCCCCCACGCGGGTAGCGCCCTGTTAGTATTGCCATAAACAACACACCTGCCGCGGATCGCTCCCTTTGGGAGCCTGATCCGCTGTCGGCGTGTCTTTCTGGCTGGGTCAGTTTGGCCAGAAAAGTCACGCCTGGCGCGGACGGCTCCCGCTGGGAGCTGATCCGCTGTCGGCGTGTCTTTCTGGCTGGGTCAGGCTTCAGTCCTTTCTTCCAGATTGACCGTTTCAGACGTTGGCGTTGAGCAATGCGCCGCCTTTACCGGTTGTCGGGACTGAAAGGTTACTGGTGTAAGTCGGCGCGCGCTGGCCGCCGTGTGCAATGATTTCCAGCATTTCACCGCAATGCTGCAGTGACTGCTGTGTTACGATCCAGTGCGTCCAGGTTTGGCGGCGCAGGCGGGCCGCGCGGGCTTGAGCGACATTGATTCGCTCCAGCACGGCGGCCCGCTCAGCGCTTCCAATCACCCCGGTCCCAATCGCCCCGTCCTTCCTTCCCCCATCCATCGATTCCACCAACTCCTGCAGACTCCCAAACGCCAGTCTCTGCCGTCGTGCCCGTTCCAACAAATTGCGGCGGACAGCGGCAAAGTTTTGCAGCCGCTGAGTCACGAGCGCCTCTTGCTGAGAAAGCTCGAACAGCAACTCTGGCCGGCCGGCCCCCATGGCAGCCGTCTTGGCCTCCAGCAGCAGTTCCAGTGCATCCTGAATCTGTTCGTACTCACCGACAAGTTGCGTTGTTTCATCCCAGAACATTGAGGACACGGCCCACCCCCTTCGAGAACGCCTCTGACTGCGACTGGTCGTTGATCGCCTGGATGTCGCTCAACTTGTCGACGGACAACCGGCGGCCGGAGTTCTGCAACCAACTGTCATACAACTGATCGGTGACCGCCTCTCCCTGCGGCCCTTTCGCCATTGTCTCCGAAAGCTGGTCATCCATCTGACTTTGAAAAATCTCCTCCCCCTGGCCGCCGTGAAAGTACGGACTTTTTTCAATGCCGCTCCGCATCGATTTGATCATCGTCCGATAAAACGTGCCGGCGATCGACTCCTGAAACCGCTGGCGCAGCACATCCGTTTCAGGAGCAGGTGCCGTTGGCAAGGCAGAGGCGATGGAGGCGAGAGGCATGATGGGGAATGAATCAATGACCAATGAACTAATGACCAATGCTTTGGATCGCGTCGCTCCGGTGACCTTTGTCTAACATACCTAGGCACGGCTTTGTGAATGATGTCCGCAACGACAGACCCAATGGTCATTATTTCATTGGTCATTGGGGTCATTCACTCGGTAGTGATCAAATCCGCGTGCAGCCTGCCAGATTTCTTAAGATGCCGGAGAATGTCGATCACATCCGCCGTCGGAACCTTGAGTTGATTGAGAGCTTCCACGAGTTGTTGGATCTTCATGGGCGAAACCCGTCCCTGGGGGTCTTCAATGGCCGCGAAGCCGATGCCGGGCGGAGTCGCCTCTTCCGGAACCGGCGGTGCCGCCGGATCGGGCGGACCGATCCGCACGCTCAGGTTCTTGTGGCTGAACACAACCGGGCTGATGTCCACGTCACCCGTCGCCACAATGACTCCCGTTTTGGAATTCACGACGATGCGGGCCTCGGTGCGGGCATTGTCAATCGGCAGGCTCATCACAGTGGCCAGGAACTGCATCTGTTTGCGGCGATAGACCTCGGGAATCCGGACTTCAACAACGGTGGCGCTCAAGGCATTGGCCGTGTCCCGGCCATCCGTCTCGGCGCTGAGGTCGGCGTTGATCTTGCTGGCCACCTCGGAGGCATTGTGAAAACTCGAATGGTCGGGATCGATCAGCAGCCGAAACGCGTCGTCATTGATGATTTGTGGTATAAAGTCCGCCATCAACCGCGCGCCGCTATTGATCTTCCCAGACGTTGACTGTTTGTCTTCAATGCTGATGGGGCCAGAAGCCAGCGCCACGGCCCGCTCGCTCTTCACCTGCTCACTGGAGAGCGGCGATGGCATCAATCGTCCACCGGCCAGACTTGTCGCCGGCCCGAACGACGTCACAAAGCAGTCAATCGTCTGCCCGCGGTAGATCCCCCCTTTGGGGACCGTGGCTTCAATCATCACGAGGGCGATGTTCTTGCCCCCCTTCAGTTCTGCCGCATCATTGACCGGATTCGCGTTGAGCCGCAGAAACCCGCCCATGGCACGAATCGTCGGCAGGTACTTGTCGCCGTCGCCGGTCCCCTTCAATCCCGTCACCAGACCCATTCCAACCAGCTTGTGCTGCTCCTGCCCGAGAACACTGCAGATGTTCTCGATCCGCGGTCCTGCCAGGGCGGGGCTGATGGCGCAGGCGAGGAGGAGGGAGAGGAGTGACAACTGACAACTGACAACTGACAAATTGCGGCTTGTAGTGCGACGCCATCGACGGAGCAACGAATTCATCTCGAAACCTCAATCTCGCTAACTGACGTTCGCTCTGTAAGCTCTCGCTTCGTGAGCGGCCTTTGCCAACTGACCGCCAACTTGTCATTTGAAATTTGTCAGTTGTCAGTCCCCAACATTTGTCCCCCACTTCAGAACGGCAGCAACAAGTCATACAGCCGCGTGATGTATCCACGCTTCGTCGCATCCGTGACTTTGCCGTGGTCCGTCTTGGAGATGTACAGGTCGGCGATGTTTTCGCTCAACGCACTACTGTTGGCGAGGATTCGGTCGGAGGATATGCGGCCGGTCAGTTTGTACTCCCACAGGTCGCCGTTGGTGCGAATGCTCTTGCGGGCCTCCAGCACCAGCGTTCCATTCGGCAGTACATCCACAACTGTCGCGGCGATGCGGTATCGAATGGAGTCCCGGCTCGTGGCATTTCCCAGCGCCTGCAGGTTGCTCCGCAACTGCATGTCGATCGTCGGTCCATCGAGCGCGGCGGGCCGCAGGTTGCCGGTGTCGCCAAGCCGGATGAATTCCTTCAATTCGGTCTTGAAGATCCCATTCCGCTGCCGATTGTACAACGCGTTCTGCGTGACCTCTGAGTTCTCGCTGACAATGATCGTAATGATGTCGTGGACACGAATCCGTTTGGGCTGCAGCGTGTCGATGTAGGTCCACGACACATCCCGCAACCGCTGTTGGGGCTCAACCCCCAGCAGAATCGGCGAGTTGTTGATCGCATCGGGGTCCAGCCCGACCTGCGCCTCACGCGGGCTGAGGTTCGAAGTCGCAGGAGCCGGCGGCAGACGGCCGTCCTGAGCCTGAGCCAACCCCGCGACGAGCAACGGGAGCGGCAGCCAGAGTGTGCGTTGCCAGCGACTAATTGCCAGGGACATAAGGCGTCCGTTAAATGTTGTCGAACGATGCGAAACAGCCACGGAGTATTCACACCTCCGTCACTCGCTCACCTTCTCTGCCGGCTGAACTTCAAGTTCATGAAATCCGACGACGCGGCCGACCAGCTTGCCACGATTGTCCAGGGTGGCCAATTCCACGAACTCTCCCTGCACACCGTTGCCCAGCGCTTTGGCTGGCATGCTGACGGAGATGCCACCGACCCGACTCGTCACCGTGACAATGTCGCCGCGGGAGACAAGTTGTACCGGTCGGACATCGCCTTCATAAAAGATGTCCCCCGCAGCCACGGACCGCTGCAACTGGCGTCCGACGACGAGTGAATCGTCTTCCAAGGGCGGGTTTCGCGTTGCCGTGGTCGTCTCCATCTGCACCCGCTTGACATCCTGAGCGGTCAATACCTCTCCTGTTCGCAACGCTCGCGCCGCCTGCAGCAGGTACGGCATGGGCACCAGTTTACAGTACACATCGGTCGCCTGCGGTTTGCCACGACGATCCTTGCAACTGACGCGGAACCACTGGGGTTGCGACCAGGGGGCCTTGCCCCCGGTGACGAGCAGATCTTCCTTTCGAGCGGCGGCGAACAGCGGTGTCTGTTCACGGGTCAGTGTCACGTGAGCCGCCATTCGCACCAGACTGGGGTCGGCCTTGGCCAGATATGCGGAGATTGCCTTGCCAAGCATCCGCTCGGTGGCGTCGCTCATCTGGTGGGGAAGTTCGGGGGCAGGAGTGGCATGGACGGCCGGAGTGACCTCAGGTTTGGCAGCGGTCACCCGAACGGTGCTCTTTCCCGAAAACTGGACCTGCGACATGTCGATGCCCTGCGCCGCGAGCCGTGCGCTAACCATCTCGTATGTCAGATTCAACGTTCTTCCGGAACTTGGAGCGGGTGCCAGCGTGACCGCGGCGAGTCGCTTCGTCTGTTCGGGCTCTGCTGTAATCTCCGCGACATCGTCCAGTCGCACGATCGCCTCGCTGACGGTGGCAGCAGCTTTGAATCGTAACTCCGCCGCAGTGCAGACGGCCCCCAGGGCCATCGCCAGCATCATGAAGCCACAGAGTTTTGTTTGGAATGCCATTCTTGACCGGTTACGAAGAGTACACTTCAAACCGGACGCTAACGCGTGCCGGCTCATGGTCCGAAAACTAGTCACTAAAAGCGGCGCAGATTGGTAATCAATTGCAGAGTCTGGTCGGCTGCCTGCACGACCTGCCCATTAAGTTCAAAGTTGCGCTGGGTTTTGATCAGGTCAACGAGTTCCGTGGCCGGGTCAACATTGGACGATTCAAGAAACCTCTGCCGGAGCGAACCAATGCCTTCGATCCCGCCAGGATTGGCGAGGAGCGGCGTCCCCGACGCCTGGGATTCGCGATACAGGTTTTCACCGATCTGCAGGAGGCCGGTGGGGTTGACAAATTTGGCAAGCGTGATCGTGCCGACCTGCTGCGGCAGTTGGTTGGGCTGTTGGATGGTGACGATGCCATCGGGCGAGACAGAAACGTTGGTGGCGTCCTGCGGAATGACGATTTGCGGTTCGAGCAGGTAGCCCCGGTCGGCACTCGCCATCACAATCTGGCCTTGAGAGTTCCGCGCGAAGTTGCCCGCCCGTGTGTAGAGAATGCTGTTGCCATCAGTGACTTGGAAGAAGCCGTCGCCCGTGATCGCGATGTCCAAGTCCGCATTGGTGCTCAGCAAGCTTCCCTGCTCAAAGTTCAACTGTGTTCCCTGGACCCGTGAGCCCGTGCCCACTTGAATGCCGATCGCGGTGGCCAGCGACTGCTGATTGAGTTGTCCCGGGAGCTTGAGTTGCTGGTAATAAATGTCTTCAAAGTTCGTGCGGGAACGCTTGAACGCCGTCGTGCCCGCGTTCGCGAGATTGTTGGCGATGGTGTCGAGATTGAACTGCAACGAGCTCATTCCCGACGCGGCAGAATGGAGGGCACGGATACTCATCGGAGGCAAAGACTCGCGGACGAAGTTGACCGAAGGTCAAGATAAGCACAAATGACAAATGACAACTTGTCAGGGTACGCGGTCAACAACGTCAAACCTGCATTCGTCGAGAATCGTTGTCCATCAGCGGCCAATTTGTCATTTGTCATTTGTCATTTGGATTTCCCTACTTTCTTCCCGCACTGGCCAGCAGGCGGCCCAGCGATTCATCCTGATACTTGATCATGTTGACGTTGGCTTCGTAGGCCCGCGACGTTTCGATCAGGTCTACCATTTCCGTCACGGAGTTCACTCCGGACTGCTCCAGGTAGCCGCCGAGAATCCGGACGTTGTTGTCGAGTGGCTGTAGATTTCCGGTGTTCGTGTACAGGTTCCGTCCGGCCTTCTGCAGGTTTCGCGAAGACTCGGGTTGCACGATCCCCAGCAGGCCGCGCGGCAGCCCAGCCTGCGAAATTGTTCCATCGGCAGCAAAATCGACCGGCAACCCAGGGTCCAATCCGGTCACTGCACCACCAGTCTTTCCCATGACGGTCAACCCGTGCTCGCGGGTGACCAGGGTGCCATCTGGATCGACGGCGAGCCGCCCATCTCTGGTCAGGTATTCGTCCCCGCCTTCAGCGACACGCAAAAACCCTCTTCCAGTGATGGCGATGTCCAGCGAATTCCCGGTCGGCATCTGCGGTCCCGTGCGAAAATCGGTCACCACGTCTCCCGCACTCACCCCGCCGGTGAGCTGCGACAAGTTCTTGGGTGTCCCGTCTTTCCCCTGCGCTTCGTCATACTGAGGATGCCACTGCACCTGCAGCAGGTCGCGTTTGAAGGAGGGCGTGGACGCATTCGCCAGGTTGTTGGCGAGCACATCCTGCCGCAGAGTTTGGACTTGCGCTCCCTGCGCCGACAAATACAGTCCGTAGATCACTGGCCGTTCCGACTTGAGGAAATCTCCGTCTATCGGAAGTATCGACCGGTCACCGCCGGCAACTTCAGCGAAATCGGAAAAGTCTTCCCAAACTGCCCAGTGGGAGTCGGGTGTCGCGTCGTGCCGGCGAAGCGCAAATGCAAATGTGCCGCGATCGCCACAATCCGTGGCTCATCCAGATCGAGACCGCCTTTGGGGTGATCCAGAGGACGTGCATCTTTGGAATTCGGAGGTGCATCCTGGCGGCGCGGCGGCAGCCAACGGTGTCACGGCATGCGGCCAAAGCACATCAGCGTGATGTCGTCGTTTTGCGGATGGCCATTGGCGTGTTTCTTGACATCGGCGAGGATCAGGCTGCCAAGCTCGTGTGCATCGGGCGGGCCGGCGGAGATCAGATCCCGCAGGCGTTCCACCCCGTACAGGTCTGCCTTGGAGTTCATCGCCTCGCTCACTCCGTCGGTGTAGATTACGACCATTTCGCCGGGTGCCAGCACGCGGGTCACCGATTCGTAGGGCATTCCGTCGACCACGCCAATCGGCAGGCCGACGAGTTCTTCCGGGAATTCCTCAATCGACCCATCGACCTTGCGGATCATGGGCGACATGTGTCCGGCAATCACCAGCGACATCGTGTATGTGGCGAGATCGATGATTGACAGGGTGAAGGTCACAAACCGCCCTTCGACGGCATTCACGCACATATGGTGGTTGATCCGCTCGGCGGCCTGGCCGACTTCATGCACGAATTCCATGGTGTTTTGGACCACGGCCGACATGCGGGACATGACCAGCGAAGCGGGAACCCCTTTGCCCGCCACGTCACCGAACGCCAGCGCCACGCGTTTGTCGGCAAGGACGATACAGTCGTAGTAGTCGCCACCGACCGCCTGTGCCGACTCATAGGATGCAAAGAACTGGAAGTCCTTGACCTCTGGTAGTTTTTCAGGCAGCAGCGCCCGCTGGACGCGGGCGGCAATCTGCATTTCGCTGTCCTGCTTTTGCTTTTCGGCAAAGCTGGTCACGAGCCGGGCTGTTTCGTAGGAGATCGCCGCCTGCCCGGCGACCACCATCAACAGGTCGAGGTCTTCGGCGCGAAACTGCTTGAGCGGATTCTGGGTGTCGATGTTGATCGCGCCGACAGGATCGCCATTGAGGCCCAACAGCGGCACGCACATCATCGACCGGATCGAGAAGTTCGCGATCGACTCGCTGGCGGCGATGGATTTGTCGTTCATCGCGTCGGCAGACAGCACACCCTGCTTGTCTTCCAAGACCTTCTTCAGGATCGTGCGGCTGATCTTCACGGATTCGTCGTCACCCGCGCGACGATGCTTCATCGCGCGTGGCACCATCTTCCCCTGCTCGTCCTTCAGCAGGATGCAGCCGCGGTCGGCGGCGGGAAACACCTTGAACAAGGTATCGAGAATCTTCGGGAGCATCGCGTCCAAGTCGACGGTCCCCGCCAGACCCCGGCTGATTTCCAGCACCCCCTTCAGCTTCGCCTCCGGCTGCACGTCGAGTGACCCGAACCCGCCGACGAGACCGGCAGTGCCCATGATCGTGGCCTCGGTGTCCTCGTCGCCGTCCATTTCCACGGCGAAACCAGGCATCTTTGGCGAGGGCCGGAAACCTTCGGGCTCCGTTTTGCTGCCGACCAGCGGATCTTCAAACCGGAACAAAATCGGACCGAGCTTCACACGATCGTCATGGTTGAGAAGGGTGCGCGCCGCGATGCGCTGGCCATTGACCGCAGTCCCGTTGCCGCTGCCCAGATCTTCGACGTAAAACCTCGTTCCTTCGCGAATCAACCGGGCATGCTTGCGGGAGACCATGTTGGAATCGACCTGAATTGTGCATTCAGGCAGGCGTCCCAACACGGTTTCGTCGGTGACAAGCGGGTAGGGCTTGGTCTCACCCGCTTTTAACAACACGAGGGTGGCCATCAGACGATCCTGGGTGAACCTACTGGAACGAAGGCGCACCGGAATACCGGCGCAAAAGGATCTGTGCGTCAACGACTGAGAATGATGCAAAATGAGTCACTCAATTGACGGTCGATTCTAAGCCCCCAACCGACGCCACGCAACTCTCGATGGCAGCGAAGTGGATGGTAACTCACTGATTGGGTTGTGAACTGTGGATTTGTCGAACACAGGGGCGTCAGCGATGATTGCGGGGGATGCGGAACAAAGTCATATCGGATGAAATTTGTGTAGCATTTTGGGTCAGTCGCTCCAAATGAGTCACCGAGTCGACGGCTCATCAAGTTTCCGCACGATAAGCAAGTTGACTGCTGAGGTTGTCGTTGCCGCGTGCCTGCGGTATCAACGGAAATCTGCAAAACTGATTTTCGGTCGTAGATTCTGCAACAGGATCCCCACATGTTTCCTTTGGAAGCGATCCAATCCACACTTCGGGAGTTTCGGTTCGACGGATGGCTGCTGTACGACTTTCGCGGGAGCAATGTCCTGGCCAGGCGAGTTCTCGAACTGGGTGAACAGCCGATCGGGTCGCGGCGGTTTTTCTATTGGATCCCTTCCAAGGGTGAGCCACGGAAGCTGGTGCATCGCATTGAATCGGGTGCTTTGGACCACCTCCCGGGTGATCGAGACATCTACCTCCGTTGGCAGGATCTGGAGGCGGGAATCGGCAAACTGGTAACCGGTTCGGCGCGGGTGGCGATGGAGTATTCGCCGCGGAATGGCAACCCCTACATCGCCAAGGTTGACGCCGGCACGGTCGAACTCGTCCGCAGTTTCGGCGCGGAGGTGTTCCCCTCGGGCGACCTGATTCAGTTGTTTGAAGCCACCTGGGACGATGCCCAGTGGGCCATGCATCTGGAGGCCGCGCGCCACACCGACTCCGCCTATGCCCGCACGTGGAAGTTCATTGCTGACCGGATTCGCTCCGGGAACCCGCTCACCGAGCGGGAGGTGCAGAATGAAATCATGGCGCATTTCGCGGAACACGGCATGACCACCTATCACCCGCCGATCGTGGGGGTGGGACCGCACAGCGGCGATCCGCACTACGAAACCGGTGATGCTCCGGTCCGCGAGGGGGATTTCATTCTGGTCGACCTGTGGGCCAAGCTCGACAAACCCCGCAGCGTCTACAGCGATCTGACCCGCGTGGGCTTCGTCGGCATTGCCGTGCCGGAAAAGTATGAAACGATCTTCCAGATCGTGGCTCGGGCCCGCGACGCCGCCATCAGCCGCGTCAAGATGGCCTTCGCCAACAGCGAACCCCTGCAAGGCTGGCAGGTCGACCAGGCATGCCGAGATGTGATCGATGCCGCCGGCTATGGTCCGGCTTTTGTGCATCGGACCGGGCACAGCATCGGGCAGGAGACGCACGGAAACGGCGCGAACATGGACAACCTGGAAACGCACGAAGAACGTTTGGTCCTGCGCCGGACTTGCTTCTCGGTCGAGCCGGGCATCTACCTCCCCGATTTCGGCGTCCGCAGCGAGGTCAACGTGTTTGTGGATGAGGCGGGAAAGGTCCATGTCACGGGAGGCGAGTTGCAGACAAGCGTGGTGCCCATCATGCAGCACTAATTTTTGATGGGTTGGTGGCCGATGCCGCCTGCGACCGCGCCCCCGGCGCGGCAGTATGAAAAATCGCCGGATGACCTCGATTCTCCCACGCAACGGCCTGCCGCAGCGTATACACTGGGGCTCACGCAGGTTGCGGACATGGTCTGCGCGGACGGATCGTTGCGCAAGTGGTGGAATTGAGCCACGTGATGCACCAGGGCGGAACTACGAGGGGTTTTGTGAGATTCTTGAGACTGATCCCTCTGCGGCCCCGCACGATTCCGTGCTTGATCTGGTGCTTGGCCTGGTCTGCCATAACCATCTACACGAGGCCACTTTCCGCCCAGGAACATCCTGCGGCCACGGTTCGGATTGAGACGGTCACAGTCGGGTTCGACGGCCTGTTCAAGGTCGGCCGCTGGACGCCAGTGGCGGTGCAGGCCAAGGTCGATCAGCCAGGGAAGTACTATCTGG
Organism: Planctomycetaceae bacterium; assembly: GCA_021732845.1. GTDB lineage: Bacteria > Planctomycetota > Planctomycetia > Planctomycetales > Planctomycetaceae > JAKFUF01. Next base: position 3,434 of record JAKFUF010000115.1, on the reverse strand, counting down.
TTCTGATCGCCCCCGACACGGACGACATCCTCAACCGGCGTCCCACGGCGTGGCTCCAGTTGCAACGCGGGACTGCGACCCTCAATGGACTAGTGCGCACGGGCCGGCTGAACGGGCCCATCACGGTGGAGATCCGGTCTGAAGATGGGGCGCTGATGGCCGCACAAACGTGGCGTGTCCCGGCCAATGCGAAGCCCGGTGTGCCGGTGGCTGCGCCTGGACAGCAGTGGACCAGCCGGCCTCCACTGAAGTTGAATCAGCGGATTTGGGCCACGCTGGGCCATCCGGGAGGGCTCTCCGGGGAGCAGTTTCCGGCCGATGACACGCGCGGGGCGATTCATGCCGTCGAACTGAGAAGTGCTGCCGAACTGCCCGTTGATGCGGCTGGCTATGACGGTCTGGATTTGCTGGTCGTGGCCGCACTTCCCGAGGTGCTGCGCACCATCGATCCCGACCGCAATGCCGCGCTTCGCGACTGGGTGCTGGCGGGTGGCCATCTCGTGGTGACCAATGCTGCCATCGGCAGTCCGACCGGAGAATTGCCAAAAGGCTATGCCGCACCGTTGTTGAAATCCGAGTCGGATCAAAAGGTGCTGCCGATTGCCGACTGGGTTCCAGTGGAGGCCAGCGGCGTCACCGAGGTCCGACAACTGGCGGGTTTGGAATCCTATTCGGGTCAGAATGTCCCGCTCAGATTTCGAGGCGGGCTCACCGTGGCTCGGCTGCCCGAATCCTATTCCACGATCGTGTCCGGAACGTTCGGGCCGTTGGTTGTCCGTGTCCCCCATGGCCTGGGACGCGTCACCGTCATGGGTGTCGACACGACCCGTCCGCCCTTGTCGACCTGGCCAGCACTCTCCGCCGTCTACCGCAAGCTGGCCGGTGAATCTTATCGCGGTCAGCAGAAAGTGGAACAAACGGGGATCACCCGTGCCGGACTCACCGACCTGGCGACGCAGCTCCACGCCACGCAGGATGAATTTCCGGACGTTCGTCGCGCGTCGTATTGGCAGGTTCTCGGCTGGGTCGTTCTGGTTCTGGCTGTCGTGGGTCCACTCGACTATTTGTTTGTAACATACCTCTTAAGACGCCCCACCTGGACCTGGGTTTCACTGCCGATGCTGGTGTCTGCCGTGGCGGTGCTGGCGGTCTGGAGCGCACGGGAGGCCAACGGGCGCAAGGTGCGGCTCAATCAACTGGAAATCCTGGATGTCGACAGCAGTGCGGGCGTACTCCGGGGGCGCGCTTGGTTCACCCTCTTCAGCCCCGGCACGCGACGTTATGACCTCAAGTTGACGGCTTCCGATGAACAGTGGCTCAACGCCAGGCGCCGTCTCGATGAGCCGCAGACGACAATCCGCCATTCCATGTCCCTGACATGGTCCGCGCCGCCGGAGTCGGCTGTGGGCGGTTTGTACCGCGAAAGTGGCGTGAGCGTGTCTGGCAGCCGGTATGACTATCTGCCCCCCACTGCGGGGCTCAACGGAGTGCCGATCACTCAATGGTCGACCCGCACACTTGAAGCCAACTGGACCCGTCCCACGGGACCGGTGTTCCAGTCAACGCTAGAGCGGGCAGGCACCGGCCGGCTGGCGGGGACAATTTCCCATCAGTTGGATCATGCCCTGACCGATGTGATGCTCGTCTATCGCGGGCTGGTTTATTTTCCACCTGGACGGTCAGGCACGCTCAACCCTGGGCAAACATGGTCTCCCGCCAACGCCCGCGGCCTGAAGGCCTATCTGACCGGCGAGCGCACCGAACAATTGCGCCGCGAAAGCAAAGTGAAATCGGTCGAATTCACCACGACAAAAGAACCCTACGACCCGAAGCGGCACGAGCCATCGTTCGTCGTCCGCATGCTCACTTTTCACGAATCCGCCGACGGCACCCAATACACGAAGCTGGAACATGCGGCCCTCAAGGAATTGGAGGTTGCTCCTATTCTAGACTTGGACCGGGCGGTGCTGATTGGACGAATGCAGACACCCGCCCTGGCATTGAACATCGACGGCGAACAGTTCGCGCCGACATCGCGCGAATCGTGGCTGCGGATGGTTCTGCCCGTTGGTCGTGGGGCCATCATTGAGGACAAGGGGATCCCCATGCGGATTCCAGAGGGGGTAAAGTAGCCTTGATCGAAACGCGGCAACTGACCAAACGCTACGGCAATCTCATCGCGGTCAACCATGTTGACCTGAAGCTCGAACAGGGCGACGTCTTCGGCTTCATCGGTCCCAACGGATCGGGGAAGACAACGATGATGCGCATGCTGGCGACGCTGCTCAATCCCGACTATGGCGAAGCCTATGTCTGCGGGCAGTCGATCTACACGCACCCGCAGGAGATCCGGCGGCAGGTGGGCTACATGCCCGATGCCTTCGGTGTCTACGACGACATGCAGGTGATTGAGTACCTCGAGTTCTTCGCCGCCGCCCACCGGATCGACGGACCGCGCCGCCGCAAGATCTGCGAAGAAAAGCTGGAACTCGTCGACATGGTCTTCAAACGGAACGCGATGGTCAACCAGTTGTCGCGTGGGCAGACACAGCGCATCGGGCTGGCCCGCGTGCTGCTGCACGACCCGCAGGTGCTGCTGCTGGACGAACCGGCCAGCGGCCTGGACCCCCGCGCCCGCATCGACATCCGCCGCCTGCTCAAGCGGCTGGGTGAGATGAAAAAGACCATCATGGTTTCGAGCCACATCCTTCCCGAACTGGCCGATGTCTGCAACAAGGTCGGCATGATCGAGAAGGGGGTGCTGATGGCGAACGGCAAAGTCAGCGAAGTGATGCAGCAGATCCGCCAGGCGATCATCCTCAACGTCCGCGTCCAGGGCACGCCGGATCCCGCGGCGAAGCTGCTTCAGGCGCACCCCGAAGTGGCGGCGGTGAGCATCAACCCCGAACAGACGCTGGTCGTGACACTCAAACCGAAAGTTCACGACTACAGTTTCGTGCCGGAGATCCTCATCAGCGCCGGCCAAAAACTGATGCTCTTCCGCGAAGAGGAGCTGAACCTGGAGACGGCGTACATGGAACTGACCCGCGGGCTGGTGCAGTGAAGGACCGCAGTGGCATCAGTTCGCGGTCGTGCCGTGTGGGCCATGCAGGTTCTGGCCAATTGCGTTTCGCCGTTGGCGCTTGAATCTCATTGGCGAGGTTGTTGATGGGGTCGGGCTTGAGTTATTACCTCGGCCTGAAATTTACTCCATCAGAATTCAGGCGGCGCGTGCTGCGATTGCTGGGAGAGGCTGAGCTGCCGAAGCCCGAACTTCCACTGGCGGGATTGTTGGCGGTGCTGTTGACAATTGGGTTGGGAGGCGCGATGGCATGGTCGCAGCCACCAGTCCGTGAAGTCGACAAGACGCAAGCTTCAGACCACGATGCACTGCCGCAACATGATCAACCGAGTGTGACCGCACCCGCAAAACC
>JAKFUF010000161.1 GCA_021732845.1 Planctomycetaceae bacterium | reverse complement strand
CCCCCGCCCGGTCGCCGACTCTGGAAACGCCCATTTTCAATCTCCAGTTCAATAATATACTCCGGTTCGCATTACTGGCACGATACGAATGTTCACGGCAGATGTCAACAGAAAAATGTAATAGTTTTTTAACAATTATGACAAATATGTGCGATCTGTGTCGTTGCGACGGCGATGAACCACGGTAGCCGGGATGCTTTCCCACGACGGCCCACTCTGACCCGAAAAATGTCGGAGCCACGATCGGTGAATACCAAGAATTCCGTGGAGCCAGTCCAATCGCTCGGTGGTGAAGTGAGTCAGTTTCATTAAAGTTCTGACCGTTCGATCCAGTTGCCGCGCCGCCCGACCAGCAGGTCTGGCCCGTTAATCCTCCGCGTCCGTCAACCGCAGGACATACACCGTCCCATTGCCATTGACGGTCATCAGGTGGCGGCCTTCGGGGCTGATCAGCACCTGGCCGATCTTGCCGCCGGCGGGGCCGAGGGTCAGAGTTTGAGCGGGGGCGGTTTCGATGGCTCCGTTGGCCAATGGCCACAGGTGGACGCGGCCGGAGTCATTGGCGGCCACAAGTTGGGCCCCGTCGGGTGCAAACACCAGCGAGGTGATGAAGCGACCCGGTGAAATGAGTGTCTGTTTCAGGCGAGCGGCATTGTCCTGGGAGAGATCCCATAGTTCGATCCGGTCGAGTTCGGTCCCGGCCGCCAGTTGCTCGCCCGTGGGGCTGAAGGCCAGCTCCGTCAGCGGCAGGGAACGTTCGGCAAACGTGACGGGCGGGACACTGCCGGCGGAATCCCACAGCAGAATCGTTCTGTCGCGGCAGGCGACGGCGACGCGGTTGTTCGGGCCAAAGGCGACCGCCACCGTCTCGGCACTCAAATCATCCAGCACGTGTTCCGGCTGCCGCGACTCCAGATTCCAGACCACCACCGAATTCCCTGCCGCGGTCGCCAGTCGCCGTGAGTCGGGGCTGAAAGCGAAGGCCCGAATGGTTCCTATCGTTCCGCCGGGCAGTTCCAACTCATTGCCACTGCTCGCATCCCACAGCCGCAATGTGAACTGGAAAAAGCCCCAGTCACCAATGCACGCGATATGGCGGCCGTTGGGGCTGTAGGCCAGGCGGCGGACAACCTGGGCCGCATCTTCCAGGGTGCGGCTCGATTTGCCCGTGACCACATCCCGCAACCGCAGGCTGCCGTCGTCGCTGGCGAACACCAGCGTCTTGCCGTCCGGGCTGAGGGCGATCGGTCCCACGGCATGGCCGGCAATCTGCAGCTCCGCCCCCTGTTCCACATTCCACAGTTTCAGCGAATGGTCGGTGCTGGCCGTGACAAGCTGTGTGGAATCGGGCGTGAAAACGAGGTCGCTGATGCCTCCCGAGTGCTTTAAAGATTGTCGCACCGCGCCCGTGGTCAGATCCCAAAACTGGACGGTACCAAACTCCGCATCGCCGGCGGCCAGCCAACGGCGGTCGGGGCTCACGACGAGCCGCTCGGCGGTGTCACGCAGCGTTCGGAGTTCGTTGCCGGTGGTCAGATTCCACAAGATGACGCGGCCCGTTCGCACCGAAGCCAGCGTGTCGCTTCCGGGCAAAAACGCCAGTGGCTCGCCGGCCTCATCCAAAGTTCGTTTCACGGCACCCGTGAGCGCGTCGTACAGCGCCAGGTCGTGCCCGCGCTCATCGCTGGTGAGTTCGACGGCCAGCACGGGTGTCGTACCTTCCGCATCCCCCGCCTCACGGGGACGAAACCGTGGCCGGCGGGCGTTGGAAAGAGTATGCCGCACGGCGAGAGACTTCATGTCGCAAAGCTGAACCTGGTCGCTGTTGAGCCACACGGCCGCCAGATCGCCTTGGGGGCTGAACAGGATTTCCTCGACAACCCCTTCTAGCCGGGCGATCGTCCCCTGCATCGTTCCTGACTCGACGTTCCACAGCCCCAACGTGCCCCGTGTGTCAGAGCTGCCCGTGGCGCTATTCGCCACAAGCCACTGGCCATCGGGGCTCAACGCCATCGGGGCACGGCCGCCATTCAGCGAGGCCTTCAGTTCTCCCTGCTGCAATTCCCAAATGGTGATGTCCCGGTTTTCGACGGCGGTGATGAGCCACGGTTCGTGAGGGGTGAAGGCGAGTTGCACCTTCCCATCACCGACGGGAAAACGGTGCCGCAGGTTGCCGGTGGTGGTCTCCCATACACGGACCGTGCCATCGAGACTGCTGGAGGCAATCAGCGTGCCCTGGGCATTGACCGCGACCGACCGCACTTCGCTCCAATGCCGCAGCCGGCTGTCGCCAAACACCCCCACTAGTTCCAAGGGGACACGGTCGCTGGCCCCCGCCGCGGCCAATTCCGGCCGTGGCACCTGGTCGCGCGAGAGCCGGTCCAACGGCCAGTGCAGCTTCGACATCAGCCGGACAGCCTGCAGCCGGACTGGGCTGTTCGGATAATCCCCGAGGAAATCGACGCATCGCGCACGCAGGTCCGTCTCACGTTCGGCACTGCGCGGCACCGGAAGCGCGGCAAGGCGCGCCTCCAGGTCACGAATGGCCGCCTGCTCCTGGACAGGTCCATCCGCCTTAAAGATCGGCCTCCACGACCCTGGCTTCGCCGACAGTACAATCTCCGCGTCAACCGGTTCAAATCCGGGGCGAAGGATCTTGAGCGCGTGTTTGCCGCTCGCACCGCGGATGGTGACCGGCCCCTGCGACGGAAGTTGCTGGAGCTGGCCGTCCCAGGTCAGCTTTGCCCCGGAACGCTCTGCCGCCGGCCATTCAATCGTCAACAGCGCCAATTCCTGCTTTGGCGCGGGGGCTGTGCCTGGATTTGGTAGAGGGCGGGTTGCCCCCTGGATCAAGTTCCAGACCCACAGCCCGCTTGCGAGAGCCACGACGGGAACCATGGAGAGCGCCAGGCTCCGCGGCGCGTACCAGGCGGTCTCCACTGGTGTCCGGCGAGAAGAAGCACCGGTGTCAATCTGCACGAACCCCTGTTCGACCGACTCCACGGGAGCGGCTGTCTTTGTTGGCTCCTGTTTGGCGACAGCCACTGTCACCGGAGGCTGCGTGGGCTTGTCTGGGCGAATGTCGCGCGTGGCATCCTCGCCGGTCATCGACGCCAGATGTTGCAGAAAGCGGTCGAGCTGGGAATCGGCCGGGTCGCCGTCTCCAGCGTTGGTGCCATCGTCTTCCGCCGCTGGCACAACATGGCGAGTCGCCTCGGGCGACAGCGTCAACGGATCGGCGCCGGCACAATCGCAAAACGGCTTCAGCGCCGCTGCCACTTCCTGCGGAGTTTGCGGCCGGCGCGCGGGCACCCGATCCAACATCTGGGCGATGACGGCCGCCAAGCCAGCCGGGGTTTCTGGACGGAGCGTGCGGATGTCCGGCGCATCGCTGTTGGCCCGGGCCATCAGCTTTTCCATCACATTGCTGCCGCCAAACGGCACCGTGCCGGTCAGGATCCGGAAGAGCGAGCAGCCCAGGCTGAAGATGTCGCTGCGGATGTCGGCCCGGCGCGTGTCGGCCGCCTGTTCCGGAGAAATGTAGTCGGGAGTGCCCAGCACCTGCCCGGTTTGAGTCAGTCCGTCGACCACCGACTCGCTGACGAACCGCGCCAGCCCCAAATCCAGGACCTTCACCATCGGCCGGCCCGATTCCCCCCGCGTCACCAACAGATTGGACGGTTTGATGTCGCGGTGGACCATCCGCTGTTCGTGGGCGTGCTGCAGCCCCAGAGCCGCCTGGCGGATGCATTCGCATGACCAGCCCACCGGCAGCCGGCCATGCTCCATCACCAACTCGTTCAGGTTGCGTCCCTGGATATACTCCATGACGAGAAAATGCACGTCGCCCACCGACTCAGCGTCGTATGCCCCAACGATGTAGGGGGAATCGAGGGCCGCCGCGGCCTGCACTTCCTTCTGAAAGCGGGCCACCGCGTGCCGGTTTTTGACCACTGTTGGCGACAGCACCTTGATCGCCGCCACCCGCTCCATCGTGGTGTGCTGCGCCCGGAACACGTGCCCCGTGGCTCCCGTCCCAATGCACTCCAGCAGCTTGTATTTGCCGAGGAAGAACCCCGTCCTCCCCTCACGCAGCATTTGCTCCTGCCACGGCGTGATCCACCCCCGCCGAGTGAGCCGCACCAGCACGTCTTCGTTGGATTTTGCAGCAAACGGCCCGTCCAGCTCGCGCCGCAGCACCGCCCATTCGTCAAAGGCGAGCAGGCGGCTGCGTTCCAGGGTTTGCAGCAGCATTTCGTCCGCAGAGGGAGACATGCGGAACTCGCACCACGCTTCGGGATCTGAAGGCCGGACGGCAAGGACAGAGACTTCGTGGATTCTATCAGGTCCGCCTACCGCTGCGCATCACAGAAGAGGAAGATTTGGAGAAGCAGAAACTGCGGCGTCAATTTCTCCTCATCACCGATTCACCCTGAAATCGTGCCAGCGAAAGGCCTGGGGTCCTCCGGGGAGGGCAGCAGCTCCTGCGAAATTTCGCGAGTGAGTTGTCACCGTCAAAGGCCAGGTGTCATTGGCCATGTGTCATTCGTGACGCAGCCCTCACCAACTACGGATGGCGGGCTTCCAACTCCCCCAGGGCTGGCTGGGCTGAAAGCTCGCGGGATTGAGCCGCGCAATTGCGGATCGTGTACTGTGGCTTGCGGTTGACGTTCAAGTGCAGCCGGCCGAGGTATTCGCCGATGATCCCCAGCGACAGCAACTGCACGCCGCCCATGACCAGGACCGAGATGATGATCGACGTGTATCCGGGAACCGTGATCTCATTCAGCCAGAACCGCAGGAGGTAGACTAGTCCGGTGAGAATTCCCGCACTGGCGGTCAGGAACCCAACCAGTGATACCAACTGCAGCGGGAGCAGCGAGAAATTGGTGAACAGGTTGAGTGCCAGGACCAGCAGTTTCGAGACCGAATAGCCCGATGTGCCGCGCGGACGCGGAAGATGTGTGACGGGAGTCTCGCCGATCCGCTGTGTGTTCCAGGCGAGCAGGCCATCCAGAAACGTGAAATTCAGCGTGTAGCTCAGCACGCTCTGCACGAGTTCCCGCCGCATGATGCGGAACGACGTGACAGTGACTGGGACACGAAATACCGTGCGAAAAAAGCGGTTCACGACCCACGAACCCAGGTTTCGCCACGGCTGGTGCTGCTTGACGCCATAACTGCCATACACCAGGTCCAACCCGTGGCTCTCAATCGCCGTGAGCAGCGTGTGAATTTCTTCCGGCGGGTTCTGCAGGTCATCATCAATGGTGACCACGAACGCCCCGCGCGAATGCCGCAGGCCGCACATCAGCGCGTTGTGCTGCCCAAAATTCCGCATGAGCTGGATCGCCACCATCGACTGCGGATGCGTCGCCTGCAGCTCCTGCAGCACGTTCCACGACTGATCGCGGCTGCCGTCATCCACGAAGATCAACTCGTGGTCCAAGGTCGCCAGAGTCGCCGTGAGCCGCGCCACCAATTCGCGCAGCGTCTCCTGCGAATTGTAGACAGGCACGACAACCGAGAGGGATGGAATTGACATGTTCACCGCTTCACAAACCCTACGAAGTGCCAGACGCTTTCGACTTTGGCCAGTGCAAACCCCGCCCGCTGGTACAGTTGGCATGCCGCCGTGTTGACCCTCTGGGTGATCACGGTGCATGCCTGAATCTCACGTTCCAGCAGCCAGCGCTGGACGGCATGCATCAGCCGCAACCCCCAGCCTTGCCCACGGGCGGATTGAGCCACGGCGATGAGGCCGATCTGGCCGGTCCGCGCGGCGTGTTCTTCGCGAATGGCAATGGTCGCCATCCCCAGGATTGTGCCTTCCGCCTTGGCAACCAGCACCGCGTCGGCCATTTCCCCCCGGCAACTGCGCTCGATCCAAATCTCGTACAAGGTGATCGAGCGATCCTGCGGGAACCGTTCGTCACGGCGAAACCGGGACAAGGTGCCCGCTTCCCGGGCGAGTTCCCGCAGTTCAGCACTGGCCGGCCCGCGCGGCCATTCGCCGATGTCCGCATCAGCGGGCAGATTTTCCGCCCCGGTCGCCTGCCAGGAATAGGTCGTTTTGTGATCGCCGAGTTGTCCGCCGTACCGCTCCAGGATTTGGGGGTCCGGTTGTCGGCTTGCGGGGGCATGCCAGTAGACGATCCGAGCCTCCTGCAGTCGCGCGGCCTCCAGGGCACCCACCAACGCAATGTCGTCCAGATTGGCGTCTGTGATGGAAGCCACGGGACACCCAAAATGCCGCGAATCCCAGTCGAGCATTCTCAGGGCGTGGTGAGGGTCGGTTGGCATGATGCATCGTATTGGCCAGCGGTCAGGAAGAGACGCGATGCATGAAACCGCACGTTCCCCATCGTCGTTTCCGGAAGCAGCCACTGTCAATTGGCCGTTGCGTACCAACAGTGTCCGGTGAACGATTGGCGCGGATTCTTCCGGTCGTGCTGGGAGTGAGGGCGGTTCACCCATAGCCGATTGGCGTTTGAGGTGTCGACATGGGTGATCTCTCAATTCTGACTTTCCGGCGTCTGTCGAGTTTCGTCGAACTGTCAGCGTCATCTCCGCGTTGCAGGACATAACTCTCGCCGCGCCAATTGAACGTCGCCAAAAGACATTTTACTGTGAAATTTGAAATCTGAAATTCCATGAAACTGAGACGCCCGATTTTTGTCGGTGCCCTCAAATTTGAGATGTTTTTGAATGACAAAGAAGACTTTTGTCGGACACATCAATATTGTGATGGTCGGACACCCGCCCTGATCAAGGATTTACCATGCGCGGATCAATCGTTTTTGCCCTCCTCCTGCTCGCCGCCCCATTTGTCGCGTCCGCCGAGGACTGGCCGGCATTTCCAGAGTATGACGGGGCGGCGCAACTGCCGGGGCAGGCGTGGCCGATCAAGCCCGGGCCGCGACAGTTCCGGGTGCTGGTGCATTTCCCCGGTGGCGAGCGCAGGAAGGTGACGCCACAGACAGGCATCATGCTCACACTGCACAACTGGGGCGGGACGGACTGTGTCGGCACGGCCGATCCCAAGGTGCTGGCGAAGGAACTGAATGTCGTCGCCCTGTGCGTCAACTACCTGCAAAGCGGCAAGAAGGAGAGTGTCGATGACCCCGAGCCATACGACTTCGGCTACCTGCAGGCGCTCGACGCCTTGCGGTCGTTGTGGTGGACCCGGCAGGGGCTGAGGACGGCTGAGATTCCGTTTGCGGATGGGCGTGTCTATGCCACCGGTGGCTCAGGCGGCGGCAACGTCACGCTGATGGCCAACAAACTGGCCCCGCGGACGTTTGCCGCGGTGATCGACATGTGCGGCATGGCGAAGCTCAGCGATGACATGGCCTTCAACCTGCCCGGCGGGACGAGCCTTGACGCCCGCTACCGCCGCGATCCGGGGCATCCCTTCCACTTGACGCGCGACGCGCAGGAACTGCGGTTCGTCGGCGACCCCGCGCATCTGGCGGTCATGAAGGCCCTCAAGAGCGAGTCCCGCGTGCTGATTGTGCATGGCGTCGAGGATACCACCTGTCCGATCGCGGACGCGCGGGAACTGGCGGAGAACATGCAGGCCGCGGATTTGAATGTTGAGCCACACTTTATTGATCAGGCCCGACTGGATGGTTCCGCCTTCAAGAGCGCCGGGCACTCGCTGGGCGACCGAACAAAGATTGTGCTCAAGGTTGCCGGCAGATTTCTGGCACCACAGGGCAAGGAAAGTCTGGTGCGGAAAGGACCTTCTGATTTTGAACTTGCCGACGAGCAGGTCCGCTACCCGACCGCCAACGGCAGCTATGTGATCTCCTACAAAAGCGGCTATCCAATCGGCCGGTTTGAACCCGCCCCGCCACCTGTGGCCTACGTCGAACACCAAAACCTGAAGTATTACCTGGATGAAAAGGGCGGGCAGCACGCCATTGAAACTCCGGAGGATTGGGAAATCCGCCGGGCACAGATTCGGGCGAATTTGGAACTGGTCATGGGCAAACTGCCGGGGCCGCTCTCGCGGGTGCCGCTCGACATGCAGGTGCTGGAAGATGTCGCCGTTGGGCAACTGCGGCGGAAAAAAATCTCCTACCAGTCAGATCCCGACGACCGGGTCACGGCGTATCTGTTTCTTCCGTCATCGCTGACTGGAAAGAATGTCGATCTGACCACCGCGGCAAAAGTCCCCGCGGTCCTGTGCCTGCAACAGACGACAGTTCTGGGAAAGGTGGAACCCGCAGGTGTCGGGGGCAATGCCGACATGCATTACGCCCTCGAACTGGCCGAGCGTGGCTACGTGACGCTGGCTCCCGATTATCCGTCGTTTGGGGAACATCCCTACGATTTCTCGCCCCGGCACGGATACGACAGCGGTTCCATGAAGGCCGTGTGGGACAACATCCGCGCGGTGGACCTGCTCCAAGGGTTGCCGGGAGTCGATGGCAGCAAGCTGGGGGTGCTTGGCCATTCGCTGGGTGGGCACAATGCGATCTTCACGGCGGTGTTTGAGCCACGGTTGAAAGCGATTGTCTCGAGCTGTGGCTTCACGCGGTTTCACAAGGACGACGTGCCCAGTTGGAATGGTCCGCGATACATGCCGCGCATCGCCACCGTCTACGACAACAACGCCAACAAACTGCCGTTCGATTTCACGGAACTGATTGCCAGCTTCGCCCCACGGGCTTTTATGGCCGTGGCAGCGACCGGCGACGACGATTTCGATGTCGAGGGGGTGAGGGATGTGATCCAGTCTGTGCGCCCCATCTACAAACTCCTTGGGGCCGACAAGAAACTGCAGGCCATCTATCCCGATGCCCCACACAGCTTTCCGCGCGAGGCGCGGTTGCGGGCGTACGAGTTTCTGGATGGACAACTGCGGTAAGCGGCACGGCCCGCGCCGTCCGGTCTTTGCGTTGATGTGACCGAACGTGCGCCGCTCGCATCATGTCCTACAACCGCCAAGGGAGGCATGCACAACATCCGGCAGGGGAGCGTCACAACCGACAGGCATCATGCCCATGCCAAATCGTGAGCTAGGCTTGTCGATATGAGTGATCATTCCTGAAGGATGAGATGATGCTTCTGGCTTCGGGCGCGCTTTCCCTGGTGGCGGCTGACATCTGGTGGCTCGGTGGCTTTGCGCTGCTGGCTTCCACCGCGTTGGGCTTTTTCGCCGGCTACCAGACGGCATTGGGTGTCGGTCGGCGGGCCGAAGTGCTCTCGCGCAAGACGCTGCCAGCCCTGTTCACCACCGCACTAAGAACATTGGACTCAGCCGCTGAGCTGTGCAATCTGCTGGAGCGACGCTCGGGGCGGATGCTGAGTGGCGAACAGTCGGCCAAGCTGCAGGAGCGCCAAAGCAAGCTGTCCAGCATGTTTCAGCGGCTGTTGGGCCACGCCGAGGCCGACGAAACAGCGCTGATGCCTTGCCGTGAGGTTTCGCCCAGTCCGGCCGAAGCGAAGATCAAAGTTCGGTGGACGTTGACGCCCGTCGATCCGATCAGCGGCCTGCCAGACCGCGAGCCGTTCGACGCCAACCTTTCGGCACTGCTGGAAGCGGGCCGGAAGGCGCAGCAAGCGAGCAGCCTGCTCATGATCCGGGTCGACAAGCTGCAGTCGCTCGCCTCGCGGCTGGGCCAGGCTGGTGTGCATACCCTGCAACGCAAGCTGGCAGCAGTGATTTGCCGGACCGTCCGCGACGACGATCTCGTGTGTCAGCTTGGCCCCGACCTGATGGGCGTGCTGCTGGCTGGTTCAAATTTTGAATCGGGTTCACGCATGGCGCGGGCCGTTCGAGATCAGGTTCGATCGCACCGATTCCGGATTGACGAGAATGGTCCGGAGGTGCTGGTCACCGCCAGTTTCGGCTTTGCCACATGCCATCCCGACGACCGGGGTGATCTCGTGCTCGACCGCGCAGCAGCCGCACTGTCAAAATCACAACGCTGCGGCCGAAACCAATTGCACCTGCACGACGGCGTCGCCGTCACCCAGACACCGCTTTCGGCTTAAAACGCGCCTGTTGGGCAACCGTGCCCTGCCATCCAATCGAAAATCACAAATCGAAAATCGAAAATCCCCACTACTCCGACCGGTTCGCCTCGTCACCCTCGGGCCGCTTGGGCAGGTTCACCGTGACCGTGGTGCCGCCACCGGGCGGACTCTCGATGCGAATTCGTCCGTTGTGGCTGGCGATGATGGAGTCCGAAATGCTGAGCCCCAGGCCCGAGCCACGGTGGACGCGTTCGCGTCCTTTGTCTCCGCGATAAAACCGCTGCAGGATGAACGGCAGGTCGGCGGCAGGAATGCCGATCCCTGAATCCTCCACGCGCAGTTCGATCTCATCGGGAAGCGAGATGACCGACACCCGGACATTGCCTCCCGCCGGGGTGAATTTGATGGCATTGTCGATCACGTTGTTGATCACCTGCCGCAGGCTGCCGGCGTGTCCGCCGCATTCGGCCGGATCCAGCCGGATGATGCGCAGCGACACATCTGCCGTTTCAGCGACCGCCTGAAACATGTCACAGGCCTGGCGTACCACCTGGTCGAGTTTGATGAGCTTCTTGTCGATTTTCAGGCGTCCGGCGTCACTCTCGGCCAGAAGGAGCAGGTGATTGACGAGGACGCGGAGGTTTTCGCACTCGTCCAACACCTCCGCCAGCAACTCCTGGTACTCCGCCGTCGACCGGTCGGAGGTCAGGGCCACTTCGAGGGAGCTTTGAATGGCGGTCAGCGGTGACCGCAGTTCATGGGCCGCATTGGCTGTGAATTCGCGATTTTGGCGGATGTAGGCGGCAATCCTGTCCAGAAACCCATTGATGGTGGCCGACAGGCGGTCCAGCTCGTCGTGCGTGCCGCGAATTGTCAGCCGCTGTTCCAGCTTGCCAGGCCGCAAATGTTCGGTGGTGTTGATGATTTCCTTGAGGGGGCTGGTGACCCGGCCCGCCAGCCAGTACCCACCGATGGGGGCGACGACCATCACCAGCACGCCGACGGTCGCCATCAGCCGGGTGAGCTGCGCCACGTAGGCGTCCAGTGGCTCAAAGGATGTGCCCACGCGCACACTCCAGCGGGGAACACCCGGACGATGCAGTTCAAAATGCACCATCCGATGCTGCCCGGCACTGACTGGCTTGCGTCCCGACTTGAGCAGTTCGACGGGATAAAGCACCGTGGGGAGGTTGATGCTCGCCCACTTGCTGTTGAGATTCTCATCGTAGATCCGGACAAACAAGCCACGGTGTGTGTGCGTGCTTGCCTTGCGGTTCAATTCCCGGTGGATCTCGTCCAAATCGGGATAATAGGCTTCGATCGCCTGTTCGATTTCGTTCGCGTCTTCCAGCAACTGGGCGTCCGCTTCCCGCCAGAGTGTGAGCCGCACGGCTTCACGCAGCACCAGCAATGAAATCACCGCCACGACAAGCAGCGTGGCGGTGTTCCATAGCGTCAGGCGAAAGCGGAGGGACCCAACGAACAACCTAAGTGGCTTTGACGGCATAACCCCGGCCCCGGATCGTCTGGATCAATGGCTTCTCGAAGCCCCGGTCGACCTTGCCCCGCAGCCGGTTGATATGCACCTCGATGACATTCGTCGCTCCCTCCCAGTCGGAGTTCCATAGATGCTCGCACAACATGCGGCGGGTGACCGGCAGTCCGGCATGTCGCATGAGGAACTCCAGCAGGCTGAATTCGGTGGGGGTCAGGTCGATCTCCTTGCTGTCGCGGGTGACCCGGCGCGTCGCCAGGTCGAGACAGAGGTCGCCCGACTGCAGCGTGGGAGACGGCCGGGTGGCCGTGCGGCGGGTCACCGCCTCCACGCGTGCCATCAATTCCGAAAAGGCGAACGGCTTGACGACGTAGTCATCGGCACCAGCCTGCAGCCCGGCCACGCGTTCCTCGACGGTTCCCAAGGCTGTCACCAGGACGATCGGGGTCCGCGAACCGGTCGCGCGAAGTTCACGCAGCACCTCGAGACCCGGTTTCCCGGGTAGCATCAAGTCCAGCACGATGACATCGCACTGCTGCTGCGCGGCGAGTTCCAGCCCCTTGAGACCGTCCTTCACCCAGGTGCAGCCGTAGCCCGCCTCTTGAAACCCCTTGGTGAGCGATTTGCCAATCACCAGGTCATCTTCAATGATCAACAGATCCACGTCCTTGGTCCTCCGGTTCTGTGAATCCCTGGGCGGGACGATGGCGGCGGGCGACCACGATTCATGTGACATAGCAGGCTTTGCAGCCGACGGCAACGCATCGAGATTGACGGTCATGATCAGATTCGGTGTTCGTGAGGGAAGTGTCTTCAGTCTGCGAAACTCGCACACCAAGGAGACACGCTCATTCAAGAACCTCATTTTACGCAATCTCGGGCGAATGCACGGCAGAAAAATGATGAATTTCTCTTAACCGGTCGGCATGGATGGATTTAAGCCATCGGCTGTCCGTCGCTAGAATTGACGATCATCTGGAACGCCCTTGGAGGAGCCTGACGATGAATCAGAAACTTGTCGAACTCCTTGAAAGAAAACAGAAGCAATCGGATGGCAGCCCGCAGATCAACTGGAACCAGCGCCGGGATGAGTACATCGCGGCGGTGCGGTCCCTGTATGACCAGATTGAAGAAATGCTCGCTGAGGCCAGCGGTGCCAAGACCGTGCAGGCGATCAGACAAGGAAAGCAATTGACGGAGAGTTACATCGGAACGTATTCGGTCGATGACCTTCAGCTCATGATCGGTTCCGAACAGGTCAGGTTCTCGCCTCAAGGGAGGAACATCGCGGGCGCCCGCGGGCGGGTCGATGTGCTGGGCGAACGGAGTGAGGCGGTTCTTCTCCTGCAGCCGGATTCGACGTGGGGATTTTTGCAATCACGCCAGCCGAAGCTGACTGTGGTGCCGTTGGACGAGACGGCACTTGCCGAGGTGCTCCAGCTTGTGATGCGGGACTAGCACATGCCGCTGGCACCCATCGTTCCACCGTCTGCCGAACCGCAGACGCTGGATGAGGTTCTCGATTGGCAGCGCGGGGTCGTTGACGCGCTTTCGGACCGGCGAGCGATCGCGAAGGCAGCAATCCTGACCGGCGTGCCCGTCGCCGCGCGGTTTATTGGCATGGGTGTGCGAGAGATTGAAGCATTTCATGAAACCGAGCTGCGTGAATTGGCGCGGCTTACAGTGCTTAATCTCGTGGCAAGCGCCGAAGCCACGATAAAAATCGATTATTTCCGTCGAGTTCGCGATAAGCAGAAGCATGCTCTTTCAGTCGCCTACCGGGACTGGCACAAGACACTTTCGAATAAGAAACGAGACCGTCCCAACTTCGACGAAGAGGGGATTCTCGCGGTTTTGAAAGAGACTGGGGTCGTCGACAACCATCTTGTCGGAAGGTTTCGTGAATGCCTGAAGGCTCGCCACTGGGTCGGTCACGGCCGCTATTGGACCAAACCATCGGAGGTGGATCGGCTGGATCCAGACGATGTGTACGACCGGGCAAGCGCGCTGCTACAGGCACTGCCATTGTGAACATCTGATCCGCCCTGTGCCAATTGCGAATTCATCCACCACGTCTATACTCAGCCTGCGGTTCTCAGGATTTGGCACCACATAAAATTGCGTGATTCCGAGACACCTGTCGCGGATCTCGTTGGTGGTGTTCCGGAATCACGCATGGCTATTCAGGGGGTTGGGCGGATGGGCTGGGAGTTCTGGATCGATGTGGGCGGCACCTTCACGGATTGCCTGGCGCGGCGGCCCGATGACCAGATTGTCACCTGCAAGGTGTTGAGTTCCGGCGTCACGAAGGGACAGGTCGGCGCGGTCTCATCTCCCGTGCAGTTCTCCGACCCCCGCCGGATCGGCAATGCCCCAGACTTCTGGACTGGTTACCAGGTGCAGATCCTCGACCGGCTCGGACAGCCCGTGTTTTCCAGTGAGGTGACGGCGTTCGACGCGGAACAGGGTCGGCTGACCACCGCCGCGCCGCTCCCGGAGACTCTCGACGTTGGAGCATCCTACGAGTTGTCCGCCGGCGAAGAAGCCCCGATTTTGGCCATCCGCACGCTGTTGGGACTGCCGCAGGCTCAGGCCATTCCGGTGGTTTCGGTGCGACTGGGAACGACCCGTGGCACCAACGCCCTCTTGACCCGCCGCGGTGCCCGAACCGGTTTCGTCACCACGCGCGGCTTTGCCGATGTCCTCAAGATCGCCAATCAGGACCGGCCCCGGTTGTTCGATCTGGCGATCGTCAAACCCGAGCCGGTCTACGAACGCGTCATCGAGATCGATGAACGGGTCGATGTGCATGGCGCGGTTCTCAAGGCTCCCGATCCAAACATTGTTCGCCAACAGCTCGACGAATTGCAGCAGGCCGGAATCCAGTCGCTCGCGATCTGCCTGCTGCATTCCTTCGCGCATGCGGACCATGAGCAGATTGTTGAAGGCGTCGCGCGGGAACTGGGTTTCACCGAAATCAGCACCTCCAGCCGGCTCTCTCCGCTGATCAAGATCGTCTCCCGCGGCGACACCACCACGGTCGATGCCTACCTCAACCCTATTCTGCGGCAGTATGTGCAGTCGCTGCGAAAATCGCTGCCGGGCAGCACCCTGCGGCTGATGACTTCGGCAGGCGGCCTGGTGGATGCCGACCGGTTTGTCGGGAAGGACAGCATCCTCTCCGGTCCGGCCGGGGGCGTCATCGGCTTTTCGCGCGTCGCGCAGCGGGCGGGGTTTGAGAAGTCGATTGGCTTCGACATGGGTGGCACCAGCACCGATGTCTCCCGCTTCGATGGCCGCTACGAACTGGAATTCGAGACGCGCAAGGCGGGCGTCCGCGTCGTGGCCCCCATGCTCGCCGTCGAAACGGTGGCGGCGGGCGGCGGCAGTGTCTGCGATTTTGACGGCGTGAAGCTGACGGTTGGTCCGCAAAGCGCGGGGGCCAATCCCGGTCCTGCGTGTTATGGCCGCGGCGGCCCGCTCACGGTGACCGACGTGAACCTGTATCTCGGCAAGATTTTGCCAGACCGGTTTCCCTTTGTGCTCGACCGGCGGGCCGTCGAAGATCGGCTCCACGGGCTGTGTGACCGGATCGCCGCTGCCGTCGACGGTCGCCGTTACACGCCGCTGGAACTGGCCGAGGGATTTGTGAAAGTGGCCAATGCCAACATGGTTCGGCCCATTCGCAACATCTCCGTCGCCCGTGGCTACGACCCGCGCGAGTATGTGCTGGTGACGTTCGGCGGCGCCGGGGCGCAGCACGCCTGCGCCGTGGCTCGCGAACTCGGGATCCGGCAGGTGCTGTCACATCCCTGGTCGGGCTTGTTGAGTGCGTACGGCATTGGCCTGGCCGACATCCGCCGCTTTCGCGTGCAGGCTGTTCTCAAACCCTGCTCGGCGGAAACGCTGGCCGAACTGGAGCCGTTGTTTGCACGATTGGAAGCCGAAGCCACCGACGAAGTTGCTGCCGAGGGGATTCCCGCCGCACAGATCGCCGCGCCGTTGCGGTCGCTCGACCTGCGCTACCAGGGGATCGAAGCGACGATCAATGTCCCCGCTCCTGCCGATGCAAACTATGCGGCCCGGTACGTCGAACTGCACCAACAGTTGTACGGTTACAAACATGAGAGCCGCGCGATCGAGATCACGGCGGCCCGCGTGGAGGTCATCGGGCGGATTCCCGACCCGCCCGAGACCCAGCGGACAGAGACGTTTCGTGAGCCACGGCCGGTTGAGATGACGTCCGCCTGGTTCGAGGGTGTGGCTCAAGAAACCGGGGTGTACCTGCGGGAACAGTTGCATCCGGGAGACGAACTGTCCGGCCCGGCGATTGTGTGCGAGCCGAGTTCGACGGTGATTGTGGATCCGGGGTTTCGTGCCAAAATTCTGGCCGGCGGTGAACTCCTGCTGACCGATCTGGGGCGGACCGTGGCTCCCATTTCGACCGAGGCCGACCCGGTCATGCTGGAAATCTTCAACAACCTGTTCGCGTCGATTGCCGAGCAGATGGGGATCACGCTGCAACGGACCAGCTTCTCGACCAACGTGAAAGAGCGGCTCGACTTCAGTTGCGCGATCTTCTCTCCAACGGGTGATCTCGTTGTCAACGCGCCGCATATTCCCGTCCACCTGGGCGCGATGAGTGAGACGGTCAAGCGGATCCTGAAAGACAATCCGGTCATTCAGCGGGGGGATGTGTTTGTCACAAACGATCCGTACCGCGGTGGCTCGCATCTGCCGGATGTCACCGTCATCACGCCGGTGCATCATGCGGAGACGGGACGGATGCTGTTTTTGACGGCCAGCCGCGCGCATCACGCCGAGATTGGCGGAATCGTTCCGGGCAGCATGCCGCCGTTCTCCAAGAACCTCGGCGAGGAAGGGGTCTTGATCCGGAACTTCAAACTGGTCGACGGTGGACAGTCGCGCGAAGCCGCGCTGCGCGACCTGTTGACCCGCAGCCCCTATCCGACGCGCTCGGTGCGGGACAACCTGGCCGACGTTTCCGCGGAAGCCGCGGCCAACACCAGCGGCGCGCGGCAGCTTCAGGAGTTGGTCTCCCGCTATGGGCTTTCCGTGGTCGAAGCGTACATGCAGCACATTCAGCATGCCGCCGCGCGAAAGATGCGGATGGCTTTGGCAGCCATTCCCGATGGCGTGTATTCCAGAACCGACCATCTCGACGACGGCTCGCCCATTGCCGTGGCGGTCACCATTGCGGGCGACACGGCAACGGTGGACTTCACCGGCACAGGGCCGGTCTTGAAGGCCAATCTGAACGCCAACCGGGCGATTGTGACGGCGGCTGTCTTGTATGTGTTTCGCTGTCTGATCAATGAGGATATTCCGCTCAACAGCGGTGTGTTGGAGCCAGTCAAGATTGTGCTTCCTGAGTGTCTGCTCAATCCGCCGGAGCATCCCGATCCGGCACAATGCGCTGCGATGGTCGGGGGCAATGTCGAAACGTCGCAGCGCGTGGTGGACACGCTGCTCGGCGCGCTGGGCATTGCCGCGGCGAGCCAGGGCACGATGAACAATCTGACGTTCGGCGACGAGACCTTCGGCTATTACGAAACGATTTGCGGCGGCAGCGGCGCCACGCCGCAGAGCCACGGGGCGGACGCCGTGCATACACACATGACGAACACGCGGCTCACGGATCCCGAAGTGATCGAGCGCCGCTATCCCGTGCGCGTCCACGAATTCTCGATCCGCCGGGGCTCTGGCGGGCAGGGGGCCTTCAAGGGTGGCGACGGGATTGTTCGGCGGCTAGAGTTTCTGCGTCCGCTCCGGGTGTCCATTCTGTCCGAACGTCGCGGGCCGTACGCGCCTTTCGGTTTGGAAGGCGGGCGGCCTGGTACGCTGGGGCGAAACTCCTTGGAGAAAGCCGCCTCCAAAGGCGGATTGATTGACCTCGGCGGAAAAGTGCAGCTCGCGGTAGACGCGGGCGATTGTCTGACTCTCGAAACTCCCGGTGGTGGAGGCTACGGAATTCCCTCATGACGATCCCGACAAAGCTCCCGGCCAGTTTCATCGAGTTGGCTCCGGCCATCGTGAATCAACTGCAGGAAGCCCTTGCGCTGGATTACTGGCTGGTCGCTCAATTCGTCGCCAAACACTTTCAGTTCATTGCCGTCGCTGGTGAAAAAAACGAGTTGGTCTGCGGTAACGCAGTTCCCATGGAATGTTTCGACCCGATCCGTCCCTCTCCGTTCCAGACCGAAGAAGATGGCCCGGTTCATTTTGCCATGGTGCGTGTGCCCATTGAGGTGGGCGGCGAGGTGGTCGCAGTCATCGCGGGTGTGCATCACTGTGACCTTTCGCCCGGTGCCTACCGCCAGTGCGAACCGCTCGCCCAGCTTTTGGGGCGGATGCTGGGCGAAATTGTCAGTTTGGAAAGCAAAGTCCGTCAGACTGAAACACTTAGCCAGACCGATCCACTCACGGGACTGCTCAACCGCCGAGGTTGGGAACAAGGGCTGGCCCGCGAACACGCGCACTGCCGCCGACATAGAACGGTTTCCATGCTGATCGCCGCTGACATCGACAATCTCAAGGCGGTCAACGATCAACACGGACATCTCGCTGGGGACCAGTTGCTGCAGAAGGTCGCTGAGATTTTTCAGAAAGCCATGCGGGCTACGGATCTGGTGGCCCGCACCGGCGGCGACGAGTTTGCCATTCTGGCGGTCCAATGCCCGGAAAAATCGGCGACGCTCCTGCAGCAGCGGCTGCGGGCATCTCTCAAAGAGGCGAACATCTCGATGTCCTTCGGAATCGCCGCCCTGGATGGCAGCACATCCGGGACCCAGACATGGGAAACGGCAGACCAGGCACTCTTTCAAGACAAGAAGCGCGAGACCCGCGCCAGGTAGTCTCTCAAGAGGATGAGTGTCACTGCTGCAGGGGTGTGCCGCCTGGCTGGTGGGATTCGAATGCATGGGGCCAAAGCCGCCGCACCCAGGTTCAAACACAATGGCAGGGAGTGGGTTGCTCAGCTAAGCTGGACATTCACCGGATCTGAAAAACTCCTGGCCAGAGTGCAGGCAGCGCGGTTATGAATCGATCCACCATCAACTCTGGCGAGCCACGGCGCGTGGGGCTCTCGCGCATTGAGGCGGTGGTCATTGCCGGCATGCTGGCCGTCGTGGTGGCACTGATCGGCCCCGCAGTCTGGCAGGCGCGGCAATCGACCCGTCAGATAGGTGCCCGCAACACCCTGCGGTGGATGGGGGTTGCCATGAGCCAATATGAGATGATCCACGGGAGCCTTCCGCAGGGTGGATCATCTCCTTCGCCGCAGCGTACGAAGGCCTCCCCTCCCGCAGCCCAACCCTGAATCTGCACGTTTGGGCGGCCCGGCGCAACAACTCAACAACTCGGCGAAGTTTGATCCGTTGCCAATCCGTGGCTAAGATCGTGGGCCACTCCACGCGCGCTCATCGACTGCGGGAGCCCTGCTGAAACTTCAACTGGACGCTGCTTCATGAAACGTTTTCAACCCCGATATGTGCTGTCCGCGCTTGTCGCGGCGATGCTGGCTGCGGTCAACCTGCCGGCCGCCGACTGGCCCACCTTCCGTGGCTCCGACCGCAGTGCTGTCTCTCCGGAGACCGGGCTGTTGCAGGAGTGGCCGGCGGGTGGGCCGCCGCTGCTGTGGGAGTCTCAGGGGGCCGGCCGCGGTTATGCCGACCTGACCGTTGCCGGCGACCACATTTACACCCTGGGTGACGGCCCCTCCCTTTCCGAAGACAAGGACGAATACCTGCTGTGCTTTGCGCGGCAGGATGGCAAATTTGTGTGGAAGACCAAGACAGGACAGCCGTGGACCTCCGGCAGCGCGACGTGGCAGAGTTCCCGTGGCACACCGAGCGCGGCAGGAGGGACCGTCTGCGTCGTGACAGCCTTTGGCGAACTGGTTGTCTGCGAAGCATCGACCGGAGTCGAACGCTGGCGCAAGAACCTCAAGGCTGAATTTGGCGGGACGAAGGCCGACGGCTGGGGCTACAGCGAGTCACCGCTGATCGACGGCGATCAAATCGTTGTCACGCCGGGTGGAAGCCAGACAACCATGATCGCCCTGAACACGATTTCGGGAGATGTGGTGTGGAAGGCTGTTCGAGAAGGCGACCGCGGCGCGGGTCATGCCTCCATCGCGATTGCTGAAATCGGCGGGACCAAGGTCTATGTGCAGATGACCGGCAGTGGTGCCATGGGCGTGCGGGCCAAGGATGGAGTGCTGCTGTGGAAGCACGAATTGGAAAAGACAACCGCCGTGATCCCCACGCCCCTGGTCCGCGGGGACCTGGTGTTTTTCGCCGTGGGATACAAGCGTGGCGGCGCGCTGCTGAAGCAGATTCCCGGCGAAGCGGGGACTGTCACCATCGAAGAGCAGTATCCCGTGAACAACACGCTGGCCAACAAGCATGGCGGCATGGTGATGGTGGGTGATGCGGTGTACGGCGATTCCGACGATCAGGGCATTCCGTTTTGCGCCGATCTCATGACCGGCAAGCAGAATTGGAAATCGCGCGGGTCGGGCCGTGGCTCAGCCTCCGTCGCCGCCGCCGATGGCCGGCTCTATTTCCACTTTGCCGACGGAACGATGGTTCTGGCGGAAGCCTCGCCCGGGGCCTACAAAGAGCTGGGGTCGTTCAAAGTGCCCGGCAGCGGCGATCGTCCCAGTTGGTCGCATCCGGTGATCGTCGACGGCAAGCTCTATCTGCGCGAGCAGGACAAGATCCTGTGCTACAACATCCGGGCAGGCCAGTAGCATGTGCTGTCCCAAGTCGAACGGCGGGCGATGGCCGAAGAATTCCTTCTTGCCAAGCCCGCCCTTCACCTTCAGGCTGCCAAGTCACCCGGCTTCCGCCTGCGGTGAGTTCTGGCTCTGGTTGAGCTTGTTGTAAAGCGTCTTAAGGGCGATGCCCAATTCGAGGGCGGCCCGGGGCTTGTCGCCGTGGTGCTTTTCCAGCACCCGCTGGATCATTTCCAGTTCCATCTCCCGCAGCGTCTTGGCTTGCTCAACCACGGGAGCCACGACGACGGGAGCAGCTTCGACCGCGTGTCCTTCGTCAGCGGCCGCAGCCGGACGAGGACGGCGGTTTTTCTGTGTGACCGTCAGCGGCAGGTCCGCCGGGGTGATCGTCTCCCCGTCCGACATGATGACGGCATGCTCCAGCGCGTTGGCCAGCTCGCGGACGTTGCCGTTCCATTCGTGATTCTTCAGCAGCTCGACGACCTCTGGTGACAGCATCCCCGGTGGCAGCGAGGGCCGCTTCAGGTGCCGGCAGATCAGCGCCCGGGCCAGATCGGCGATATCCTCACGACGTTCGCGCAGCGGTGGCAGGAGGATCTCAAACGTATTCACACGAAAGAACAGGTCTTCGCGGAAAATATCTTTGTCGACCATCGTCTGCAGGTTGCGGTTCGTGGCGCAGACCACCCGCACATCGACATGGAACGATTCGTTCTCGCCCAGCCGGCGGACTTCGCCCGATTCCAAAAACCGCAGCAGTTTGACCTGCATCGCCTTGTCGAGTTCCCCGAGTTCGTCGAGAAACAGCGTGCCGCCGTTGGCGACCTCGATCAGCCCCTTGCGGGGGGTGTCGGCCCCGGTAAACGCTCCTTTGCGGTGTCCGAACAGCTCGCTTTCGACGAGGTTCGCCGGCAGCGCGCCGCAGTTCACGGCGACGAACGGCATGTTCGCCCGCAGACTCAGGTCATGCACGCGGCGGGCCACCAGTTCCTTGCCGGTCCCCGTTTCGCCGAGAATCAGGACGGCGGAATCGGTGGGGGCGATCCGCTCGATGAGCTTTTTGACCCGCTGCATGCTCGGCGTGACGCCGACGATGTCCGGGTTGCCTTCGACCGCCTTCAGGCGGGTCTCGAGCGCGATGGTCTTGTGGGTCAGCGCCCGCTTGTCAGCCACGCGCTGCAGCACGCTGGCGATGACCGCCAGTTTGCTCGGTTTGGGGAGAAAGTCGTACGCCCCCTTGCGCAGCGCCTGGATCGCGTCCTCCATCGACCCATGACCGGTGCTGATGATGACTTCAGTTTCCGGGTAGTTCGACTTGATGTGCGCGAACAGGTCCCAGCCAGACAGGCCGGGCATTTTCAGATCGATGATCGCGGCATCGTAGGTGTGCTTGCCAAGCGCCGTGATGGCGGCCTGTCCATCCTCACAGATCATGACCTCATGACCCATGCGGGGCAGCTCAATCCGCATCACTTCGCGGATCGGAGCCTCATCGTCGACGAACAACACACGCAGCTTGCTGGAAGCGGAAGAAGTCAACCGCGGCCTCCTTGCCCACCTGATCCCGTGGCATACAAAACGATGCCCTGCCTGACCGGCATCCCACCCGTCAGTTTTTGAAGGTCGGAGTCTATCAGCAGCCGTGTCTGGAGGAAACAGCGCTTTGCGAAAGAAACGGGTGTGATGTTGAACCGTGGACACAATGCATTCCAATCCCTTAAAAATGAAGGAGTTCCACGAACCCAATCCCCGGAAGCCCGCGCATGTCCCCTCACGAACAGTCCGCCCGGCGCGATTTTCTGAAGCAACTGGCCGTGGCCTCCGCCGCGACGCTGATGGCAGGTGAGCCACGGCTGATGTCGGCGGAGACCGGTGCGGGCGAGAAAATCGAACACCCCGCAGCGAAGGCGGACGCCTGCATCCTGTTGTGGATGGGCGGCGGCATGGCCGCTCCGGAGATGTTCGACCCCAAGCGGTATGTCCCGTTTGAAATCGGGGTGCACGTCGAGAAGGTGATGAGCACTTTTCCCGCCATCGACACGGTTGTCGACAACATCAAAATCTGTGAGGGGCTGGAGAACATTGCCCGGGTCATGGACCGCGGAACCTTGATCCGCTCGCATTTTCAACCGGATCTGGGCCACATCCTGCATTCGCGGCATCAGTATCACTGGCACACCGGCTACGTGCCGCCCCAGACCGTGGCCTGCCCGCACATCGGCGCGTGGATGGCCCGCGTCCTCGGCCCCCGCAACCCGGTGATGCCCGCCTTCATCAACATTGGTCAGCGGCTCGAGGGGCTGGGCGAGAACGAGGAGATCAAGGCGTTCACCACCGGTGGGTTCTTTGGCAGCGAGTACGGCCCGATGAACCTGCCGTTCCCCGATGAGGCGGCCCGCACCGTGCGACCGCCCCGCGACATGCAGGCGGCGAGGTTCGAGAGCCGCCAAAAGTTGTTTCGCAAGCTCGTGGACCAGAGCCCACGGCGGGAGTACCTCTCCGACTATCACCAGCAGTCGATGCTCCGCTCGCTCGACAGCGCCTACCGGCTGCTCAGTTCAAAGGACCGCGAAGCGTTCGACATCACCCTCGAACCCAAAGAGAGTTTTGAGAAATACAACACCGGCCGCTTCGGCCAGGGCTGCCTGCTGGCCCGCCGGCTGGTGGAGTCCGGGGCACGGTTTGTGGAAGTGACCACTGAATACATTCCGTTTCTGCACTGGGACACGCACGCCAACGGGCATGAAACCGTCGACCGGCTGCACAAGGAGATCGACCGGCCCATCGCGCAGCTCATCCTCGACCTGGAGGCCCGTGGCCTGCTGGATCGAACCCTCGTCATTCTGGCCAGCGAGTTCAGCCGCGACATGATCATGGAGGGTGTGCCGGGCTCCAACGCGCGCGACCAGGCCACCGCGCCGACAGATGTCCTGAAGGAGCCCAAGCACTACGGCCTGCACCGGCACTTCACCGGAGCCTCGTCGGTGCTGATGTTTGGCGGCGGCATGAAGCAGGGGTTCTTGTACGGCGAATCGGCCCCCGAACGGCCGTGCCTCGCCATCAAAGACCCGATCAGCGTCAGTGACCTGCACGCCACGATCTTTACGGCCATGGGCATCTCACCCAAGACCAGCTTCGACGTCGAGAAGCGGCCGTTCTATGCCACCGAAGATGGCAAGGGCGTGGCGGCCATGAAGATGTTCGGGTGATTTGATCGGATCAATCTTTACGGTGATCGCGACGCTGCTCCATCAGGAGTATCTACGCTTTGGATTGTGGCCACAGCGTGCCGATCAAGTTTGAAGCCACGGATTGAGCACGGATGAAACACGGATTTTGACATGGTTTTGCAGATCGATCCTTGGCGGATCAACGAATCGAAATCGAACAGTTATTTTTGCGGCGATCCATAGCCCCCGGTTTGTGCGGAAGTTCGTCAAACCGGACACTAACGCGTGCCGGCTCATTGGTTGGTGTACGAATCGAAAACCAACAGTGAGTCTGCCGCGTTGCTGAGCGGGTCACTCGGTCGGTGTCAGCGGCAGTTCGGTGCAGCAGTAGAACCGGAAGCGGACTTCGTCAGAGGTCCACATCCGGCGGCCATCCCAGGCCAGGTCTTCCACGCCGGGGCCGGGGGCATTGAATTGGGCGATCAGCGACAGCCGGGCGTCACCGGTGCTGCGGAGCCGTTGCACATCCAACTGGTTGATGATGTCTCCGCCACGCTTGTTGACCGATTCCCAGAGGAAGCCGCCGACGTATTCGAGACCCTGCGAGAACGACTCGTTGTGGTACTCAAAAATGAGATGCCCCGTGGCTGAACCGGTCTGGGCCGCGGCGTGGTGCCGGATGACAATCGTTCTGCGGGTGCGCAAAAAATCAGAGATCGCCAAACAGGTTTCCCCATCGACATCCAACAGGCAGCAGGCACTGGTCCCCTTCAGCCCGGTGTCAAACTGCGCCAGGACCACCGCCTTCTGACTCACGAGGGAGGCTTCCAAGTCGATCTTGTAGGCCAGATTGCTCTTGTAGTCAACGGCCCACAAGTACGCTCCATCCCACGCCAAACCGCTGGTGTGGACAGCCTCCGGCGGCATGTCGAAGAACCGTTCCAGCGTCAGGGAGTCGGGACCAACTTGGTACTCGTAAACGCGCGAGAGCGTGTTCTTCCACGAGTTGGCAAAAATCAGCCGGTCATTTGCCCAGGTCAGCCCCTGCGGGGTGTAGCCTTTTTCGCCCAGCGGCGTGGGACCGAAATCCTTCCAGGGCAGCGTCCGGCGAAACTGCTGCGGCGCGCGGGAGACCCAGGAAAACAGACCGTAACGATTGGCCAAAAAAAATGCCGTGATCGGCAAAGCAAGAGGCAGAACGATGACCGCGACGGTTTCGAGCACTGTTCGAGTCACCTTCTTCAAGTTCACGCGCCGTCCGCCAGGCGGCGAAGGAGCGGACTCAATCGGAACTTAAAAGGGATCCAAATTCTTCACATTCTCACCGCCTGAAATGGCAGGTGCGCCATATCGGCGGGCGGCGGGGCTTTGAGTGGGTCTTCAACGGGAATGGGCACGATCTCGGGGGCGTGCAGCTCGTTGCTGCGTTTGAGGGCCACGGCGTAGCGGGCCTCGCGCAGGAGCCACATGGAGTCGCTGGCGGCGCGTGACCAGTACAGCAGCACCACGTCGGCGTCATCCATCCGCGTGTAGAACTTCTGGGTCCAGCGCTCCTCGGGAGCCACCTCCAGCAGCTTTTTCTCGGTCTCAATCTGAAACTCGTCGAGCTTCTGGACATGTTTGAGAACGTTCGCGCGGTCAGCCGGGGCGGAGATCACGAACGCCTGGCGGTAGCGTCGCGCGGCGGAGCCCACCGCGACCAGTTGCTTGGCCGTTCTGGGATTGGCCGCACCAGGGCCGGTGCTGGGGGTGACCTGCATGCGAAAACGGATGTGACCGCACGGCACGCCCTCCCGGCTGACGATCACTGTTCCCAAGCGGAAGCCGGGGGGCAACCGCAGCGGCAGGTCGAAGGTGAATGCCGCAATGTTGGCGCTGCCATCCCAAATCAGCGTTTTGAGTGGCTGCATCGGCAGGTCGGGAAGGCAGACCTGGACATCCACCCGCGCTCCTTCGGGCAAAACCAGTTCCAGGCACCGCACCTCCCCGGGATCGGCGTCGATCTGGGCGTGCGTCACCATCTGCACAAAATCCCGCTCGTCCGGGCGATGCAGGGCAACCTGGATCATGCAGGATTTGCCTGCCGGAGCTTCCAGTGGCACGAAGGCCGTGCAGTCCACTGCATTGGCCCCGCGATTCGAGGCTGCCTTTTTGGGCTTCGCGCCGATCCCAAAGATGGCCAGAAGGCCAGCGAGAAAGCCGGGCTTCTCCACCTTCTTCGAAGTCGACGAGGGCCAGAGCCGCAGATAATCCGCACCGGCGGGGATCACGGTCTGAGCCCCATCAATGCTCATGTCACCAAGCTGAATCGTGCGGTCGAGCGACGCCGCCGGGGTTGGCGGAGCGACGGGACGCGGTGGCGCTGGTGGTTGAGGTGGTTGTGGTGGTTGTGGCACTGGGGGTTTGGGAGGCACGGCCGCGGCTTTTGACGTTTCCGCTGCCGGTGTGGGCTTTGTGCCAGTCGAAACCTGTGTGTTGGGAACCGGCGGCACCGATCGCGAGGCGGTTTTCTGGCGGTCCGCCGTGGCCCTGTCGTTGGACACCCCTCCGCCGAGGCTAAAGCTTTCGGTGCTGCGGCCGGCAGTGGAGGGTTGGTCAAGCAGCAGGTTGCGGTCGACTTCCATTGGACCGCCCTTTTGCAGCTTCTCCAGCACTGCCAGCACTTCAGACATCGGGGGCCGTTCCGCCGGCTTCTTGGCCAGCATTCGGCGGCATAGGGCGTCCAGTTCGTCCGGAACATCGGGCCGCTTGGCCTTCAGGCTCGGGATGGGGGCCAACACCTGTTGCGTCAGCGTGTCGGCCAGTGAACGACCGCGGAACGGTGGTTCACCGCCCGCCAGACAGAACAGCGTGCATCCCAGCGAGTACACGTCGGCAGCGGCGCTGACGGAGCGCGGATCATCCACTTGTTCGGGGGCCATATATTCGGGCGTGCCCAGCATCTGGCCCGCCATCGTCAGCCGCGCCCCTTCGTCCTCATCTTCGAGATTTTGAATGCGGGCCAGGCCCATGTCCAAAATCAACACGCTCGCATTGGAGTCCAACAGCAAATTGGCCGGCTTGATGTCCCGGTGAATGATGCCAATCTGGTGGGCATACTGCAGTCCGCGGGCGACATGCAGAGTACAGTTGACGACATCGGAAACCGGCAGGGGATGATGGTTTTTCACCAGGGTCCGCAGGTCGGGTCCGGACACGAACTGCATCACCAGATAATGTGTCCCGGACACCTCACCCGTCTCGTAGGTGGCGGCGATGTTGGGGTGCTGCAGCTTGCCGGCGGTGCGGGCCTCCTGCTGGAAGCGTTTGACCGCATGTGATGATTTTGTCGCCTGTGTCGACAAGACTTTCAGAGCCACGACGCGGCCGGTTTGGCGGTGCTGGGCTTTGAAAACCATCCCCATTCCGCCCGCGCCAATTTTATCCAGCACGCGGTAATCGCCAAAAATCAGCCCTTGCGTCCGCCCCTGGAACACGGCCGTGGCCTGAAACTTGGTCAGTCTCCGGGCATGGACTAGTTCGCGGGCAAAATCTTCGCCCGTGGGATCCCGCTTCGACAGGGGCAGGGCCGAGCGGAACTCCTCCACTTCAGCGGCCGTCATCAACCCGCTTTGAACCAATCGCTGGACGAACTGTTCCAAACCTGTTGCCATCACCATCCGCCTGCCTGATGCCGTCTGCCACAGATGCCAAGTGCCAGCACCGCAGCACTTTGAGCAATCCCCCCGTCATGCGGCATCTCAAAATCTGCCGATGATCCACCCATCTTACTGTGACAGCATAGCTTGGTTCGAGCCATTTGTCCGAAATCAGAGCCCGCCCAACGCCCGGAATCACGCAAAGTGATCTGGGTGAACGGATCGCTTGACCGAAGAACTGATTCTCTCTGCAAACCAGCGACCATCCAAAATGGTCTTTCCGCATCCTTCGATCGCGGATATTCTCCCCGGCGATTTTCCATCTGTCGCAAAGGATTGTGACGCGGGGTGCCATGCCGGCTGGACCATTGATCATCCATGCGCCCAATGTCCATCAGGGCGGCGGCGGGACATTGCTGCGGTCGCTGCTCGCGACGACGTGGCTCAACGCCCCCGCGCTCGTCAAACCCGCTCATCTGATTCTCGACACCCGCTTCGAATCGGTGGAAGCCGAGATTGCCACCGGTTGCCCTCAGCCCACGGTCCATCGGGTTGCCCCCTCCCTGCGGGCCCGGTGGCGGGCGGAACGGTTGCTGTCGCAGCTCTCCAGGCCGGACACGCGCATCCTGTGCTTTGCCGGTCAGCCACCGTTGTTTCCGTGCCAGGGACATGTGTCTGTCTTTGTTCAAAACCGCAACATCATCAGCCGGACGGATGTTTCGAGCTATTCGTGGAAGCAGCGGCTGCGGATCGAGCTGGAACGGCTGTGGTTTCGCACCCGCGCCAAAACCGCCACCGAATTCATTGTGCAGACGGAAACGATGCACGATCTGCTCGACCAACTCTTGCCTGGCGCTGCGATCCGTGTCCGCCCGTTCGTGCCTCCGCCAGCCGATGAACCAGGGCCGCGCCTGCTGCCGTTCACCGGCAAAGGCTACGACTTCTGCTACATCGCCACCGGCGAGCCCCACAAGAATCACCGGCAGTTGATTCAAGCCTGGTGCCTGCTGGCGCGGGGGGGACTGTTTCCCTCGCTGTGCCTGACCGTGGGCCAGCAGAATTCACCGGAACTGCATGACTGGATCGAGGCCCGGCGGTTGGATCACGGCCTAAAACTGGAAAACGTGGGCTATGTCTCGGCGGCGCAGGTCGAGCAGATCTATGGACGTAGCCGCCGCTTGATCTATCCCTCGCACTACGAATCTTTTGGCCTGCCGCTGCTGGAAGCCCAGCGGCACAAGCTCCCCATCGTCGCCGCCGAACGGGACTACGTGCGCGATGTGGTCAGTCCCGAAGCCACCTTCGACCCCGATTCCGCCCGCTCCATTGCCCGCGCCGTGCAGCGCGTGCTCGGGCAGGGCATGACCCAATCGCGGTTTATGAACCCCGAAGAATTCTTAACGGCGATGTTCGCCGCCTGATGAAATTAGCATCGCCGAATTCAAGGGCGAAGATCAACTGTAGAGTACGAGAAAGGGAACCACGAATATCACAAATAATACGAATAGCACGAATGAAGTTCTCTGTGAATTCATGTCGACAGGACACGGTTCAATGAATGGCGGTAAGCCATCACGTCGGTGATTGGGAATACGGGGTTTATTCGTGAGATTCGCAATATTCGTCCTATTCGTGGTTAATTTAAAAACGTCCGGTCAACTGCGAGTTATGCCACATACATGTTGTTCCGGAGCGTTTAGACTGTGAAATTTGAAATCTGAAATTTGAAATTCCTTGTTACAGCGCTCCTGCTTTGATCAACGCTCAACAACCCAGACGCGCTCGCCAGCAAACCGAGTTGCCTCGTCCACGAATTCCGGAACTGCCATGTCGACCCAACCACTCGCCGCCCAGGTTCTCGCCAAGCTGGTGAAGCACACGCCGGAGCTGCAACTGGAATTCAACCGCGATCGGCATCCAGTGAAGAGCCGCGTCGCCGTTCTGGACAATGTTCTGCCCCCTGAGACAGTGAAGCGGATTTACGAAAGCTATCCGCCGCTGGAGCAGATGCGGCTCATGAACAGCTTCCGCGAGCAGAAATACACCTCGAAGGCGCTGGACCGGATGGATCCGATCATCCGCGAAGCCCTCTACGCTTTTCAGACACCCGAAGTGCTGCTGCAGGTCGAAAAAATCACTGGAATCAAGGCGTTGCTGGCCGATCCATCGCTCTATGCGGGAGGGATCTCGGCGATGATTCCCGGACAGTTCCTGAACCCGCACATTGACAACTCGCATGAAGCCACGCAGAAATTCTACCGGCGGGTGAACGTTCTGTTCTATGTCACACCCGACTGGTCCGCGACAGGCGGCGGAAACCTAGAACTGTGGGACACCGGCGTGCGGACCCCGCTGGAAATCCCCAGCCTGTTCAACCGGCTGGTCATCATGGAAACCAACCGTGTCTCGTGGCACTCGGTGAATCCCGTCAAGCAACAGGGTACCCGCTGCTGCGTGTCGAACTACTATTTCACGGAGCAGTCTCCGGAAGCCTACGAATACTTCCATGTCACCTCCTTCAGCGCCCGCCCCGAGCAGCCGATCGCCCGCCTGGTCGCCAGCGCCGACAACCTGCTCCGCAGTTGCCTGCGCATGATCAAGAAGGACGGCATGGCGAAGAAGGATGTGTATAAGAAAGCCGCTTAGGATTGCCTTGCCAATAACTGTGACATTTGCATCAATGTCCAGCAGATTCAATAGCGGCCACGAATGAACGACTTGGCCAAGTCGGCTGAAGAAGCAACACGGTGAGTGGTTCGTTCGGTTAGAGATAAACCACGAATTTTCACGAACAAGACGAATGCCGCGAATGGCAACCCGGTGGGCTTTCATCACCCGTGATGCGAAGCCGGTTGATAATTCGTGAGATTCGTAACATTCGTGAGAATTCGTAGTTCTCTTTTTCGTTGTCTAAAATCGGCCTTCAGTCAGCACCTGAGGACTGGACAAAGAGAAAAAGCCCGCTACAAGCTGCTGACCGTAGGCCGGACTTAGGCCAGGCCTGTCCACGTCACCCACAACTTCATTCGTTGTCCCGGATGGCGTTCGCTGCTCGACAATGGCTTCACCGCCTTCCAAGAGCGCCAGTCCTGGCGTGATTGCGGGACACCGCCCGCAGATCTGGAGTGAGCGCCAGCGAGCGGATCCGCGACAGGTGTCCCGGAATCAGGCAATGTCATAGAGGCAGAAGCGACAGCCGGTTGACATCGCGCTGCCCTGGCGCGAAAGATGGACGCACGCTGCACGCCCCTTCCCACGCCTTGGATCACTGGTGCATCATGTTGACCATTCTCACCCGCAAGACGTTCCGTGTCGTCAGTTCCCTGCTGCTCCTGCTGGCCACTGCCACTTCGGCGATGGCCGAAACCGCTCCCGACAACCAGTTGACCGAAAAGGAGAAGGCCGCGGGCTGGCTGCTGTTGTTCAACGGCAAGAACCTCGACGGCTGGCTGGCCTCTGACCTGCAGCCCGGGCGCCGGCCGGTCGAAGAGGGGGCGATCAACCCGCGCAAATGCGGGGCCTACATGATGATTCACGAGAAGGTGTGGGAGAATTATCAATTGGCCCTGGACTTCAAGATCAGCCCCAAATGCAACAGCGGTATCTTCCTGCACACCTTTCCGATCACGCCCAAACTGGGCAACGATGTCGGCTATAACGGACTGGAAATCGCCATTGATGACACCAAGACCGCGGGCTACCACGACACCGGCGCGCTCTATGACCTGGTGCCTCCCAAAAAGAACGCCATGAAGCCGGTCGGCGAATGGAACCACATCGTCATTACCTGCCGGGGAAAATTGATCGATGTGGAGCTGAATGGCGAAGCGGTGATGCACGCCAACCTGGACGAGTGGACCGAGAAGAACAAGCGGCCGGATGGTTCGAATCACAAGTTCGAGATCGCCTTCAAGGACAAGAAGCCCTCGGGGTACATCGGCCTGCAGGATCACGGCGGAGAATGCTGGTTCAAGAACATCAAGCTGCTGCCCCTGAAGGCGGAGAAGTGACCGCCATTTCGCGCAGCGAACCGTCAGCGACAACGAATGATGTTGTTGGTCAAGTCGGCCAGTCTGGCAAAACGGTGCGTGAATCGGATGGTCAGAATTGAACCACGAAATTTCACGAATCTGACGAATTTCACAAATCATCAACCGGCGTGACATCGCGGGCGATGAAATCCTTCTCGTTGTCATTCGTGAGATTCCTCGTATTCGTGAAAATTCGTGGTTCCCCTTCTCGTTGTCCAAGATCGGCTTCTGGTCAGCAATTAATGCGCACAGTTTTTTTCCGGTCCTGGCTCAGCAGGCCTAGGGCGGTTTCAGAATATCTTGTCGCATTTTCGGTGGCTGGCAGGTCTGGCGCGTCGCACAATTGACCAGCGAGCGAGGAACCCCGACAGCGGATGAGGAAGGGGGCGCAAGCCACCCATCCGCGCCAGAAGTTCCGCAGCGAGCAATACGGACCAGCCTGGAATCTGAACATCATGCCTGCCACCGCCGCACCGACAACGGATTCCACACGGAAAAGCCCCATGCACACGTTGCCGCCGCGCGAAGAAATGGTGCGGGCGATGCTTTCCGGGGACGGAACCTATGACGGGGTGTTTCTCACGGCGGTCAAAACAACGGGGATCTTCTGCCTGCCTTCGTGCCGTCCACCCAGACGGCCCAAACCCGAGAACGTGGAGTTTTTCGGTACGGTTCGCGAATCCCTGTTTGCTGGATACCGCCCCTGCAAATTGTGCCGGCCGCTGGAACTGGATGGGCAGAGTCCGGTTTGGGTCGAACAACTGATGACCCGTGTCGAGCAGGCCCCTCAGGAACGCATTCAGGCCAGCGATTTAAAGGCCCTGGGACTCAGCCCCGAACGGGTGCGGCGCTGGTTTCAAGAACATTACGGGATGACATTTTCTGAATGGTGCCGTGGACGGCGGCTCTCCGAAGCGTTCACGCGGATCCGCGAAGGGGCCGACCTGGACGATGTCGCCCTGGGCCACGGCTATGCCTCGCATAGTGGTTTTCGCGAGGCCTTCGGCCAGGCATTCGGCACGCCACCGGGCAGTGCTCGGGCAACCGAATGTGTCACGACGAGGATGATTGACAGCCCCGTGGGGCGGATGCTGGCCGCCACGACGGAGAAGGGGATTTGCCTGCTGGAATACACGGACCGGCGGATGCTGGAGCGGAATCTTGCCACCATGCGGCAGCGGTTTGCGATGCCGGTCGTCCCCGGTGAACACAAATGGTTGAAAATGCTCGGTGAGGAACTGAAGGACTATTTCGAAGGAAGGCGGCAAGATTTCACCGTGCCCGTGGCTCCGCGGGGCACACCGTTTCAGGAACGCGTCTGGAACGAGTTGCGACAGATTCCGCATGGCGAGACCATCAGCTATCAGGAACTGGCGAAACGGATCGACCAGCCCTCGGCCGTTCGCGCCGTCGCCAATGCCAACGGTCAGAACCGCATCAACATCTTGATCCCCTGCCACCGCGTGATTGGCAAGAATGGAGAACTGACAGGCTACGGCGGAGGATTGTGGCGAAAGCGGGTGTTGTTGGACCTGGAACAACGAGCGGAGTAGAAATGCACACGGTTCGTGGAGAACCCATGCCTGATTCGCCAGATGGCATTGCCTCAACTTCAAATCCGAGTCAGCCCATCAAACGACGACTGATCCGGCTGACGCTGATTGAATGGGCAGTTGTCGCAGCGATCATCGCGGTTTTGATTTCACTGTTGATGCCGGCTGTCCAAGGCCCGGGGAGCGGTGGTGTCGCACGAGAGGCATGTATATCCCGCTTGAAAGCGATTGCCCTCGCCCTGCACGAGTATCATCACGTCTTTGGGAGTTTCCCGCCCGCTTTTGTTGCGGACGGGCAGGGACGCCCGATGCACAGTTGGCGGGTGCTGATCCTGCCGTATCTCGACGGGGGAGCCCATCAAAAGATTTACGACCAATACCGTTTTGAGGAGCCTTGGAACGGACCGACCAACAAACGGCTCGCTGACACACCCATTCCCGCCTTCAATTGTCCGCTCGATCACCGGCGAGATTCCAAGGTGCCCGACACGAGGACAAGCTATCTCGCCGTGGTTGGAATGAACACCGCCTGGCGCGGAACGATTCCGGTCAAATTGAAGGACATTACGGACGGAGCAGCCCACACTTTGCATGTGATTGAGACCCACAATTCAGGAATCAAATGGGCGGAGCCACGCGATCTGACGTTGGCGGAAATGGCAACGACCATCAACGCTCCATCACCGCCAGGGATTTCGGGCCGGCATAGTCGCGGGGCCAATGCTGCTTTCGCCGACGGCAGTGTCCACTGGCTTCCTGAAAACCTGCCAGCCGCGACATTGCTGGGGTTGTTGACACGGAATGGAGGCGAGAAAGCTCCTTGGTGATGCCTGACAAGTCGGATTGAATGCCGTCGAAATGCGTAGAAGCCTCTTCGGCCCGCCACCGTGTGCCGCATCGCACCGCCGGCACTGGATTGAACGGTCATGACCCCGTGGCAGGGGCGGTCGTGGGGGC
>JAKFUF010000027.1 GCA_021732845.1 Planctomycetaceae bacterium | reverse complement strand
CTGTTTGCCCCAGAGGTACAGTCCCGGGCCAAGGATTGGATGCAGGCAACGCTCGCGGCGACAAAGTCCCGCCTCGAGGCGTCCGTGCCGTTCGCCATGGAGCCTGTCGTGTATGATTTCCGGATCAACGACCGGGGCACATGGAGTGAACTGCTGCCGGCCGCCGAGGCCCGCATGCCCGACGAATACTACGCGCTGATGCTGCCCTCCTGGCTGCGCCGGGACCCGCGGCAGCTCAAGCCGGGAATCCGCCGGGAGCTTGAAGTTGTGAGCCGGCGTTACCTGGCCGGTGAATCCTCCGGCCGGACTGGCACCGCCCAGCGAGCCCTTTTGGCACGGCTGCTGCCGCAGCCCGCCGCGGAAGAGTCTGCCGCGGATTCGCTGGACGAACTCCTGCGCAGCCAGGGGTTTGACCGCCAGCAGCATGAGGCGATCCGGTCTGAGCTGCAGGCCGGACGGATCGGACTGGCGCAGAACCGGCTGCCCTCCAGCGCCGGCCTGGAGGATGTCCGCGACGAGGATGTCCGCGAAACGCGGGGCGGCCTGCCCGGGGACCTGGTGCGGCGGGGCGAAGAGGCGCTGGCCCGAGGGCAGGTGGCCGTTGTGACCCTGGCGGCCGGAATCGGGAGCCGCTGGACCGAGGGCGCGGGGGTGGTCAAGGCCCTGAACCCGTTCTGCCAGATGGCGGGCAGCCATCGCCGCTTTTTGGATGTGCATCTGGCGAAGACCCGCCGCTCGAACCGCCTGTCGAGGCACCCGGCGGCCCATGTCTTCACCACCGGCTATCTCACGGATGCCCCCATCCGCGCCTCTCTGCAGGAATGCGGCGGGACCGGCGGCCCGGTCCTGGTGTCGTCGGGCTGCAGCGTCGGCCTGCGGACAGTTCCCATGCTTCGTGACCTGCAGTTCCTGTGGGAGGAGACGGCCCAGCAGGTGCTGGACCAGCAGCAGCAGAAGGTGCGCAACAGCGTCCGGGCGGCGCTGGCCGCCTGGGCGCGCGAGTGCGGTGAGGGCACGGACTACAGGGACAATGTGCCCGCGCAGTGCCTGCACCCGGTGGGCCACTGGTATGAAGTGCCGAACCTGCTGAGGAACGGCACCCTGCGGAACCTGCTGAAACTGCAGCCCGAACTTGAGCACCTGCTGCTGCACAACATCGACACGCTGGGTGCCAGCCTCGATCCCGGACTGTTGGGCCAGCACCTGGTGGCGGATTGTGCCGTGACAGTGGAGGTCACCAGCCGGCGGCTGGATGACCGTGGCGGCGGACTGGCCCGCGTTGACGGGCGGGTGCGGCTCGTCGAGGGCCTGGCCCTCCCGCGTGAGGCGGACGAGTGCCGGCTGCGGTATTACAACTCCATGACGAGCTGGATTTCCGTCCGCCGGCTGCTGGACCTGTTCGGCCTGGACCGTGCGGCGCTGGAGGACAGCGAGGCCGTGAACGCCGCCGTCCGGCGGGTGAGCCTGCGTCTCCCGACCTACATCACCATCAAGAATGTCAAAAAGCGCTGGGGCCTGGGGCAGGAGGACGTTTTTCCGGTGACGCAGTTTGAAAAACTCTGGGGGGATGTGACCGCGCTGGCGGATGTCCCGTGTCAGTTTGCGGTGGTTTCCACCCAGCGCGGCCAGCAGCTCAAACACCCGGCACAACTGGACGGGTGGCTCCGCGATGGGTCTGCCCGACATGTAATGGGTTTGTGCGATTGGTCGCCATGGTGATGCCTTGAAGCAGCTCGGGAGGAATTCGTGCACGAACTGGCCCGCATGAGGGCCGGTTCAGTGCGGCCGAGGTTGAAACGTGATTTTGTGCGGGTCGATGCATTTACTGCACTGGTCAGCCACGATCACATTCTTCTCCCTCATGCAACTCCTTGCCGGTCCATTCCCGTTGCGATTGATGCCAGGGGTCAGTCGCAGACGCCAGGGCACAATGCCTTGCCGGGGGCTGAACGATCGGCAGTGCTCCTTTCCCCCGGACGATGAGTCTGGGTCAGGCTCCCGTGCGATCAGAGCGACGCATGGGTTCGCCTTTGTGAGAGGCTTAGAGGCAGCTTGGCGCCAGTCGGCACCAATACCAACAATGCCCAGCGTCGATGCCACGTCGTGGTGTTTGGTTCGGTCTGGTCAGCGGAGCCGGACTGAAGTTTTTCCATGCCAGGCAAGCTGCCGAGGATCCCCAAGCGGCCCGCATGACCGTTCCTGGGAAATGTCTCCCTGCCATGCGAACGAGCAGGGTGCATGTCCATCGCGCAAACGGCAGGCTGCAGTTCACGCAGACATCGGCCAGGTGGACGTGCTCCGCCGCTCTCGGCAGATCAATCGAGAAAGCATCCCTCCAGCCGCAGTATTACCGACCTGCAGCAGGACATTGCAAAATCGCGGCAGTTTCGAATTTGCAATTCCACTTCCAAGAATTCCGGTATGCAAACTGCTACAGCGAGATCCCCATGCCAAGATCTATCGGTGGCGATTTTGAAAAGCGCGCGAGTTCGGTAGGGGTCGAACAACAGTCACGACATTAACCGTGTCTTAACAATTGATAAAGTAGAGAAACGGAGCTGGCAATTCTTGACATCCCGGCGGGTGCTCAATAGGATTTCCACTGAGTTGCCTGCGAGCCGATTTGGCTCGCAGACGACGGCTTCGTCATGTAACTAATTAGACGAATAGTTCGAGCTGGGCCGCTCGATATTTTGCCACGCGAAGATGGTGTTGACGCGGTGCGGTTGCGCGTCAAGCCCGTATGGCGACTTCTTGGCCTCCTTCCAAGTCGGATCGTGACTCCCTGATCGCCGTCCGTAGTTTCGTCGCCCCCGAATGTCAATAACGGCGTGTGATTCTTTCCAGGCTCAAGATTGCCTGCTGCTTGCCGCACGCCCTTGTCGAGCCCAAGCCTCGCATATCACTCATCTCTCAAACATACGTATTGCATTCTGAATAAGCCACGCGACAAGCGCACCTCTGATCATTCGAAAGCTTGCTTCATGACTCTGACGCCATGGCTGAAATCTCTGCGCACCAGGTTCGCTCCGCATTCTGTGCCTTCCCCACGCCGCAGATCATTCCGCAGTTTCGCCGCCAATGTGGAGACACTGGAGTTTCGCGCCCTGCTGGCGACGCTGTACGTGGATGAAGCCGCGGACTACACCGTCACAACAAACAACAACGGGGGCGCGGGGGCGGACAATGGCGACGTGGTGACCTGGAATGGCGCGACGCCGCAGGCGGGGCTGATATTCGGCACGAATGCATTTTCGTCGATTCAGGACGCGATTGATGCGGCGGCGGCCAATGACTCCATTCTCGTTGCGGCAGGCACCTTTGCCGAGAATCTGTCGATCGACAAGATGCTGACCCTGAACGGGGCGAATGCCGGGGTCAATCCGAACACGGGCACACCGGTCGCGCCGACCGTCATCACCACCAACACCAACGACTTCGACTTCAATGGCGCAAGCGTGGATGACACGCTGATCCGCGTGACCGCCGATGGGGTCACGATCGACGGGTTCACCCTGGACGGCGACAACACCGCGATCAGTGGCGGATACCAGCAAAACGGCGCCGACATCAACATTCAATTGGCCATTGCCAATTTCCCGCCCGGCTCCAGCTCGTCCGTGGCAATCGACGGACTGACCGTTCAGAACAATGTGATTCGAAACTTCAACTATGCGGGCGTGGTGCTGTTCAACACGTCGAGCGAAGTTTCCGCCAACAATCTGATTACGGCCAACAACTTTGACAACATCCAGCCGGAAGAGAATGTGAATTTCGGCCTGGGATTCAGCGTCCTGATTGCCAACAACGCCTATGTGACAGTCACCGACAATGTGATGACGAGGGTCCGCCTCGGAGTCGAGACGAGCAACTTTTCCTCCGCGGCGGCCGTTTCCCAGACGCTCCCACTGCAGATTTCTGGAAACACGATCCAGTCGTCGTCCCAGGGAATCTGGATCAATCTCCACTACGGGACGACATCCGCCTACACCGTCTCCGGCAACACGATCACCAGCATCGCCAATCCTCTGGCTTCGGTCGACAATTTCAACGAATTTGGCGCGATCCTGGTGCAGTCCATCACAGATTCGGTTGCCGTCAGTCTCTCTGGCAACATAATCAGCGGCAATGTTGCCAGCACGACTGGTTATCGCCTGTCGAACATCCAGTCCCCCAATGTGGCTGTGACGGGCGGGACTGTGAGC
Source organism: Planctomycetaceae bacterium (assembly GCA_021732845.1). Classification (GTDB taxonomy): domain Bacteria; phylum Planctomycetota; class Planctomycetia; order Planctomycetales; family Planctomycetaceae; genus JAKFUF01. The sequence goes on along the minus strand of JAKFUF010000027.1, from coordinate 29,529 downwards.
AATGTGGCCACGGCGATACTCGTCTCCAATGCAGACGGCGATGTCAGCGGTGGTGTCGCCCTCTCCAACATCGGGATCTCAAACGCCACCGTGGGGTTGGAGCTGAATGGCGACGGCATTGGCCTCGCACGCGCCAGCCTGGCTGGCCTCACCATCGACAATGCCACGACAGGTTTGCTCATCAGCGGGGCCAACGCCCGGTTAGTGAACAACACGCTGGACGCGACGAGTTTTGGCACTGCGGTCACCAACTTTGTCACGCTGGCCAACGGCGCCGCCAACGGTGGAGCCAGCATTGACGGGACCGCGGCCACCTACGGTGGCGTGCTGGGGAGTGCGGTCAGCGCTGCCCAGGGACTCGCCATCGAAGACAAGATCACGCATGCCATCGACGACAGCAGCCTCGCCTTTGTGCGGATCAAGGCCGAGAACGTCTACGTCACCCAGGCGAGCGGCAGCATCCAGCGCGGTCTGGATCTCGCCGCCAGTGGAGACACCGTGAATGTTGGCGCAGGAACATTCACCGAGAATCTCACAATATCCAAAAGCGTAAAGCTCATTGGTCAAGGCGGTGCCACCACGGTCGACGGCGGCAGCGGAACACGTGTCTCGCTCTCAGGCGTAGTCACGGTGGCCCTGGAAGGACTCACGCTGGCGGGAACCGGCAACTCCCTGGCGTCGACGGGGATCACCGCCCTGACGCTCAACAATGTGGCCTCGCCGCTGACTGCCACATGGACCGGGACAACGGGGACCGTCAACCTCAACACCACGGCAGGCGATGACACTGTCTCTGTGTCGGGAACCGGTTTCAGCACGAACGTGCTGGGGGCGATCAGTTACGCCGCCGGTGGAGTGACGACCCTGAATGTCGCCACTCTGGCGGGGAATGACACGATCGCCGTGACTGCGCCGTTGAGCGGCCAGACTCAAATCAACCTGGATGGCGGAGCGCACACCACCGGGGACACGCTGAATTACGATCCGGCGGGAGCCACGGACACGTCGAGCACCGGAGCTGTCATCACGGCCACCGGGCGGCAGGCCGTCAATTATCTGCAGATTGAGAATGCCAACCTGGTGAGCGGCACCGTGACAGGGCTTGCCGGTGCCTGGTCCATCAACGGGCAAGCCACCTCGATTCAGCAGGATGGGGATGTCCTGACATTTACCAACGAATTCGGCATGGTCGCCATGGGGCGCATGACTTCGGCCACCACGGTCATGGCCGACGACTGGAATCTCGTTGGAGATCTGGTCGGCAACAACCGCATCGAATGGCGCAACAACACCGTTTGGGTCCGGTCGGCCATCACGTCCGTGCCGCTGCTGGCCACAATGTGGAACTTCAACGGCCCGACGTTCATTGCCCAAAGCGGGACCAGCCTCGTGTTCACGAACGAGTTTGGGATGACCGCCCGCGGGACATTCCTGTCCTCCACCCAGGTCGTTGCCGCGGACTGGGGCAACCTGGTTGGCACGCTGTCCAACAGCAATCAGTTGATTTCCTGGGCGAACAACACCGCCTGGACGGCGGTTAACGGCGGCCAGTCGCCCGGCGGACCCGGAGAGCCTAATCCGGCCCCCAATCCCATGCTGGCCCATGACTGGACCATCGGGGCCAACAGTCTGCGGACCACGATCGACCAGGTGGGCGACACACTGCTGTTCACCAACGAGTTTGGCGACACCTCCCGGGGGGCGTTCAATTCACCGACGGTGCTGCGGGCCCTCGACTGGCAGTATTCCGACGGCAGGCAGATTACGGGCACGCTGACCAGCAACAACACGGTCATCCTGTGGGACAACAACACCCGCTGGGATGTGGCGGTGATGGACCAGGCCTTCTCGAGTTTCATTGCCTGAGGAAACGGTTGGTGCATCAGTCGCACACTCAGCGAAGTGGCCTGCCGGGAGGAGCCGATCGAGAGGCTCCCGCAGCGCTTTCGCCCAGTTGAAAGGTTGGACCGACACACTTCGCGGAGTCATCGCTGCCTTAAGAAACGGCCACGGTGACTCCGCGTTGTTGCTGCATACGTCCGGGGTCCCTCGAAACACTCGTCAGCCGGTATGTGTTATGACGCCATCAACGACCCATCCCGCCACCGGCAATTCGTCCACTTGCCAGTCGCGGAGTTCTGCATGGTCATGTGGGCTCCCGTTCATCGCCATGGCCCCCGAATATTTCATCCAAGCGGACTCAATCGCCTTGATACGTCACGCCGGCAAGACCTGAACCTTGGCAATCCCAGCATCCTGCGACAATTCCCTGCAAGTGTTAACTCTTCTGCTGCAGTTGGCGCAAATGCGCCACTATTCATGGACGCCCCTCTGCCTGCTCGGTACTGAAGAACCAGAACTTTTGCGGTGAGGTGAATCGCAAATGATTTGCCGGCAGTTGTTTGCGAGTGCCATTTGGATGCGCATCTCGCAGTCGGGAAGTTGAGCACTTGCAGGCATGGATCGTGCGACCTGCGCTCTGGTGTTCGAACAGGTCCCTAAGGGCTGATGCATCAGGGCGGATTGTGCAACGGATGCAGCCACCAGCGACTATCTTTTTCCGGCAGGAAAAAGGCTGTCACCCCCCCAATCCACATTGTAAGCTAAGACATTGAATTTGAATTGCCAGGAAAATCCGGCAGTCGAGGACCTTCCTGCGACGTTGACCACCTAATTGACAAGTCAATAGTTCTACCGCGAGAGCACACCGATGCGCAATTTTTACCACAGGCGATGTGACTGGATGGCCATGGGCCTGCTGCTGATCGCCGTCGCTGTGTGTGCCATTGGCGGATTTGGGTCAGCCGGTGAAGATCCGCCCACGACGGGGGAGACTTCCATCGCACTTGCCCAGCCCGACCGCGAATCTCCGCTCAATCATCCCGTGGCACGCTTCACACCCAAGGGCTGGGAGGAGATCCAGGTGCCGGTGTTGGTGCAGTTCTCCGACAAGCTGACGCCGGAAGGAATTCTGTTCGCCGCCGATGTCACGCTCCTCAATCGCGGGCAGGAAGCGTTGAAGGGGCCGCTGCGGCTGGTTGTGGATGACTTCGGCGTGGAGGAAGTCACGCTGAAAAACGCGGGCGGGAAACTGTCCAACGGCGCGCCGTTTGTTGATCTCCTGCCCAAGGGCAAATCCCTGGCCGGAGACGAGACGACGAAGGCCCGCAAACTGAACCTGAACATCAAGCCCGCGCCCACCGCCGAGCAACTGGCGCGGTTTGAACCCCAGTACCGGGTCTTGGTCCCGACCAAGGCCGACCGGAAATCGCCGAGCCAGGCCACGGAGTTTACGCAGGCGGAGCTGGACGCCGCGATGAAGAGCCAGAACGCGCTGGACGCGGAACTGCAAAAAACAGGTAACAAGGACATTTTCGGGACTTCGACCGCCCTGGACGAGAATGGCAAGCTGTACATCTCGGTCTACTCGCGGATCGGCAACCCCGCCGGCGTGCCGGCCACCAAGGACGGGCTGCCTGTCAGGGTGGAGCTGAAGGGTCCGTTCTATCCGCAGGCCGGTCCGGATGATTTTCTGCCGCGGCCGGTGCCCATTGGCGTGTCCATCCGGAACGAATCGGCCTGCGGCTTCGTGGGCTCGCTCTCCTGCCGGACGAGCCGGGGTTCGCAAAAGTATGTGATGAGCAACTACCATGTTCTGGTACCGACCTCCAACATCCGAGCGGTGAAGATTTACCAACCGGCCTGCAGTACCACGGCGGCCAATCAGATCGGCACCCTAAACATCTACTACCAGATCACGTTTTCAACGGCCGCCAGCAACACCTATGACGCCGCCTGGGCCACGACCACGACGGCGCTGGTCGGCACCCGCCCCCTGGAGGGCTACGGACAGCTCGGAACGCCAGTGGCACCGCAGTTGGGGATGCTGGTCCAGAAATACGGCCGCACAACCCGGTACACGCAGGGGCGGATCAGCGCCGTCAACGCAACCTTCAACATCAACTACACGCAGGGCACGGCGCGGTTCATCAACCAGGTGGTGATCAATCCCACGGCCGGCTACAGCGTCTTCTCCGCCGCCGGGGATTCCGGCGCGCTGATTGTCACCCAGGGCACGAACCGGCCTGTCGCCCTGCTCTGCGCCGGGGGCGGGACAACAACCGTTGGGAACCCAATTCCCGGCCTGCTCTCCGGGGCGACCATGACGGTGGACCAGTAGGCCATCAACCGTCCATGCCGTGCAGTCCGGCCGGCGGTCTCCGACAGCCGGCCGGTTGCGTTGGCGGGGATCGTTGGTGAAAACCGATCTCCCAGACGCAGCCTCCAGTCTCGCCGAGCATCGACCATGAAAAGCCTCACTCGCTCCCTGACAAAGGTTCTCCAACGGGTGCACAGGAATGAACAGGGGGCGGTCAGCCTGGAAACGATCCTGATCATCGGGGCCATTGCCCTTCCGATTTTGATCTTTATCCTAAAATATGGATGGCCTAAAATAAGGGAATATTTCGCAGCGAATGTGGACATTCTCGGTGCAGAGACCAAAAAGCTGACCAGCGGGCAGTGAACGGCCTGTCGCCGCCGGGAAGGTCGGCTCGACAAGAAGACCGTCGGGCTGGACAAGCCATGGGCACCGCGGACCATCTGGTCAGCGGTGCCCCGCCCTTTTGGCCGCTGGTTGTCTTCTCGTTGCCGCTCTGCTTCCGACAAATGGAGCGGTGGAACCGGCCGGCTGTTTGAGGCTCGCTCCACTTGACTGCCGGCCCCAGGTCACCGGCGCGTCACTTCCGCTGGGTGGCCGCACCAATTTCATCGCCAAGGACAAACTTCCGGCGCTGGGCGGCGAGGATTCCGTCATCGAACGCACCCTAATGCGAGGGCGATCCAACCGCGCCCAAACGCGAAGTGGAGCGCATGCCGGTGATGCCTGGCACAGTTTGCACAGGCGACGCAGGTGCCGACAAGAAAATGCCCGACCTGACATGCGGTTTCCTGTGGCTGATGCAAACTTTTCGGCATTTGATGCCCATTATGATCGGTTAAGGCATTTAGCGCATTGGACGCAGGCCTTGTAATCATCACAATCCATACAGACATCTCAAGGGACGTGTTTAAGCATGGCGATTTCGCAGAATGTGGCGAAAAAGCACAAAGTCCGTCTTGAAAAGGGTACATCCAGTTGCCATTATCAGCTCAGGCGGTAATTTAGGCAATTTGATGCTAGGACGTTCCATACGCTCAGTTGGTCTGCCCGGCATGGCTGCTGTGAGCCCGACAATCGCTCGCGCCATTCCCATTCTCCCAACACTCCCAAATCCACCTCAGAAAGTCTCCCATGATTTTGACTTCGTGGCTGAAATCGTTGAACTCCCGGTTTGCCCGCCGCTCGGTCATGCATGCCCGCCGCACCTCGGCCCGCGCTCCGCAGGTCTTCGTGGAAAGGCTCGAAGACCGTTCGTTGCTGTCGACGCTGTATGTGGATGAAGCCGCGGACTATACGGTGACGACCAACAATGTCGGCGGAGCCGGAGCAGACAACGGCGATGTGGTCACATGGAACGGTTCGACTCCTGTCGCAGGCCTGGTGTTTGGTACATCCGCTTTTTCATCGATTCAGACCGCCATCAATGCCTCAACCGCGAATGACACGATCGTTGTGGCTGCGGGCACCTTTGCGGAAAACCTGTGGATCAACAAGAAGTTGTCATTGCAGGGGGCGAATGCGGGGATCAACCCCAATACCGGCATGCCTGTGGCAGCGACAGTGATCACGACAAACACGAACGACTTTGACTTCACAGGCCCCAGTGTCAATGACACTCTGGTCCGCGTCACGGCCAACGGAGTCACGCTCGACGGGTTTACTTTGGACGGCGACAACTCCGCCATCAGCAACGGATACCGTTTCGGCATGGGGGGGCAGAACGGCGCGGACATCAACATCCAGTTGGCAATCGCCAATTTCGCGCCTGGGTCGAACTCCTCCACGGCGATCAGTGGGCTGACGGTCCAGAACAACGTGGTTCAGAACTTCAACTATGCAGGGGTTGTTCTCTACAACACATCCAACTCCGCGTCACAAAACAATCTGGTCACGGCGAATCAGTTCGACAACATCCAGCCGGAAGACAACCCGAACTTTGGCCTGGGCTTTGCCGTACTCGCGGGGAGCAATGCCTATACCAGCGTGACCAACAACGTGATGACACAGGTTCGGGTGGGGGTCGAGACAACCGACTTCTTTCGGGCTGCCGGAGTCACTCAAACGGTGCCGCTCGAGATTTCGGGCAACACGATTGAGTCGTCTTCGCAGGGGATTTGGATCAATCTGCACCAAGTCGATGCGTCGGCCTACACCGTTTCCAACAACACGATCACCAGCATCTCCAATCCGCTGGCGCCCATCGACAATTTCAACGAATTCGGCGCTATCCGCGTTCAGTCGATCTACGACGAACGGGTGGTGACCGTCTCCAACAACATCATCAGTGGCAACCTGGCCAGCACGACGGGCTATCAGTTGACCACCATCGAGTCTCCCAATGTCACCGTCAGCGGCGGCACGGTGACAAACACAGATGTCGGAATCTGGATGAGTGGGGACTTCGATCTGACCCAGGTCAGCCTGACGGGGATTTCCATCAGTTCCTCGACCACCGGCCTGTACATGAGCGGGGCCGGCGCGGTGCTGGTGGGCGACACGATCGGCACGCTGAGTTTCTCAACAGTTGACGAATACATCGTCCTCGCCAATTTCGCCACCAACTCCGGAAACTACATTGACGGAACGTGGGCCACGTACGACGGCTTCCTGGGAAACAACGTCACCGTGGCCCAGGGCTTGGATATCGAAGACAAGATCTTTCATGCCACCGACGACAACACGCTGGGTTTCGTGCGGGTCAAAACCGCCAATGTCTACGTCACACAGACCAGCGGCAGCATTCAGCGCGGCATTGATGTGGCCGAGAGCGGCGACACCGTGAATGTCGGCGCCGGCACATTTGCCGAGAATCTGTTGATTTCCGACAGCTTGAGTCTGATTGGGCAGGGGACGGCCTCCACCTTTGTCACCGGAATGAGTGGTGCCAGGATCTCGTTGTCCGGCGCCTCGACAATCACGCTGCAGGAACTGGCACTGACCGGCACGGGCAGCTCCATCACCTCGACCGGCGTCACCTCGCTGACGCTGAACAATGTCGCCAGCCCGCTGACGGGCTCGTTCACCGGCACGACGGGCACGGTCAGTCTCAGCACCACCGACGACGACGACACGGTGGCTGCCTCTGGCATCTCGTTCAGCACGGACCTGCTGGGCGCGATCAGCTACAGCACGACCGGCGTGACAAACCTGATCATCGACACCCTTGATGGCGACGATGACATCTTTGTCGTTGGCCCGGCAACCGGCGGCACGGTGATCAGCGTGGACGGCGGCGCGGAATCGATGGCCGACACCCTGTACTACGACTCGACGGGAGCTACGGTCACGGACAACGGGTTCACGATCTCGGGTGCCGGACGGACGACAGTCACCTACACCGACATTGAAGTGACCGATCTTGCCTATGTCGGTGGCACGGCCAACGATGACACGCTGATTCTCCGGCTCAATTCCGGAGTGCTGCAGTACAATCTGAACGGCGGCGGCTTCATCAATGTGACCGATCCGACATCGTTCACGTTCAACGGCTTCGCCGGAAACGACCAGTTGATCATCGACTACAGCGGGGGCTTCTTCGCGATTCCGGTCTTCTTCCACGGTGGCTTCGCCGTGGGCGACAATGACCAACTGACTGTCACCGGCGGCAGCTTTGCCACCGTCACGAGCAACTACAACACTTTCGGGGCCAATGAACAGTCCGGGAACATCGTCTACGCGGCGGGGATGCAGTCGGCGACCATCACCTATGACGGCGTCGAACCGATCGACGTCAGCGGCAGCACTATTGCGAGCCTGATTCTCAATCTTCCGGGGGCCGCCGACCAGCCGATCCTGGAAGACGTTGGCACGGCCTCTGACGGCTCTTCCCGGATTCGCAGCCAGAATGCAACGCCAACCTTTGCAGCCACGACATTTGGTGCCCCAACAAGCCTAACCGTCAACATGGGCGGCGATGCGGGGGCGCTGACTGTGGCGTCGATGGATACGACTTTCAATTCCGGGTTGGTGATCAATGGTCAGGCGGGGGCCGACACGGTGTCCTTTACAGGAACCAATTCCAGCCTCGCCAGCCTGATGGTGACCGCCACCGGCGGAATCAGCTCTACCGCCAGTGCGGTGCTGGGTGTCACCGGCCTGGCCAGCTTCAACGCCGGCAGCAGTGCCATCAGTCTGATCGCTGCCAGTTCCCTGAATTTCGGGTCGCTGACTGTCGTGGGTGGCTCGGTGACCGTGTTCGAAGATTCGGCGACCGTCCTGGCCGGCAGCAACAGTGCCAGCAGTCTGTCGCTCACCTCTGCTGCGGGCATCACGGATACCTCGACCAGCCTGTCGGTGACCAACAACGCCACCCTCTCCGGGACATCGATTGCCATTGGCGGGGCCGGGGCCACGACAAACTTCGGCAGTCTGACCTTCACCTCGGCTGGTGCCGTGACGGTTCAGGAAGACTCGTCCACGGTTGTCACAGGCGTCAACTCCGCGCTGAGCCTGTCTTTGACATCCACTGCGGGGATTACCGACACATCAACGAGTCTGGCCGTGACGAACAATGCGTCGTTCAGCGGCACTTCGATTGACATCGGTGGCGGTGGCATCACGACGACCCTCGGCAGCCTAACCTTCAATTCCGCCGGTGCTGTCAATATCCAGGTCGATGCAGCCACCGCCATTACAGGCGTCAACACGGCCATGAGCCTGTCCCTCAGTTCAACGGGGGCGATCACCGATACCTCGACCAGCTTGACGGTCACGAACAACGCCTCATTCAATGGCACGTCGATCAGTGTCGGCGGCGCTGGCCCCACCACCAACTTCGGCAACCTCACCTTCACTTCCGCAGGTGCCGTGAGCATCCAGGAAGACTCGGCCACGGTTCTGGCGGGCACGAACACCGCCGCGAGCCTCACGCTGACTTCGGCGGCGGCCATCACCGACACGGGAACCGTTGTGGTGAGCGGCCTCACGATTCTCAACGCCGGGGCGGGGGCCTCGAACATCGTCCTCGATTCCGCCGTGAACGATTTCGGCTCGCTGCAAATTGCAGCGGCGAACGCCGTGACGCTGGTCGACGTGAACAGCATCAACTTTGCGAACACCTCCACGACAGCCGCCGCGCTGACGGTGACCGCCGGAACATCGATCACTCAAAGCATGGGAAGCAGCCTGCTGATTGGCGGGAAGGCGACATTGTCGGCGACAATGTCCGTCGTGCTCAACAGCATCACCAACGACTTCAACACGATTCAGGTGAACGCCGCCAGTGCCAGCATCATCGACGCCAATGGGATCGTGTTCAGCGGTGCCACCACGCTGTCCGGGGCTCTCACGGTTGCGACGCTGGGCGGGACGATCACCGACGCCGCGATTGGCAGCCTGTCCGTCGGTGGGCTCGCGACCTTCAATTCAGGTGCGTCCAACACCGTGCTGGACACAGCCACCAACGACTTTAACACCGTGACCGTGACGGCCAACGTGGCCACATTCGTTGATGCCAATGCCATCAGCTTCGCCGGCACGTCCTTGATCGCGGCGGACTTCAATGTCACCGCCACCACGGACATCGGCTCCACCGGGTCGGTCAATGTTGGCGGGAAGGCCACCCTGTCGGCCGGTGGCAACATCACCTTCAACAACAGCGCGAACGACTTCAACACGGTTGAGGTCGACGGCGTGAATGTGTCGCTGGTGGACACCAACGCCATCGTCTTCGCCAACGGCGTGACGAGCACCGTCACCGGCACGCTCGATGTGCTGGCGGGCGGAGCCATCTCGGACGCTGGAACCGGCGACCTCAAGGTCACTGGCGTGACGACGCTCACGGCAACCGTCCCGAGCGACATCATTCTCGATTCCGCGACCAACGACTTCTCGACGGTCAACGCAGACGGCCGCGCCGTCACCCTGGTGGATCTGAACAGCCTGGCGGTCGACACCATCACCGGCTCGATCAGCGTCGCTTTGACCGCTGGCGGTGCGATTACTGATGCCAACGGCGGCACTCTGAACATCACGACCCCAACCCTGACCGCCACGTCAGCGACCGGGGTCGATCTGGATACGAGTGTCACCACCGTCACGGCCAGTGCCAGCGGGATCGGAGCCATCACGCTGCGTGAAGCTGACGCCGTGACGCTGGCCAGCATCACGACCAACGATGGTCTGATCTCGGTCAGTGCCGGCGGGGCGTTGACCGTCACCACGGTCAGCGCTGGTGGCACCGGACGGAATGTGACGCTCTCGACGACGGCCGGCGGCATCAGCCTCGGCGTCGTGTCCGCCGATGGCGATTCGATCAACCTGACTGCGGTCGGTGCCATCACCGACAACAATGCAGCGGCCAACAACCTGACCGCCGCCAGTGCGATTCTGTCGTCCACGACCGGCATTGGTTCCTCCGGTGACCCGATCGAAACGGTGTTGAGTCAGGTTCAGGCCACCACGGGGACGGGCGGGATATTCCTCTCCAACACCTCGGCGGCCCTCGCCACCTCGGGTGTGATCAGCGCCACGACCAGCGGGGACATCAGCGTGGTCACCTCGGCCGACCTGACCATCGGCCATGCCGTCACCGCCACCAGCGGCACGGTCTCGCTGACCTCCGGCTCGCCGGGAAATGCGTCAGTGTTCGCGGTCAATGCGGCCGTGACCGGTTCGGGTGCGGTCACGCTGTCCGGCGGCACCAACAACGACAACATCACGGTGTCCAACACGGTCACCGGCAGCACGGTCACGGTCAATGGCTTGGGCGGCAGCGACTTGATCACTCTGGCCATGGGCGGGTCGCTCTCAGCCACGGGCCTGGCCAAGATCGATGCCGGTGCCGGAAACGACACGATCATCGTCACGGGGACGATGGGCGGAGCCACGAATCAGGTTCTGGGTGGGTCTGAGAATGACAGCATCACCATCAACCGGACGGGAGCCACGGCTCTGGCGGTCGATGGGAACGATGGAAATGACACGACAACGATCAATCAAAGCGGTGTGACGACGGCGCAGATCAATGTCGCGGATTCGGGCGCCTCGATGATGGAGGTGGACTCCGTGACGATCGTCGCCACGGCTGCGGCCGAAACGATTGATGTCAACCGGACCACCATCGGCACCGTCTCCAACACCACGTTGATGCAGGTGGTGACCTTCAGCACCACCCTGGAGTCGGTGACGGTTCAGGGCGGCAACGGCAACGACACCTTCCTGGTCAATCCGTCGACCACCGCCGTGATCAACGTCGATGGTGGCCTGCCGCGTCCGCTGGACATGGGCTTCGTCATTCCCGGCGACACGCTGGATTACAACCCGGTCGGCAACGCCTTCAACGTGCAGTTGAACCAGATCATCACCGGGGACGGCATCGCCTTCAAGAACGTCTCGTTCGTGGGGATCGAAAACCTGCCGTTCACCCCACTGGGAGCCACGACCTGGCGGTTCGACTTGGACGACCCGAACTTCGGGGCGGCGGCCACCGCCGCGGGCTACACCGCCGTCCTGCCAAGCCGGGTTTACGGCGTCAGCGGGAACACCTACGGTTGGAACGTGGCGGTCGGCAGTTCGACCAGCGGCGGTCCCACCGCCCTGCTCCAGGACTTCCACTTTGGCACGGCCGCCAGAACGTTCTCGGCGGACGTGGCCAACGGCTACTACCTGATCAGCATCACGACCGGCAACCCGACGGGGGTCAGCGATTACACCGTCGTGGCCGAGGCCGGGCCGCTGCAGACGGGCCTGACCGGGGTGCGGACAACCGCCACCGGCAGCAATGTGCAGAAGACGTTCGTGGCGGGTGTGTTCGACGGCAAGCTCGACCTCACCTTCAGCGATGGCGGGTTCGGCGACGGGCTATGGATGGTGAACTCGATCGAGATCCGCCCGGCGGTGCTGCTGTCCGCCTCGATCCAGCCGGTTCTGTTCGGTCTCCCGTCCACCGCGGAGACGGCACCGGCCGATGGCAGCAGCATCGACACCATCCAGAGCATCGCCGTCCCGGGTGGGGCCAACGCCATTTACACCGTGGAAGCGTCACTGGGAACGATCATCACCGCCGATGCGAATCCGAACTATGCGGGGATCCAGGTCCAGGCGAATGCCATGGGCGTGTTCTCGTTCCAAGTCCGCCGCCCCAGTGGCTCCGGCCTGGCGGTGTTCACCGCCGTCGATGTCACGGGAGCCAAGACCGGCGTGGCTTCCGTGAACTATGTCGGCAACGATGTTCGCCGCTTCGACTTCAACGCGGGCGGGCCGACGCAGTCGCCCGTCGCCACCCCCACCAGCCCGAACGACTACATCGGTGTCGAGCCGGGGGCCGTCAGCGTTTACACCCCGGTCCTGGGGTATGGCTGGACGAGCGCGACAGCGGGCGTCAACAGCGGAGCCGCCGGCGTGCTGGCCGACCTGCGTCGCGACGGCCATGGCGGCAATGCCGCCAACACGTTCAATGTCGATCTGTCCAACGGAACCTATCTCGTCACGGTCACCATGGGTGACAGCTTCTCGCCAAAAGACGGGATGCGGATCGTCGCCGAGGGCAACATCGTTGCCGACAACATCAGCTCCAACAGCACCACCTGGGCGACGCGCACCTTCCAGGTGTCGGTCAACGACGGGCAGTTGAACCTGACCTTCAGCGACCAGACGCCGAACAGCGGCTGGATTGTCAACGGGGTGGAAATCCGCAAGGTGACCCTGGGCAGCCCGAGCGGCGGGATCACCCTGTCCGGGCCAGGCTCCATCGCCGCCAGCTCGACGACACCGGCGACGATCACGGGAACGACGACCGGCCTCGCCGACGGCACGCTGGTCACCGTCCGCACCAGCATCGGAACAATCGTCTCGACCGATGCCGCCAACTACTACGACGGTGTGCAGGTCGTGGTGATGAGCAATTCGTTCACCGTCCAGGTGCTGCCAAACGGCACGGCTGGCACGCCGCGGCTCACCGCGGTCACGGTGGACGGAGTGGGCTACACGTTCGACGGCACCACCTTTGGCTACCAGTCGGCCACCATCCTTGATTTCTCGGCCGCGGGCTTCACCAAGGGGTTCGATTTCAACAACGTCGGCACGGCCAACTTCACGGGCTACACCGCCGTGGAGCGGAAGAACCTCTACTCCGATGCCGCTGGCTTCGGCTGGAATGCCATTGTCAGATCATCCTCAACCACCGTTCCAGGATCCATTCCGGGAAGCCAGACCAGCCTTTATCAGGACTTCCACTTCGGCACGGACAACACCTTCAGCGTGAAGGTTCCGAACGCTGCGTACTACGTGACGCTGTACATCGGTGACAGTGCCGGGGCGTTCCAGATGCAGGTTTCGCTGGAAGGGGGCGCACCGGTCACCGTCGGCACGACCGCGGGGATGCTGTTTGCCGCCGTCAACCTCGGACCGGTGACGGTGAGCGATGGCATCCTGAACATTCAACTGGTGGGGCTGGGCGCAAACGCGTGGCATCTCAATGGACTCAAGGTCTCCACCTCCGTGATCAGTTCGCCGCTTCAACTGGGCGCGGTGGGCGGAACCTCGGCATTCACTGTCAGCGACGCCGACCTGGGCGATCTGAAGGATGCGGCCATCGCCCGCTGGGCGGCTTCCGGGCTCACGTCCGATCAGATCGCGGTCCTGCGGAATGCCCGGATCTCGATCACGGAACTCAATGGTCAGGGAGAACTGGGGAACGCCAGTGCCGATGGCATTCAGATCGACAACGATGCCCTCGGCTTCGGCTGGTTCATCGATTCGACACCGTTCGATGACGCCGAGTTCACGGTGGCGGTCGGCGACGAGCTGTATGCCACCAGCGGCGCGGCGGCAACACGAGTTGATCTGTTGTCGGTGCTGATGCATGAAATGGGACACCTCATCGGCCACATCGACCTGGATCCGGTGACTGCCCCGCATCAGTTGATGACGGGAGAATTTAACATTGGGGCGCGGCGCTCCGTCGACGGATCGGAGGCCGTCAGCTCCGCACCGGTCGCGGCCAGCCTGCGGTTGGAGGCCAGCGTGGCCATGCCATCGCTCGGCGAACTGGCCGGCGAAGTCACGCAGCCCAAGGCCAGCGTGACGAATGGCCCGGCAAACGCCGCTGGAATTGCTGTTCCCCTCGCCACGCGGTCGTTCACCGACGAGGCCGACCAGGTGGCATCCGTACCCGCCGTGGGCATGGCCGGACGGCGCGATGGCAAGGGCAGCGAAGGAGCAGGGCGGCTGAACACGCTCGACCTCGCCTTCGCCCGCCTTGGTGCAGACGACGAAGGCGACACCGCCTGGTTCAGCCTGTAGTGGTTGGCATGCGACAGGCAACCGGTTTGGACGCCGGTTGCCTGCGTGAACTCGGCCATTTGATGTTCGACGATGGCAATCCGGCGGCGGGAGGCCATCGGCCGGGTGCCATTCATGCACGGTGTGCATGGACTTTTGAAGTGAGTCGCAGTTCACCGCCGGCGTGATTCCTTCGGGGTCGTGACCACGAAAAACCTCCCTGGCGGCGACTTCGTCACCGGGCACGCTTACCGTGGCACAGGCTTCCAGCACGAATTCGACCGCACGGTGTCGATCACTTCCTGATAGATCCAACCGTCGCGGAAATTGAGGTAGCGCGGGACGGTTTCGCCACGAATGTCAGCCACGAAATCGCGGGCCAGGCAGATCCAGTTGCGGTCGGTGTTGTCTTCGATTTCTGGCAGGCGGTCGCGGATGTGCAGGGGGATGGCCAGCTCTTCCCAACCCGGCCGGTCCGAACGCAGGAACAGGCCGCCCTGCATGTACGCCCCTTCGACATGCAGCGTGCCCTTGTCGCCGTAAATGGCGATGTAGTCTTCATTCCAGGCGTGTCGCAAGGCCGAGTGGCGGAAGGTGACGCTGGCGGCCTCGCGAATGTCCGCCTGCGGATCGCCGATCCGCAGGAGCGCGGTGTAGGCCCAGTCGCTGTCGACTTCGGCCCACTGGTATTTCGCGGCGTCGGCCGGCGTCATGGCACGGCGGGCGAATTCGCGAAAGTCATGCACGTCGCTGGTGATGGGAACCTTCGGCAAATCGATGCGGCTTTCTCCCATCACCGACAGGATCTCTCCGCCGATGATGTGCTGCGCGATCGCCAGTTTGTGCGGGAAGTTGTTGTTGAGCCTTCCGCCGCCTGTCGCCAGACGGTGTGGCCAGCCAAACGGCATCAGCGCCGGCCAGCCGAAGTGCGAGCAGCATTCGACCTCCACGATTTTTCCCAGCGTCCCGTCCTCCACCAACTCGCGGGCGAAGTAGGCCTGGGGCTGATACCAGTAGCTGGCCGCGTAGGCCGTTTTGATGCCTGCCGTCCGCGCCCGCTCATAGAGGTGGCGGGCGTCGTCAGCCGTGGTTGCCAGTGGCTTGTCGGCGAAGACGTGGCAGCCACAGTCGATGGCCGCCTCGATCATTTCGCGGTGCGTGCCGCCGGGTGTCCCCACGGCGACAATGTCCGGCCGCAGGTCTTCCATCAGCACCCGCCAGTCGGTGCCGTATTCAGGAATCTGCAGCTTGCGGGCGATCGGCGCGCCCACCGCCTCGGTGCGGCTGGACATCGCCACAATGTCGACGCCCGCGCTCCGCAGCGCCATGGCGTGCCCCTGACCGGCATAGCCGGCCCCCAAAATCAGCGCACGCAGTGGTTTTGACATGAATTTTCAGCGGTTTCGGACTCGTGAGGAAGAATGGCGTCATTGTAGAGATCTCGCCGGGTGATGATTAGGGATCGCCCATATCAACCGGAAGGACGGCAAAACATTACAAGCATCTCACGGTGGCTCAACTTCTCAGGGCCGCGTGAAGTTCGCCAGCGGCGAAACGGGGATACGCGCTTTGACTCCAATAATGGTGACCTTCTGATATCCGCTATTGGATAAGAATGTCGGGTTTGTAATCTGGTGGGTCTTGGGGGCGATGGCGTCAATTTCTAAGATGCTGCCGGATTTAGAGTTGCCGCCGTCCGAGACGGTGCGGTTTTTGGAAGGGAGTCCAATGCCCAGCAGATTTCGAATCGCCTTGATTCTGGGGGTCATCGCCTGTGGTTCCTGGCTGATGCAGACCGCACCCATGCATGCCCAAAATCCGCGTCCGAACAGGCCGCGCGATCCAGTGCGACCAATAAACCGTGTGGCAAAGCCTGCAGATCCTGGTGACATCAATCTCACAAAGAGCCGTGTCTATATCCGCGTGGGAAAGATCGGGCTGGGACACGAACATGGGGTGGTGGGAAAGCTGAGGCAGGGAGCGATTCATCTCGACGCCCCTGAGGCTGCCGATTCACTTGTGTTTGAGATGTCCTCGTTTGAAGCAGACACCATTGACGCCCGGAATTACGTTGGGCTCTCGGGGACCACTGATGAATCGACGCGGAAGCAGGTCAACGCCAACCTGCGCGGCCCCAATGTGCTCAATGTGCGTGAGTTTCCCACCGCCACGTTTGCGGTGAAGTCGATAACCAGGGTCGCCGCCGCCAAACCAACGGCCCCTCGCCAATATCAGATTTCGGGAGACTTCACACTGCATGGCACAACGCGTCCGATTGTGGTGCAGGCCAATGGCGAAAAGTCCGGTGAATGGACCCGCCTGCGTGGCTCGTTTGCGATTCTCCAAAGTGAATTCGGCATCACACCGTTCACCAAAGCCTTTGGTGCGGTGGGCGTGGCCGACGAATTGCAGATCTGGGGTGACTTCTGGGT
Source organism: Planctomycetaceae bacterium (assembly GCA_021732845.1). Taxonomy (GTDB): domain Bacteria; phylum Planctomycetota; class Planctomycetia; order Planctomycetales; family Planctomycetaceae; genus JAKFUF01. The sequence goes on along the minus strand of JAKFUF010000027.1, from coordinate 12,714 downwards.
GGCAAATCCGCGATAAGACCGGCTTCAGTCCGCCTGTTCCAGCCAGAAAAGCAACATGATCAGTTCTCCGGCGGTCGAACGCCGCTCGATCCGTGGACATTACAATCTTTCGACGCTGTTCTATCGCATGTTGTGGGGGCCACACCTGCATCATGGCTTGTGGCGGGCCGATGAGTCCGCCTGGGTCGCGCAGGTTCATCTGACCGAGAAGCTCGCCGAACTCGCGGGCATTCATGGCGGCGAGAAGATTCTCGACGTTGGCTGTGGCATGGGTGGGTCATCCATTCATCTCGCAAAAAAGCTCCGCTGCCATGCAGAAGGTGTGACTGTCAGCCCGTTTCAGCAGAAGTGGGCGACGCTTTCGGCGGGCTGGCACGGCGTTTCGAACCTGACCCGCTTCCAGTGTCTGGATGTCGAACAGGCAGTCTTCGAGCCCGCCCGCTTCGACGTGGTCTGGAGCGTCGAATGCACCGAACATCTGTTCGACAAGCCCAGGCTGTTTCAAAACGCCTGCGCGTGGCTCAAACCTGGCGGGCGCGTGGCGATCTGCGCGTGGCTCGCGGGTGAGGAACTGCAGCGGGCGGAGCAGATTCAGCAGGTCAAAGATGTCTGCGACGGCTTCTTTTGCCCGTCTCTGGGAACTTCATCCGATTATGTTGCCTGGATGGAGCAGGCGGGATTCAGGATGCAGCATGTCGAGGACTGGACCGACCGGGTCTATCGAACCTGGGAGATCTGTCGCGATCGCGTGCGGCGGTTCCGGATCCGCTCCATCGCCAGGCTGATTGACCAGGAAACCGTGGTCTTCCTCGACCGCTTTGACACGATCCTGGACGCGTACAAAACCGGCGCAATGAAATATGGATGTTTTGTTGCCCAAAAGCCAGTTTAGGACCTGCACAGGCCGGCGCGTCTTGCAAGGTGCGTCCGGCGTTTCATGCATGACAGTCTGCCGAGTGTGACATGGATGTTCAAAAACCGTTCAGGTGGCCTGCACAACGGTGGGTCGGAATTGCCCTGGGAGTGGCAACGCAGTTCCTGTTCCTGGTGACTGTCTGGCGCCTCTTCTGGTTTCTCAAGGACGGACCTCCCCCCGGAACCGGAGACTCTCTGCTGGTCGATGTCGCGTTGAGCCTGCAGTTCGCCGTGGTCCACAGTTGGCTGCTGCTGCCCGCCACGCGGAGCAAAATCACGCAGGTGCTGGCCAGCGAGTTCTATGGTTGCCTGTTTTGTGTCGTCACCTGTCTTGGGCTGCTTGGTCTGTTCGCCGGCTGGCAGCCTTCACAAAGTGTTCTCTGGCAGTTGGACGGACCAGCCAGCGTGGTGATGCAGGTGGGCTTTTATGGCTCGTGGGTGATGTTGTTTTACAGCATCAGCCTCACGGGGCTGGGGTACCAGACCGGATTTACTCCCTGGTGGCATTGGCTCCGGAGGAAACCGCAGCCACGCAGGCTGTTCGCCCCGCGCGGGTTGTATCTGTTCCTGCGGCATCCAGTCTACTTGAGCTTTCTCGGCCTGATCTGGTTCACCCCCAGGATGACTCTGGATCATGCCGTGCTCACGGGCATCTGGACAATTTACATCTTCATCGGCAGTCACTTGAAGGATGAGCGGTTGGCACATTTCTACACGAAGGCCTACCGCGACTACCAAAGCCGTGTCCCCGGCTATCCGCTTTTTGGCATCGGCCCGTTGGGAATTCGCCGCCCAGCCCCGTTCAAAATCCCGGCCGAGGCGACTCTGCGAAAAGCCGCGTGACACTGAATCCGGAACTTGAGCGTCATCCACGTCCCAATTGCTGCATCGAGAGTCTGCCGTTGTTTGCGTCCCCAAGCCACACAGCTCGGGAACATCGTCCAGTTCATCCGGTGCCACAGCTACTCGGAGATCGCAATTCTCGGCCGGTTCTGCTCCATGTCGCGCACCAGTTCACGCACGCGCATCGGCACATTGCCCTCCCCGAACAGGATGAAGCCGATGGCAAGGTCGAACGGCCGCCCCTCCGTCCAGCCGAAGAGCACCTCGGTCCGGGTGGGGCAGTTGCGGCTGAGTTCCTTGGCGATGACAGCAATCGTGTGGCTGATCGACGTGGCTTCGGTGACGCGGATGATCAGATAGTCCTGCGACTGGCGGATCTTGAGCTTGGGGCGGTTGAGAAACTCGGACGTGTCCCCGCGCTGGACTTCAATGAAGACGATCTGCACGCTTTCCGGAATGCGGTGATTCGCCCGGACCTCCTTGGCTTTCGCGTACAACGAACGGCTGCTCGGCCGGTGCGGAACCAGCACCGGAATGCCGGCTTCCACCATGTCGAGCCACAGCATTTGGTCGGCCGGGTCACCGAAGCGGAAGCCGTCGAAGCGGACCTCGTAGGCTCGCTTGTAGCGCGAGAACCCGGCGATCCCCAGCGTGCCCACGATGAAGCAACTGGCGATCTTCACGCCGTCGGGCCGCTCGAAAATGTTGGCTGCCGTGGTGTAGACGAAGACCAGTGAGACCACTCCAAAGTAAGCCAGCATCATCTGGTTCTGGCGGGTCTTCAGCCCGTCGCGCCAGACATGCAACAGCGACCCGACACAGGCGCTGGTCATCAGGACCAGCACACCCGTGGCGTACGCCCCACCCTGCGCCGTCACGTCGGCGTTGAAGATGATCGTCACGGTCAGATTGATGGCCATGAACGTCATCACGAGTGGCCGGTACGCCGAGGCCCAACTCGGAGCCATGCCGTACCGCGGCAGATAGCGCGGGACCATGTTGAGCAGCCCGGCCATCGCCGAGGCTCCGGCGAACCACAGGATCAGGATCGTGCTGAGATCGTAGACCGTCCCGAACACCGTTCCAAACAGCGGGCAGATGGGGATCGGGCTTTCGCCATGGGCGAGGAAGGCCAGGGCGCGGTCGACGGCGCGGCCTTTGATTTCCGCCCCGTTGGCGTCCAGCTTCACGTGCCCCAACAAGTCCTTTTCGATGTGAAACTCGTGGGCGGGAATCAACGAGCCGGTGCCGGTCACAAACGCCGACCCCAGCAGGAAGATCGACATGATGACCGCGGCACTGACCAGCAGTTTGCGGGTGTTGGCAACCCGCTGATGCTCGTTTGTGGGATCCCCGGCCGAGCCCCGCACAAGATGGATCAACAGGACGCCGGTCTCGAATCCCGACAGGCCCAGGGCCAGTTTGGGAAAAATCAGCACGGACAAGCCAATGGCCACCCACATTCCTGAGCCACGGAGGGGGGCTTCCGAGATGTGAAATTTCCCCTCCAGCACCGACTGCCACCACTCGTTCAACAGCGACGGATGCGTCAGGAGCTGAAACAATCCGGCACCGATCACCAGGCAGTTCAGCGACAGGTACAGCACGACCAGGAACGCCGCCACGCCGACGACTTCGTTGTAGCCCCGCAGAAACAACGCGCCGAGCAGCACCAGCAGAAACATCGTCACGCCGACTTGTCCGTGCATCCACGCGGGCGCGGTCGAGACATACACCGGATTGCCAATCAGGTGCGCCGCGGCATCGGCGGCGGACAGCGTCTTCGTCACCACGAAATCCGTGGCTGCAAACCCAATCAGCACCAGCACGACAATCTTGCCGCCCCAGCCCTGAAACAGTTGCTCGATCATGCCGATCGAACCGACGCCATCAGGGGTCTTGCCCGCCACGAAGAAATAGACCGGCAGGGCACCCAGCAGCGTCACCAGCACCAGAATCAGCGTCGCCACCGGCGACAGGTAGCCCGCACCCTCAAACGCGATGCTCGGCTGGTATCCCAGGGTGCTGAAGTAATCCACCCCGCAAAGGCACATCATCAGGGGCCACACATAATGGTGCCCACCCCCGCCCTCGCCCTCGGACTGCTTGTTCATGACACTTTCGCTTCCCGCAGTCACAACGATTTCCCAGCGCCGTGCCGAAAAATCTGGCCACGATCAAAGCAAAATGGTAGCCAGAGGGGTGGCCGTTGTCGAACCGCTGCCCGCAGGCTTGCGTGCCCCACCGTCAAGCTGCGGCCGTCTGCCGAGGTCCCTCATCGGGTTGATGTCGAGAAGAGGCGGCGCAGGTCGAAAGGGGTGGCGCAGGTGTGCCACTGGCAGCGAGCTGACCAGTGAGCGAGGAACCCCGACAACGGATGAAGAAGGCGGCGTACGCCGCCCATCCGCGCCAGGGGTTCCGGAGCGAGCAAGACTTACCAGTGGCACAGTGGCACACACTCCCAAGTCCGACTTTCGCTCATTCCACCAGTGCCGCACCTGCCGCAATCAACGGGTCAACAGCCCGTGAATGGAAGCTGGCCGGGGTCTTGTTTGACGATCCCGGCGCTGACCACGCCCGGCGTCTCGATACTGATCTGGTGGCCCCTTGTCGTTAAAGGCATCGTTCGCGATTCCTTCCAGAAAAAGTGCGATTGGCAGCCATGATTTATTGAGAAAACTTCAAGGATTCCGGAGGATCTGTTCGATGCGTACTGTGTTCGCACCTCACGTTGGCCTCAAATATGTGTTCATTTGAGTATAGGTTGTGGGTCCCGCTGAGCCCTTTCCCGAATAGTGCAGGATTCAACCGTGCCGACAGTCTTTGTCGTCGATGACGAACAGGAAGTCCTGTCGTTTCTCGGAAACCTCTTCCGCGGCCGCCGCATTCCGGTCGAGTGCTTCAATTCTGCGGCCAACTACCTCGCCAAAGTCAATCCGAGCCGCCCGGGCTGTTTGGTTCTTGACCTCGATATGCCAGAGATCTCGGGGTTGATGCTGATGCGGCATCTCGCCATGCGGCAGGAACTGCGACCGACAATTGTGACCAGTGGCCAATTGACGACAAGAACGATCGTGGAGGTTGTCAAGCTGGGCGCAATTGAAGTGCTCGAAAAGCCGATTCGCACTCAGGATGTTCTTGACGCCGTCGAGGTGGCCCAGAAAACCGATCTAGACCGACGCCAAAAAAAGACGGTCGGGCAGTTGTTTCGGCAGCGAATCCGTGACCTTCCCGAGGGCGAGCAGGCGGTCCTTTCAGGGTTGGTCCGCGGTCTAACCATCGAGCAAATCGCCTTGGAACTGGATCTCAGCCGGCGAACCGTGCAGATTCGGCGCTCCAGAATGTTTGAACGCCTGGAATTGAAGACAAAATCCGATCTTCACCGCTTCACGCACCAGGCCCAGTGGTCTCCAGAAGCGGACGACTGACTGCGGGCGGCCGACGCCTCGCGGTGAACTGCCAGTTCCGCGGTTCGCGCTTAGCGCAAGCGCTGTGAATTCGCGATGGCATCGGCACCTCAACCTGCACGGATGCGCCAAAGGCGCAATCTGGGTGAGTTTTTCCCAGTACCTCCGCGAGGCATGTTGTAGTTTTGCCACGTAGACAATGTTATCCGGTTTCGTGGACGGCGTTGGTTAACAAAGTCTGATCGCCACGAAGCGCGATTCATTGGTTGAGAACTCACCGGTGTGACAGCCGCTCAGCCCGCAACCGCCTCCCGTGTTCCCGCATCCGCGCCGAGCAGGTGCCGTGCCAGCCCCGCCCCGGGGGCTGTGCGCCGTTTCCAGAGCATCATCTGCAAGCCTGCGTTTGCGGGTCAATCATTTCACGTCCGTGGGAATTGTCCATGAATGCCGACCGTACACCGTCCAATGACGGCACAAATGGAGCAGAGGTTCGACAGTTTCTCACCTTTGTTCTGAACGAAGAAGAGTTCGCAATCGACATCCTGCAGATCCAGGAAATCCGCGAGATGTCCAAGATCACGCCGATTCCCAACGCGCCCGTGTCCGTCCGGGGAGTGATGAATCTTCGCGGAAGTGTGATCCCGGTGGTCGATCTGCGGACGCGGTTCTCCATGGCGGAAGTCGCCGCTGGCTCCAAGACCATCATTATTGTCGTGAACGTTGGACTCCGGGTCGCCGGCCTCGTCGTCGATGCGGTTTCGGACGTCATGACCCTTCCCATGCGGGATGTCGAACCCACCCCGGCAATGACCGGCGCCAGCGACACGGCGTTCATCCTGGGTCTGGCGAAAGTCGAGCAGCGGCTCATCACGCTGCTCAACATTGAAGATCTCATGACACCAGAGACTCTCGTTGTTTTTGAAACCACGGCGGCATAGCGCGCCGACCCGACTTCCCCGATTCATTTCCCACAAAAGCTGGATGCACCGCGATGACATGGTTCCATAATCTGAAGACGAAAAGCAAACTGGTCCTGAGTTTCCTGGTGGTCTGCGCGATCACCGGTGCGATGGCAGGACTGGGCATCCAGGCGCTCAACGGACTCCGCGAGAACATGCGCGTCCTGTATGTGGACTACACGGTCCCCACGCAGGAACTGGCCAAGACAGCCGCTAATCTCGTGCGGTTTCGCAACTTCGGGGTGATGGCGACCAGTGCCAAAGATAGCGCCGAACTTGGTAGGCTCACAGTGCTGCAGCAGGTCCAGGGAAAAGAGATTGACGACAGGATCGCCGCCTATCTGCTGACTGAGCTGCGGATCTCCAAGGAAGGTCGGGACGAAAAGAAGGATGTGCAGGTGTTGCAGGCCGCTCTGAACGATTATTTCGAGGCGGCCAAAGGGACGACAGCGCTCTGCCAGCAGTTGGTCGACGCCAAAACTCCCGAGGAACAGGCCGTTTATCAGGCGCAGGCCAAGGCCTGGGCCGCCGAAAAGTCGGGGCCGGCCTTTGAGAAGTCGATCAACGCGCTCGATGAACTGCTGCTCACAGTCACGGCCATTGGCAGTGAAATGAACGAAGCGGGAAAATTGACTGCCAGCCGCGGCAACTGGACGCTGCTCATCGGCTGCGGCCTGGCCCTCTGCGTCAGCCTGGGGATGGGCCTGTGGATCGCCGGGATCATTTCCCGGCCGTTGATCGCCACCGTGCAGGTCCTGACCGCTGTTGCCGCCGGGGATTTCACGAAGCGGCTGGAGATTCACACCACGGACGAAATGGGACAGATGGCGACCACCCTCAACAACATGGTGGACGGCATGCGGCGGGCTCTTCAGGAAGTCCGTACCGTCGCCGAATTTCTCGCCACGTCTGCCCCGGAACTTTCGGCGGCCACGGAAGAGATCAGTTCGGGAGCCCAGGAGCAGGCCTCGGCCCTGGAGGAAACCGCTTCCAGCATGGAGGAGATCACCTCGACCGTGAAGCAGAACGCGGACAATGCCCAGCAGGCCAATCAGCTCGCCTCCCGCAGCCGCGAAGTGGCCGAAAAGGGCGGGCAGGTGGTCCAGAGCGCCGTCGAAGGGATGTGCGAGATCAACAAGTCATCCAAGCAGATCGCCGAGATCATCACGTCGATCGACGAGATCGCCTTCCAGACTAATCTGCTGGCCTTGAATGCCGCCGTCGAGGCCGCCCGGGCCGGAGAACAGGGCCGCGGGTTTGCCGTGGTCGCCGGGGAGGTGCGGAATCTGGCGCAGCGCAGCGCCGCCGCCGCCAAGGAGATCAAGGGATTGATCCAGGACTCGGTCCGCAAAGTCGAGTGCGGGACGCAGTTGGTCAACGAGTCGGGCCAGACTCTTCAGGAGATTGTGATCTCGGTCAAGCGCGTCACCGATGTGGTGGCTGAAATCGCCGCGGCGTCGCGGGAGCAGTCGACAGGCATCGACCAGGTGAGTCGCGCCATCGCCCAAATGGACCAAGTGACCCAGGGGAATGCGTCCCAGACGGAAGAGCTTTCCGGAACGGCCGAATCCCTGTCGGACAAGGCCGAAGAGCTGCGCAGCCTGGTCAGCCGGTTCATTCTCGGAAATGAAGTCGCCGTCCCGGTCATCCAGGCTGCCCGGCGGGCTGCGGCTAAACCGGCGCAACGCAGGCGGGCCGGCGGTCGCAAGGCCGGGCCGGTCCGCGGCGAACAGGAGATCTTTCAGGACCTCGATCTCGTGGGAGTCTCGGCGTCCAAGGATTTTGAAGAGTTCTAGTCTAGTCAGAAGCTGGCACCTGGAACTTGAGCCTGTCCGGAAGTCGCACCGCAGGACGCTTCGACTTTCCGGGCAGGGCTCTTTCCGCACGTCCGCCATCGCCGTATCTCCCGACCACCACGCATCACCGTCACGGCTGTAATCAAACATGTCCGCCTCCCCCCACGACGCTTTTGAACTCCCCCGTCAATCGATGTCCAACGGGATGCAGGTGGGTATTTCAGACCGCGAATTCAACGCTCTGCGCACCTTGATCTACGCAGCGTCCGGAATCAGCCTCAGTGCCACCCGGCGGGCGCTTGTCTGCTCCAGACTTTCGCGTCGCCTGCGGGAACTTCAACTGCAGAGCTTCAGCGACTACCACGAACTGGTCGTGTCGGAAGGACCGGACAGTGAAGAGTACCAGTTGATGATCAACTGCATCACGACCAACATGACCAGCTTCTTTCGCGAAAACCATCACTTTGACCACCTGCGGAACAAGGTTCTCCCTGCCCTTCGGGAGCGTGTCAGGGCCGGGCACCCACGACGGCTTCGCGTCTGGAGTGCCGGATGTTCCACTGGAGAAGAACCTTACTCAATCGCAATGGCCTGCCTGAACTTTTGGGGAACAACCGCCGCCCAGTGGGATCTGCGGATTCTGGCTTCGGACATCGACACGGAGGTGCTGGCGCGGGCTGACGCGGGCCGCTATCCGGCCGACCAACTCGAAAACATTCCCCAAGACCAGTTGCAAACGCACTTCCTGCGCGGCCGCGGCGACTGGGCTGGATTCTGTCAGGTCCGGCCGGAGGTTCGGCAACTGGTGGCCTTCCGGCAGTTGAACCTCATTGAAGACCCCTGGCCAATTCGCACGCAGTTCGACCTGATCTTTTGCCGCAACGTACTGATCTACTTCGATCACCCGACCAAGAACCGAATCATCAGCCGGCTGGCCGACACGCTGACGGAAGACGGAACCCTGTTCCTCGGACATTCCGAATCTGCCGAGACCACGACCACCGGCCTGATGAGTCTTGGAAACACGACCTATCGGCGGCGCGCCGCCGCCGGGGCGGCGGCAGTCACTCCGGTGCCCGCGCTTAAGCCGGCGGACACCTGACAAAGCCTGTCTCCAGACCTTCCTTCGGTTTCCCACAATCCCCATTCAAGGCGATCATGTCACGCTGCAAAGTTCTGGTGGTGGATGACTCGGCCCTCGTCCGGCAAATCCTGGTGACAATTCTGGGTCAGGATCCAGAAATCGAAGTCGTCGGCACCGCTTCTGATCCGTATGTCGCCTGGGAGAAGATCAAGACCCTGCAACCGGACGTTCTGACACTCGACGTCGAGATGCCGCGAATGGATGGGCTCCTGTTCCTGCAAAAGCTGATGATCGCCAGACCAATGCCGGTGGTGATGGTGTCCTCGCTCACCGAGCGAGGGTGTGAGACCACGCTGCGGGCGCTAGAGCTGGGGGCGGTGGACTATGTGTCGAAGCCCAAGCTGGATGTTCGGGAAGAGACACCGCGGTTGTCGGTCGAGTTGATCGCCAAGGTCAAGGCAGCCGGACACGCCCGTGTTCGCCGCCCATCAAATCTGGGTCTGGCATCGCGCAGGCTGGTACTCCCGACAAAAGCCCACAGTTCGCTGCTTCGAAGCACGCAGAAAGTCCTTGTCATTGGGGCCTCAACAGGCGGCACTGGGGCGATTTACGACGTGGTGACTGCCTTGCCGGCCGATTCCCCAGGAGTGGTGATCGTGCTGCACATGCCGGCCGGTTTCACCCGCTCCTTCGCCAACCGGCTCGACGGCGCATCCCGGATCCGGGTCAGCGAGGCCAAGGATGGAGATCGGATTCTGGATGGCCATGCGCTACTGGCGCCTGGTGGCTTTCACATGACGGTTGTCCGCAGTGGAGCCAGCTACAGCGTGCATGTCGCCGCCGGAGACCCCGTCAACCGGCATTGTCCCTCCGTCGATGTCCTGTTTGAGTCCTGCGCCAGCACCCTGGGCAGCAACGCCACGGGCGCGATTCTGACCGGCATGGGGGCGGACGGCGCCCGTGGTCTGCTCGCCATGCGGACGGCGGGGGCCAGAACCATCGCGCAGGATGAAGCCACCTGTGTGGTATTCGGGATGCCGCGCGAGGCGATCCTGCTCAATGGTGCCGACCAGGTCTTGCCCCTGGAGTCCATTGCCGAAGGGCTGCTGCAGAACGTGGGTTGTTGAGCGTGCCGGAATCGCGGCTCGTACGGAGGATTTTCCTCTAAAGCAGTCGTTTGCCGGTCTGCCGCCTGAAGTTTGAAGCGTCCCGCTTCACAGAATGTCGAAAAGAACGCGAATGTAACACCATTCGCGGACACACGGCCGTTCACATTCAGTTTGATCTTTCCGTCCCGCAAGGACCGCAGATATGGTTGCCCAATTCATTGCCTCATCCTGGGACCAACTGGCCGACAGCCTGATGGGGGCAGATCCTTCTGACAATACAACGCTGCAAAACATCCCCCGGCAGCTGCTCGAAATTTCCGCCGATCTCGTCCGGCACGGCGACGACGAACGAGCCGCTGAACTGCGGGAGTACGCCATGGACATCCAGCAGCATTTCCTGGAACCCATGCCTGCCCTTCAAGAGCGTCTTTGCCAGATCATGGATGAGGTGGACCGGGCACTTCAAGAGGACCGGTCCACCTCAAGCTGTGCTCTGGCCGCCCTCAAACCGCCGACAAAGGCTACCCCCGCAGCGTGCGGTTCCAGCGCGCTTCTCATGTTGTTCACCGATATCAGCAACGACGAACTGCTGATTGCCGAGCAGAATCTGGGATTGCTCGACGGGACGTTTCAGCCTGAGTTGCTCGACCGGATTCAGAGGGCAATCGGCGGCATTCGTGATGGAGCGATCGCGTGTGGAGCCACAGGTGTGGTCCCGGTCGTGCAATCCATTGCCTCGCTGGTTGGCGTGTGCATTTCGCCGGCAGGCAGGCTGCCCGCAATGTTCTCCGAACTCCTGACCCGTGCGATTACTGTCCTGCGCCACGAGATGTCGCAGCTCAGGCTTCTGGTCTGTGCCGAAGACCACGCATATGATCCGCAACTGGCTGCCATCAGTCTGGAGGCCAACGATCTGCGGCAGAGTCTGGAATCCGCGGCAGAGCCCGCCGCCAAGGAACCCTCCCCGGCGCTGACGGCGATCCACTCCCCCGTCTGCGGCTCGAGCGCGATGCTGATGCTCTTCACGGATGACGCCGCCGAGCACCTCGACCGCGCCGAACAAGGCCTTATGGCACTGGAGGAGGCTCCGGATTCGGAAACGCTCGAACGCGTGATTGAGGCTCTGCAGGAGCTTCAACAGGGGGCCGTTCAGTGCGGAGTTTCCGGCCTAGGCTCCACTGTCCAACAAGTCTTGGCCACGCTCAATGCGGTCCATCAGGGGCGGCAACCGTTTACTGCCAGCCACTTCGACTTGCTGTTGCAGGCGACAGACCTGCTACGGGCCGAGTTGGCGCGCCTGCGGCTGCAAATCAGCATCACGGGCTTTGCATACGACCCGCGACACGCCAGCCTGATCGCAGAGTTGGTGGTGCTTGAGGCAGGCAATCCGCCACGCGAAGGCACCACGATCGATCCCGAAGTGGCGTCCAATCCGTTGCCATCCGAAGCCTTGGACTCGAGGGACATCCTTTCGGCAATGGCGGCCGATCCAGGCATGCTGACGATGTTCGTCTCTGAAGCCTCCGAGCATCTGGACGCCGGCGAGCGGCAACTGCTCATTCTGGATGACAATCCGGCCGACAAGGGGGCCATCAATGCGGTGTTCCGAGCCTTCCATTCCCTCAAGGGGACGGCCGGCTTTGTGGAACTCCACGAAATAGTCGGCGTGGCTCACCATGCCGAGGACCTGCTGGACCGCGTCCGCGAGGGTACCCTGCCGTTGACGGGCGATGTTCTGGATGTCGCCCTGGCCAGCCTGGACATGCTGAAGCGGATGGTGGACGGAGTGAGACACTCCGTGGCCACGGGGGCTCCATTCCGCTGTGATTCAGAGCGTGAGACTTTGATTGCCCGGTTGAAAGCGGTTGTGTCCGGAGAAACCATAGCTCGATCAGAAACGGCTCCACGCTCAGCCTCCTCCATCGCGGCTCCATCAATTCGACCGCCCTCAACAACAACGGAAGTTGGACCTACGGCCGCTGCTGCGGCTCCTGTTCCCGCAACTTCTACGCCTGCGGAGCTTCCGCCCAGAGCAACTCCCAGCGAAGCTGTCAAAGTCGACCGGGTGCGGCTCGACCAACTGGTCGACCTGATTGGCGAACTGGTCATCTGCGAATCGATGATGTTTGAAGACGTGGCTCCGACACAACCCGACGCCCGGGCCGCCGAACGCTCGGAGGCCAACCGGAACCAACTACGCAAGATCACCCGCGAGCTGCAGCAGCTCGGCCTAGCGCTGCGGATGGTGCCGATCAGCGGAGTTTTCCAGAAGGTGACGCGGATGGTCCGCGACCTCTCGAAGAAGCTGAACAAGGCGGTCGACCTGAAGCTGGAAGGAGAAGAGACCGAACTTGACAAGACGGTAGTCGACCAGGTGGCCGACCCTCTGGTCCACATCGTGCGGAACTCGCTGGACCACGGAATCGAGGAATTGGTCGCCGACCGCCTCGCCACCGGCAAGCCCGCGCGGGCCACGATCACCCTGCGGGCCTTCCACCAAGCGGGTAACGTCTGCATCGAGATTCAGGATGACGGCCGCGGCCTCAATCGCCAGCGGATTCTCGCCAAGGCCCGAGAACGCGGACTGATCGGCGAAACCCA
>JAKFUF010000130.1:17744-33805 GCA_021732845.1 Planctomycetaceae bacterium | reverse complement strand
GGCATGGCTTCGCGGGTGATGGAATCCTGCTCGTTGTTATTCGTGACATTCGTCTTATTCGTGAAAATTCGTGGTTCACCCTTCTCGTTGCCTAAGACCGGCCTTCGGTCAGCATCTTGAAGCGTGCTTTATTCTTTGTCCGGTCCTTAGGAGATCGGCCAAAAAGCCACGGCCCGAACTGGAAAGTCCGGGCCGTGTGAATCGGCGGCAGCAGGACGGTTGTGCCTATGGCAGGTTGATCGTCCGCAGGTCGGTGCCCTTGTCATTCTTGACCAGCAGGATGGCCTGGGTCGGGCTGTACTTGTCGAGGTGGATCACGTTGGTCAGGTCGGCGACCGTGTCGTACTTCTGGCCTTCGGTGCCTTTGACCGGGGTCTCGATCCCTTCCGAGCGTTCAATGTTGTCGGTGGCGATCTTCATCACGCCGCGCTTGCTGTTGGCCAGCAGCAGCCAGTTCTTGCCGCCCTTCTCATACACGATCATGTCCAGCGGCTGATTCATGTTGCCGAGTTCGGCAACGGTTGTGCCACGGACTTTCGTGCCGGGGGTCAGCTTCGAAACCGGGAACTTCACCAGCGGCGTGCAGGTGTAGGCCGCCAGCAGGTGTGGCTCACCGCCGATATTGAACGGCACGAACGTCCGCACGGGCGAACGGGTTTCGAAGGCCCCGTGGGCCCCGTGGTAGACTTCAACGCTGGTGCCGCCGTCCGTCTGGCTGAACGGGAAGGCCACTGCCCGCAGCTTGCTGGCGAATTCTTCATTCGACAGGCCGGCGATGATCAGCTTGCCATCGTAAAACGCCATGTCGGTGATTGAGTCTGTCCGCGGGTTGCGGCCGCGGCGGTCCGCGCCATCGGCCGGGGCGTTGGGCAGCGCGGCACTGCCATAGGCGATTTTGTCGAGCATCAGTTCGCTGACTTCGCCAGCGGCGTTCACCTTGGCGATGACCGGCATCGCCTTCTCGCCCTTGCCGCGGGTCACCGACAGGTAGGCCGTGCCGGTTTCCGGATTGACGGCGAGGTCGTTGATGAGAATCTGATCGGCGGTGGTGCCGAACGCCGCGGCCAGCTTGGCGTCGAGGCCGGTGACGTTGATGGGGGCGCGGGTTGACACCATGTCGCGTTCGCCGGTGTCGAGGGCGAAGATGGTCGCCGAAGCCGGATCGGCGACGAACAGCACGCCATTCGGTGCGAAGGCGAGGGGACCGGCCGACTTGAGGGCCGGTTTGCCAGTCTTGTCGAGGCCTGCCGGCGCATCCGCCCAGACGGAGGTGGCGAACAACAGGGAAATAAGGAACGCAGAGGAGATTCCGACCAGCCGAGCGGCCACCGTTCGCCCCGAAATGGAGTGCATCACACCCTCCTGAAAACTCAGAGATGTGCTCCCCGCCCGGCACCACACCGGACGACAGCGACGGTCACTTTACCCTCGGCGCAGCAGTGCCGCAAACCAACGGCGCGATCGGCGGATCGGCGGTGGTCTGGCGAGGGCGAAGCCCGCTCAGGAATTGCCGTGTTGCTCACCGGCCTGAACGCTCAGCGGCCGGACCAGTCGCACTCAAGACCGGGCATACTCACGCCGAGCCGCAACGCTGCTGCGCCCTCCACTGCGGCTCCTCCAGTCGGGGCTCCGCCACCTCCTTGCGGGCCTCCGTGCCGGGCTACGCTCACCGGTTTGGGCGCTCCGCGGTCTGACCAGACGGACTCAGGGCCAGGCGGAAGCCCACGCTGTAGTACCGGAACGACGGCGAGTGCCCGTTGCGGTACGCCGACCGGCAGAACTTGGCGGTGAGGTTCCAGCACCCGCCCCGGAAGACCCGGTAGAAGCCGTCGGTCACCTGTGGATCAATGCCACCGGGCAACGTCTCATTGTACTCGTCGGCGCACCATTCCCAGGCACTGCCATGCATATCCCGCAGACCCCATCCATTCGCCAGCTTCGTCCCCACGGGATGCGCAAACAGCGTCGGATCCTCCAGCCACCATTCCGTGCCGCTCAAGTTCTCCTTGCTGTTTCCGTCAAACCAGGCGGACTGGCCCAGTTTCGCGGGATCGTCCCCGAAGCTGTAGGCGGTTGTTGTTCCGGCCCGGCAGGCATACTCCCACTCGGCCTCGGTCGGCAGCCGGTAGACCCAGCCAGGCGGCAGCCGTCCCGCCGCCCGCTCACGGGCGGTCAACCGCTCGCAGAACGTCACCGCGCTGTCCGGATCGCCGCTGTGGCTCACAGACACTGCCGGAGAATTGCCCCCCTCGTTCACAAGGTCCTCCCCCTTCCACGGTGTCGTCCCCATCAGGCTCTGCCATTGACCTTGCGTAACCTCCGTCTGCCCCAGCCAAAAGCCCCGGGTCAGCGTGACACTCACTGGATCTTCGTTTCTGTCGCGGTCGGGTTCGGTCGCCGGGCTGCCCATTTGAAACGTGCCCGGCGGGCACCAGCGGAAGGGGATGTGAAGGCCATTGCCGCTCCATGGCTGACCGGCGTACGTTCCCAGCGCTGGCGGCGTCGCGCGGTTGCTCCATACGATCCCGCCGACAACCAGCGCGAGCAGAACGGCTGAAACTGCTAAAAACCAGCGAGCCGCTCTTCGTGACATGCCGACTCCCTGTGCTGCGTCTTAAGGTTGACCCACCACCAGCACTTCCCAAAGGATTCTACCAAACCAGCATGCGCGATGGGTGGCAATGGCGGTCGATCCGGGGGGGGCCGGCGCGGGCGAAGAACACACTGGTTTCGCGGCACTGCCCATCGGGCTGACACATCTTGAAGTTTTCGGAACCGGATTTGCGGCACTCGGCTGTTCCCCGCACTTTCCGCGCGTTAGAACTGATGTCACGAACGTCGTTCGAGGCATTGTTGGAGGGGCGCGAGTGTCCGACGCGCTGCCGGGCCAGTTGGAAAAGATTCTGCAGGGCGATGAACAGGCCATGGCTGAGCTGTGGCGGCTGTATTTTCCGCATTTGGCCCGACTGGCCGAGCAGCGGATGGCCCGCCTGGGGGTGGGACGCCGGTATGAGGATGGCGACGATGTCGCCGCCAGCGTGCTGCTGAGCTTCTTTGGGGCGGTCCGCGAAAATCGGCTCGACCAGTTGAGGGACGAAGCCGGACTTTTACGGTTACTGTTTCAAATGACCGTGCGGAAGGTCATCGATCGGAAGCGAAAGGCCACGTCTCAGAAGGCGGGGGGTGGCTTTGTGCGGGGTGACTCGGCCTTCATTCCAGAATCAGCCGGCTTGGATGACCTGCTGGGGCCGCAGCCCACGCCGGACTTCCTCGTCTCCATGCAGGAAGAGTGTGATTTGTTGTTTCGCCGGCTGGATGACGAAGACCTGCAGGTCATTGCCAAAAAGCGGTTTGAAGGGTACTCGAATGCCGAAATCGCCCAGTCTTTGGGCTGTTCGGTCGCCACGGTCGAGCGCCGGCTGAAGATGATCCGGCATCGCTGGGAAGAGAAAATGTCACAATGACCAATGTCACAATGACCAATGAGTTGTTGAGCCGAATCACCTGAACCAATTCCGCTCTTTTTGAAATACGTCGATCATCTGCCCCCCATTGGTCATTGTTTCATTGGTCATTGGGTCATTTCCCTCACAGGTGCCTTGATGAACGCACTGCAACTCGATTGGGCGGCCTGGAAGCGGGTGGATGCGGCATGCGCGGCGTTCGAACAGATGTGGCAGCAGGGTGAGGAACCTGATCCGACCATGTTCGTGCGGACCTCGGTGGGACCCGAGCGGGAAGAACTGCTGTATTCGCTGATCCAGTTGGATGTTGAGTACCGCCGCCGCCGGGGAAAGCAGCCACGGGTCGAAGAGTACTTGAACGCCTGGCCACAGGACTCCGATCTGGTCCAGCGGGCGGTGGCGGCGGTCCCGGCTCCCGACTCGGTCTCGTGCCGCGCGGATGAGACCCACATGCCGGCCGTGCCTGTCGTGCGGATCGAGGAATCGCGCGAATCGGCCACGATGTCGCAGGTGCCGTCCGACATGCTGACCATGAACCAGCAGGGTCATCCCACGTCGGTTGGACATCAGTTCACCGAACGAATCCTGCATTCCGAAGAGCATTTTGGGCGGTTTCGCATTCTCCGGATGCTCGGAAAAGGCGGGATGGGAGCCGTCTATCTGGCGCATGATCCGCAGTTGGACCGGCACATCGCGCTTAAAATCCCCAAGACCGGAACCGAGCCCAACAGCAGCATCGTGCAGCGGTTCTATCGTGAGGCCCAGGCCGCCAGCAACCTGCGCCACCCGGGCATCTGCCCGGTGTACGACGTGGGGCAAATCGAGGGGGTGCATTACCTGGCGCTGGCCTATATCGAAGGCCAGACACTCTCGCAGACGCTGCGTGAAGCCGGCCCGCTGCCGCCAGACCGCGCGGCGGCGATCATGCAGCAGGTGGCCATGGCGCTGCATGTGGCGCATCGCGCGGGCATCGTCCACCGGGATCTGAAGCCGGCCAACATCATGCTCGATCCGCATGGGCAGGCGGTGATCATGGATTTTGGACTCGCCCGCCGCGACCATTCCGGCGACGCGCCGCTCACCGTGGCGGGGGACATCATGGGCACCCCCGCCTATATGTCTCCCGAGCAGGTGCGGGGAGAAATGGTGGGGCCGGTCGGAGACATCTACAGCCTGGGCGCGACCCTCTATGAACTGCTCACCGGACATGCGCCGTTCACCGGTTCGCATGTGACGGCGGTCCTCTCTGGTGTGCTGACGCGGTTGCCCGTGCGGCCCCGCGACCACCGGGCCGAACTGCCCGCCGCGCTGTGCGACATCTGCATGAAGACCCTGGAGAAACTGCCGGAGCATCGCTTCAGTTCGGCGGAAGAACTGGCGGAGGCCCTGCGGACCTGGGACGTGGCTCCGATGCCCGCCCCGGCGGCAAAGCTGGCAGACGCAACTGCCTACGCGACACTTGCGCCGGAAAGCTCCGTCGTTCAGGCTCCACCTCAGCGGGTGGCGAGCGTTAACCGGGTGAAACTCCGTAACCGGACGGCTGCACCGGTTATTTCTACAGCACCCGTAACGGCTCCAGCGAAACGCACGGCGGGGGTCACTCTCGCGGTGTTTGGCTGGTCCGTGACGCTGGCGGTTACCCTGGGTTGCATGGCCTTCGTCTGGCCGATGATCAACCCGTCGACCGTTGTTATACCACCTTTTCCCGTTCATACACCCGCTCCCAATCCCCCACCGCTTGTGCCGCCTCCTCCCGCACCACTTTTGGAGCCCGTGGAACTGGAACTGGTCTATCAACCGGCGGAACTTAAACGAGGCTGGAAGATCCTCACTCCCGCCCGAGTACCGCTGCACGCCAACGACAGGGTGCAGATCCATGTACGGCTGGCGACCCCCTCTTACCTGTACGTGTATTGGGCCAACGGCACGGGGCAGTTGAAGCGGTTCTATCCGAAATCTCTGGATGATCAGCAACCTGTGACGGAGCTGTATGACCCGCCGCTTCCCACTCAGGGGGACCTGCAGAACTGGCACCGCCTGGGCGGCAGGGTTCCTTCCTGCGAGTTGATCATCGCCGGAATCTCCCCCACGCCGCTCGACGCGGCCACGTTTCGCAGTCTGGAACAGGTGCCGATCCATGTCGGAACCAATGGCGACTCAAGCGGAGTGTGGCTGCCGCCTTTGGACACGACGGAACTGCGGATCCTGCGACCCTCGGCAGCCGAACTGGCCGTTGCCACGCGTGAACCGCTCGACATCGTGGAATCGGAAAAAGGCGAACGCATCGACGATTACAAGCTGGAAGACCAACTGCGGATCTTCACCGACTACCGCGTCCTGATGGCCCCGCTGCGGTGAGGACCTGCGAGACTGACACCTGTGGCAAACGCCGTGGCGTGGCCGATGGTCGGGAGAAATGTCGATGAGGCGATTTCACCTTTCTGTGCAAGACTGGTGGATCGTTGCAGCGCGAAAGGCGTCGGTCGGTTGCTCGTCGCTGATCGTCGCGTGTGCGCTGCAGGGGTCTGGTCCCGCCGGACTGTTTGCTGAAGATGCGCCAGCCACGGGTGAGCAGATCTACCGGCAGCGATGCGCGAAATGTCACGGCCAGGAGGGCGAAGGCACGCCGGTTGCTTATCCTGAGCCACTGACGGGCGAGCGATCCCAGACGGAACTGGCGGCGTTTATCGCCAAGTCGATGCCGCCGGACGCGAAGCAGAAGTGTACGGAGAAGGACGCCCAACAGGTGGCGGCCTACATCTACCAGAAGTTCTATTCGGCGGCGGCCCAACAACAGGCCACGCCGCCGATGACGCTGAACCATCTCACGACGCGGCAGTATCGGAATGCCATCGCTGATTTGATGACGAGTTTCCGCGGTGGAACCGGCAAAACCGACGATCAACGTGGCTTGGAGGGGAGCTACAACAAGGTCGAGCCGAACGGCGACGGCAAGCACGCGATGACGCGGATCGACCCTGAAATTCGCTTCGATTTCGGGACCTCAAGTCCCGATCCGGAGAAGATTGCCCCCCGCGAATTCTCCATGATGTGGCGTGGCTCAGTGCTCGCGCCGCTGACGGGCGAGTATGAATTCGTCATCCGCTCCGAGAACAGCGTCAGCCTGTGGGTCAACGACCGCGTGCAGCCGTTGATCGACGGCTGGGTGAAGTCGGGCGACGTGAAGGAATACCGCCGCACGGTCCGCCTGTTGGGCGGCCGGCGCTATCCCCTCTCGCTGAACTTCACGAAGAGCGGGCAGGGAGTGTCAAAATCGGCCGAAGAGAAGGCCAAGGAGCCGATCAAGCCGGCGGCGATCAGCCTCTGCTGGGTCCCTCCCGGCCGCAACGAACAGGTCGTTCCGGCGGAATACCTCGCGCCGCATCATTGGCCTGAATCGTATGTCGTGGAAACGACCTTTCCCCCCGACGATCGCAGCACTGGCTTTGAGTGCGGCAGTGCCATCTCGCGCGAATGGGATCAGGCGACCACCAATGCCGCCCTGGAAGTCGCTGACTATGTGCTTCTCCGCCTCCATGACCTGACCGGTGGCGCGCAACCGGGACCGGACTACGAGAAGCGGCTGCGGGAGTTCTGCGTCCAGTTTGCCGAGCGGGCCTTCCGCGGGCCGCTCACCGTGGCTCAACGCGAGCGGTACATCGACCGGCAGTTTGAGGGCGGCACCGACCCGGAAACGGCGGTGCAAAAGGTGGTGCTCATGGTGCTGAAGTCGCCGCGGTTTCTGTATCACGGCGTTGGTGCCCAGAACAAATTTGGCTATCGGGCGGCAACGCGGCTGTCGTTCGCATTATGGGATGCACCGCCAGACGCCATGTTGCAGGCGGCGGCCGCCGGAGGCCAACTCCTAACCCGCGACCAGATCGCCCAGCAGGCGGAACGGATGAGCCACGACCCGCGGTTTCGGTTCAAGCTGCGGGAGTTCCTGCTGCAATGGATGAAGCTCGACCAGATTCGCGATTTGAACAAGTCGGCCGAGCAGTTTCCCGATTTCAGCGCGGCGGTGGCCAGCGACCTGCGGATGTCACTGGAGCTGTTTCTGGACGATCTGATCGCCAGCGAGCCCTGCGATTTTCGCCGCCTGTTTCTCTCGAAGAAGCTGTATTTCAACGGGACGTTGTCGAAGCTCTATGGGGGCGACCTGCCCGCGGACGCGCCGTTTCAACAGGTGTCGCAGGAGGGAACCTCGCGGGCGGGAATTCTCATGCACCCGTATTTGATGTCGGTGTTCGCGGATGCCACGACGACGTCTCCAATTCGGCGGGGCGTGTTTGTGGCCCGGGGCGTGCTGGGACGCGCTTTGCTGCCGCCGCCGGACGCGTTTGTGCCACTGCCTCCCGACCTGCACCCGGACCTGAGCACGCGCGAGCGGGTCAGTCTGCAAACGCGGGATGTGTCGTGTCAGACCTGTCATGCCCTGATCAATCCGCTGGGGTTCACGCTGGAAAACTTTGATGCCATCGGCCGGTTTCGGATGAAGGAAGGGGAAAAGCCGGTCGACTCCACCGGCGAGTATGTGGCTCGATCCGGCAGCAAGGTCGGATTCAACGGGCCGCGTGAACTGGCGAACTATCTCGCCAAGAGCGAAGAAGCCCATTCCGCTTTTGTCGATAAAATGTTCCACTTTGCGGTTCAGCAGCCCATCCGGGCCTATGGCGGGGAGGTGTCCCTGCGTCTGAAGAAGTCGTTTGCCGAATCGAATTTCAACATGCGCCACCTGCTGATGGAAATCGGGATCGCCGCGGCTTCCGATGACCGTAACCAGGCTTCAGACCAGCCTGACAAGTGAGGATTCCGATGCATCCCTCCCACAGCCGTCGCGAGTTCCTCCGTCACCTGGGCATCAGTGCGGCGGCAGTGCCTTTCGTATTGAACCTGCCGAGCCTCGGTTTCGCCGATGAGCAGCGGCGGAAACAGCGGCTGGTCGTGCTGTTCAGCCCGAACGGCGTCGTGCCCGGTACGTTCTGGCCGGACGAAGTAGGCGACAAGTTTGCCTTGAAGGAGAGCTGCCAGCCACTGGAGCCGTTCAAGAACCGGACGCTGTTCCTGAAGGGTGTGGGCGACAAGGTCCGCGGCGACGGCGACAGCCACATGCGCGGAATCGGCTGCCTGCTGACGGGCGTCGAACTGTTCCCCGGCAACATTCTGGGGGGCTGCACCGAGCATCCCGCCGGTTGGTCGCGGGGCCTGTCGATCGATCAGGAACTCAAGGGGTATCTCCAGAAATCACCCGAGACCCGGACGCGGTTCGGTTCGCTGGAGTTTGGCGTGGGTGTGCCCGAACGGGCCGACACCTGGACGCGGATGGTCTATTCCGGCCCCAACAAACCGGTAACGCCCATCAACAGCCCGTACCAGATGCTGACCCGGCTGTATTCCAACACCAAGCACCAGCAAAGCCTGAAGAGCATTCTGGACGGTCTCAAAGAGGACTTCGACAAGCTCGAGAGCATGGTCAGTGCGAACGACCGCCGGGTGCTGGAAGAGCATGCGACGTTCGTCCGGGAGTTTGAACTGGAGTTGAAGGCGGCCAAGGTCGAAGAGGCGGCAAAATCGGTTCCGGTCCTCACACCAGGCGTGAAGGACAGCCTTGAGAACATGCCGCAGCTCAGCAAGATGCAGATTGATCTGCTGGTCAACAGTTTTATCGCGGACTTCAGCCGCATCGCCACGCTGCAGTACAACCACTCGACCAGTGACGCGACGATGCCGTGGATCAATGTCGCGGGCCGGCATCACGACCTGTCGCACAAGCCGGACTCGGACCTCGAAACCCAGAAGCAACTCACACAGGTTGACCGCTGGTACTGCGAGCAACTGGCCTACCTGGCCCAGCGGCTGTCGGACACTCCGGAACCCGGCGGCCCGGGAAGCCTGCTCGACAACACGCTCATTGTCTGGACGAACGAACTCGGCCAAGGGAACTCCCACACGCTCGACAACATTCCCTGGGTGCTGGTCGGCGGCGGGCTCGATTTTAAAATGGGCCGCTCACTCCGCTACTCCGACCTGCCGCACAACCGGCTGCTGCTGTCGTTGGCGCATGGGTTTGGCCACCGGATTGAGCGGTTCGGCAATTCGAACTACTGCGGCGACGGTCCGTTGCCGGCGCTGACGTGAACGCGCTGGTTCACCCCAGTTGCAACACAAAAATCGGCGACCAGTTGCCGGGATAATCGCCCGCGTTGCCCTTGACCCGCCCATTGCCATTGCTGTTGGCATTCGTGGCCACGACCGCCAGCCGGTTGCCCTGGGGATGGAGGCTCAGCGAGTGGCAATTGGGCATCTTCTTTGTCTCAAAAAATGCCTGTTTGTCCTCTGGATGACGAAACACCAGTTTGCCGACGCCAGGGTTGCCGCTGACCGTCGCCATCAGAAATCCCTCGGCATGGTACCGCAGATCTGTGATGTACACGTCCCCGCCATCGCCAAGCTCCAGGGTGTTCTCGGCAGTTCCGCTGGCCCAGTCAAAAACAAGGACGGTCGGCAGGCCCTGCACATTGCCGCCCACGCTGGGCTTTGTGCCACCGCACGCCAGCTTCGTGCCGTCGGCATTGAAGGCCAGCACGCGGGCACCGCCAACATCCTGCAGGCGGTTCAGCGCATACAGCGGAGCGGCGGACAGGGTGCGGGCCGGCTGCGGAGCCACGCCACCCGGTTCGGGCATGGGACCAGCGGCAGTGACCGCGGAAAGATCCCATTGATGAACATTGCCTTTGAGGTCGCCCGAGACGAGCGACTTGCCATTCGGATGAAAGGCCACGCTGAACACCGGGTCGGCATGCTGGGCATCGAACCGTCGACTGCCGTCAGTCCGCGACCAGAGCCGCACATGCCCATCCGTCCCGCCGGTGGCAACCAGTGTCCCGTCGGGGCTGATGGTCAGGCTGCGGATCCAGCCGTCGTGAGCCACGGGGTTTGACCAGAGAAGTTCGACAGCGTCACCTGCATAGGGAGCACACCGCAGCCCGCCCCAACTGTCGGCGGAAATCATCGCGCCCGTGGCTTCAAACACCACATCCTGAATCCAGCCATTGTGGCCGGCCAAGGGCGGCAACTCCGTGAACGCATCACCCTGGGCATCCCAGCGATGCAGCAGGGCATCCTGCCCGGCGGCGATCAGGTACTTGCCACAGGGCGTAAACCGGGCGGCGCTCATCTGCCGCGTGTTCGGAAGATTTTTGAGATCTTTCGGCGTGAACCGGGCCGCGAGTTGTGATGTGTCAGCCATGCAGATGCCGCCATGCAGGATGAAAATTGGACTGCGACATCATACCCGTTCACACGGCCACCCGTGCAGCGAAGCTCGATGACCGGTGAGCGGTCAGGGTTGTCGCCGCGTGGCTTCACGTAGATCCTCACCGCACGAACAAGAACTGCTTCGAGTTCAGCAGCGCCCACAAGAGATCCTGATAACATTCCTGCGGCGTGCTGCTTTCCGCCAGGAACTCGCTTGTGGCGGCCAGCTCCGCCGGCGACGGGCGGCGCGACAGGGTGCTCAGATACAATTCCGTGACGATCTCTTCGTGCGACTTCTTTGCGGCAAGCAACGTGGCAATCCGCCCCTTCGCATCCGCGATCTTGCCGGCCACGATGTCGCCGTTGAGCGTGTGCAGCGCCTGGCTCAGGTTCTCGTCACGGACGCGGTCGCAGTCGCACACGCTGGTCCGTTTGGGCTTGCCGAACGTCATCAGGAAGTAGTTGTTGTAGTCCGTGTCCGGCAGTTCGATCGCCCGCGTTCCCAGGGGCAGGTTGGGATACTTCGTGGGCGACGCGGTGGTGTCGTCGATGGCGTCCAGCAGCGGTTCGGCCGCCAGCCGCTTCACAAGGAAATGGCTGTAGAACCGCGAGTCGCTCGCATTGCCGGGCAGTGGCTGAGAATCGAGCTGATACAGCCGCGACTGCATGATGAGCCGCATCAGGTGCTTGAGGTTGAATCCGCTGGAGCGGACCTCGCGCGACAGGGCGTTCATCAGTTCGACGTTCGTGGGCGGATTGGTGGCCCGCATGTCGTCCACCGGGTCGACCAAGCCACGGCCGAGAAGGAACGCCATGTAGCGGTTGACGATGTTTCGCGAAAACGCCTCGTTGTCGGTGGAGGTGAGCCACTTGGCGAGGGGGAGCCGCCGGTCGAGCGGGTCGTCCACCGGTGCGCCATCCAGCGGCGTGGGCTTCATGATTTCGCCGGTGCGGGGATGCCGCACGTCGCCGCCGGAGCGGACCACGACGATGTTCTCGCCGCCGAAGATGCCAAACTCGGAACTGCCTTTGTTGCCCACGCGGGCGAAGAACGCGGCGAAGCCGTAGTAGTCGGCTTGGCTGTACTTCTCGAACGGGTGATGGTGGCACTTGGCACACCCCAGCCGCACGCCAAGAAACAGTTGCGACGTGGCTTCCGCCAGCTCGGACGGATCTTTGGCGATGCGGAAGTAGTTGGCGGGTCCGTTGGAGAACAGCGAGCCCTTCGCGGTGACCAGCTCACGCACGAATTCATCGAATGGCTTGTTGGTGCGGAACGACTCCCGCATCCAGTTGTACAGCGACCACATCCCCTGATCGCCCACGTTGTCACTGCTGTTACGAATCAGATCCGCCCATTTGAGGGTCCAGAGGGCCGCGTATTTGTCGTTGTAAATGTCCTGCGCCGGATCGCCCGTGAGCCCCAGCAGCCGGTCGATCAGTTTCGTGCGCTTGTCGGGATCGGTGGAGTCAATGAAAGCCGTGGCTTCGGCCACCGTCGGCAGTGTGCCGATGGCGTCCAAGAACGCCCGCCGAAGAAACGTCGCGTCGTCACACAAGGGCGAAGGCGTGATCCCCAGCTCGCGGAACTTCACCGCCGCCAGTTCGTCCACCAGGTTGTGGTTGACCCACGTCACCAGGTCGGCATTGGTGCCATAGGGCACGACCACCATCGAGATTTCGGCCTGTCCGTCGTAGCGCACCATGACCGGGGCCTGCCCTTTGCCGATCGTGGTGAACACCCCCTGGGGCGTGACGTTGACCATGCCGTCGTCCATGCTGTCGAAACGGGCCCAGGCGGTGACATCCCGCTCGACGTTGTCGCTGTAGTGGGCGATGAGCTGCAACTGCTGCGTCATGCCGACTTCGCCCACGCGGCGCACTGGCAGCACACTGATCGACGTGACCTTCGGAGCCTCTTTTCGGGGCGCGGGAGCTTTTCCCGCGACCCACGCCTTGAGGACTTCGTACTCCGGCGACTTGGCATCGAGCCGCTTCCCGCCGCCATGGGGCACAGCCAATGTCGGCTTCATCAGAAACAAACTGTCTTCCGGCTTGTTGAAATTGATCCGCCGCTGTTGCCGGTCGCGGACGAGCATGGCATGGTCGGCGGATGGGTCGAAACCAAACACTGACAGCGTGAACCCGCCCTTGCCATGCTGGCTGGCGTGACACGCTCCCGAATTGCAGCCCAACTTGGCGATGACCGGCAGCACCTGCTCATCGAAGCCGATGACGGGGGTGGCTTCGACACCAGACACCACCACTTCCACCGGCTTGGCGACACCATCCACCGTCACGGTCACCGTCGTGGTCCCATTGGCCACCGCCAGCAAGCGCCCCGTGGGGGAGACCGTCACGATGTTCGCATCGCCGACCGCGTAAGTCGCTTTTCCCGTAAAATCGTCGGACCGCTCGGCGACCGCGCCAGTGGTGTCCAGCCCCGTGACCAGGAGCTGGGCCTGCGCGAAATTGCCTTTCAGTTCCACGCGGGCGGGGCGGATTTGGTAATCGCCAGCCTGCGCGATCGAGCCGTGAGCGAAGGAGCCGGCCAGCAGACAGCAGGCGACGAAGAGCGCGACGGGAGACGTTCGTTGAAGAGACAACGTCGGTTCCTCCGACTGGATTGTGGCGAGAGAGAAGGCACCGGGTTTCGCTGCTTCCCGGGCTTTCCCTTGGATCAGGTGGGTCAACGCTTGTTGATGCGATCGATTATCGCAGTCCACCGTCGGGAACGCCAGAGAAATCCAAGACCGCCGTACCGCCAATATGGAAGCGGCACGGCGCAAGCCGTCCGGTGAGCCACCGCGGGTTGATCCCCGGCCAAACGAACCGGGCCTGCACAAGGCAGGCCCGGAAGGCGTGATCGTGGGACACTCAGGCGATGGTGATTTCCTTGTTCAGGTACACGTCCTGAATGTTGTTCAGCAATTTGGCACCCTCGGCCATTGGCCGCTGGAATGCCTTGCGGCCGCTGATCAGGCCCATGCCGCCGGCCCGCTTGTTGATGACCGCGGTTCGGACGGCTTCGGAGAAGTCGTTCGCGCCTGAGGCCCCGCCGGAGTTGATCAGGCCGATGCGGCCCATGTAGCAGTTGGCCACCTGGTAGCGGCACAGGTCGATCGGGTTGTCGGTGGTCAGCTTGTCGTAGACCAGCTTGTCAGTCTTGCCGAACTTCAGGGCGTTGTAGCCACCGTTGTTCTCGGGCAGCTTCTGCTTGATGATGTCGGCTTGAATCGTCACGCCGAGGTGGTTGGCCTGGCCGGTCAGGTCAGCCGAGACGTGGTAGTCCTTCTCGGCCGTCTTGAAGGCCTCGTTACGGGTGTAGCACCACAGGATGGTGCCCAGCCCCAGTTCGTGGGCACAGGCGAACGCCTGGGCGACTTCCACGATTTGCCGGCTGGATTCTTCCGAGCCGAAATAAATCGTGGCACCGATCGTGGCGGCACCCATTTCGTACGCCTGCTTGACCTTGCCGAACATGATCTGGTCATGCTTGTTTGGGTAGGTCAGCAGTTCGTTGTGGTTGATCTTCACGCAGAACGGAATCTTGTGGGCGTATTTGCGGGCACAGATTCCAAGCACGCCGAAGGTCGAAGCCACGGCGTTGCAGCCGCCTTCGATCGCCAGCTTGATGATGTTTTCGGCGTCGAAGTAGATCGGATTCTTGGCGAACGAAGCCCCGGCGGCGTGTTCGATCCCCTGGTCGACCGGCAGAATTGAGACGTAGCCGGTGTTGGCCAGCCGACCGGTCCCGAAGACGCGCTGCAGATTGCTCAGAACGCGGGGACTGCGGTCACTGGGGATGAACACCTTGTCGAGGTAGTCCGGACCAGGGTGCGTGAGCGTGTCCGTGGGGATGCCCGGGCACTTGTAGTCCAGCAGAGTTTTCGCGTCTGCGCCCAACAGTTCCTGAATCTGGCCTGCCGTCAACATAAGAAATCTCGAGAGGGACGTGAAATGGAGGGTTTGAAGAACGAATCGTTCGGTCCGGACCGCGTTGAACCCCGTCAGCCGTCATGCGCGGCGCATTCTAAATGACCGGCACGAATCTTGCGAACGGGAGACCCGGGATTTTTTCGAACGACCGTGAATCGAACGGTTTGTCATCAACATCGGTTTCGGGCCGGAACGCCGTTGACTTTACTTTTTGGTGAAATTTCCGACGCTTCCGTGAGGGATCGATCCGATTGCGGCAGATCGTGGCTGGTGGAGTGATTTCTCTCATTCGACAGCGCCGGAATGTTGAGAATCGCGGTCTCCAACAGGAACGTCCACGGCGGCTCATCGGCTGCAGCTTGGCCTGAGATCGGCAGACACTCGGCCAGAGTGAGGCGCCATCGCACAGACCGTGCTCGGACATTTGCCCCCAGCGGACTGCACCACATTGAACCCGCCGGCCTGGGATTATCCTCGGATGAAGAAGGGCTCCTTCCGCCCCCAGGAGCGGGAGCGGAAGGGCCTCAAGCAGACCTACTTGGTCGAGTTAAACAGCCGAGTGTTGACGATGGCGGCGATGGTGTAGTTCCCACCAATCGACGTCGCATCGAGCGTCAGTCCCACGGTCGGTGCGCTGCTGGCGTTGGTGGCGGTGGTGCTTGCCGCCAAGATCGACTTCAGTTCCGCGCTCATGCGGAAATTGACATTGATGATCCCGTTCAGGACGGTGGCTTCCGCCTGGACACTGTAGCGGCGGCCGCCAACCGTCAGGCTGAACAGTGCGCCATTGAACAGCGAAGCCACACTCTGCGCATCGACGATGCCGCTCTCCCGAATGTCGATCCGGAACGAGATGTTGCCGTCCTTGGCGATGTTGAGGGCGTTTTGAGTTGTCGCCGAGTCGAGGGCGAGCGCCTTGGCGGTGATGAGGATCGCTACTGTGCCCGATTGGTCGTTGTAGTTCGTCCCGCCGCTGAACACCCAGTGGGCTGTCCCGCCGGGAACATTGGTGAAGCTCGCTCCGAGGTCGAGGCTGCTGCCCAAAGCGGCACCGCCCGCATCCACGCCGCTGACCGATCCGGTCGCACCGTGCGCGGCGGCATCATAGGTGCCGCTGTAACCGTTCACCGTGACCACGGCATTCGCCTTGGCGATCACGATATTCACGTCGCCGGACTGGTCGTTGTAGTTCGTTCCACCGCTGAACACCCAGTGGGCTGTCCCGCCGGGAACATTGGTGAAGCTCGCTCCGAGGTCGAGGCTGCTGCCCAAAGCGGCACCGCCCGCATCCACGCCGCTGACCGATCCGGTCGCGCCGTGCGCGGCGGCATCATAGGTGCCGCTGTAACCGTTCACCGTGACCACGGCATTCGCCTTGGCGATCTCGATATTCACGTCGCC
>JAKFUF010000130.1:0-17680 GCA_021732845.1 Planctomycetaceae bacterium | reverse complement strand
GTGAAGCTCGCTCCGAGGTCGAGGCTGCTGCCCGCTGCGGCACCGCCCGCATCCACGCCGCTGACCGATCCGGTCGCGCCGTGCGCGGCGGCATCATAGGTGCCGCTGTAACCGTTCACCGTGACCACGGCATTCGCCTTGGCGATCACGATATTCACGTCGCCGGACTGGTCGTTGTAGTTCGTCCCGCCGCTAAACACCCAGTGGGCCGTCCCGCCGGGAACATTAGTGAAGCTCGCTCCGAGGTCGAGGCTGCTGCCCGCTGCGGCACCGCCCGCATCCACGCCGCTGACCGATCCGGTCGCGCCGTGCGCGGCGGCATCATAGGTGCCGCTGTAACCGTTCACCGTGACCACGGCATTCGCCTTGGCGATCACGATATTCACGTCGCCGGACTGGTCGTTGTAGTTCGTCCCGCCGCTAAATACCCAGTGGGCTGTCCCGCCGGGAACATTGGTGAAGCTCGCTCCGAGGTCGAGGCTGCTGCCCAGTGCCGCGCCGCCCGCATCCACGCCGGTGACAGAACCAGTTGCGCCGTGCGCGGCGGCATCATAGGTGCCGCTGTAACCGTTCACCGTGACCACGGCATTCGCCTTGGTGATGGCGAAATCCTTGAACCCTTCGGCATTCGTATACTGGCTGGGATCTGAAGATGTGTAGCGGGCAACGACCCGGTAGTTCCCCACGTTCGTCGGGGGACCCGGCAGGGGATTGATCAAATCGGACGACGAATAATAGGTCAGGGCGATGGTTCCAAGCCCGCTCGCCTGGTTTGGGCTGACTTGGACATTGACCGGACCAGCATAGGCGGCCCCGGTATACACTCTGTTGCCCGCGTTGACATTCAGGCTCACTGTGATCGTGGCGTAAATTTCGACGGCGTTGGGATCATTATCCTGCCTTTGCCCCGGGTCGGCGTCGTCAACGACAAGCCGGACTGTATGATTGCCCGCGCTGAGCGTGGAGACATTGAGACTGATGGATCCCGTTTTTCCCGTTCCAGACGCACCGCTTACAGTGCCGACGACATCCGCGGCCGGGTTGTTCGCAATGGTTCCGGTGACCGTGACCGCTTTTGTCGCGGAGTACGAAAAATTGATGACGACCGGCGTATTCGAGCCCTGAATCACCTTCACGTGTTCATCGCCCGCAACGCCGTCGATGTCTGCCGCCGAAGTGATCGAGTCGATGCTCGCGGCACTGACCGACAGCACGGCGCGCTGTTCGAGGCGCTCAATGCCACAGACAGGTGCGGTCTGTGCCAACCTCCGACGCGACCGGGCGGGTTGGCTGGCGAGAAGGCTGCGGACGAACTCTGCGAACTTGGGGACGTACATGTGAATACCTGGTGTGGCGGGACGAGCCAAACAACATGGCCCTGGAGATTGATTCTTCAGCGACCAATGCCGACAAAGACCAAGAAGTGGCCCACAAGTGCTTGCAATGGAGTGAACCGGATTGAAAGTCCACTTCAGACTGAGACGGCAATAAACTGCCCATTTGCCGTATCTTCAATTCAGTCTTGAAGTTCTGATTCTTCACCCATTAGTCATCAGCCAGCCCTGAAAGAATTCCAAAGCGAGAACCACTGATGTGTATTGAAATGCAACTTATCGGTCGGAAGGGCGCTGGTCAATTGTGGGTTTATTACAAAACATACATCTATGCCAACGGAGCCAACGGCAAGGAAGTCCCTGCAGACCAGCAACGGAAATGGAAGTCCGCCCGCTTCAATCGGCTCCATGCGGCGTCGGCAAAAGACTCCTTGGAAACGAAAAACGGCCCGGAACATCTGTTCCGGGCCGTGGCTTTGGCTGTGTTCCCGGCGTGGGTCAGTCGTCGCTGCTTCGCTTCTGCTCTTCCCATTTGACGTCATACTTCTCTTCCAGCGTTCTCCAGAATCGGCTGGAGACCCGCTGGTGGTCGAAGCGTGCGACCTCAGCCACGTCGGCCCGTGGGCCGAACGGCTCCGAAATCAGGAACGCGTCCTGACTGGCAGGGACGCTGGTCACGACCTTGGCCACATAAACGGTGATCCCTTCCATCGTGGGGTTGAGCGCCACATCCGCGCTGCCGACGGGAATTTGGTCGAAGATCTGGTGCATGAACTCGTACTGCGGCATGGCGATCGCTTTGGTCGAGACAGACATCGACCGCTGCATGGTGTTGCCCATTTCGGGCACGGCAGACTGTTCCACCCAGGTCATCAGCGGCGTGGTGATGACGCTGATTTTCTGTCCTTTCGGGTCGCCAGTGACAGTCTCCGAGGCCAGCACATCCGCCAGAGGCTTCTTGGCGGCTTCAGCCTTTTTCGCCAGCTCTGCCGCCCGGGCCTCCGCCAGCTTCACGGCCTCCCGAAGTTTCCAAGCCTTCACCACCTCCTCGCGAATTCCCGGGTCGTCCAGCTTGGGAACATGCTCCTCGACGATCTCTGTCGTCCAAAAGACATAGCGGTTGCCGTTTTCGTCTTCCCATTTGCCCGGGCTGACCAGAAGCTCATTTGTGAAGACCTTCACCAATTCCTCTTCCCTCAGGGAACTGGTGGTGACGATGCCTGGAAGCTTGATGAAATCCGTGAACGAGACCAGTCCCGTTTCACCGTAGATGGTCAGCGGCTTCTTGGCATGGGACTGCATCGCCTGCTTCGCCTCTTCGACCAACGCCGCGCGCTGTTCCGGCTTGATATGGAGTGGATCGAACTTCTTGGTCAGGGCTTTACCCAGCTTGTTATTCGCGTTGAAGGTCTTCGTTTCCAGAGCCTTGATCGCGTCCTGGAACCGCTGCTCCTTCAACCGGTCGCGGATCACGTCCTTCAGTTCATCGTCGAGAGGCTTGAAAACGTCGGGAATAATGACCGGTCCAGCCGCTGGACCTTCCATCTTGGCGGATCCCTGTTTGGCAGGCTCCTCAGGGCCGGCCGCAGGCTTGGCTTCCGCAGGTTTGGCTTCCGCAGGTTTTGTATCGGCGGGTTTGGCTTCAGGCGGTGTCTCTGCTGCCGGTTTTGACTCAGCGGGTTTTTCCGCCGCTGGCTGCTCAGCCGGCTTGGCCTCCGCTGGCTTGGCCTCGGCAGGCTTCTCTTCCGTTTTAGCCGGCGGGTCATCGCAACCGGTTCCGTCAGCCTTCTTCTCTTCTGGCTTCGCCTCGGGTTTGTCTTCTGGCTTCGCCTCGGGTTTGCCTTCCGGCTTCGCCTCGGGTTTGCCTTCCGGCTTCGCCTCGGGTTTGTCTTCCGGCTTCGCCTCGGGTTTATCCTCCGGCTTCGCCTCGGGTTTATCCTCGGGCTTCGGCGCGGGTTTGTCTTCCGGCTTCGCCTCGGGTTTATCCTCCGGCTTCGCCTCGGGCTTATCCTCGGGCTTCGGCGCGGGTTTGTCTTCCGGCTTCTTGGGTGCGCCAGGTTCTTTGGAGAATTCCGGGTCGAGCGGCGTGTCGGGATTCGCCGGAGCGCCGGGAACATCCGGCGCATCACCCAGATTTGGAAGCGTCTTGGGGATCTTGAATTCGGCGCGGTGTTCTTTGTAGTAAGATTCGACCTCGGCATCCGTCACCGGCTTGTCCTTGAGCACCTGCTTGCGAACCTCGTCGGCCTGCAAGGCGACATACTGCATGCTGGCACGGAGCGGCTGCCGAAAACCCGGCTGATAGGTCTCCGCATCAAAACCTGGTGCCTTTGCCTTGCGCTCTTCAAACAGCGCGACAATGTCGGCCTCTTTGGGGTCTTCCACCTTGTTGACGAAGGACGCGACCTTCAGTTCGGCCAGTTCGAATTTCCGCTGCTCGTGCAGGCGGCGGTAGTACTCCCAGAACTGTTCGGGTCCATAGTTTGCGTAGCTGAACATCTGGTCGTTGGGAAACAACAGGTTGAGAACCTGCTTGGCTTCCATCTGGGTCCGCAGCACATCAAACGCCGCCTTCTCATCCATGCGTTGGCTGGCGATGGCGGTCTTGAAGTCTTCATCCTGCATCTTGCCGGCGCTGCGCTGAATCAAGAACTCGTTGATCTGCGCATCCGTTACCCGCACCCCCAGCCGTTCCGCCTCCTTGGACAGCAGCCAACTGGCGACCAGATCGCGGTCGGAGCCGGGGCCACGGACAGGCCCGAACGGTTCAACCTCCTGCATGACCTGTGCGGTGAACTGTGGGTTGTTGATCATCCCGACGAGCTGGAGGCGCATGGCAAGCTGCGGGTCCCCCTTCGAAGCCGCAGCAAACGCAATGGCGTTGGCTGCAATCCGCTGAAAGCGCAGATTGGACAACTCACCCTCAGTCACAGTTCCCACGGAGGTCTTCGCCACCGGATCGCCACCGCTTTCCGATGGGCCACGCTGGCTCTGGTTGGCACTGGGCAAGAACACGAACGACAGGATCGCCACCAGCGTGACGCCCGCGAGCATCACTTTTGAGTTTTTGCGGAAGATGGCAAATGGTGATGACATATGACTTTGCCTCGTTTGTTTGGTGACCGGATGGCCTGCACCAAACCTTCCGCCCCTTGACAGATGACGGAAGCATGAATTAAGGATTTTGAAGTTTGACCCCGAGCGGAACCGGTCAGCCAGACCAGAAACCGTTCAAGGCTGTCGGCGACACACCGCCGCAACAGTCGCTCAAGAGTTGAGTTACACAACCTGCGCCGATTGTAGCGGGGACCACCTGCCACACAAGGCCAACGACTGACCCGTGAGCCACGGTGGCTCGCGAAAACCGGGCAGAATTTCGAGACAACGACTCCCGTCCGAGAGGTTCTTCACGAGCCTCCCGGACACTGTTTTTTCCTTCGGCAGAGGATGATCCGCGTGGCTCAGAAGCGGTTCAAGGGTTTGGTGATCGTTGAGTCGCCGGCGAAAGCCAAAAAAATCAACAGCTACCTGGGCTCGGATTATGAGGTCATGGCGAGCATGGGGCATGTGCGCGACCTGCCCTCCAGCGCGACCGAGATTCCCGCCGAAGTGAAGCAGGAGGCCTGGTCCAAACTGGGCGTCAACGTCGATGCGAATTTCGCTCCGCTCTATATAGTCCCCAAGGAAAAGAAGAAGCTCGTCTCGGAATTGAAGGCGGCCCTGAAGAATTCCGACGAACTCATTCTGGCGACTGACGAAGACCGCGAGGGGGAGAGCATCGGCTGGCACTTGCAGGAAGTGCTGCAGCCCAAAGTTCCCGTCCGCAGAATGGTGTTTTCCGAAATCACCAAACAGGCAATTCTCGACGCCCTCGACAACTCGCGGATGCTGGACCAGAACCTGGTCAACGCCCAGGAGGCCCGGCGGGTGCTGGACCGGCTGTATGGCTACCGGCTGAGCCCCCTGTTGTGGAAAAAGGTCAAGCCGAAGCTGTCGGCCGGACGCGTGCAATCGGTCGCGGTCCGCCTCATCGTCCAGCGGGAACGGGAACGCCGGGCGTTTCACAGCGGTCAATATTGGGACTTGGAGGCCAAGCTGGCCAATGGCGCGGCCCAGCCCTTCGAGGCCAAGCTCTCCACGCTGGGCGGCGAGAAGATCGCCACCAGCAAGGATTTTGATGAAACGACCGGCCAATTGAAGGCCGGAGCGCGGGCGCTCTTGCTGGACCAGGTGACGGCCCAGCAGGTGTTGGAGCGGCTCAAGACCTCCCCGTGGGTTGTCGCCCAGGTCGACACCAGCGAAGAGCGCCGCCGCCCGTCGCCACCGTTCACCACCAGCACCCTCCAGCAGGAGGCCAGCCGCAAGCTGGGGCTCTCGCTGCGGGACACGATGTCCGTGGCTCAGCGGTTGTACGAAAACGGGCACATCACCTATATGCGTACCGACTCGGTGACCCTCTCCCAGGAGGCGATCCAGGCGGCGCGGGACTGCGTGAAGAGCCGCTACGGCGAGGCCTTTCTGCACACCGAGGTCCGGCAGTTCGCCACCAAGTCGAAAGGGGCCCAGGAGGCCCACGAGGCGATCCGGCCCGCCGGCACGGACATGAAAACCGGAGAAGAACTGGGGCTGGTTGGCCGCGAACTGCAGCTTTACCACATGATCTGGATGCGGACGATGGCCACCCAGATGGCCGAAGCCCGCGTGCAAAAGCAGACCGTGACCATTCAGGTGGACGACGCCGAGTTCCGCACAAGCGGGCAGCGAATCGAGTTTCCCGGCTTTATTCGCGCCTATGTCGAAGGCTCGGACGACCCTGAAGGAGCCATGGCCGACAAGGACAACCCGCTCCCCGCCTTGAAGCAGGGAGAAACGGTTCGCTGCAACGACCTGATCGCACTCTCGCACGACACCCAGCCCCCGGCACGGTTCACGGAACCCACGCTCATCAAGGCGCTGGAAGCCGATGGCATCGGCCGTCCCAGCACGTACGCGTCGGTCATCAGCACCATTGTCGACCGGGGGTACGTCGCCAACGTCAACAAGCAGTTGCGGCCCACGTTCACGGGGATGGCCGTGACGCAATTGCTGGAACAGCATTTCCCGCTGCTGGTCGATGAAAAGTTCACCGCCGGCATGGAGCAGACGCTGGACGACATCGCGGGCGGCACCGCGCAGTCGCTGCCTTACCTGACACAGTTTTATTCCGGCCAGGATGGGCTGGACGAGCAGGTCAAACAACACGAAGAGCAGATCGATCCCCGCTCCGCCTGCACGCTGATTTTAGAGGGGCTGACTTCGCGGGTCCGGGTGGGCAAGTTCGGGCCATATCTCGAAAAAGAAGTCAACGGGGAGACGATCACCGCCTCGCTGCCGGAGGATGTCGCCCCGGCGGACATCACCGATGAGATGGCCGAGCGGCTGCTGAGGCTCAAGCAGATGGGGCCGCGCTCCATCGGGACGCACCCGGAAAGCGGGCTGAATGTCTACGTGATCATCGGCCCATTTGGTCCTTATCTGCAGGTGGGAGAAAAGGGGGGGGAGGACGACCCCAAACCGAAGCGTGTGTCGCTCCCCAAAAACGTCGATCCCGAAGTGGTGACGATGGAGGAATCGCTGGCGCTGCTGAGCCTGCCCCGGCGGCTGGGGCATCATCCGGAAACCACCAAGGTGGTCAACGCGGGCATTGGCCGCTTCGGCCCCTACGTGCTGCATTCCGGCGTCTACAAGTCGCTGAACAAAGATCAGGACGTGCTGAAAATCACGCTGGAAGAAGCGGTCGAGCTGCTGAAACAGGCCCGCGGGCGGCAGGCGGCGGTCCCCCTGCGGGACGTGGGGGTGCATCCCGAAGACGGCCAGCCGATTCAGGTGTTTTCAGGAAAGTACGGGCCGTATGTGAAGCATGGCGACACCAACGCCACACTGCCCAAGGACCGTGCCCCGGAACACCTTGAACTTCCGGAGGCCCTGCAGTTGCTGGCGGACCGGATCGCCAAGGGGGGCGGAAAAAAGAAGCGTTCCAGCCGCGCTCCACGGGCGGCAAGTGCCGCCAAGAAAACCAAGAAGGCCGCCTCGAAAAAAGCTCCAAGGAAAGCCGCTGCCAAGAAGGCCACGAAGAAGGCTCCCGGGAAAAAGGCCACCAGCGAGCCGGACATGGATGAAACGGGCAGGGATGGCCAGGCAGAGGACCGACCGCCGGTCGTGGGCGAAGACACACCGTTTTGAGCCACGCTCCCCGAAGTATGACTGCCGCACTCATTATCCCAATAGGTTCAAAACCACCGTGAACTTCTGCTTGGAATGAGCCACGGATTGAACACAGAATAAACACGGATGAAATGGGATTTTGTGTCAACAGATCCGTATTTTTCCGTGTTTCCTCCGTGGCTCTTTCCAGTAACAGCCTGAAGTCGCCACACAGAAAACTCTCATGGACCACCCATGCCGACCACGATTGAAGGACAGTTGCTCGCCGGGACGGAACGCTTTGCGATCGTTGTCTCGCGGTTCAACGACCTGGTGACCCGCCGCCTGCTGGAAGGAGCCTTGGAAACCCTGCGGCGGCATGGTGCCCGCGACGAGCAGGTGACGGTCGTGTGGGTCCCCGGTTCCTTCGAGCTGCCCTTGATCGCCGACCGGCTGGCGAAGGCGAAACAGCATGCCGCCATCCTGTGCCTGGGTGCGGTCATTCAGGGGCAGACGACGCATCACGAGTACATCAACCACCAGGTCGCCGCCGGCATTTTGAAGGCGAGCCTCGACAGTGGGATCCCGGTGCTGTTCGGCGTGCTCACCTGCGAGACCATGGAGCAGGCACTGGACCGCGCCGGCGGCAAGGTGGGAAACAAGGGCCACGAAGCGGCTTTGGCCGCCATTGAAATGGTCAATGTGCTCAAACAGTTGCAGTGAATCGCTGGCCATTCTCGAGGGCGTGCGGCAGATGTCAGAGCCACGATGGAATTGGAAAGGATGCGGGAGGATAAAAAGGATGGGATGTTGAACGGCATTCGAGTCCAGCAGATCCTCTTTCATCCTGTCAGAACCAGCTTTTCAAATGGGGAAGCGGGTCGCACGACATCGCGTCTGACCGCATGCGGGTTTGAATTTCCCGCGCCGACCAATCAGGATGAGGCGGTTGAATTCCGCTCTGCTTCAGAAAAGCGATTCCATGGCTGATCCCTCGTTGCCCGTCGGTGTTTTTTCGCTGGATCACGTTACCCTGGTCGTGGCCAGCCTGGAGCGCAGCCGGCATTTCTACGTCGACATCCTGGGGATGAAGCAGGTGGAGCGGCCGCAGTTCCGGTTCCCGGGCATGTGGTTTCAGCTCGGGAACCAGCAGGTCCACTTGATCGAGCAGCATGAACGCTCGGCGGCGGCGGGGTTCCCCGCGCCGCCCGCCAATGCCACACCCGGCGGGACATTCCATTTCGCCTTTGAAGTCGCGGACTGCAAGGTGGCGATGGAGTCGATGCTCGCCGCCGGCGTGACACTCCGTGGCGGCCCCAGCCTGCGGCCAGATGGCTGCGTGCAGTCCTTTTGGTTCGACCCGGACGGGCATGTCGTCGAGGTGTTTTCCCGCGGTTAGCGGCACGGCGCAAGCCGTCCGGTGAGCGAGGATTGACCCGCGTGGCTCACCGGACGGCTTGCGCCGTCCCGCTAATACCGCTCAATGGGCCTCCGGTCGGCGAGCGCCGCGGCTGTGGAGCCGGTCGACTTCCAGCAGTGCGGCCAGGAACAGGCAAAAGCCGTTGGTGGTGATGTAAAACCGCTCCTCTTCCCGGTCGATCGTGCTGGTGAGTACCGACCCCAGGGCCTCCAGGATTTCTTGAAAATCCCGCGGGGGGATCGCCGGGATCGGAGAGTCACCGATTCGGTCCAGCAGTTTGAGCAGTGTCCCCTCGGCGACGGTCTGGCGAATTTCCTGGAAGGTGACGATTTTCCCCTGATCCAGGCCCTGAATGGTTCGCAACTTGAGGGGATCGAGGTCGGAGGTGTAGAAGGCCATGTCAATCTCGGGGAAACTGGTCGATTTACTCAGCAGAGTATAGGCGGGCGAAACCACCCACGCGAACGTGGGCCGGCCACTACGGCGAAAGACCCCGGCGTACATCGCGGTTCTTTAAGCAACTCCGGTTCCGCTGTATGATCTGCGAGTCCAATCGGGCATTCGAAGGTGCTTTTTTATACTGCGCAATTCCGGCGCAAAGCCCATTCATCTGAAGATCGATCATGAGCGACGAACAGACCAATGTGGACGACCAGATTCAGCAATTGACCAACCGCATCGACGTGTTCCGCAAGCAGTGTCACTGGCGTTCGGCGTCGCGCGTCTCACGGGAACTGCGGTCACTGGCAAAAAGCGAAGGCCGGATCGTCCCGTTCCTGCTCGCCAATTTCTATTTGATGAACGACGCCCAGTCGCTCCTGGAGCCAGCGGCGGGAGCCGACTATGCCGTCGAGTCGATCGCGTATCTGGAGAGTGAAGAGAAGGCTCGGCAGTTCCAGCCCGACCTGCCCGACGAGTATTTTTCGACCGTCCAGTGGATGTCGTCGTGCTCGTACGACAACCTCGCCAAACATGTCGCCGACCGCGAGGGCTACAACTCCGACGGTGTCCACGACTGCATCAACGAGGGGATTCAGGTCTGTCGGCGAACCGGCAAGATGGAGTGCGTGACCTGCTTCCGCGAATACGCCACCGATGTCTACAAGGCCAGCGACGACCTCGAAATGGCCCAGCACCATGCCCGGTATGTCGCCACTCACGAGACCGACGGCGACAACGACCGGCGGTATGTGGGCAACAAGGATCTCACGTGGCTCCTGATGGTCAGCGGGCACCTGGAAGCCGCATGGGATTCAGTGCTGCAGACGGCCAAGGTGGCGGGCACGTTTCACAACCCGCTCTCTTCGCGGCGGGAGACCCGCCGGCTGATGGACACGGTCCTGCACCTGCAGGGCCGCTCCGCCGAGATTCCCCAGTGGGCGGCGGATCTCGAGTTGCCCGACAGCACACTAGAACCGATGCCGCAGGGCGAGAACCCCGGCGATGACTCGCAGTGGGATCTGTGCCGCGCCGTGGGGGCCTGCTGCGCGGGTGACCATGCCGCCGCGATCCAATTGCTGACTCCCTGGGACCGGCTGCTCCGCGAACGCGAGTGCATTGACCGTTGGTTCGAGTTCCGCCTGCGGCTGATCGCCATTTTCCTGCTCCAGGGTGACCGCAAAAAGGCCGAGGCGCTGGGCGAACAGTTGGCCGCCCGCGCCAAACCGTCACGTGATTTCTTCACGCTCCGGCGGCTCAAGCTCATGCTGTCCGGAGAGGTTCTCGCGTCTCCCATCGCCGCCGTCGCCACGCTGTCCAGCGGCCCGTTCGGTCACCGAACGAAGGCGGATTCCGGCAGCGATGCGGCTGCCGACACTGCCGACAAAA
Organism: Planctomycetaceae bacterium; assembly: GCA_021732845.1. GTDB lineage: Bacteria > Planctomycetota > Planctomycetia > Planctomycetales > Planctomycetaceae > JAKFUF01. The sequence goes on along the minus strand of JAKFUF010000130.1, from coordinate 6,916 downwards.
CCCTCGCAGTGAAGGCGGGCGAAGCCACGGCAGAACCGGCGGTGACTCCGGAGGAGGACGACACCCAATCGCCCCTGTGGGGGCGGATTCGCCAACTGCAGGAGAAGATGCAGCAGTCCAACGGCGAACAGGCGGTGTTGAACGGCCTGCTCGACGATCTGCTGCAGCTTCCCCCGGCGGATGTCACCGATCCGCGGGATGCCTCGTGGTTCTTGTATCTGGGGCACGTGCTGGCGCATTCCCGCGAGCACGGGCTGATGGATCTGTGGAAGTGGGGGAACGGATTTGTTACCCGGTTTCCGCAGCATGCCGGGGTGCTGAACCTGACGGCCGACCTCGCCGACAGCGCACGGCGGACTGTCGAGACCCCTGCTGAAGCCGACCAGATCGCCACGCTGGACCGGATCGAATCGCTGTTCCGCCAGTCGCTGGACCTGGATCCCGACCACGGCAACAACTTTGCCCGGGCTGGGGCGTTTTACCTCTCGCAGGGTAAAATCGGCGAGGCGGAACGCTGTTTCGCCCGTGGCTTCCGGCTCAACCGCGCGGACTCGCGGATGGCGTTGAGCCTCGCCGAAATCTATTCCAACACCGACCGCCCGCGCGACGCGCTGACCGTGCTGGACATGTGCATCCGCGAGGGCTGCGCCGATGCGATGCTGTTCTGGCAGGCCGGGCTGGCCGCCTTCGGCCTCAACAATTACGACGTGATGGTCACGTACTTCGACAAGTTTGAAGAGCTGGAACCGGGGCAGCCCTGGACCAATTACTACCGTGCGACCGGCCTGCTCGAACTGGAGCAGCCGGACAAGGCGCTGCTGGCCCTCGACCAGGAAGACGGCCGCAGCCCCGATGCCCCCCTGCCAGTCGCCGGTCTGCGGGCGTGGGCCTACGGGCAGTTGCGGGATGCCGAGGCGCTGGAGACCGCGGTCGAAACCCTTCTCAAAATCCCGTTTGCATCGGCCGAATATCTCACGCTCGGCGGGCTGTCGCGGATCTGTGGAAAAGTCTTTGACGTGATTCAGCAACTGCCGAGGAACTCAACCATCCGCCGCCGACTGGAGGAACGGTTGCTGCAAACCGGACTGGCTCCGGATGAACTGTTTGAAGCTCACCGTGAAGACACGCCCACGGTCGAAGGTCTGAACTACTACATCGTTTCGTTGCGGCAGGACCTGAATGAGTCGTGGGCGTCATTTCCCGGCTGCCTGCCGGGCCAGGCTGACTGGCCCGCCTACGAATGCCGCTGGGGGGTGCTGGCCGACACCGAAGAAGCGGCCGCCGAGACCGTCCTCCGCTGGCAGCGCCGCTGCTTTCCCATTCCGGCCGAGGTCGAAGACGTGGCTCAGCAGGGCGACGGTTACACCGACCATCCCGGCATCGTCTGGCAGTCGGCCCACATGCCGGTGGACGACTTCGAAGGGGAAGACGAGGAGGATGGAGACGACGAGGAAGAGGAAGAGGCGGGTGGTTGACGGGATCCGAAAGTCAAGCGTGGCGGCTTGCGACTGGGAACGGTCTGAAGACCCCATGCCGTGGCACGTACCACCGAAGTCAGCGACCTGCGGCCAATGGGCAACTGAGGACGTGCAGATCGAGTGGCCTAGGGTCCCATTTCGATGACATTGGGGAGATCCGCCGCGATCGCAGCACGATATTCGGATTGAGCTTCAAAATACCGGAGCAGCGCCTCCACTTCGACCACACGCGCATCGAAGGTGGCCGTTTCCCGCAGGTTGAGGCGGAGAAAATCGCTGTCGCCCTGTTCCAGTTTGATCGTCTCGAATCGCTGCATCTCTTCGTTGAGACGAATCGCCTCTCGGGCCTGGCTGATGGCCTGGAACGCAATGTTCAGGGCAATCACCGCGGTCTGCACCTCGACGGAAATCTTGTCCGTGGCATATTGGCGCTTCGCACTCCACTGGGCGATCTTTCCCTCTAGTGCCGAGATTTTCCCCCTGGCCTTGCGTCGTTGCAGCGGCACCGAGAAGAGCAGCCCTGTCTCCAACTGGTAGGGCGTCTTGTCCCGCTTGGGAGTCGGTCCCCCGACATCTTTGCTGTTGAGCACATGCGCATCGAGTGAAGGCTGCAGCAGATTGACCGCCTGCTGCAGATCGATGTCCAGTTGTTGCCGGACAATGTCAAGCGCCGTCAACTCCGGCCGCCGCGATTGGGCGAAGGCAACATCCTTGTCCAGCGCGCCTGGTTCTATCGGCAGCGGTTCCGGGAACCCCGCTGGCAGCAGTTCCGGTCCGGGGACGAACGGCACGCCGTCGGGCATCCGCAGATACAAAGACAGTTTGACGGCCGTGGTTTGCAGTTTCTGAAGCGTGGCCAGTCGTTTGACGCGCCGTCCGACGATCAGACGCTCGTTGTCGGTCAAATCGGATTCCGGGCGATCGCCCTGTTCGACCTGGCTGCGAAGTTGCTGATCGCGATCTTGGGCCAGCTTCAGCAGTTGTTCGGCATAGCGGAAATTCTGCCCCGCCGACACCCATTCCCAGTAGGCAATCGAGCCGTCGCGGACGAACTCCAGCAGTTGGCTGCGGATTTCCGGCTCGACCAGGGATTGCCCGCTGGCTGTACGCCACAATTGAGCGCGGCGTTCGTCGACCGTGCGATTTTGCCAAAGGGGAACGGACAACCCCAGTTGGAACTCGCCGCCATCGTTGGTTTCGCGATTGCCGTACCAAGGCTCGAAATTCCCCCGGCCCAGGCGATATCCCCCCATCACATTGCCACCGCCGTACAGCGGTTGGTCAAAACCGACTCCCTGGCGGTAGGTCTGATAAAAGCCCTGTGGCTGGTTGACCGTGTCGGCTTTCAGTTTGAGGTCGAATTCACCCTGTGCGGCGACATTGTCTCCGAGGGCGACATCGCGTCCCACAATCGCGATCCGCAGCAGCGGATATGATTGATACACCGCGTCGATCACCTGGTCCAAGACAATTGGCTGCGTCGGACCCTCCAGGACCGGAGTCGATGGGGCGGTCGAACCCGTTGGCGCCTCGTCCACGGCAGCCGGCGCGAGGCCGGGAACTTTTTGTGGCTTTGGCTGGTCCTCGTCGTTGCCGCCGACTTGTAGGATTGCTCCTTGTGGCTTGGCAGCCCGATGCGCGGCCAGGGGTTTGCCAGCCGATTGTCCCTCGATCCGCCGGTCCCCACGTGATCGTTCAATCAAGGTCTGTTGGCCCGCATCAATGCGATTGAACTGACAGCCACAGTTCATCGCCAGGTAGAGTGCGCCTATCAATGGGAGCGGCCCGGCTACTTTTTGCCACGCAGCAGTGGATCCTGTTTTTCGGATGACGGCATGGACACGATCGGCGGGAAACCGTTCATCTGACGCCATAACTCTTGCCCCAGCGGTACTTTATTCAGCAATACCCAACCATTGACGCGAATCCCCTGCCGCAGGTATTCAGCGTCAGGCCAAGGGCGATCGGCGGGGTCGGGTATCACGACGACCCGGAACTTTCCCTGACCGTCATCCGTGCGGTCCACGGTGGCCACGAGGCCGCCAAATGTTCCCACGGCCACCGAGGGCCAGCCGCTAAACTGAACCGCCGGCCAGCCTTCAAACTGCAGGCGGACTTTGCGCGGTTGTCCCCCCTCCCCGTGGCTGGCGACGAGTGGCGCATCGTTGCCGTCCACCTTCACCTCCACTGCCCGATCGGCGGTCGCCGGAACCAGCTCCAGCAGCGGCTGACCCGCCGAGACGATCTGTCCCCCCTGAAAGCTCCGTAATTTCAGGATGTAACCATCCAAAGGCGCCACGACCGGTTGAACCTGCAGAGTCTGCTTATTCTGAATATCGGCTAGTTCTTTCCTCGTACTCTCGACATCTGCCTGGGATTTCCTGTAGACCGCATCGGCAGATTCGATCTTGGCATCCGCCTCGCGCAGTTTGTGCTCTCGTTCGGCCTTTTTGGCGGCGAGTTCACTTTGGGCCGCCTTCACGTATGCCTTGGCCTGCTGCAGCTTTGACTTTGCTTCGGCTGCCTTGCGCACCGCCAGCTCCCATTCGAACTTGGATTCAACCTTTTGTTCAAACAGCTCCTTTCGGCGCACGCTGTCTTTTTCGGCCTGTTCATAACCGGCTTCCGTCGCCTTGAGGTTTTCCTCTTCGGCCAGCAATTTTTGTTCAGCCACCTTCAGGTATTCATCCTGGGCCAGTTCCGTCTGTTCTCGCACGTCCTTGAACGCCAGCCCCTGCTGCTGGTAGGCGAATACAATTGTCTCTTCGGCGACAAGTTTTCGCTTTTGAGCTTCAAACTGCTCGGCAAACCGCTCCTTCAACACCGGATCGACCAGTTCGATTTTCATCAGCACGTCACCTTTGGAGATATGCATCCCTTCAAACAGATCCGGCATGATGTCGACCAGCCGCCCAGAGATGGGGGCATCCACTTCCTGGAGCCGATGGTTGGGATCATATGTGATCACCCGGCCTTTCCCCGCCACCGATTGCTGCCAGGGCACAGCCAGACAGGCAATCAGACTGAGCAACAGTCCGATGAACAGCCAAACGGCAACGCGGCGCGCCCAAAAAGTGGCTCGGGCGAGGTCTCCGAGGGACGAGAATTCCATCGATTGAGACGGCAGCGGCAATGGGGTGGGCGTGAGCATTAGTGACCCCCTGGTTCCGTCCCGTGACTGCGCGGGCCGGTGGTGGCATGACCGATCACCTGGGCGATGTCCTCACGAACAGTCGCCACGAGGATTGTCATCGGCGATGGAGGGCGCGACACCCGCGCCCAGACTTGCTGGAATTCTGCGGCGGCGAAGGCGTCGCAAAGTTGATCGATGAACAGGATTCTCGGCCGCCCCGCCAGGGCTCGGGCCAGGATCAGCCGCCGTTGTTGCCCGGCGTTGAGCGGCCAGCCACTCGGCAACACCTGCGTCGACAAGCTCAGCCCGGCCAGGTGAAGTTCGTCCGTGAGGCCGGCGGCATGACAAGCTTCACGAACATCGGATTCACCCACCTGCGGCCGTGACAGGTGAATGTTCTCCGCGATCGTGCTCGGCAGGAACTCCAAGTCTCGTGCCACCGCGACATGTTGACGAAGCACATCGGCACGAATGTCATCGATTTGTACGCCGTCAATGAGGAGAGTTGGCCCCGACACGCCACGCAGTCCACGCAGTCCATCGGCGAAATCATGGGTGAGCGACGGGTTCCAGTTGACGAGCGCCGCCGTCTCGCCAGGCGCGACCCGCAACAGTGGACGCTTGGATGAAGGGTCCGTCGGCGACCCAGTCTCGCGGGATGCGGCTTCGCAAATGACAAGCTCCGCCGGCCCCTGACGCGACAAGCCGATCAGGCCATCCTGTGGCTCGGCCGGCAGATCGAGAAGGTGCGAGAGCTTGTCGACGGACGCCAGCAGGTCGTACCACCCTTCCAGGTGTTTGCCGAGCTTGGCGAACGAGGCCACAATCATCGCCACAATCAGTTCGGCGGCGACCAGTTGACCCAGCGTCAACTGCTCGTTCAAGACCAGAAATCCGCCCAAGCCCAGCAGTGCCGTCGTGGCAATGACCTGCAGGATCAGCACCAGGACGATTTGCCGAATCAAGATGGAGAAATGTGAGCGGCGGGCGTGCAGGTAATCGGCGCACAACACATCGGTGCGCTGCTGCGCCAAGAGTTCGACTCCTCCGGTGCGAAAAACGCCGGGGCAGCGGGCCATGTCTTCCAGCCAGCTCAGCACGCCATACTTCGTGCGCGACTCTTGGATTGCCGTCTTCACGCCATTGCGCCCAAAGCCGAAGAAAATCGTCGCCAGCAGGACCAGCAGCACGACGTCATATCCCAACAGAAAGGGATGATAGAAGGCCATGACGCTCATGCTGATCAACGTGGTCAGCAGTATGGCGATGCCGTCGACCATCAGCGCCGCGGTGACTTTCTGCACGATCGCCACTTCGAGAAAGCGATTGACGAGTTCTGGCATCGAGTACTGACGCCACGCCGCGGCGTCCGCCTGAGTCAGATGCCGAGTGACCTGGCCCGCGATCCGAACGAACAGCCGCCGCTGAATGATTTCCGCCACATAGACCTGCAAGGACTGCAGCGCGGCCACGAAGCCGAGCAATCCCAGCAGCATCAGGGACAACACCACAATCGGCTGATACAACGTGGCGAATGTGACCGTTCGCACCAGTTGCTGCGCTGTGACCGGCACCGACAACATCAGGAGGCCCGCGACACCGGAAATGGCCACCACTGCCCACAGGTCTTTATGGTCCGGGGCAAGCAGCCTCCATAACATCACCCACGGTTTCTCATGTCGATGATGCGCGGCCCCCAAATCCGGTTCCGCGACGGCGAGGATCACGCGGATCAGAGTCCCCTTGCTCCGTTGTTCAAGGTGCTCAGGCAACTTCGCTGGAAGCGAACCCACAAGGACGATTCGCTTCGCGTCCAACTCTTGAATGTTCAGTTGGTGATCTCGAACGGCACGGCATTCGGCCACGACGCACGTTCCGGAATGCAAGATCACCTTCAAATCGCGGGGCGGCACGTCGGACACCCGTAAAGTCAGGCCTAAAGATCGACCTGCTGAAAGCAGCCAACTCCACCACGAGTCGTGAACTGTTCCTGGATGGGACCGCATCACCTCGGAAATGAGTCGAAATGCCTGAGCCTCCTCACAGGGGTGATCCAACTGCCGAGCCAGAAAAACGAGTGCCTGGGAAAGACTCTGCAGGTCGGCATCAGCGGCTTGTGAAGTCGACGGCTCGAGCGGGGACGGGGTTGGTGATTCATTCAACATGGTTGATGACGACGTGCAGCTCTCAGTTGAACATGCGGAAGGACAGGTTCAGGGACTGATCAAGGGCGGAAACACAAAGCAGTCACAAATCTCTGGAAAGATCGTACAGAGAACCCCAATCGCAGGCCAGCGGCGATCAC
>JAKFUF010000144.1 GCA_021732845.1 Planctomycetaceae bacterium | reverse complement strand
TGGCGGCGGGTGGGTGGCTGCGGCGGTTGAAATTGGAAAGAATAGTGCTTTCTCGTGCGGTGAATGCCCTGTCATGTCGCTGGAGACTGAGTTAATGCCGAGAAGGTCATTCGTTCAAACCTCCATCTCCATCCTGTGTGCGGCAGTCTTCGCGACGACGATTGAGAATTGCTGTGTGGCCGGTGCGATTCATATCCGCAATCATGAGGCGGGTTCCACGATTCGCTATCCCGTGGCTCTGCTGCGGGGCGAGTTGACTGATCGCGAAGCCACGGCGGTCACGGTCGAGAACGAGTCGTCGCAGCGCGCGTCAAAAAAGATTGCCGGCGTGGCCCGGGACGGACAATTCCGGGCGCTCGCCGAACTCGTGCCGGGGGAGAACCACCTGCGGCTCACCGCCGGGGCAGATTCGAAAGAATTTGTGCTGCACTACAAGCCACAGACGAACCCGTACTTTGTCCGCGTCATTTACATGACCGACAGCAGCGGCGAGACCGCTTATCAATCGCAGTTCGCTAACGATGCGCAGGACTACGCCGACAAACTCGACACGTCGATCAAGCTGCTGCAGACGTTTACCGCCGAACGGCTGCATGACATTGGGCTGGGGCGGCACACGTTCAATCTCGAGTATGACGCGGACGGCCGGATCAAAATTCATACCCTAAAAGCCGAGAAACCAGCGGCGTACTACCATACGATGAAGGATGGTGACTGGTACGACGATGTCTATGGCTGGGTCAAGCGGCAGTTTCCTGATCCGCGTTACAAGAACATCGTCATTGCCGCCTTTACCCGTTTCGACCCCAAGCAGAAGAGAGTGTTCTCGCACACGGCACTGGGCGGTGGGGACTTGGGATTGTTTGGCGGCGGGAGCCTGTTTACATGGCCGAGTTCGCTGCAGGATACGTTTCGCGTCTTTGGCGATGCGACCGAGATTGATGCGACCAAAGTGCATGAGGATAGCGCCTACCGCAAGACCGTGTGGGGCACCGCAGCAACGACGATGGGAGCCACGCTGCACGAGATGGGCCATGCGTTCGGCCTGCCACATTGCCGCGACGAGCGGTGCATCATGACGCGGGGCTTTGACCGCTTGAATCGTGTGTTCACGCTGGTAGAACCAGTCAGCCAGCAGAATCGCGAGCCGATTCTTTTTGACGATCAGAGCACCGCCTATTTTGCTCCGATTAGTGCCACGGCGCTGCGGGCGAGCCGGTGGTTTCAATTGGACGCGCGGGAGTATGGGGCTGAGCCACAGGCTCCGCGGCTGCGGTTGGACGACGCGGGTGACCTGCGCATTCGGGCAGAGCATGGGCTGCGGTACGTGGTTTTCAGCGTGAAGGGCGATGCCTGCGGGCATCGTGCGTTTTGGGATGCAGCCACGGCTCCCACGGAACTGGTGTTGAAGGCGGAAGAGATCGAGAAGCTCAGCGCCTGTGGCAACGGACGGGACTGGACCGTCGGCGCGATCGACGATGAGGGGACGACGCGGCACATCAGCCAAGCCGATTTGAAGCGTGCGGGCCTGTTCCTCCGCCGCTGGCAGTTCTCCAAGCTCACCACGCCGTGGCCGGATGTTGAGAAGTTTTCCGACGTCTCCGTCGAGAGGCTCAAAGCAATTCAGGACGACGCCTTGCAGGCCGCAGCCACGGAGAGTGACGACGGAATGGTCGATTTTCTGCCGCAGTTCCCGCAGGACCAGCGTGAGAACCTGGCCGGATATGCGGTCATCAAGTTCGAGTCGCCCGAAGCCCGCAAGGTCAAACTGCTGACAGGCAGCGACGACAGCCTGCGTGTGTGGCTTAACGGCAAGCTGGTCCAGCAGAAACTCGCCCTGCGCTCCGCCCGGCCGGACAACGAGGAGACCACGGTGGAACTGGCAGTTGGCAGCAATATGATAACCGTAGAGGTTCTGCAGGCGACCGGCGGGTGGGGGGTGTATTGCCGACTTGTGGACGAGCAGGGAGCGCCACTGGTCAATGACGACGCGGGGAAGCTGGTGAAGCGGTCATCGCCATAACAGCGATGCTCGTCAATGTCAGCCGTTCGCTGCTGTCGAAAGACGTAATGTCGTCTTAGCTCCGCGAAAGGACGCGGACGGCAACCGGCGGTCCCCAAACTGGTCGATCCGCGCAACCGTGCTTGTCAACGCCGGACCACGCTCGCGTCCTTTCGCGGAGCGAAAGGCGACTATTCGCAACTTATTGATTGCGCGGCTGATTGGATCAGTAGATTGACTGTTGTTATGCCAATCACGGACTTGTAGGTCCAAACAATGAAGGACACGAAGGAGTTGGGCTTAAATCGCCAAATCACTTCGTGTCCTTGTGGCGTCCTTGTCGTACAACTCACTCACCGCACGCGGCTCAGGAGTCGAGCCTGTTCGTCGTCCCATCGCCATTGGACGTGGCCGCCACCGGCTGGCCGTTCTTCTCCGAATCCGCATGCATCTTCGGCAGGAAGTCGGGGAGTTCGACGCCGCCGATGTCCTGCATCACCTGCATCATCGGGGGCAGTGTCTTGGCCATTCCCTGCAGGAAATTGGCGGTGCTGGTCTGACCGTTCTGGCCGCCGCCTTCCCAGACCACGACCTTGTCGAACTTGATGTTGGCGATCGCCTGGGCGGCCGTGGTGGCCAGGTGGTCCAGGTGTTCCAGCATCATCAGTTGATAGGCCTGCTGGGCTCCGCCGCAGGCTTCCACGATCTGCCGCAGACCATCGCCCTTCTTGGCGAGGATTTCGTACTGACCGCGGGCTTCGGCTTCGAGCCGTGCGAAGATCGACGAGGCTTCACCCTCGGCCTCGATCCGCCGCTTGGCCGCTTCGGCTTCGGCTTCAACGATGATCCGGGCCTTGTCGGCCTTGGCCGGAGCCTCAACCGTGGCCCGGCGTTCGGCCTCGACACGTTCGGCGTCGGCCAGTGCCGCGCGGGCCATGGCGCGGTTTTGGGCTTCGAGCACCGAAGCTTCTGCTTCGCGTTTCTTCGTTTCACCGATCTGGTAGGCTTCGGCCTTCTTCACCATCAGTGTCGCCTGTGCGGCGACCACTTCGGCCTGGGCGTTGGACTCGCCCGACACCGCCTTGGCGTTGGCATCGGCCAGGGCGACGCGCATCTTCTGTTCGGCACTCTTGACCTGGGCCTCGCGTTCGAAGGCGGCGGTCTGTTCGCCGATCTTCTGGTCGCGGTCCAGTTCGGCGATCATCACCGCCTGCTGCCGCTGGGCCTCCTTGATTTGCGATTCCTGTTCCAGAATCGCCCGCTGCTCGCCAACTTTTTGTTCCTTCTGGAGAACGGCCACACGGACGGCCTGTTCGCTGGCCGCTTCCCGCATGCCGATCTCGCGGAGCTTGTGGGCGTTGGCCACCGAGACCACGCGCTGGCGTTCGGCTTCCGCCACGCGGATTTCGCCTTCGCGCTCCATTTCCGCCACGTCGCCGCGGGCCTGCTGCAGCGCTTGTGAAGCGGCCTTCTGGCCAAGGGCCTTGATGTAGCCCGATTCGTCGCGGATGTCGGTGATGTTGACGTTGATCAGCACCAGGCCGATTTTGCGAAGTTCGGGTTCGAGCGAGTGCTGGATGCTGACCAGAAACTTGTCGCGGTCACGGTTGATGTCATCGATCCGCATGGAGGCGATGACCTGCCGCAACTGGCCGAAGATGATGTCCTCGGCCTGCTGCTTGATTTGCGGAATGCTGAGGCCCAGCAGCCGGATGGCCGCATTCTGCATGATCTCCGGCTGCGTGCCGATCGCCACCGTGAACACGCTGGGAACCTCGACGCGGATGTTTTCCGCCGACAGGGCATCCTTGAGCGGCACCGCAATCTGGATCGGTTCGAGGCTCAGGAAGGCATAGTCCTGAATGACGGGGATGATCAGGGCCGCGCCGCCGTGGATGCACTTGGCGCTGTTCCCCGTCCCCACCTTGCCGTAAATCACCAGAATCCGGTTGCTGGGACAACGTTTGAACCGCTGCATCAAAAGCAGCAGCGGTCCCAGCAGCACGATGGTGACCACAATCACCAAGGCTGCCATCCAAGGGTTGATCGGATCCTGGGCAAAGAGCAGCAGGGGCGACAGGTCAGGCATGGGGACCTCCTCTCAAGGGGTGCTGATTATTCTCAATTTGACGTGTGCGCGCATCAGTGACTCGTGAGGCAGTGTCCCGGCGCTGAAGTGTAGGACACAAACTCGGATTGCAGATCTCAATTTTCCCGACCCACACCGATTTTGCGGGCCAGAGATTGCCCGGAAGACGCAAAACGCATCAGTAAGATTGGACAGGAAAAAGAGGATGCAAAAAGGATGAGAAAGGATCTGTTTCGTTCTGCCTCCAGCGACACCATGCTGTCTCCTCCCTTCAGACCCTTTTCTCATCCTGTCGAATTCATCCCTTCACCTGCGTGCTGGCATCTCGCGCACGGCAAGTCGAGTCTCGACAAGGCAATTTACTGTGAAATTTGAAATCTGAAATTCCATGAAACTGAGACGCCCGACTTTTGTCGGAGACCTCAGATTTGAGATTCTCTTCCACAGTCTGCCGCAACTCACCGGCTACGCGACAGAGCCTCATTTGCAGCGGCACGGCCCGTCGCTGCACTCACGAGGTCGCCGACTCATGCAGGCACAGCGCCGGCACCACCTGCACGGTGTCTGCATCAACGATGGACTGGATCTGGACAGTCGCTCCAGTTGGCAGCGCCTCTCCCTCGGTCACGGCCAGATATTCCATCGTGCGGTTCTGAACGATGACAGTCACTTTTCCCGCGCCTTCACGCCGGGCGGGTACTGTCAGATAGACCGTTCCCACTTCGCCCACAGCACTGAAGATCTGGACGGTGCCATCGTTCTTGAGGCTGTAGAGGATTCGCATCATCCAGGCGACGCTCCACAGCGCGCCGCCACCGGCCGCCACGGACAGGACGAAGGCATTGGCTGGCGAGAAACCGCCGGTGGCGGTCGCCATTCCGGTGAACCCGAAGACGGTCACCGCCGCCAACACCGTCCTGAAGGTGAACAGCCCGACGAACCAGGCCTGCGACGACATCTCGGCGTGATGCGCGCTGACCGCGCCGCCCTCCGCGTCCTGCAATTCGGTGTCGCCGGGCGTGTCGTGTCCGCCGCCGAGGTCGCCTCCGTGGACCTCGCCCACATGCAAATCGCCGTCGCCGCCACCAAAGTCGTGGCTCTCCATGCTGTGGTCACCACCAGCCCCGAGAATGCTCATCAGGGACTGAACAACGAGCACCGTGGTCCCGGCCAGCGCACACGCAAAGTAGACTTGTTCCATGGCAGCCTCGACCAAATTAAGAGGCACGAATCGGGGATCACCGAATTTTGGCATGCAGGTGATCAGGTTGTCACCTCCACAACGCCGAATTTTGTGCGGTGGTTCATCAGGATTATTAATTTCCGTGAATTTTCGGCCGGACTGCAGGTGAGTGGCCGGAGCCGGAAGAAAGGTCCCCTTCCGCAAGTTTCCACTCTTTGCGAGTTCCGCAAATCTCAGACAATCGATCTTGGAGCGGCTGGGTCGCCAACTTTGCGTCGGCTGCCTGGTTTGGGATGTCGATGCGGGGGGACGAACTTGGCGCGGCGGACTTTCTGCAGGGGCTTTCCGGTGTAGGTCCAGTTGAACGGATGGGCCTTTGTGCCGTTGTAATAGGTGATGAACTGCGAAAGTTTTGACTCCAAGTTGGCGACCGAGGTGAAGCTGCCCCCGCGCAGGCATTTCCTTTGGACCACCCCGAAGACGATCTCAATCTGGTTGAGCCACGAACTGTGCTTCGGCACGTAAACGAACCGGATGCGGTGGCTCAGATCCGCCAGGAACTCCATCCGGGTGGCCATGGATTTCAGGATGCCGCATTTACTTTTTTTCCCAGTTCCAGCTCCAGGCCGCATTGTTTGGCCACCCACCGGGCGTGACTTTCCGAGACATGCGTGTTGAGCCGGTCGACGACGAACACAGACAGGGAACGAACATTTCTCCCTGGTGCCAATACCCATCGGAAATGGGATTGGACTCGGCATGGAGTTCCGCCGGTAACAACAGGATTGTGCTGCGTTTCAGCGGGCGGCCGGGCAATCCACACGCCGCGTCAGGGGTTGGGACTTTTTTCCTGCATCAACTGCTCGGCCGGCAAGCCAGTGGCGGCTGTCAGGTTTGCGGCTGACTGTGCCAGTTCGTTGAGCAGATCAAGTTGCACTCGCCGGTTCTGGATGATGCTGGTTCGAGCCTGAATCACACGGACGACATCCACCTCACCGGCTACGAACTGCTTTTCGAGGCTCTCCAATTCATTGGGCAGGCTCGCCGCATCCGCGCTGCCCACTTCCATTACCGCCGCCAGCGCCATTTCGTAACGTTCGAACGCCGCCTCTGCATCCAGTCCGGCGCGACGTTGTGCCTGCTGCCAGACTTCAATCCGTTGCCGCCGCTCGGCCACGCGCTGCTGTTCCAGCGGTCTGCCGGAATTTACAACCGGGATTTCCATGTGTCCCCGAAAGCCCACAAACGTGGTGCCATCCGCCGTTCGCTGATAGTAGGGGCCAAGCTGCAGGTCTGGCGTGCGGTTGGCGGTGGCCAGCCCCAGGTTGGCTCCGGCGATGTCCACATCCGAACGGGCGGCCATCACATCCGGGCGGCTGGCCGCCCAACTCAGGGCCACGTCCCTGGCGTCTGTCCCCGTGTCGATCGCGCTGTCCATCGGCGAGCTAGGCCCGCCGTCTTTGGGCAACCGCCATTGATAGCTTCGCAAGTCGTCCGTGAGCGACAATTGCGCGTTTTGGGGCAGCCCGAGGTGCCGCCGCAGGTCACGGACGGCAGTCTCACGAGTTGCAGTCGCCAGACGCAATTGCTGACGCGTGGAGTTGGCATCGACACGAACGATGGCCACGTCGGCGGCGGTGGCCTGTCCCGCCCGCAACTGTTTTTCCAGGATCTGGAGCAGTTGTTGATTGTTGGCATCGCTGTCCGCCGCCAAACGCAGCAGTCCGTCCTGATACAGGGCGGACCAATACAGGCGTTCGGTCTGCGCGACGTTCAGCAATTCAGCCTGATGAATGTTCCAGCGCACGCTGTTCAGGGAGAAATTCGCACTCTCTTCACGGAACTGCTGCTGATGCGCCAGTTGCAGCGTCTGCATCAGCAGGACGTAGTGATAGGTGGATCCCGGACCACCCTGCTGCGCATCCTGATAAGGCGTGGCTTGAACCTGAATCGACGGATTGAAAGGGTAGGTCTCTGCCACTCCGAGGGTGGCGGAAGCCACGGGTTCATTGGCACGAATGGCGAGCAAGTCGGGATTTTGCGCCAGGGACAGGGACAGGCAGTCGCTCAATGAGAACGCCGATCCCATAGGGGCCGGCTCAGTTCCAACGCTCACTTCAGAATCGTGCCGTTCGAGTTCACGCTGGGGCTCATGCGCCACCGTTTGCAGGCCGCCGGCGGTCAAGGCACGTTTTGACGGTGCCGGGGCGCGAGTCGCCCTGTCCGGTGGCACCGGGGCCATGGGAGCTGCGGAAGCCACCACAGGCGCAGGTCGAGTTCCTGCGGCGACAGGCTTCGCCGAGCCTGTCGCATGGCAGCCACAGGACAAGCCCAGGCTCATCAGAACAACGGCGGAACGGCGGACATCCATGTCGTGCGCCTCAGTCGCGCGTTGAGTGCGCGTCAGGGATTGGGTCTTGAGCCAGCGTTCGCTCGTCAACCTGTCAACAGACAGACTCTTCTTCGGCACAACATCACACCCGACGCAACCAAACAGGGTCGCTGTAAAGCAGAGTTAATGTCGGCGCGCCGGGCACGACTGGCGCGTGGGCTCGGTTGTAACGGTTGGGAGGCCGTGGCGGACTTTGCCGACCCGTCGGTGGAATGTCTCGATGGAAGATCGCGCTACTCGTCCGTCTTCGCTTTCACTGAATGGCGGCCCCACATCAAATACAGCGGGGGCAGCAGAAACAGGTTCAAGAATGTCGAGGTCACCAGTCCGCCCACGATGACGACGGCCAGCGGATACTCAATTTCATGGCCCGGTTTGTTTCCGGAGATTGCCAGCGGCAGCAGCGCCAGTGCGGTGGTCAAAACCGTCATCAGGATGGGCGTGAGCCGCTCCTCGGCTCCCCGCAGGACCAGATTCAATCCAAACGGCTCGCCTTCTGTCTCCTGCAAGTGCCGGTAGTGGCTGACCAGCATGATCCCGTTCCGGGCCGCAATTCCCAGGACCGTGACGAAGCCGATCAGCGAGCCCAGCGACAGGACGCCGCCGGCAATCCACGCGGCGATGACCCCGCCGATGAGGGCGAACGGGATTGTCAAACAGACCATCAGCGTCAACCGCCAAGACTGGAAGTCGATGTAAAGGATCAGCAGGATCCCCACGAGAGACGCCGCCCCCAATGCCAACAGCCGCTGTTGCGATTCCTGCCTGGCCGTGTACTCGCCCAGAAACTCGGGGTGATAACCATGCGGGAAGCTGACGGCCCGGACTGCGGTTTCAACTTCGCGGGCGACCGACCCCAGATCACGCCCTTTGGCGTCGCAGGTGACATCAATCCGTCGTGAAGCGCCCTCACGCTTTACCTCATTGGGGGCGGGGACAATGCTGAGATCCGCCACGTCTTTCAGCGGCACCTGCCCACCTGAAGGGGTGTCGATTCGCAGTTGATGAAGAGCCGACAGATCGGTCCGGGACGTCGCAGCACCCCAGACCACGACATCGGACTTCACTTGGTTCTCATAGATTTCGCCGACCTTGGTCCCGCGCAACAGGGTCGTGACAGCGCGTCGCACCTGGCCCGGAGTCAAACCGAACCGCTCGGCCGCCGCCGGCCGCAGGCGCACTTCGATTTGCGGCACCAGGACCTGTGGCTCAACCTTGAGATTCGCCACGCCCGGTACATTCTCCATCGCCGCCGCCACTTCCTTGGCCTTGCCGCGAAGTTCCTTCAAGTCGGCTCCGAAAATGCGAACGACAATGCTCGAACTGGACCCGGTCAGCACTTCCTTGACCCGTTCCCGGAGGAACGTCAGCAGGTCGCGATACATGCCGGGATAGCTGTCCACCGCATCCTGAATCTTTTCCACGGTCTTTCCATAGTCCACCTTGGGGTCGATGCTGATCCACAGTTCGGTGAAGTTTGGCCCGACCACCTCGTCGGCGACTTCCGCCCGTCCGATGTGACTTCCGAAATTTCTGACACCGGGGATCGCCCGGAGTTCCTTGCTGGCAAGGATCGTCACCCGGTCCATCGCCTCGATCGAGGTGCCCGGCTTCTCCACGAAGTGCATCAGGAAGTCGGTCTCCTGAAAGTTCGGAAGGAACTCCTGCCCCAGGCTGTTCACGAGGAGCGCGGTCAGGGCAAAGGTCACCGTGAGAAAGCCGATGGCCGACAAGGGGCGCTTGACGAACCAGGGAAGCATGGCGCGGTAGGGGACGCGCAGCCAGCGGCTCAGCGGCGGCTCGCGGTCGCTTCCAGTCCCATGTCGCAGGATCATCAACGACAGAGCTGGAGTGACGACCAGCGCCACCAGAAGTGACGCGAGAATCGCGAGCACATAGCCGATTGCCAATGGTCGGAAGAATGCACCGGGGAGCCCATCCAAAAAGAAGACGGGCAGGAACACCAGCACGATAATCAGCGTGGCATACACCACCGCGCTGCGGACCTCCAACGAGGCCTCCAGGACCACCCGGAACGCAGACCTGCGGGGCTCGGCGGTTTGATTGAGCCGCAGGCGGCGGACGATATTCTCGACATCAATGATCGCGTCATCCACGACTTCACCCAGGGCGATGACCAGGCCGGCGATGATCATCGTATTGATGGTCAGGCCCCACCAGTACAGCACCACAATCGTGCCCATCAGCGACAACGGGATCGCCGTGAGGCTGATCACGGCGGTCCGCCAGTCAAACAGAAAGGCGATCAGCACAATGATCACCAGCACGCAGCCGGTCAGGAGCGCGTGAGTGAGGTTTTCGATGGAGCGCTCGATGAATGTCGCGGGGCGAAAGATGGTCGGATCCATCTCGACATCCGTGAGCCCCGGCCGCATGGCATCGAGCGCGGCTTCGACCTGACGGGAGACCTCCAGGATGTTCGCCGCCGGCTGCTTTTCGACGATCAGCAGCAACCCTGGTTGATCGTTGATGATGGCGTCGCCAATCGGCGGGGGAGAACCGATCTGAACCTGAGCCACGTCGCCAAGATGGAGTGCAACACCGTCGCGGTAGGCGACGACGCATCGCTTCAAATCTTCGGGACCGTAGACGGGCGACACCTGACGCACGGCCAATCGCTGGTTGGGGGTGTCGACGAAGCCACCGGCGTCGAGAACGACAGCGTCGCCAGCCGCTTTTAGCACCATGTCGACCGTCACCTGGTGGGCCCGCAGGCGGTCATGATCGACCAGCACCTGCAACTGCCTGTCGCGCTGGCCCCAGATGGCAACATTGGCGACACCGGGAATCGCCATCAACCGTGGCCGCACGGTCCACACTGCCAGTTCCGAGAGTTCCTGCTGCGAGAGCTTGTCGGACCACATGCCAATTTTCATCATCCGGCTGAGCGACGAGAGTGGCTGCAGGATGACTGGAGGGCGAGCGACGGCTGGCAACCTTGGCGTTTCCGCAGCGAGACGTTCCTGTACCAGTTGCCGCGCGCGGTACAGGTCCGCATTCTGGTGCAGGAGCAGCTTGATTGAAGACAGCCCCAACACTGACTTGGAGCGGATGATGTTCAGGCCAATCGTTCCGTTCAGCGCATTTTCCAGGGGAAACGTGACGAGATTCTCCACCTCTTCCGCCGAAAGCCCGGGAGCCTCCGTCTGAATTTCGATGTAGGGGGGCGAGAATTCTGGAAAGACATCCAGCGGCAGTTGGGGAACCAACCGAATGCCGACGACGATCAACAACACCGAAACCGCCAGCACCGCCACGCGCAGACGCAGTGCGGTTTCGACCAGCCAGCCCATGACGTATTCCCGGTGAACTTAAGCAACTGATGAATCGATAAGCCAAGTGAGGATCGCGCTTCCGCTTCGGGGTTCTCACTTCTGAAACCCGAATTCCGTTCCCGCCAGTTCGGCAACACCTGCGGTCACCACCCTGGTTCCAGGCTGGGGGCCATGCTGGAGGGCAGCCCAATCGCCATCCACCCAGCCAACATCAACTCGCCGCCGGACATACTCTCCTGGCGTGGTCTCCTCATAGACCCACTGTCCGCCGTAAATATCGTGGATGACCGCGGACCACGGCACGGCAAGCTGCTTGGCCGCGCCCTTCAGGGTCAACTGCGCAGCCACCTTCTGGCCGGGCCGAAACGCATGTTTGGGGTTGGGAAGTTCAAAATACAGATCGACGGCCGCAGTCAGCGGAAGGGCGGTTGGGGGCAGTGTGGCGGGTTTCACCAGCAGGTCGCCGTCACCCTGGCGGCCATCCAGCAGTGTCAGACGTGCCGGCTTCTCGATGTCGATGTCGTTGAGGTCACCCACGTAGACCGGAACGCGAAGCCACAGGATTTCGTCGTTCATCACCTCGAACAGCGGCGCTCCGGCGGCAATCATCTGCCCGGCCCGAACCTGCGTGTTGCGAATGATTCCAGACATCGGGGAGGTGATGACAATTGGCTCCAGCGTTCCCGCCTTTTCGTCGAGCAGTATTCCGTCGACCAGCCGTTTGCGCGTGGTCGCGGCGGCGAGTGCCTTCTTGGCAAGCTGCAACTGCGCCTTGGCTTCATCGACGGCGCGAATCGTGCCGGCCTGTTCTCTGAGGAGCCGGTCCGCCCGCTCCAGCGCGATTGTGGCTGCCTCGACCTGCACAGTCGCCTGTTGGAATTGTCCATCGGCGTCAATTCGCGACTGTGCCAGCGCGTTCTTGGCCTCCGCGAAGCGGATTCTCTCGGAAGGCGTCAAAACGGCCCGTTCCGGTGATAGCAGCGGCAAAAGTTCCAGCAGTCCGTCACTCTCTTTGACAGTTTCACCAACCTGGGGAAAACTCGTCCCCGATGTCTGCAAAGTCCCGGCCAACGGTGCCGAAACAATCACCGTGGCTCCACTGGGGAGCATCAAGTCCGCCCCGTACGAGCGTGCCCGTGGCATCGTCCGCATCTGAACTGTCTGAGATTTCATCCGCTTCGCGGCGACTTCTTCCAGATGGATGAGATTCAACGACGTTTCCGCCACGGGATACGTGGTCTTCGCCGGCGAAACGGCCTTCTTCGTCGCCGCGGGTTCCGGCTGGCAGGCGCTGAGCAGCAGAGCCAGCAGAATGACAACTCGGCGGTCGCACTTTATAAATCTGATCATCAAGTGTCTTCCACTCGCTTGGTGGTGAAGTGTTCCGTGTCGACTGAGACAGTTCGCTGTTCGTATGGAAGCATCATGTCAAGTTTCACGCACTGTACCGCGCTTCGTGAACATCAGGCACAAGGGCCTCGGACTCAGCCGCTGGCCGACCAGCCGGCAGGCAAATGGTGACGGTCGTTCCCACATCGGGCTCGCTTTCCATGGTGATCGTTCCCTGATGTTCGGTGACGGCCGACCGTGCGATCGACAGTCCCAGCCCGGTCCCGCCCGATTGCGAATGCCGCGATGTATCGATCCGGTAAAAGCGATCGAAGACATGCGACAGATGAGCGGCGGCGATGCCAATTCCGGTGTCCGCGATCGAGATCGTTGCCAGCTCGTTGTGCAGGTGCAGTTGGACGCTGACGATCCCTCCCGGACGGGTGAATTTGAGGGCGTTCTCAATCACATTGGAGAATGCCTGGCTGAGGCGGATGTCGTCACCGAGAATCTCGCACGGAGTCAGGTGGTCGCACTCGAGCCGCACTTGCTGCCGTGCCACCAGTGGCACAAAGGTTTCCGCCACATCCAGCAGCAGCGCATCGAGCCGCACACTTTCGCGCGGGACGGGTGATGCTCCGGCATCCGCGCGGCTCAATGTCAACAATTGGTCAGCCAGGCGACCGAGACGCGTGGCTTCGTCCACAACCACTGTCAGAGTCCGCTCGTACTCTTGAACCGTGCGGGATTTTCGCAGCGCACATTCCGCCTCGGAGCGCAAGATCGCCAGTGGGGTTCGAAGTTCATGGGAGGCATCCGCGGTGAACCGCTGAATCTCAGCCACGGCCCGCTCCAGGCGGCCAATGAGGGAGTTGATGGTCAGCGCCAGCCGGCCCAGTTCGTCATGCGGATTGGAGACTTCGACGCGCTGGTCCAATGCGGAAATTGTGATGCCCGCCGCGACCCGCGCGATCTGATCGACCGGTGCCAGCGCCCGTGCCGCGAGAAAGTACCCGCCAGCCAGGGCAAACAGAATCCCCACGGGCAACAGTGTGAGCATCAATAATTGCAGCGTCTGCAACTCCGCATGCAGTGGTGCCAGCGAGGTCAGCGATTGCACCGTCAGCCGCCCCTGCGGCCCATTGACCACAGTCGTCGCCACCCGATGCGGCGTTGCTCCCAGCGTTTTGTCGGCATGGATCCAGCCGCCATTCCCGACTTCAGCGAGGGCACCTTTCGACTCGGGGAGCAGCTTTTTCGCCTGTGTGGAGGTCACCCGCGAACTGACGAACAACGGCAGCCCGCTCGTGTCGGTGACCACGAAATCGTAAATGTCATGCTGAAAATAACGCGCCTGAAGCTGGTCGGAGACCTCACGCGGTGAGCGAGCCAGTTCGATCTCTCTGGCCAGCTCCCGCAGCTCTTCGCGCAACTGGCTGTCGGTGCGGGCCAGCAACTGCTGGCGGGTCAAAACGAGCAGGATCAGGCAGAAGGCTGTCAGCAGAGTGCCGAAAGCCACCGCATACCACAGCGTGAGCCGCCAGCGGATGGAAAAATGCTTCACGGCGGATCCCCCATCAAATACCCCTGCCCGCGCACCGTGTGCAGGATCGGCGGGCGGCCCGGGCCATCGAGTTGCTTTCGCAACTGATTGACATGGACCTCAATCACGTTGGTCCAGGTGGCTGTGGACTCTTTCCAGACCTCGCGGGCAATCATCTCCCGCGTCACAACCTGGTTGGGATGGCGCATCAGGAACACCAGCAGTTCGAACTGCCGATTCTGCAAATGCAGCGGCTGCCCATCGCGTGAGGCAATCCGGTTGAGCAGGTCGACCGTCACAGAGCCCAGTTGAAGCTGGTTCGTCACCAGGTCCACTGTCCGCCGCAACAAGGCGCGGATGCGCGCCAACAGTTCCTCCAGCGAAAACGGCTTGATTAAGTAGTCATCCGCGCCGGAATCCAGCCCCGCCACGCGGTCGGAGACGGAATCGCGTGCGGTCAGGATCAGCACCGGGCGGCGGTCGCCGGCTGCCCTCAAGGCGGCAAGCCACTCCAGCCCGCTGCCGTCGGGAAGCATCAAGTCAAGAATGATCAGGTCGATTTCTACAGTCAGTTGGCGCGCCGCTTCCGCGAGCGACCCCGCCGCCACGGCGACATGCGAGGTTTCGTCGAGAGTTCGGCAAATGGAACTCCTCAGCCTCGATTCATCTTCGACGATCAGGATCCGCGGCATCGACCACAGCTCCGATGATATGTGCCTCGCAAATTGGTGATGTAGTATCGTTGCCATCGCGATTCTGCGGTACACGAGAATCGCGAACATAAAGCAGAATTCACCACTCCGCCCGGTACGATTGATTGAAGCGTGCGGGTGACTTCAAACCGCGCATTTGTCATCATCGGGCTCCACCTGTGTGTGCATCAACCCAGCCTGGAGCGAGTTTCTCATGCGACCGTGCCTTGTTGCGATCCTGTTGTTCGCTGTACCGTTCGTGGCGCGGGCTGATGAGCCGTGGAAGGCCGGCGCGGCGGCGGTGGTGATCACGCCCGACCAGCCGCTGTGGATGGCGGGGTATGCCAGTCGCGACAAGCCGGCGGAGGGGAAGGCGACAGACCTGTTTGCCAAGGCGCTGGTGGTGGAAGATCCCAGCGGCAAGCGGCTGGCGATCATCACCATGGACCTGATCAGCATTCCCAAGGCGATGCGCGACCATGTGGTGCAGGCGGTGCGGGAGAAACACAAGCTGCCGCCGGAAAGCATCGTGCTGAACTGCTCGCATACCCACTGCGGACCCGTGATCCGCCTGGGAACCTACATCCTGTATGACCTGGAGGAGTCGCAGCGCGCGGCCATTGAAAAATACATCGCCGTGCTGCACGAAAAACTGGTCTCGGTGGTGGATCAGGCCGTGGCTCACCTGGAGCCCGCGAAGCTGGGCTATTCGCACGCCCGTGCCGGGTTTGCCATGAACCGGCGGCTGCCAACCGACAAGGGTTACCAGAACAGCCCCTACCCCGATGGCCCGGTCGACCAGGACGTGCCGGTGCTGCGTGTCGTCAACGCCGAGGGGAAGCTCAAAGCGGTGCTGTTTGGCTATGCCTGCCACAACACCACGCTCAGCTTCTTCCAGTTCTGCGGCGACTATGCGGGCTTCGCCCAGCAGGCCTTTGAGGAGTCACACCCCGGCACCATTGCGCTGTTTTTCATGGGCTGCGGGGGCGACCAGAACCCGTATCCGCGGGGCACGATTGAACTGGCGCGGCAGCATGGGCGGACGCTGGCCACCGCCATTGATGCCGCGCTGTTGCCTGAGCCACAGCCGGTGCGGCCGCCCTTAAGGACAGCCTTTGCCGAGGCAGCGCTGGAGTTTGCCCCCGCACCGGAGCGCGAGGAACTGGTGCGGCTGCAGCAGTCATCCAACAAATACGAGAAGCGGCATGCGGAAGTGCTGCTGGAGCAGTTGAAGCAGGATGGGAAGATCCGTCAGGAATACCCGTATCCGGTGCAGTCGATCCAGTTCGGCAAGGATTTGACGATGGTCACGCTGGGCGGGGAAACGGTGGTGGACTACTCGCTGCGGATCAAGAAGGAAGTCACCGGCAACCCGGTGTGGGTGGCGGGGTATTCGAATGATGTGTTTGGCTACATCCCCTCGCAACGCGTGCTGAAGGAGGGCGGGTATGAAGCCACGGGGGCGATGCTCTACACGTCGCTGCCGGGTCCGTTTGCCCTGGATGTGGAGGACCGGATCATGAGCAAGGTGCATGAGCTGGTGCGGCAGGTGCGGGAGTGATCGACCTAGCGTGCCGTCGGGACGAACGTTGCCGGGGTGGCAGTCCGTGTGCGAAAGAAATTTCAAATTTCAGATTTCCAATTTCACAGTAAAATGTGCTTTCGTGATCCGAATTTGTGGTGCGTTTGCGGTGTTTGGCAGTCCATGTGGCATTGCTTCGGTTTGAAGCGGCATGTGCGACTGGGTGGAAGCGTCTTCCGAGGAGCATGCGGATTTCATGACCATTCAAGCACCTCGGCACAGCATTTCGCTCACACGCCGCATTGAGGCCACCCCCGCCAAGATTTATGCCGCGTGGACTGAACCGGAAACCATGGCGCGGTGGCTGGGAAAGGTCGCGGCGGATGTGCGGGTTGGCGGCCGCTACCGGTTTGAAAGCCCGGCACCGGGTGGAACGACATACATCTACACGGGCGAGTATCTCGTACTGGAAGAGAACCGGCGCGTAGCTCAGACTTTTCTTGCCGGCGAACCGGACCCACATGCACCGCGTCCTTATCACAACGAATTTATTGAGATCCAAATTCGCCGGCTTGAAGGCTCGGCCTCTGAAGTCTCGTTCGTCAACGGCTGGGACGGGGATTCGATCGGCGAGGACGGGGAAGCCGCCGCGAAGGCCGCCTGGTCGCAGTGGCTCGATCAGATGGAGCAGGCGGTTTTGAAGAGTTGAGACAGACAAAAAGCGAGTTGATGTCATTGTGGTTCCTGCCAGCATCGTTCACATTCCCATCAAACCGGACGCTAACGCACGCTAACCCGGCTCATTGGCTGAACATTTACAACAAAACGCCTTTTAATTTGCCTCGCCCCGATCGACTTCGACTCGCCGTTCACGGCCCCTCCCATGCAAACCCCAACAATCGTCGTCCGACTCGTCACTCCAGAGGATCTGCCAGATTTACTGCGTTTGCTGGAAGGCAAGGCAGATTTCGATGGCGTCCGGCCGACACTCAAAGCCACGCTTGAGAATCTGCGGGAGGAACTGTTTGCCCCCAGACCAGCCACTCGGGCCGTCATCGCCGTGAAGGGAACCGAAGCCGTCGGCATGGCCACATTCTACGACACATTCTCGTCGTTCCTGATGAAGCCGGGGATCTGGCTGGACGACCTGTTTGTCATGGCCGAACACCGCAAGGGCGGCGTTGGCCGGGCGCTTCTGGCGTGGCTCTGCCGCGAGGCTGTGGCTCACGGGTGCGCTCGGATCGACTGGATCGTCGCCGCGCAGAATGACAATGGCCGTGGCTTTTATGAGCAAATGGGTGCCACGATTTCGGAGGTTGTGCGGCTGGCACGGTTGAACGAGGACGCGATTCGCAGGTTGGCGGCTGAGCCACAAGAACGGTGAGCAGCGTCGGCCCCTAAAGGCCTTCAATCGATCAATTCCGCGGAGTTCCCTTGAACTGGCAGTGGCTCAAACATGCGTACGCGGTGCCGCCGCCAGAGGCCACCGTGATGACTCCCGCGCAGCTCCGTGTCGGACACCTTGCAGTCCGCCCGCTCCTTCCGCGCCGGCCCTTCGCCGCCGCCGGCCATTTGTTCCGCCGCGATCTCGCCAGTGCCTGCTTCGAGAGCCACCACGGTGCCCGCCGCCACCGCCGCCGAGGCCATGCTGCAATTGTCCATGATGCACGCACAACAAGTGATATACACCCGCACCAATAACACTACGCACGGGGTGGCCACGTGTCATCCACAAAAATGACAACATAAATACATTTATGAAGCTTGTGTCCCGACCGACGGCCCGACCCTGTCGCTGCACGGCGTAGGCAAAGTTGCCGAGTCACTCCGTGACTCGAACCCGTAGCGGTACGGCGCAAGCCGTCCGGTGGGTGAGGATCGACCCGTGGTGACTTACCGGAGGGCTTGGCCTGCCGCTACCAGACATGCGGCACAGGCGATTTTTGTGACCCGCAAGAGAGAAAGGATTCGCTGGCCCGTTACCAATCACGCCACTCATCCGCCAGCTCTTTGTGGGAGCCAAGCCCGCAGGCATGAACGATTGCCTCGAACTCCTCGCAGATGTCCTCGCGCTCGACTGTCCCGATGAAGTGGTTCATCTCGGCATCAATCGAGTTAAAGCGTTCGATGCACTTTTGGAGGATGGCCATGCGGTCTGATTCAGGAGCATCCTTCCCACTTTCAATGAGCTGTAAAACCGTGTCTGCCATGATGTGCCGGGAGGCTCGAACGGCCTTTTTGGGCGGGTATGTGTCCCATCGCGGAAAGAACTCGTGGCTGCGCAAGTCTTCGAGCGTGATGGTCTTGAGATAAGCCTGACGTTGCTTGAGTTCGCGCAGGTGCCTTTGGGATTCTTTTTCTCCCTGTCGCTGATCCTCTTCCAACACCAAATCACGCTCATTGTCCCAGCGCCATTGCAGAATCGGCTGAATCTGAACCGACCCCCAGCCTCCTGACGTCAGGCATTCAATCGCCTCTTCTTCAGCGGTTGGTTCGACGGTTCCAATTGGGATGAAGTCATCGGGTGGCTGGTCCGAAACCCAGAGAATCTCCGGCTTATTTTTCCACGAGTGGTGCGTGAGATACAAAATCGGCCGCAGGGCCGGATCATCCACGGCGGGCACCGCAGCACCCATCCAAGCAGAGCAGGCGAGAAGCACCGCCGCTTCACCGTGGAGTTTGGTCTCCTCCGCGGTGGCAGTGCGAATGACACGGCAAACGCCGAATCGACCATCCTCCAAGGGAACGGCGAATACCGCACCGGCGGGAGGAAGTGCGGCAGTCTTCTTTCTGCGTCCCATTTGTTGTCCTCGCTAATTCTCACGCTGTTGCGGACTGGCACGCGGTGAGGAATGAAAGATCAGCGAATTCGGCTGCAATGGGTCACCTTTCGGCCGCCGCCTCCAGCCGGCTCAACCAACGTTGGACCTGCAGGGCGTCGGCATACGTGGCTCCCCGTGGCACCGGCTGTGAGCCACGGACCACGCGGTAAAACGCCCGCTGCTCTTCGGCCATCATGCCCGTGGCTCCGGAGGCTCCGGCGCGAATTTCCAAGGCCAGCGGCCAGCTCGCGGCATTGTCCCAGACTTCCATCGGCCGCGGGTTGGGTTCGATGCGGGCGGCCCAGCCGTCGCCGAAGACTTCCATCCGGTCGAAGCCACGGGGTGCCATGCCCGACGGTGTGAGATACGAAGATGTCAGCGAGGCGACGGTCCCTTCCGGCCAGGTCAGTTGTGCGGTGGCCAGGTCAATCGCTCCGGATTGTGTGCGGTGATACCGCGCGGCGAAGTGATTGGGTTCAGCCTGCCGCACCAGGGCCTGTGTCATGTACAGGTCATGCACCATCGTGGCCACCAGCGGGTTTTCGCCCGCGAACTGTGTGACGATGCTGGCCGGCCGATGCCGCACGGCGTCGATGAAGCTGACTGAGCCACGCCGCGCGACTTCCTCGCGCAACTGCTGGAATTCGCTGTTAAACAGCGCGATGTGGCCCAGCATCAAGTTGGAGGAGTCCGCGCGCACGAGCGGGGCCAGGCTTTCCGCCTCGGCCAGCGTTTCCGCGACCGGCTTCTCCAGCAGCACAATCTTGCCCGCCGCCAGCAGCTTGCGGGTGACCGTGACGTGGGAGGCGGTGCTGCACGCCACAATCCACGCTTCGGCGTCGGCTTCCTTCACGGCCTGGTCCAAGTCGGTCCAACCCGGGACGCCCGGCAGCTCTTTGGCCAGGGCGTCGAGGCTCGATTGGCGGCGCGAGACCAGCGCCGTCAACCGGGCCTCCGCCAGCCCGCTGGCCGTCAGCGAGTGCAGCCGTCCAAATCGCCCGAGGCCGATAACGCCCACCGTGACGGGTTTGAAAGACATGGGCAGAGTTCCTGTTTAGGCAATGAGTGTCGAAGTTGTTGGCGTAGAATGGGCTTCCCAGCCCGTTCTACGGGTTGCGTGCCGTCTATTCACCACGTCCGCCAGTTGGATCGGCCCCTGAAATGTCGACGACATACGTGCTGGCGAGCTTGTCGTGCAGGCAGCGGTGGTCTTCGCCGAAGATGAAGAAAATGTCGACAATGCTGTAGATCGGGCCGATGCACGGGATGCCACCGATCAGTCCGCTGACGACGGCCCGCATCAGGAAGCAGTGTACGAAGTCGGCGCGTTCGCCCGACTCGTAATCATGAATCTGAATGTTCAAGAAGTACTTGCCGATCGATTGGCTGCGTTGAATCAGCAGCCAGAGTTGCGCGACGAGCAGTGCCACGAAACCGACAAACAGCAGCCCCAACCCCACAAGAACCGGCAGTGGGTCCGGGTTGTTGGGCTCGTACAAGATCATTGCCAGGCCGGGACCCATGACAACCATCCCCGCGAGGCTGTCGGCCATTGCCGCCAGGAATCGCTTGCCAAGATCCGCCACGGGAAACGCGGAGGCCCCGCGAGCCGCCTCCGGCCGGCGAATCTGGCGAAACACCTCTCCACAAAAGCGGCATTTGGATGCCGCCTTCTTGATCATCTGTCCGCAGAGCGGGCAGGGTTTGCGGTCCCCGGTGTCTCCAGACGCTGTTTCACCACTGCCACTGTCGGTCACAGGGGTGGCGGCCGCATCTTCCGGCGCATCAAACGGCCGCGGGATCTCCAGTTCATGGGCACAATCCGGGCACTTGGCCCGTCTGCCGGCGGCGTCATCGCGGACCTTGAGCAGTTTGTGGCAGGCGGGGCAGTTAAACTCGATCGTCATGGATGTTATGCCGGAAATATGACAATGTCGGGCGTCAGGCCGACGGGAGAATCGTAACGCACGCCCCCACGCATCGCACCACCTGCCTGCGTGATTTGTTTGTTGAACAGCGTACCACGATTCCAACGGCTGTCGTCATTTTCTGGCGGTACGGAATGACTGGGGGAGAGATTTCGATCACTTTGTTCTCTGAACCACGAGAGGCACGAAGAGCACGAAAGATCGAACCAGAAATCACACGACCCTTCACGAAAAGCAAAGAGAACCGCAGTCAGGTTGATCATAGCCCTGTCGCTCGCCTTCATGACGGTCGTGACGTGCAGCATTCTCCGCTTCCCGTGTGGAAGCGACCGATGTTGTCGCGGGCTCTACAATGCAGTCAACCTGCGATGGCCGGCCGAAATGTTTGCTCCAGGTTTGAAATCTGGACTGAATTTTGAGATTGCTATTGGGACGCGGGACTTTCGGCGGCCAGGCGAAATGTCACACACCGGGGGCGTGGAATGTCGGACAAGCCAGATTTTCAAGACGACGACATCGCTCCACGGGCCGCGCCTGCCAAGCCGACGCTGCCCCAGCCACCGCGCGGACCCCTCGGCCTGCTGAACTTCCTGTTCGGCTTGTCCACCGATGTCACCCCGCTGGCCTACGCGGTGACCGGCTTTTCGCTGGCAATCTTAAAGTATGCCGTTGAGGCCGGGGTGATCCATCACTTCACCGGCAAGATCTATACCCCCACGGATTTTCTCAATCCGCTTTTGTCAATGCGGCAGGAATTCTTCAAGGCCCCGGCTCCAGACTGGCTGACGGCGGCGATGCTGTGGTTCACGCTGCCATTTTTGTGGATCTCGGTGTCAATGAGCGTTCGCCGGGCGGCGAACGCGGGGATGACGGCCTGGTTTGGGCTGCTGGTGCTGCTGCCCGGCCTCAACTACCTGATCATGGTCGTCCTGTGCTTTCTTCCGCACCGCTACCGGCTCTACTGGGCCAGCCGCCGGGCGCATCCCAAGGCCAGCGACAAACAGGTGCAAAGCGCCCTTTTGGGCGTCGTTTCCGGGACCGTACTCTCCATCACGATGGTCCTGGTGGGGGTGTACCTGTTTCAAAACTATGGGGCCGCCCTGTCCATTGGCACACCGGTCATCATCGGTGCCGTCAGCGCCTTCATCTACAACCGCCCCTTTGCCCGCGACCTGTTCGGCAGCCTCGTCGTGGCTCAACTGTCGATCGCCATCAGCGGCGCGGCCCTGTTGCTGTTCGCCTTCGAAGGCCTCATCTGCCTGCTGATGCTCTACCCCATTGCCGCGGCGATGGGCCTGCTCGGCGGTTTTATCGGCTATGCGGTGGGCGCGCTGACCTCGGCCCACGTCCACTCGCTGCCGATGGTGATCTTGCTGCTGCCCCTGCTGATGGGGGCCGAGAAACTGCATACCCCGTCGCCGCTGTATGAGGTCGAAACCATCGTGGAAATCGACGCGCCGCCGGAAAAAGTCTGGCCGCACGTCATCGGATTCTCTGAGCTGGCCGATCCACCGGCATGGTATTTCAAGTTGGGCATCGCCTATCCCAAACGCGCGACCATCAAGGGCTCCGGCGTCGGCGCGATTCGGCACTGCGAGTTTTCGACCGGGGCGTTCGTCGAACCGGTCACCGCCTGGGAGCCACCACACCGCCTCGCCTTCGACGTGGCTTCGCAGCCCCCGCCGATGCACGAACTGAGCCCCTACCGCCACGTCCACCCGCCACACCTGGACGGCTACCTCAAATGCCAGCGCGGCGAATTCCGCCTCGTCCCCCTCCCCAACGGCGGCACCCGGCTGGAAGGCAGCACGTGGTACGAGTTCAAAATGTATCCCCAGGACTACTGGACCATCTGGTCCGACATGGTG
This sequence comes from Planctomycetaceae bacterium, assembly GCA_021732845.1. Classification (GTDB taxonomy): domain Bacteria; phylum Planctomycetota; class Planctomycetia; order Planctomycetales; family Planctomycetaceae; genus JAKFUF01. Next base: position 11,165 of record JAKFUF010000144.1, on the reverse strand, counting down.
ATCCACCGGATCCATGGTCGGGTGTTGAACCACATTAAGGGGCTGGCGGAGGCAAAGTGAGAGCCGTGGTTTGGACTTCAGTCCAACGTGCTTTGCTCATTGACCGAACGAGCCACGGGGTCCGCACTCACCGGACCGATTGCGCGGTACCGCCAAAATAGAAGCGGCAGGGCGCGAGCCCAACCTTTTGAAGGTGCATTGTCGTGAAAAACACCGAGAATTCGGGACTTCAGCATCTTTCGACGCTAGATCTAGGTGGCCGCACTCTTCAGAAAACCCGGAGTTTCCCGCTGTTTCCACACCTTCAAAAGGCTGGGCGCGAGCCCTCCGGTGAGCCACGGGGGTCGGTCCGCCCTCACCGGACGGCTTGCGCCGTGCCGCTACGAATGCAAGGCAACGCTCACCGTCCTGGGAAATGGCCAAGTCGACCAGTCACTTTGTGACTGGGTTCGAGTCACGGAGTGACGCGGATGGTGCGGCTCGATGCACTCGCCTCCGCCTTGGGAGAGCAGTAGAATCAACGTCTACGGCTGCTTCAGCACACCCAAGACTTCTGAGCCACCATGTTTCGCTTCACGAAGATGCACGGCGCTGGCAATGACTATGTTTATGTCAACGCCTTCACCGAAAAGCTTCCACACAATCTGCCGGCGTTGGCCGTGGCGGTCAGCGACCGGCATACGGGGATCGGCGCGGACGGGCTGATTTTGATCTGTCCGTCAGAACGCGGCGACGCCCGGATGCGGATGTACAACGCCGATGGCAGCGAGTCGGAAATGTGCGGCAATGGTGTCCGTTGTGTCGCCAAGTATGTCCATGACCACGGGATCGCCCGCAAGGAAGACCTGCAGATCGAGACGGGCCGTGGCGTACTGCCGATTCATGTGGAGGTGCAGAACGGGCGTGTCGTGCGGGCGCGGGTCAACATGGGAACGCCGATCCTGGAGGCGGCACAGATCCCCACGACGCTGGCCGGCTCGCCTCCGCAGAACGTGAAGCTCAGCGCGGGCGGGCGCGAGTTCGACGTGACCTGCGTCTCGATGGGAAACCCGCACTGCGTGGCCTTCGTCGATGAAATCAACGACGACTGGGTGCTGCGGATTGGACCCCAGGTTGAGCGCCATCCCGCCTTCCCCCGCAAAGTGAACGCCGAGTTCGTGCAGGTTTTGTCGCCGCGAGAATTCAACATGCGTGTCTGGGAGCGTGGCTCAGGCGAAACCCTCGCCTGCGGTACCGGCGCCTGTGCCGTCGCCGTTGCCGGTGTGCTGACCGGCCGCCTGGAACGCCGCGTCGTCGGGCATCTGCCCGGCGGAGACCTGGAACTGGAATGGTCCGAGTCTGGTGAGGTGTTCATGACCGGCCCGGCAACGGAAGTCTTTAGTGGCGAATGGGATTCTGTGTAAGTTTGCATGATTCCCGGACACCTGTCGTGGACCGACTCGCTGACGCTCATCAGCTCCACTGTCGGTGTCTTGGAATCATGCGGTGTCAATTTTGCAGATTCCAGCACACCTATCGTGGACTGACTCGCTGACGCTCATCAGGTCCACTGTCGGTGTCCTGGAATCATGCGGTGTCAGTTGGTCGCGTCGCACGGCTCCTTCCCGCGCTCTTTCAGAAACTGCCACCGTGCGCTTTCGTTACTGGTTTGTTCAGGCGATCACCGTTGTTCGCATCCCGCTGGGGGCGGTGTTTGCCACGCTGTTGCTGACTGCGCCAACCGGGCCGCTCACTCCGACAAGGCTGTGGATCGCCGCTTCCGTGCTGCTGCTCGCCGAACTGACCGATCTGGTCGATGGGTGGCTCGCGCGCCGTTGGAAAGTCGTCACGGAATGGGGGGCGATGCTCGACCCCTATGCCGACAGCATGGCCCGGCTCGTCGTGTATTGGGGCCTCGCCTGTTCCGGCCTCACCTGGGCGGTCGTTCCGCTGGTCATGGCCCTGCGCGATGTCACGGTCTCGTATTGCCGTGTCATCTGGTCAAAGCAGGGCAGCTCGGTCTCCGCCCAATGGTCTGGCAAAGTCAAGGCGGTGGTCCAAGGGGTGGCGGCATTCTTCCTGTTGCTGGCACCCATCGCCGGCCCCTGGTGGGGCGATCCGCAGGGCGTCACCACCCGCACCGTGGCTTCCTGCTGCGTGATCTTGATCACGCTCTATTCCGGCTATGACTATGCCCGCCGTGCCGTCAGCCTGATCGGGGCGGGAGCTCCCCGCTGAGCCCCCGAAGCTGGCGCGTCCGGGCATCGAATTCGGCATAGTCTGCCGTCAACTCTTCGCCGGCTGCCACATCGCGAGTGGTGACCGTGGTATTGCCCCGTGTCGAAGTGTTCGCCGCGTCGGCGTGGTTCATGTACCGCGCGTCGTCCCCGCACAACACAGACTTGCCGGTCACCAAATCGACGTACAGATACGGCTTGATCCGGTGATACTCATCCGGCGGGAGCCGTTCCAGGTCGTCCGCGGTGAACTCTCGGTCCAAGCCGGGATCGAGAACCCAGATGACCGTCCCACAGGAGATCTTCTCTGTGGCCAGGAGGCCGGTTCCATGAATGGAACTTGGCCCGGCATGGGCGGGGACACGCAACATGAGACCTACGATCGCGCCAAAAGCGGTTCAGACGAACCTACGACTTTGAGAGCCGCAAGATTCCACTGATGATGGACTTCATCCGCTGACTTTTGAAGACGCTTCCCAAAAAACTTTCGACTGCATCAACGGTCGTGAGATTCCTGGCGCGGGCTTCGCCGACATTCGTCGGCTGCGCTGTCGAATCCTGTCCCGTTGGGGCGTTGGCCAGAACGCGGCAGGAAGCATAATCGCCTGTTGTTCAGTAGTCTCCAGCACGATTTGGCGAAATCGTCGCGGTGCGCAAGCAACCTGAGGTTCGTAGTGCTAATAGTAAAGCGGTCAACCACATCACCTACGATGCGAAGACAGTTGATTATTCGTGAGATCCGTGGTCAAAACTCTAAACATCTGAACATCTGATTCGGGCCGATCGCTTCGTCTCTCATATTTGGACAGCGCGCATGCAGGACTCTCGCGAAACGGTGTTGAAAATCGCTGCCGCGCAAAAACTCCTGCTCGGTGCATTGGCGCTGTCCGTGCTCATCAACCTCACCTTTAGTTCGTGCCGGCCGTCTCTGGCAGACTTTGGTGTGGATTCGCTGGCGATCGAACTTGGCATTCTTGTCATCGCTTTGGCAATCGTGGTGTTTCAAATTGTCTGCATTGTCAGGTTGGGACTCCTGTTGAATGAAACGGCAACCACCGTTGTCTGTGCAATCGGCCAGTTTGTACCCTGCGTCAATCTCGCCCTGATCCTGTGGCTCAACAGCCGGGCTTCTGCCCGGTTGCAGAAGTCCGGCATCCGCGTTGACATGCTGGCGAATGCCAAGGATCTGGAGAACTACCATCCCCATGAATTCCAGGTGTTCTGCCCGTCATGCAGCACACCGAGCAGTTCGGACTTTGATTTTTGTCCAAAGTGTGGCACTCGACTCGTGAACCAAGCCGAGCAGCCGGAGCGAGATGCATGAGGCGATTGCCGCCGTCAGATGAAGTCTCCAGGAAGAATCGCGATTTGTCCCCCAGAATGCCTCGGCAGAGTTGGATTACGCCAGAATTGTCTGGTGAAAGTCGGCAGTCGTGTATAATCGTGGGTGGCGCTGCCCAATTGCGCCTCGCGAAACCCACACCACGTCTTCTCCAGCGGTGGCCCATGTCTCACTCCGGCACGATTTTCAGCGTTCGTGGCTTGCGAACGAGGACGTGGATGCGGGTGGCGGCGTTGGTGGTAATTCTCATCCCGTGTCTGGCTGGCCCTGTGGCTGCGCAGCCACCGGCGGTCAACGAGGATGAGGCGAAGTTTGCCAAGCAGGTGTACGAGTCGATCGACCGTGGCAAGCGGTGGCTCATCAAGCAGCAGCGGACCGAAGGTGCCTGGCGCGGGGCTGGGGAAGAATACCGGACGGGCTTCACCTGCCTGGCACTGATGGCCCTGATGAACTGCGGGATGACACCCCGCGATGCGGTGATCGAACGCGGACTCAAATTCCTGCGCGACACCGAAGAGCCGAGTTTTGTCTACGAATCCTCCCTGATGCTGATGACGTTTGCCTTGGCGAAAGACGGCAAAACCGATATCGCGCGGATGACCAGGCTGGTCGAGCAACTGGAAGGGTCGCAGGTGAAGTCGGGTCCGGAGAAGGGGTTGTGGGGCTATTCCTCGAAGACCACAACACAGACCCAGGGGGATCCCAGCAACGGCCAGTTTGCGGTTCTGGCCCTGCGTGAAGCCCAGGAAGTGGGAGTTCCGGTTGAACTGGAGACCTGGCAGCGGGCTCGAGAATACTGGGCCAGCAACCAGATGAACGGCGGCTGGCGGTATCACGAGCGGCCGATCGGCAGCATGACCGTCGCCGGCATCTCGACGATGGTGATCACCGAGGCGATGGTCCGCTGGCCCGACGCCGAACAGGACAAGATCGACTGCTGCGCCCCGCCAGTGCCCGACATGGCCGTCGAAAAAGGTGTGCGGTGGCTCGCCGACCGGTTCTCCGTTCAGCGCAACCCGGACACCCACAATTGGCTGCTCTACTACTTGTACGGGTTGGAACGGGCGGGCCGGCTCAGCGGACGCCGGTTCATCGGCGAGCATGACTGGTACCGCGAGGGTTCCGCCTTCCTCGTGAAGTATCAGCAGGCGGCGGGAAACTGGGAAAGTTCGGGAAGCGAAGCCACGATTGTGGGCTCCAGCTTCGCGCTGCTGTTCTTGTCCAAGGGGCTCTCGCCCGTCCTGATCAACAAGCTGCAGTATGGCACGGCGGACAATTTGGGAAATGTGGCTGGCCTCGACTGGAACAACCATCGCGACGATGCCCGGAACCTGACGCAGTTCATCACCAGCCAGGACAAATGGCCCCGCCTGCTGACGTGGCAGTTGGTTGAGTTGCCGCGAGCCACGTTGGGGCATCTGCAACAGGCCCCGGTCCTGCTATTGAACGGGCGGGAGAGCCCGCAGATGACCGCGGCGGAGGCGCAGTTGCTGCGGGCCTACGTCGATCAGGGAGGGTTCATCTTCGCGGAGGCGAGCTGCCACAGCGAAGAGTTCGACCGTGGCTTTCGGGAACTGGTCACGAAGATGTACCCCAATGGTGAAGCAAAACTCGCCAAGTTGACGCCCGAACACCCCGTTTACCGCAGTGAGTATCTGATCGATCCCGGCAAAGACGCTGAGTTCATGGAGTTGTGGGGCGTCGACACCGGCTGCCGGACGGGGATCATCTATTCCCCGAAGAATGACCTGTGCGGACTGTGGGACCACTGGACCAGCTTCCCGCTGCCCAAACGCTCGCTGGGGACCACCGACCGGATCACGAAGGGGGTGCATATGGGTGTGAACCTGGTCGCCTATGCGACCGGGCGCGAAATTCCTGACAAGCTTAAGCCACGTGATCAGACGGACAAGAATGGATCGCAGGACCAGATCGAACGGGGACTGATCCAGATCGCCAAGATTCGCTACACCGGCGACTGGGATGCCGCGCCGCAGGCCCTGCGCAGCCTGCTATTTGCGTTGAACCGCACGGCAGGGATGGTGGCCTCCACCAAGCAGAAATCGCTGTTGGCCCAGGACGCGGCGATCTTCAAGTACCCGATGCTGTACCTGCACGGCCGCAACAACTTCGACCTGAACGTCAAGGAACGGGAGAACCTCAAGCTCTATCTGCAGCGGGGCAATGTGCTGTTTGCCGACTCCTGCTGCAGTGCGCCGCAGTTCGACAAGGCGTTCCGCCGCATCGTCCTCCAGATGTTTCCAAACACTCCGCTGAAGCGGATTCCCGCCGACCATGAGATGTTCAAGTCGGCGGTGGGCTATGACCTGCAGCGGGTGAAACGCCGCGAACCCAACCCGGACCAGCGCTCCAATGCGTTGACTGTCACCGTTGTGGAGGGTCCGCCGCACCTGGAAGGGATTGAGATCGACGGTCGATATGTGCTGATCTACAGCCCCTATGACATCAGTTGCGCGCTGGAGAAGCAGTCCTCTGTGGCCTGCACCGGCTATGTCCACGAAGATGCCGTGCGGATTGCGGTCAACGTGGTGCTGTACGCGATGCTGCAATGACCGTTCAGTTCTTGGGCGTCCGTGGCGGCTCCAGTGGGCGCTGTGTCACATGCCACAGGATGCCGCAAGGGTCGACGAGTGTCGCTTCGCGCAGCCCCCACGGTTGAAATTCTGGTGCTCGCGGCGACGGGACGCGGAACCGACCTGGTAAGTCTAGCCCTTGGATGTGACTCCACCACCCATCGAGGTCATCCACCACAAGCTGCATCATGAAGTTTCCGGCCCATTCTTCTTGATAATGTCGCTGCAAAATGAAACTGCTTGAGCCAATTCGGAAGATCGCGACTTCGCCATCGAACAGTTTTTGGAATCCAAGAGTCTCATAAAAAGCTTTCGAAACCTCGAAATCTTTCGTGGGAAGGAACGGTCTCGCCACCTCGTTCCCAGACGGAACGTCGTTCATGAGGAACCCTCTCTGCTCGCGCGACTAGGTTCAGTTCTTGACCTGTTCTGGAGCGGTCGTCGCCGGTCGTTTTGGCGGATTCAGCAGTTGAGATTCAAAGTCGACAATCTTCTTCACCAAGGCTCCTTCGAGCTTTTTGAGTTCCTCAATCCGGACGGCAGTCCGCTGGCCCTCGGCAGTTTTGTCACGGGCGGCAGCCAGAAAGAACTTGGTGATGGCCTTCTTTTGGGCCTCTGGAGCGTCGCCAAATCCGGCAACGAGGCGATCCTGGATGGACCAGTCCTTCCAGCGGGCCAGTGTCGTGATCACCTGCTCCCCGAGCGCCGGATGGGAAATCAATGGGTAAAGTGATTTCTGCAGTCGCGGGCGGGAGAGCCTGTCACTGGCGTACTTCAGCAGAAACTCGATCGCCTGGACGCGCGGATAGAGATCTTCGAGAGTGGCTTCCGGATTGGTGAGAATCCTCTTCTCCACCAATGCCAAACCAGGTTCTCCCGCCAGCATCAGATAGCCAGCGGTCATGCCGTTGATGCCCGGCTGCTGCATTGCGTCCAAGGAGACGATGCGGTCGTGCAAGTTTGCCACGTCAGACTGATCGCCGCACAATCCCAGCATCATGCCAAATAAGCCGATGCGGCCCTGGGGTGTCTTGGGGTTCTTGAGCCACCCGCGCAGCTTCTCTGGGGACATGGCCTTGGCGATGGGAACAATCTCCTCATAGGGGGCCTTGGCGAACTCGCCGTAGGCATCATTCGAGATCGTTTGATCGGCGTCCTCCAGAAACCGCGCAAAGTATTCCAGTCGCTTCGGCGCATCAACCGGCGGCGCTTCGCGGGCGTACTTGAGGGCGGCTGCTGTCACATCAATCGGCTCACCCCAACTGGCGACCGATTTTTTGTCCTTCTCGAGATAGCCACCCATCATCAGCGTCTGCATGCCAGCCGGGGCCGTGCGCTGCAGAGGGAGGGACTTTCCCGCCTGATGCTGTTTTTCCTGGTCGCGGACGACGGATTTGATGGCGTATTGCCAGGTGATTTCATCCTTGGCGACAGAATCGGGCTGAAACTCCGTCACAAGGACGATTTCGCTGGTGAGATACCGCTCCGCCAGTGTCTGCGAGGGGGCCGAGCAGAACTCACAGGCGCGAACTGGCGTGAACGCCGCGGCAAGCAGGGCGAGAAGTCCGACGGGTATCAGCCTGGGAATCTTAAACGTTCGCAGCACTGTCGCACCCCCTGCGGTTTGCCATGACCGGATTGGGATGGCATCCGATTTGAGAGCGACACATCAGCCGGCACGCATTAGCGTCCGGTTCATACGCCCGTCAAACCGGACGCTAACGCGTGCCGGCTGATTGATTCCCTACGGATACTTCTCCACGTCCGCATACAACATCGGGTCGAGCTTCTTCAGCGTCTCCAGGTGCCGTTTGGCGGCTTTCACGTGTTCGGGTTCGCTCACCGTCTCACTCGTCTGGCCCGCCGATTGTCCGGTGGGAAGCTTGGGGGCCTTGGGGACATCGCGCGTGGCGGCGAACATATACCGAATGATCGCCCGCTTGGTGGAGGGGACGTTGTGATCCCCTTGGCCGTAAATCTCCATCAGCTTGTCACGAATCTCCCAATCCTTCCATCGGGCAAGGTTGGCAATGACAATATCGGCCATGTCTGCCCGGTCCAATAAGACCCGCATGGCGGCTTTGAGCTGCTCGTGGGCAATTCGGCCTTCGCCATAGGTCCACATGAAGCCGATCGCCTGCATGGCGGAATAGACATCGCTGAAGGCAGCCTTCTTCGCTTTGAATTTGATCTCAACCAGCTTCTCCAGACCCTTCTCGCGGGTCAGAATGAGGTAGCCGGCCATGATGCCATCCGTGCCGAGGCGGAATTCGCCGTCGTTGACGAAAATCCGCGACTCCATGATGGATGCGTCTTCGGGCTTGCCGCACAATCCCAGCAGCATCCCATACAGGCCGATGCGTGTGCTGGGGGTCTCCTTGGAGGTGAGCCACTCCCGCAGCTTCTCGCGGGGCAGTTCCGGGATAATCGCCAGGATGTCCTTGTAGGGCGCATTGGCGAACTCGACGTAGGCGTCCGCCGCGACCAGCGGGTCGGCATGCTGGAAGAACTTCACAAAGTATTTCAGTCGCGCTGCGGTCGGCAGTGAGGGTTCCGGAGCCTGGGAGAGATAGTCAAACCCTGCCTGGGTGATGTCCAGCGGCGTCCATTCGACCGTGGGACCGCGGGTGCCAAACAGCAGGCAAATTTCGCCCGTCTTTCCCGGCCTGTGCCGCGGATAAACAATTGTTTTGCCTTTTTCCGTGGCTTTCAGCGTATCCCGCTCGACCTTGACGACTTCGTATTTCGTTGTGCCCGCCGAAGTTTTCGTGGCTTCTTCACCGCCGACCCACTTCACGAGTACCACCGCATCGGCCTGGGCGAACTGCTCACAGAGCGTCAGCGAAGGCGGGCCACACAGCGGACAGGCTTGCACGGGGGCCGAGCAGGACGCTGCCAGCATGGCCAGTGCGAGGGTCAGGAACAAATACTGGATGGTGCGCATGGTTGGACCTTTCGTCCTGCGGACGGGTTGGCCAGTCGGTGGTCGATACTTCAACGCCAACAGATTCATTGTGCCTCATCCGGACGGTTTCGGCCAGACTGCCAGTCAATCGCACTGCGGATCCTCCCCTTTCAGCAGTTGTTCTGCGGCCTGGTGCAGTTCCGCAGACTCTTTGGCTTTGGCCGGATCCTGCTCGCGGATCGCTTCGATCTGCAACTGCCAGCTTTTGGCCCGAAAGTCCATGAACCTGATTCTCCGCTCCACATCCGGGCTTGGCCGCTGCCCGTTGGAACCGAATGCCGCTCGCATCAGCCGTTTCAGGCCCGTTCGCCATGGCATCAGGACTTCGCGTTCGAGGCGGTTGGCAAACTCCTCGTCAGGCAGCTTCTTCTGCTTGTCGTCCTGCGTCAGTCTGTGGAAGCTCTCTGTCACACGTGCCTCGACGGCTGCAGCCCGGGCAACTTCGTCCTCCTGGGTGGTGGGCCAGGGGCGCAATTCAGGCTTCATTCCAAACCGCGTCGCCTCGGCCCTCAGCCAAACTTGGATTACGTTTCGCGCGGACTCCATTTTCTCCAGCGCCTGCCCCTGTTTGGCGAGGTTGTTCTCACTCTGGGCTTCCGCCAGCAGGATCCAACTCTCTGTTCTCAGTCGCATGAAGGCCAGCAGCGCCTCGCGGGTGGATTCGTCCCGGCTGGTCACATGCTCCAGCACGGCGAAGCGCGAGCGTGCCGTCTCCCACGGGACAATGACCTTCCGTTGAACGATGCGGTTCAATTCTTTGGGCGTGGTCCGGGCATGCTTCTGGACCTCCGCTTGAAATTGACGTTCAAGCTGATCCTGCAGTTGAAAAATGGTCATGAATTCCCGGCGGATGTCCGCCGCCGGCCGGGGCAGCAGCCAGTAACCTCCCGCGACCAGCAGCCCGGCGGCGAGGAGCTGGGGAATCAGCCGCCAGCGCCCGATGCCAGTTGGCGCACTCAGGGGCTTCAACGCCAGGCCGCAGGCCACGCCTCCCAGCAATCCGCCGACATGCGCGGCCATGTCGATGCCGGGAATCATCGCCGCATAGACAAGGTTGAACACGAGGAACTTGATGCTCACCGACTTGAGCTGCTGCAGAATTTCCGTGGCAATTTCCTGCCGGCGGCGGATCGCGAACCCCAGCAGGATGCCAAACATGCCGAATACTGCCCCGGAGGCTCCCACACTGACCAGCGACTGGTTCCAGGCCAGGCTGACCAGGCTGCCACAGGCCCCGGCGAAGAGGTAAGCGACAAGAAACGGACCATTGCCCAGCAGGCGTTCGACCGCCCGGCCAACGCTCCACAAGACCCACATATTGAGCCCCAGATGCATCAGCGAACCGTGCAGAAAGACGCTGGTCAGCAGCCGCCACGGTTCGGTCGTGGCTGAGAGCAGGCCGTAATTCGCACCCCATTGGAGCAGCATTTCCGCCGGCAAACTGCCAGCCTCCGCCGTTCCATGGACCGCCGGATTCGACAAGAGGAGGGCGAACATGACCGCCAGCACGGCAACATTGACACCCACGATCAGCGGAGTGACCCAGACGCGCGGTGTCGCCCGCCGCAGTGCGTTTTGAAAGTCTGCCAGTGCCGCGCCGCGCGGATCGGCCACCTGTGGTGCCAGTCCGACGGCTTCCCGGAGTTGGTTGACCTGTGACAGCCGGAAGGTTCCCGGCGGATAGATCACGTGGACGCCGAATTTTCGCTGGAACCTTTCAAGGGCCACACGTTTTTTTGGGGGCACCACCAACGGGACATCACGAAACCGCAGCATGACCTGCGCTGAAAGCATGAAAATATCCGCCACATTGGAGAGCGGCGTCTGACGGGTCGCGCCATTCTGCCGCCAGCGAAACCCTGCGGCACTGATCTCGAACATTGGCGGACAGAGCCACTGCATGATCGTGCGGTTCGCCATCACCAGCGCGACGACCACGAGCGGTACAAGGACGAAGGAACTGGCTCCCATCGTCGCCGGCATGACCACTGCCGTGACGATGAGTCCCACCGTCAGCAGCAGCTCAAACGTGCTCAATCGAGTTCCCG
>JAKFUF010000211.1 GCA_021732845.1 Planctomycetaceae bacterium | reverse complement strand
GCCTCCTTGGGTGTGAACACACGGGACGTTTCGACAACTCCCCTATGTTTCCCCAACGGAGGCACTTTCTTCCACCGTCAACACCGAAAAACCCGCCGTTTTCCACAGCGGATGACCGGTTACACCCTAATGAAATAGGTGGCGCCAGGTTGATACCAGTGCGGCAGCGCACCGAAATCGATTCGCAAATCACCTTCTGGATCGAAGAGGTTGAATTGCATCAGTGGCCCATGTTGCCGAGTCACTCCGTGACTCGCCCGCGTGCACTGCTCATACAGGGACCGAACACGCCGTTGTCAAATCGCTTCCCGTCGCCGCCTGGCTTGGCGCAAGTCTTGATGCATGCAACGAGGATTTGAGTATCTGAGCATTCGCACCATCCTGTGAAGGCAACGCGAGCGAGTCACGGAGTGACTCGGCTACTTTGTCTACACTCAGTTCCGCATCAAAATCATGTTCGAAGCCACCGCAACTTTCAAGACAGACTTGTAGCCGAGTCACTCCGTGACTCGCCGCGTGGACTGCTCATACAGGGACCGAACACGCCGTTGTCAAATCGCTTCCTGTCGCCGCGTGGCTTGGCGCAAGTCTCGATGGATGCAACGAGGATTTGAGTATCTGAGCATTCGCACCATCCTGTGAAGGCAACGCGAGCGAGTCACGGAGTGACTCGGCTACTTTGGATGTCCAACCACGAAGTCAAACTTTTCGGGGCGCAGCAAGGCAACTGTCAGCTTGACCGCGCTTTGTGTCTCAGCGGCGTCTCCCACCCACAGTTCCGTGCCGAAAAGCCGGTGAAGTCGCCAGTGGACTGTCTCTCCCGTCGCGCCTTCGCTCTGCAACAACAGCCGTTCCCCGTGGTTCAGGCCGGTCGTTCGCAGGGCGAGATAAGTCGCATCGCAGTCGACCACAACGTTTCTGGCGGCACCCGGCTTCGGGCGTTCCAGAATGGCAGATTTTGAAAACGGTGGCTCGGGGCTCAAGCCAATGTATGCATCATTCAGAGGAAAGCGACGTGGCCCCCAATCTTCCACGCGCCCCCGTCCGACCCATTGCAGTTCAACCGTCACCCCGCCAATCCGCAGAACTTCACCCACAGGCTGAATTGTGTCCATGGCTGGCATCTTTACGGTTGCGGTTGCCGTCATCCCCGGCGGAAACGGGGCGGTCTCCCGGCGCATGGCACTCAACGTCAACCGCCAAGGGTGAAACGGCGAAAGATCGCAGGCGCCCGGCGTGCTGCGGCTGCCCCAGGAGTCGGACACCGTATCCAGCGACCACTCCCAATCGGCGGTGGCTCGGCCCTGCCAGGTCGGCGTGGCGTTCACTTCGACCCTCAACGGGTTGCGCCACGGCTGCACGGGCGAATGACTGTCCGGGTGGTCCACCTCATGTGCCGACCAGGATGTGAGGGTCAACGCCAGGTCGCCGTTGAACTTTGTCGCTGGCAGCCGCTCGGCAACGAGTGCCGGCGGAGCTGGTCCAGAGGGCATCCGCACCACGAATGTGGCGGCGAGTTCATCGGCTTTGTTGTAGACGTGCAGGTCGAAGGTGCCGTCGTCGCGCGGAGCGAACATCCGCAGTTCGCTGTGAACGACGTGGTAGGGAAAGGTTGGATCCTTTCGCGGACGTCCGTTCTGGTGGCGGCCGAACGTCTTGGTCCCCGTGGTCCATTCGTCGGTCGAGGGAAAGGCGTCGAGCCACGTGATGCCATCTTTGTCGACGGCAACCGTTTCCTTGATGCCGTTGAGATCGAGGTGCGCGCTGGTGCCGGGAGCCCGCCGTGTGAACCACAGCATCAGGCTTTCGTCCGCATTTCCATGCTGACTCCCCCACAGGGTGTGTTCTGGTCCGTTGAACAAATAGGGCCAGACCAGCGTCCGATAGGGGAAGCGATGCCGATTGCCCCGCGTCACCCGCTCCAGCACCAGCACCGACCCATCCGGCAGGACTTTCGCATTCTCCCCGTGGAACTCTCCGAGCCACAGGACAAGTCCCAGGCCGCTGACGATCACCACAGGCAACGCGACCCCGATCAGCAGCGTCCACCGCCACGGGGTGAGCCACGGTCGCCTTGGCACCGCAGCGGTCGTTGGGTCCGGAATCATGAACGCTGCGGGCCGTGCCAATTGATCATTGGGACTTGGACATTGGGTCATTGGCCACAAAAACCGAATTCGATCCCATTTTAAGGTGCAGCCGTGGCCGATTCAGGGGATCCCCAGCAGCTTGTGCGTCTGGAGGCTGAGCTTCCACTGCGGGTGTTTCAGGCAATATTGGAGGGCGAGCTGGGTATTGGCCTCGCGCTGTGGTCCATCCATCGGCTGCAGATAGAAATGACGAAAATCCAGTTGCTCAACCTCGGTTGGAGCGATGTCCGCCTGCGGAAACACGAACTTCAGCTCGTCGCCCCGGTGCAGCACCAGCGTGGCCCCGGCCTTGGGGCTCATGCAGATCCAGTCGATTCCCGCCGGCACGTCGCGTGTGCCGTTGGTTTCGATGGCGATTTCAAAACTCCGCCGATGCAATTCGTCAATGAGTGCCGCGTCCAACTGCAACAGTGGCTCACCACCGGTGCAGACCACAAACGGCCGCCCTCCATTTCCCGGCCAGAGGTCGGCAACGGCAGCGGCAAGCTCCGCGGGCGTTTCGAACTGGCCGCCACGAGGACCATCGGTGCCAATGAAATCGGTGTCGCAAAACTTGCAGACGGCAGTGCTGCGGTCGGCCTCGCGTCCAGACCAGAGGTTGCAGCCGGTGAAGCGCAAGAACACCGAAGGTCGCCCCGTGTGGGCACCTTCTCCCTGCAGTGTGTAAAAAATCTCTTTGACGCTGTACGCCATGAACCAAACAACGATTTCCCAGAGAACTGCACCCGCCCGCGTGCGACGGCAGCAAGAATCATACGCGCAAACCGCAGGTTTGCGCAGGTCATGTCGGATTGTTCAATTCCGCCCAGTCGCTCGAATTCCCGGCGGACATGGCGATAGAATGCACGCGGGTCCAGGGTTGGGCCGTCAACGTTTTCAGGATGGCCCCATGCCGTATGCTGCTCGTCATTCGTGCCAGGTGAACCTTCTCGACGCTGCCCGCGAGGTGTGCGAAGGGATCAACAGCGGACTGAACGGTACAACGCCGGATGTCGCCTTCCTGTTTGTCACCCGGCATCTGATCGGCAAGCTCGCCCCGCTGGGCCAGCACATCCGGCAATCCACCGGCACGAAGCACCTGCTGGCCTGCACCGCGGAGTTCATTGCCGGCGGCAGCGAAGAGATTGAAGACTGCCCCGGAATCAGCCTGTGGGCCGGAGCACTGCCAGGCGCGGAGATCACCCCGTTTCACGTCGCCTTCGAGAAGACCGCCGACGGCCTGCTGTGTACCGGCATGCCCGAGGATCTTGCGGCGGAAGACACCCGCGCGGTGTTCATGCTGGCGGATCCGTTCAGCACGGCAATCGACGTGGTGCTCGACCGGTTGGAAGAGTCGTTTCCCGGTGTTCCGCTGCTTGGCGGCAACGCCAGTGCGGGCCGGGGTCCGAACCAAAACCAGTTGCTGCTGGACGCCGAGATGGTCGACAACGGCGGTGTGGGCCTGGTGGTGCGGCACGGACCGGGCATCCGCTCGATTGTCTCGCAGGGCTGCCGGCCGATCGGCACGCCGTTCGTCGTCACCAAGGCACAAAAGAACGTCATCTTTGAGCTGGGCGGCAAGCCACCGCTGGCGGTGTTTCAACAGGTGTTTGGCGACCTGAGCCAGCACGACCGCGAGCTGGTGCAGAAGGGCCTGCACCTGGGAATCGTACTCAACGAATACCAGCCGCAGTTTCAGCGCGGAGATTTTCTGATCACCAACGTGATGGATGCGGACCGCGAAACCGGGGCGGTGGCCATCGGCAACTTCGTCCGCACCGGCCAGACGGTCCAGTTCCACGTCCGCGACGCCGCCACCGCCGACGAAGACCTGCGGCACCTGCTCGCGGCCGACCGCGAATCGCACCCCCTGCCGCCACAAGGGGCCCTCCTGTTCAGTTGCAACGGCCGTGGCTCACGCCTCTTCCCCGAACCCAACCACGACACGGAAATGATCCAGGAAGTCTGCGGCCCGCTCCCCCTCGCCGGCTTCTTCGCCGCCGGCGAATTCGGCCCCGTCGGGCGAAAGAACCACATCCACGGGTTTACGGCGAGCATCGCGCTGTTTGAGTGATGTGTTCAAGGAGGTGGCCAGTTCGCAGACTCAGCGATCCGCTTGGCGAAATCGTCCGAACACTCTCGAACTGAATATCCGGCGACTATGTCCTCTGTAATTTGGAGGGCAGGCTGCATTCCGGATCGAAACAGTTCGTGAATCAACTCAAGAATAATCAGATCGTCGCAGCCAATCACTCTTCCAGACGGGGTCCGAACATACCAATGATTCTGAAACAGCGTGACAAGAACGGCAGCCAATTCATCGGCGCACTTTGGATCAGTAACGACGAAAGAGTCGTGAGAACGGTCACGAATCTGAAATCCTCTTCGAACATGAAATCTCTCCCTTCCGCTCGGAACTTTAAGGCCTGCGATTAAGATTGGTGGACGTTGATTGTACCCGATGTCCGCCTGCCAGCATTCCGACAAGCGTCATTTCCGATGGGTTCGCATGCTGCCACTGTCATCGATTCGTGTTCTGGATCTCTCTCGGGTGCTGGCCGGCCCGTATTGCACGATGATGCTGGGGGATCTGGGGGCCGAGGTGATCAAGGTCGAGCGGCCGGGATCGGGTGACGATACACGGGCGTGGGGGCCGCCGTTTGCCGCGGGGGAGAGCGCGTACTTTTTGTGCTGCAACCGCAACAAGCAGAGCATCACCATCAACCTGAAGACGGAGCGCGGGCAGCAACTGGTCGCGGAGCTGGCCGACAAGAGCGACGTGCTGGTGGAGAATTTTTTACCCGGGCAATTGTCCGGCTGGGGGCTGGGTTACGAGGCACTGTCGCAACGCAATCCGGGGCTGGTCTACTGCAGCCTGACGGGGTTTGGGCAGACCGGTCCGCTGCGCGACGAGCCGGGCTACGACATCATGATTCAGGCGATGTCGGGGGTGATGAGCATCACGGGCGAAGCCACGGGTTCGCCGATGAAGTTGGGGGTGGCGATCTCCGATCTGACCTGCGGGATGTTCGCCGCCAATGCCATTCTGGCGGCGCTGTTCGCGCGGCAGACGACGGGGCGCGGCGATTTCATCGACATGGCGCTGTTCGATTCCACGCTCGCGTGGCTCGCCAACGTCGGGTCCAACTACCTGGTCTCGGGGAAAGTTCCACAGCGGATGGGAACCGCCCATCCGAACATCGTCCCCTACCAGGCCTTCGCCGCCGCGGATGAGTCATTGATCCTGGCGGTAGGGAACGATGCCCAGTTCGCCAAGCTGTGCGGAATCTTGAACACCCCGTGGGCGGCCGATCCCCGCTATCAAACCAATGCGGAACGGGTGCGGCATCGCGATGAACTGCTGCCACAACTGGCCGCACTACTCAGGCAGGAGCCCGCCGCGCACTGGCTGAGGGCCTTCGAGACGGCGGGCATTCCTGCCGGCCCGGTCAATACGGTCGACCGGGCGCTGGAGCATCCGCAGACTCAGGCGCGGGGCATGGTGCGCGAAGTGGAGCACCCCACCATCGGCCCGTTGCGGCTGGTGGGTTCGCCGCTGCACTTCAAGTCTCAGCCGACCTTGCCAGGCACGCCGCCACCGCGGCTGGGTGAGCATACGGCGCACGTCCTGGAGAATCTGCTCGGACTGACGGCGTCAGAGTTTGCGACACTCTCCGCCGACAAGGTGGTTTGACCAGCGCGACGGCGCGGCAGCTACTCTGCCGCTGCCGGCACCGGCAGGCTGAGGGCGAGGGCGGTCGTGGCCCAACTGGCGGCGGCGATCGAGATGAACTGGTCCTTGCCATGGGGATAGCCCGATTCGAAATACTCTTGAAACGGTTTGCTCCGCGAGACCACGTGCCACGAGCCATCTTCCAACTGCGTGGACAGCAGGAAGGCCAATCCCCGCTGATAGTCCGTGGCGGAAGTCGGAACTCCGCCGGCCTGATGCAAAGCGGCGAGGACCGTGCCCGTCGCATAGGCATCGCTCTGGCTGGAGGGGTCATCGAGCTGCGACCAGCCGCCATCGGGCCGCTGGCGGCCCAGCAGGTCATCGCACGCCTGGCGCAGGTTCTCTTCGGAAACCCCGGCAATCTGCAGGGCGCGAAGGCGGAAGACCCGGTCTTCCGTTTCCTGCGGGGCGGTCTTGAGGAGCCACGCGCGGACCTGTTCAAAGCGGGCGTCGATCCGCGATTTCTGCGCCTCAATGCCAAAGACTTTTAAGCCACGCAGGGCGACGAAGCTGCTGGTGAACAGACTTTGTTCCGTGGGCGGCCGGCGGGAATTGGGGCTCCAGTGGTCGCTGTTATTTTGAAACTGCAGGAAATATTCAGCGACCGCGGCCGTGGTCTCGTCGGGCTTCCACCCGCCGTTGTCGAGGGTCCACAAAGCGTAACCCGCCGTGTCGACCTGCCCGCCCTGGCCCTTGCCCTCCAGGTACTTCTGCTTGTTTTTGCCCAAAAACCGGGCGGTAAACTCAACCTGCGTCTGGATGTGGCCGTCATCAACGGCAATGCCCCGCTTGCGGGCCGTGACCAGTGCCATCACGGGGAGCCCCTGATTGTGACAGGTGAAGCACTGTTTTCGCTGCTCCATCGAACCTTTTGCCCCCGCTTCCAACAGGGGCAGCGCCTTGATCACCGCCGCTTTGACGGCCTCTGGATCAGGTCCGCCCTCGCCACGTACGTGAGCGGCGAAAACGAGCAGCATGAACAACGCCGGCAGGAGCCGGGAGCATAGCCGAGGGACTGGCATAACCGGTCTTCCAGATTGCATGAGAGGTGTGCGGGCCTCGCACCCGACCCGCTGGCGCACTGTACCAAAGCCGGAAATGTGGCGAAAGAACCGCAGCCACCCGCCTCCCGATTCCTCCTCCAGCGGCAGACAGCCAGCCATCCGGATGAATTCTCCTTAACCTCCCAGAGTTGAAATTGATCCCGTGTGCGAAAGACGTACGATGAATGTGTTGGTGAAGCTTGCCGTCCCTCCAAACATGGAATTGGTGCCACCATGTCATCTGTTCGCTTCTGCGTTGTCGGTGTCCTGCTTTTGTCGGCACTTGCGTTCGCCGTCATGGTGGTGCCAGCACAAGCCCGCCCCAGCATCAACACGAGCCGTGCTCGGCAGTATGTGAAGGGGATGCAGCAGGCACAGCAGCAACAGGCGGCGATGGCTGAGGCTCAGGCCAAGGCAGCGGCCCAGCGTCAAGCGGCCATCAAGGCGCACAACCTCGAAAAGCGACAGGCAGCGGCGGCCGCTTCCCGCAAGGCGAAAGAACGGCAGGCGGCAGCGGGCAAGAAGTAATTCATCTGCGATGCTTGGAAGGCGATGTACCCTGTGGCACCTCACCCTGACAGGCTCGTTATCTTGACTCGTTCCCTGTCGCCAGCAAATATCCTCAACGCAGATTCGGCGAATGCATCTAGTGAGGTGGCACATGGAATCCAACCGACATTCAACCGCCAAACCGGAGAAGCGGCTTCAACTTCTTTCCAGGGAATTTCGCGCCACAAAGGATGAGGACGAGAGAAAATCCATCGCGGCTAGCTATGCCAAGTCCGTGGATCAACTGATCAAGAGTGAAAAGTGGAAGAAAATCCCAACGCTCGAAGATCAACTCCCAGATGAATGGATGCCCGAGAACTTTTTTACATTCTGGTCCCTGCAGCCTCCCCGGCGACAGGCACGGCGAACGGGCTAGCGCTGAAAACACCTGTGGTTTCGATGGCCAGCAGCGGCAGGTCATACCCTCTGGTGGTCACCGGTTGCGGACAATCCCTCACCGGACGACCAGCACCGTGCCGCTTCAATCGATAATCGATACTCAAGACTTTGTCGTCACGGTGGAAAGCTGATAGAGTGATCTGCGTCAAAGGTCACTCTCGATGCACACCAGCGTCCGATCTGTATCGGTCCCAAACCGTCTCCGTGGGCTGTTAAAACTGGCCGGGGCGCTGCGAAAGATGTGATTGAAGCCTGCTGTGTGCGGTGGTGGCCACCGGATCCCTCACGCCCCACTCGCACAAGGCGCGGCGATGCTTGTGACTGTCTGCCATTCCCCCAGCCGTCAGTTCCCGCACCTGACCGTGGTGGCCCTGTTCGTCGCATTGTGCCTGACACCACTGCTGGCGGTGGCTGCCGAAGGGCCGCAGGACTTCGACCGCAGCGTGGCTCCACTTCTAGCGGCCCGCTGCCTCGGCTGTCACAACCCGCAGGATCGGCAGGGCGGGCTGGATTTGACCACTGCGGCGGGAGCCACGAAGGGCGGTGAGACGGGTGAGGTTCTGGTCGCCGGCAAGCCGGACGAAAGTCTGCTGTGGGAAAGAGTTTCACTCGACGAGATGCCGCCCAAGAAACCACTGACCGCGGCGGAAAAGGCGGTGTTAAAGAAGTGGCTGGAAGGGGGGGCCAAATGGGGCACGGACCCTGTCGACCGCTTCAAATACAGTTCCGATGCCCGCGCGGGGTATGACTGGTGGGCACTGCAGCCGGTGCGCCGGGCTGAGCCACCGGTGGCGGCGGAGGCCGAGCGGAATCAGCAGGCGATTGACCGGTTCATTGCCGCCACGCTCAAGGCGAACGGGCTGAGCCCGTCGGCACCGGCCACGCGGGAGGCACTGATCCGGCGGGTGACGTTTGACCTGCTCGGACTGCCGCCCACGCCGGCGGAAGTCGCGGCCTTTATTGGGGATAACGCTCCGGACGCTTACGAGCGGCTGGTCGACCGGCTGCTGGCATCGCCGCATTATGGCGAGCGCTGGGGCCGGCACTGGCTGGACATCGTGCGGTTTGGCGAGAGCCAGGGGTTCGAGCGGGACAAGCTGCGACCCAACGCGTGGCCCTACCGCGACTGGGTGATTTCGGCGTTCAACGAGGATCTGCCGTACGACGAGTTCGTGCGCCTGCAACTGGCCGGCGATGTGCTGGCCCCCAACGATCCCCGCGCGGTGACGGCGACCGGTTTTTTGGTCTGTGCCGCGTGGGATGAGGTGGGACATACGCAGCAGAGTCTGGCGATGCGGGCCGTGGTCCGGCAGGATGAACTGGAAGATATTGTCGGCGTCACCAGCCAGACGTTTCTGGGCCTGACGGTCAACTGTGCCCGCTGCCACGATCACAAGTTCGACCCGATCCGGCAGAGCGAGTACTACAAGCTGTGCGCTTCGCTGGCGGGGGTGCGACATGGCGAGCGCGAGCGGCTCAGCGACCTGGGCCGCGCGCAAATGTCGCGCAAAGTGGAGACGCTGCAGGCGCGGGTGACAGAACTTCAGCAAAAAGTGGATGAACTGGACGAACCCCATCGCGCGCTAAAGCTGTCGCTACGGGCGGCGGTAAAGGCGGAGCGCAAACTGCCACAGCCAGTGGCTCGGTGGGAGTTCGCAGGCGACCTGCGGGACAGCCAAGGGACTCTGCATGGGGAAGCCACGGGGAATGCCCGGGTCGAGGGCGGCAGGCTGGTACTGGATGGAGCGAGTTACGTGGCCACCGCGCCGCTGCCATTCGACCTGCAGGCCAAGACGCTGGAAGTGTGGGTGGCTGTGGATTCGCTGACGCAGCGCGGCGGCGGGGCGATCAGTGTCGAGGCTCTGGACGGCAGCGTGTTTGATGCCGTGGTGTTTGGTGAGCAGGAACCGGCCCGGTGGATGGCGGGCAGTAACGGCTTTGTTCGCACCAGCAGTTTTCAGGGGCCGACGGAAACCCAAACCGCCCCCGAACTGGTGCAAATGGTTCTGGTCTACCGCGAAGACCGTTCGATCGTCGCCTATCGCAATGGCCGACAATACGGCCAGCCGTACATGGCCAGCGGCCTGCAACCGTTTGCCAACGGGCAAGCGCATGTGCTGTTCGGTTTGCGACACAAGCCGGCGGGTGGCAATCACTACCTGACCGGCTCCATTGACCGCGCGGCACTTTACGACCGTGCGCTCACCGCGGAAGAGGTGACGTCCCTCTCCGGCGAGCCGGTCAACACTGTCAGCGAAGATGAAATTCTGGCGGACTTGACCCAATCTGAGCGGGAACAACGCAACGCCCTGCTGCTGGAACTCTCGGCGGCGTCGATGCAATTGCGGGCGGTCTCCGCGGGTGGCGTGTACGCGGCGAACTCCAAGGCTCCCGAGGTCACAAAGTTATTGGATCGCGGCGACACGCGGCTGCCTAAAGAAGTGATGCCCGCGGGCGCGCTGTCGGCGTTGCAGGGGCTGGAAAACTACGACCTGCCCGAAGACGCGAGCGATGCCACGCGGCGCGTGACGCTCGCGCAGTGGGTTTCCAATCCTGCCAACCCGCTGACGGCCCGCGTCATGGTCAACCGCCTGTGGCACTACCATTTCGGTGTGGGGCTGGTCGACAGTCCGAACGACTTCGGCTTCAACGGCGGGCGGCCGAGCCACCCGCAACTGCTCGACTGGCTGGCCAGCGAGCTGATGCATCCGCAGGCGGGTGCGGGTGAGCCACGGGCCTGGAGCTTGAAGCACCTGCAGAAGCTGATTGTGATGTCGCAAACGTATCGGCAGGCGTCGCACCTGCGTCCGGACGCGGCCAAGGTCGATGCCGGCAACCGGTGGCTGTGGCGCAAGGCTCCGCAGCGGCTGGAGGCCGAAGAGCTGCGGGATGCGATGCTGGCGGCTTCCGGCGAGCTGAACCCCACCATGGGCGGCCCCGGCTTCCAGGATTTTCGCACCTTCAACTTCAACGCCCAATTCTACGAGATGCTGGATCCGGTCACCTTCAACTGCCAGCGGCGGACGATCTACCGCACTTGGGTCCGCTCGGGCCGCAGCGAGTTTCTCGATGTGTTCGACTGCCCCGACCCGTCGACCACCGCCCCCAAGCGGGCGGTGACCACCACGCCGCTCCAGGCGCTGTCGCTGCTCAACAGTTCCTTCGTCCTGCGGATGTCAGACCGCTTGGCGACGCGGGTCACCAAGCAAGGCGGACAGGCTGGTGAACAAATCGCCCAGGTGTACCGCCTGCTGTTCAGCCGCGAACCACACGCGGACGAATTGAAGCGCGCAGGCGACTTCGCAGAGAAGCATGGGCTGCCGGCCCTCTGCCGGGTGCTGTTTAACAGCAATGAGTTTTTGTACGTGGATTGATGTCGAGCCGCACCAACCCGTGAGATCCAAGAAGGGAGAGTAAACCTCTCCACACAGGATCGGTTTCGGTGTAGAACTCGCGTCACGGGAACGCAAGCAGGGAAACAACCACCATCCCCTCGCTTGAATGCCAAGCCATTAAAGCGGATGCTGGTGTGATGGCTGTAAATCTCCACTGTCGTGGAAGTTCCAGCAGAGGTTGTCATATGAGATGGAATAGAGATGCCTGTGCCCGAACCGATCGCAGTTCCCCAAATGATCTCCGACCTGTGGGTGCTGTCGAAGATTTCGCCAGACAGTCTGGGCCGCCTTCGGGCGACATTGGAATCGTACACGGGCTTTCTATCGACGGAAGGACTCATCAAGATTGTCTCCACACACCTGCCTGAACAGGATCACGGTGCAGCAGTCTTCAACACGTTGAAGAATATTCAATCCCCCGAATTTGACGAGATTCTGGAAAGGGTTCAGTCCTGGAGACAGGAGAACGAGCAGCATAGCAACTTCTTTTCGGCCGACGCCTACGCGAGTTTGGAACAGAAACTTCCAATTCTACTTGCTGATTACCCTGCCCTCAAACTCACGCAGAAGGTGGAGAACCTTCGGGTTGCACTGGGAAACGAGCTTCGTGGCTTCGCCTTCATCTGTGATGCAAGGCCGGTTTATAACGAGGCAAGAGACGACATCGTCGGCATGATTCCCATCACGATGGCGAAATTTGTCTACGAGCGCCAAAATCTGGATGATGCGGAGATCGAATTCCAACTCACCGTCCCTCAATTGAAGGAACTGATTCGCAAGGCACGGAGGGCATTGGACAAAGTCGAAGTGCTCCGGCGAAAGACGGCGGAATGGCTGCCCGGCGGTTTTATTGCGGATGAGGAGTAGTTGAACATGACCATGCTCTCAAAGAGGACCGCTACTCCATGGAAAGAAGCTGAAAAGCGCTACGGTCACGACTCACGAGTAATACTCCACTACTACTTCACACGCACATCAGAAGATGGAATGGCCAGCGACCACGGGCCAATCGTAAGCATGGAGCAGAGCCGTCGCGCCTTAACGACCAACCAATTTTCGGGATGCAGCAATTCGGGCACCGCAGAATTAGGAACCCTGCTTGGAAACGGCCGAAGTACAATCCAACCTGCATCAAAACGCTCCGCAACATACCGACATGGGCGAGAGGGCAGTCGAAGAGGCACGCGCAAAGCATCGACCGCGAAAGGCAACGCGGATTGGATGGCGTGGGAAGCCAATTTCCGCCAAGATTCACGGTCGCGTATCGAAACAATTGATTTGGTGGAGGATCTGCAGGAGACTGGACGTTGGTCTGCGCCCGTAGTGCCAGACTGGCTCGAAGATCCGGCACAGTTGCTCGAAAAGCTGGAAAGCCGTGAGACAACACCGGAAGACCGACACAAAGCGGTGTTGTTTTCCGAGGTCGCTGAATTTACTGAGGGCCATCGCGTTCGCTTGCTGAATGCGTTGTCCATCTATATTGCCGAGAATCGCTTCACGACCGATGAAGAATTAATCACCACCACCGGCTCAGCCATACGCAAGTATGCAATGAACATGGGAGAGGAGAGATTCAACGCCTATGTGGAATGGTTGGAGCCCTCCAACACTCAACGCGTGCATCACCAAGTGGAACTGGAATTGGTGCAGGGCGCGAGTTGGAGACTTCAATACATTCCGATTTCTGGGACACCCGATGTCACCCGCCTTAGAAACGGTCTCCACCAACTGGCGTTGGACTACCTTCAGCCGCGGCTGATTCTGGACAAGAACTACGCGGCAACTACTTTGTGTGCAATCGTGGCCGTAGTCCTGATGGATGGAATCACGCGAGAACAGGAAGCATCCTTGGAATTGCTGCGGAGGACAACGATCATGAATCTCAAATGGTTCGCCGAGTTGATCAGTCATGGCGTGAAAGATGCAATTCAGGATGTTCGGCGGATCAACCCCGTTGTTGCCGAACGTGTCGCATTGATCGTTGCCAAGGCTTGAGATGAATTGCAGACATGCCAGCCATTGTAGTTTCCGATGTCGGCACAAGGATTCGTCCCTACGACGTTCTTGCCAAGGGCCACGAGAGGCTAATGCGCCATGCCATGCTTTGCGATGAGGATGGTGATCGGGTCGACATCCGATTGGAGACAAAGCTGAGAATCTCCCACATGGGTCCGCCCTTAGGCACCGGAATTTCGGACTGCCATGCGGCCGGAACAGCCGAACTGACGGATACGGAAAAGCTCCGCGTCAAGCAGTTCGTCGCGTTGCGACTCGGGCAGCAGGCCTCGGCGGCATTTCGTCAGAAGGCATTTCAATACTGCATTCATCCTGCAGCACAGCCCCCCAGCCAAAAATTTGCCTTCTGGCGCTTCAGTTGCGTCGGCTATGTTCTGGAAGCCTATCGCTTTATCGATATTCATCTGCTGGATGATGCACTGCCTCTCAAGTCGGCTCAGGATCTCAAATCGTTTTATCCCGATTTTGCCGAGGCATTGGACGACCCTAGGAAGCGCGCCAGTGTCGGGTTGGCCGATGGAGATTGCTGGCCCGTCGCGCTGGTAGGATACGTTTTGCATTCCTTGGCACGCTCGGTCGATGAGATTCGAGTTCCGGGCGCGCGGTACTCGGTCAGGGAGGGAGATGAATACTTTCCTCGGAATCCCTCCAGCACGGCCGCCTCGGGCAGCTGACTTCAGCAAACTGATCTGCGCCACGGAGACGTAGATCGATTTCTTGCAGTTTTTCCTGTAATCGGCCCCTCCTACCTCCTCAAGTACTTTCAGGCGACATTCACCAAGCCTGTCATTTGAGGGTCAACTGCGGTCATGGCTGATTCATGGGGTGCCGGTGCAAAGTGCCGAAGCTGTGGGGCAGCGGTCGATTCGCGGGTGACGGACGGGTTGTGTCCGGCGTGTCTGCTGCGGCAGGTGGCCTTTGGCACAGGTGAAGAAAGTCTCCCTGCCGCCCGGTCGTGGCTCGCTCCTACATTGGAAGAACTTGAGCCACTCTTTCCGCAGTACGAGCTGCTGGAACCGATCGGTCAGGGAGGAATGGGGGCGGTGTATAAGGCGCGTCAGCGGTCACTCGGGCGGCTGGTGGCGCTCAAGGTTCTGGCTCCGGAACTGGCCTCCAATCCCGACTTTGCCGAGCGGTTCATCCGCGAAGCACGGGCCCTGGCGGAGTTCAACCATCCCAACATCGTCACAATTCATGACTTTGGAAAAACGGGGTCGCTGTACTTCATCACGATGGAATTTGTCGACGGCGTCAACCTGCGGCAGGCGATGTCCACCGGGCGGCTGACACCAGCGCAGGCGCTGGCCATCGTTCCGCCCATCTGCGAGGCCCTGCTGTATGCGCATCAACATGGGGTGGTCCATCGCGACATCAAGCCGGAAAACCTGCTGCTCGACAAGGAGGGGCGGCTCAAAATTGCCGACTTTGGCATCGCCCGCATGCTCCGCGTCGAGCAACCGGAAGCCGTTGCTCCCACGTCGGGTCTGAGCCACGGGCAGGGCGAACTGACGCAGCAGTCGGTCGTGGGGACGCCGCAGTACATGGCTCCGGAACAGCGCGACAATCCGTCGCAGGTGGACCACCGCGCGGACATCTATGCCCTCGGTGTGGTGCTGTACGAGATGCTCACGGGCGAGCGGCCTGGCGCGAAGTTTGAAGCTCCCTCAAGGAAAGTGCAGATCGATGTTCGCCTGGATGAAATCGTGCTGCGGGCGCTGGAATCGAAGCCCGAACTGCGCTACCAGACGGCGGGCGAATTCAAGACGCGGGTGGAAGCGTTGGCGTCCGGCGAAGCCCCAACGCTGTCTGTGTCAAAGCCCGTGCCGATTCCAACCGCAGAGGTCGAAGCCCCGGACTGGCGGCCTCAGCCGGACGTCCGGGTCAACGGCTACATTCAGGTCACACTCGGTCTGTTGTTTCTTGTCGGCTTTCCCTTCTTCGGAGGAGTGGTGACCGCCAGCAACGGGGACTACCTGACCCTGGTTTATCTCGCGGCGGTGTTTGGCGGTCTGGCCTTCCCGGGCATTCCCGTCTACCTCGACGCGCGCCGGCAACCCACAGTCAACAGACAGCCCCAGAAGCTGTCGCCAGTTGTCGGCTTTTTCGTCTTCGCGTGGGTCATGTTCAGCATCCCCTTGTGGCAAATGTTCTTCAAATCAGCATTCTTTCTCTCCAGTCTGGGGCAGCATGCGTTTCTAATTCTCGTGGGCGGATCCCTGGTGCAGTTGATTCCGCTGGGGCTGGGGTTGATCCACCGCGGCCAGCTCAAAACGCCACAGCCTCCGCTCGACGACAAACCCGTCCGCCAACCCGCACCCACCGCGCTCCGCGCCCGGGGCCTCGTCGTTCCGGCCGAACAGTTGGACACCTTTTGGGGTCAACTCTTCATCCATCACTGCCAGGGCGAATTTTTCCTCGACGACCGGTGGCTCAGGATTCATCGCCACCGCCCGCTCCCTCCCGGACATCTGGCCGAGATCCCTCTGTCATCGATCCGCGACGTTTCGGTGGACCGTTACCCGGCCATGGTCAACCTGATGGGGCTGAACCGCGTGATCGTCACCTATGACTCGGGAAGCGGCATCCGGCAGATGTTTCTCACCCCTTCATTGAATCATTGGGCCTCGCTCGGCGACACCAACCGGCATGCGTTCGACTGGTGTGAGTATCTGCGCGCCGCGCGGGACGGCCGATCGCCAGCGGTGGTTCCGCAACACCGTTCCTCGCCTGGCAGTCGACGGTGGGTGCCCGCGGCGTTGATCTTCACCCTCACTTTTCTGGGCGCGATATTGTTCACCAGCCTCACCCTGATGACGATTTGGAACAGCACGCGTGAACCTCCGCCCCCACAAATGGCGCCGCCGCCAGAATTGGTGCCACAAGAAGTGAAGAAAGCCCACGTTCCATGAGCGCCGCCCTCCCCAATGCCGGCGGTTTCCAGACGACGCGCTGGACCCAGGTTCTGGCCGCCCACGGCGGCACGCAGGAGGCCCGCCAGGCGCTGCGGTCCCTGTGCGAACGCTGCTATGCGCCGGTCGAACTGTTCATCGCCCGCCATGGGAACCCGGACGAAGCCCGCGACCTGACCCATGAATTCTTCGCCCGCCTCTTGGAACGCGACAGCCTGGGTAACCCCGACCCACAGCGCGGCCGCTTCCGCTCCTACCTGCTGGGTGCGGTGAAGCACTTTCTGGCCGACCGCCGCGACCATGAACAGGCTTTGCGGCGCGGAGGGGGACACATTCCGCAGTCACTGAGCGACATGGCCTGCGCCGCGGCCGATGGAGAAGAGGCCCGGGCCGACGCCAGCTTCGACCGGCAATGGGCCTTGTCGGTGGTGGAAAGCTCGATCGAGGACCTGCGCCAGGAGGCCCGCGCGACGGCAGAGACCGAACGGTTTGAGATCCTCAAACAGTGGCTCATGCCCAATGCCGAAGTGAACGCCGCGCAGCTCGCCACGTTGGGACTTTCCGACGGGGCGCGCACGGTCGCCATCCACCGGCTCCGCAAACGGTTCCGCGAGGTGGTCCGCGGCCGCATCGCCGACACCGTCAGCGACCCGGCCGATGTGGGCGATGAATTGAATCATCTCATTGCGGCGCTGCGCACAGAGTGATGGACCCGGCTCGTGGCTCATCACGGGTAAGGACCGCTGCAAGAATAACTGTCGACTTTTGACAAACTGTACAGCCAATGAGCCGGAGGGCCTTAGTAGCCCCCGGTTGGGGGATCATCGGAAGACGCCAACGCCACGAACCGGACGCTAACGCGTGCCGGCTGATGAATCTGCCCTCAATCGGCGTCCATCCCAATCAACTTCACCATGTTATTATTGCCGCGATCCTAAACCCGTGCGACAAAGTAGCCGAGTCACTCCGTGACTCGAACCCTCTCACGAAGTGAGCGGGGACGCCCGGAAACTTGCGGGATCGGTTGCTGTAGAAACGGGGTCGCGATCGAGTCACGGAGTGACTCGGCTACTTTTCAGTCACTCCGTGACTCGAACCCTCTCACGAAGTGAGCGGGGACGCCCGGAAACCTGCGAGATCGGTTGCTGTAGAAACGGGGTCGCGATCGAGTCACGGAGTGACTCGGCTACTTTTCAGTCGCTCCGTGACTCGAACCCTCTCACGAAGTGAGCGGGGACGCCCGGAAACCTGCGGGATCGGTTGCTGTAAAAACGGGGTCGCGATCGAGTCACGGAGTGACTCGGCTACTTTTCAGTCACTCCCCGACTCGATCCGACTGGCGAAAGTTCAAAACCGGCCCGCCCGGTTATAATCGGACTTCGCCATCTGCAAACTGGTCGCCGGCCCTGGCACGGAGAATGAGAACCATGGACCTGTTGAACGCCTTCAAGCTCATCCCCGCGCTGCAGATCATCTTCACCACCGAAATCGAGTTCCGGGAGGATGCGTTTCGGGAATTGACGGCCGAGCAGTACGAAATCTTCCGCCGCAAGCACGGTCCGGCGGCGGAGCGCATGTTTGAGATCCTCCCGATTGAAAGAACGGTTGTCGAAAGAACCAGGGAAAAGGTGACGTTTGAACTCTCCATCGTCACGGAGTCCGAAAAGAAGCTGCTCCTGCAGGGGGTGCGGTTTGTCCGCCAATCCACCGCAGCGGACGGATTGCCGGTGGACACGAGCTTTCAGGATCGCCTGGCGTACCTGCGAAAAAAACTGCCACCTGTCATGTTGAGCATGCCGAACGCCTGAATTCGGGCATGTCCACTGTGAGGCCGACAGCCCCGTAGCGTGGGCTTGAGCCCTCGTTGTTACACAGAAGTCGGCGATGCCAACAATCGCCAGACATGTTGCCGGATGAAACGACGGAACACCCGGTCGAGATGCGGATGCCGGCGTAGTGTCGTCTCTTGCTCCGCAAGAGACTGCGGACGGGTGCCCGCGGTGCCAATAGAGAGACCTTGATCGACGTTTCTAAGGTGTTGCACCACACTCGCGGCCTCTCGCGGAGCGAGAGGCGACACTACGCCGTGGAGATCGCCGCCCGTGTCCGCATCGACTTCTGTGTAACAACGTGGGCTTGAGCCCACCCGGGTCACGGAGGAGCATGCCTCTCAAAATGATGCTGAACGCGCATCGGCTCAAGCCGACGCCACGAACCACAGATTTTTGACGCGAACGCCGCGCTGCGCTTGTCGTGATCTTAAGCTCGCTGCCGTGCCCGTCGCTGCGCCATGCACTGCGGCTCCTCCAGTCGGGGCTACCGCCGCCTCCCTCCGGGCCTGCGTTCCTGGCTCCGCTCTGGGCTCGTTCATCGCTCCGCTGACCGGCCAGACGGACTCAGGGCCAGCCGGAGGCCGCGGAAGTACGAGCGGTGCGACGGAGCGGACGAGTTGCGGATCGCCGCCCGGCAATTCGCCGCGTCGCGGCTCCAGCCGCCGCCACGGTAAACCCGGTTCGAGACTAATGACACTCCCATCGGGTCCGTCCCGCCGGGCAACTGATTCCCGTACCAGTCCGCGCACCATTCCCAAACATTGCCGTGCATGTCTCTCAATCCCCAACCGTTCGCCTTCTTCGTTCCCACGCGATGCGCGAATTTCTCGTCAATGTCGTAGGCGTTCTTGTCGAACCAGGCATGGTCTCCCAGATCGTTGTCATTGTCTCCAAAGCTGTAATGGGTGACCGTTCCAGCCCGGCAGGCATACTCCCATTGGGCCTCCGTTGGCAGACGGTACTCCCAATTGGCGGGCAGCCGCCCCGCAGCCCGCTCACTCTCGGTGTATTTCTGGCAGAAGTCGACGGCACTGTCCGATTCGCCGCTGTGACACACATAGGTTGCCGGGTAATCCGCACCTTCTTTCACATTCAACTGGTTTTTCCAGGGCGTCGTCCCCATCACCCGCTCCCATTGCCCCTGCGTGACCTCCGTCTCAGCCAGCCAGAAGCCCAGCGTCAAGGTCACGCTGACCGGAGATTCATCGTCGGTCGCGCCCGGCGTCCCCATCGTGAATGTTCCTGGCGGACACCAGCGAAAGGGGATCGCCAGACTGTTCTTGTTCCACACCTGCCCCGCAGTGGTTCCGGAAGTCAAGATTTCGTCGGGGGTTGGCGCTGCATCCGGCTTGAGGTTTGCGCTCGAACTGCCAGCAGCCACGCCACTCGGATGGCCTCGGCCGGAGGTCGTGGCGACCGCCGATTTCATCTCCTCCTCAGTTTTTTCGCGGGCGGGCTCGGGTTTTGCTTTCGGAGTTTCGCCCGCGGACAGAGGGGTGTTGGACGCTCGCAGAGGTACGTTCGACGCGGGCTCGGTTGCCTCCGCCTTCACGGCAATGGTGGCTACGGGCGCCTTGTCTGGCGGCTTCGTCTCTCGATTGGGTGCGGGCGACACGCCAACAACCAATGGGTCTGGGCTCTTTTCGGGCTTTCCAATCAGCATCCATCCCACGCCCACCACAGCCATCAGCCCCGCCATGACCGCGACTGATGCCAGCAGAGCCACGAGGTTGGTCGGACGCGGTGAACCAGCGGGCGACACTTTGGTGCGCTGTGTCTCACGGACGCTGGAACCGGCGGTCTCCATCGAAGGCGCGGTGCCAGGCACCGCCGAGGCCGCGCGCGCCGCCACATCCAACTGTGACGATTCAGGCAGCGACGAACCTTGTGGAGAACTCCCGGAACCGCCGGAACCGGCAAGCCCCGCGCCGACCTGCGCGCCCGCAGGAACTGACACACCCAACAGCAACCGGTCGATCTCCACCGCAAATGTTCGCGCATCGGGCATTCGCTCTTCGCGAACAGGAGCCATCGCCCGAGCCACAAGCTCCGCCACGGCGGCGGGAATGTCCGACCGGACACGGTCCAACCGCTCCGCCACGCTGTTCTGCGCCAGCTTCATGATCACCAGGTGAACGCTCTTCTCCAGAAACGGCGGGTTCCCGCACAGCAGGTTGTAGGCCGTCGTGCCCAGCGAATAGATGTCGCTGCGGTGGTCGAGCCGCTCGCTGCGGCACTGTTCCGGCGACATGTAGGCGGGAGACCCGATGATCCCGCTGGTCACGCTGGCATTTGGGTCGTCCTCGCGGACCAGGCCGAAATCCATCACCAGGATTCGCCCGGCGTGGGTCAGCATCAGGTTGTGGGGCTTGATGTCGCGGTGGATCAGCCCCAGCGCATGAACTTCTTCCAGCCCCGCCGCCGCATCCCGCATCCAGGTCATGACCTGCCGCCAGTCCAGCGGCGCTGTGGCCGCCTTCAACACCTGCGACAAGTCCTGCCCCTTGACGAACTGCATCACAATGTACAGCAGGCCGTTCAGTTCACCCGCGTCGTAAATGGTGATGACGTTCGGATGCTCCACCCGCGCGGCGAGCCGCGCCTCTTTCAAGAACCGCTCACGGGCCAGTTCCTGATTCTGCAAATTCGCCCGCGCGGTCTTGATCGCCACGGACTTTCGCAACACCTGGTGTTCGGCCAGGTACACCTCGCCCATGCCGCCCCGGCCAATGAGCTTCACGATCCGGCAGCCACCGAGCAGCATCCCCGGCTGCAGTTCGCCCGTGTCCGCCATCCAAGCCCCCGCCAGTCGTTCGCCAAAATAATCCAATCTTCTGCGACAGGAAATCCATGCTACACGGCCAGAAACGTCAACGCCACGTTTGATTCCCGGGATGTGTGTGATGCTTGCTTTACTTCCTCGCCCACCTGTGGCAGAATTATACATCTGCATTTCAGTGCGATTTTCGTATCGGGCCAACGTGCGTTCGCCAAATGCTCAATGACAAAGCCGACTCGATGTCGGGAGTGGATGAGAGTCCGCTTCTGGAGGCCGTCTGCCGCGACTTTCGCGGGGCGCTCTCCAGCGGCAAGACGGCGAGCATTGAAACCCTGCTCGATTCGGTGCCCGCGTCCGTACGTCTGGATGCACTGCTGGAATTGATCGAGATTGAAGTCCGGCATCGCCGCGAAGGGGGCGATTCGCCGTCTCTGGAAGAATATCTGCGCCGGTTCCCCCAACACGCCGACGTTTTGAACGCGCGGTTGTCGACATTGTTCGACTCCAGCCTGTTGATGGACGTTTCGACCAAGGTCGTTGTCAGGCACGGCAGGAATAGTGAGCCACAGAGTTTCGGGCGGGACTTGCCAGCGACTGGCGAGCGCTATGAGTTGCTTGAGCCACTGGGTCGGGGTGGTTGCGGCGAAGTGTGGCGGGCGAAGGATCGATTGTTGGACCGAATGGTCGCGGTCAAGCGGCTGCGGGCCGACCGGGGCATGTCCACCGAACAAATGGAGTTGCTCCTCAAAGAGGGGCAGCGGATCGCCCAACTGGACCACAACCACATTGTTCGCGTCCTGGATGCGGGCGTTGCCGACGGCGCACTATTCATCGTCTCGCAACTGATGCCCGGCGGAACGCTGGAAACGCGCATCCAACAGGGCGAAGTGCCCATTGCGACCGCCGTCGACTGGGTCATCGCCCTGGCCCGCGCCCTCCATTACACGCACGAGCAGCGGATTTACCACCGCGACGTGAAGCCCTCCAACATCCTGTTCGATTCCCGCGGCCAGCCCTGTCTCACCGACTTCGGCCTCTCGGCGACCGAACAGGAATTGGCCAGCGAAGAACCCCAGGCGCTGGGCACGATCCATTACATGCCGCCGGAACAGGCGTGTGGCGAGAGCCACCTGGCTGACCCGCGCTCGGATGTCTACAGCCTGGGTGTCGTGTTCTATCGGCTGTTGACGGGTACCCTTCCCTTTCAGGTCTCCTCGTTCGATGAATACCGCCGCGTCGTGGCGACCCGCGAAGCCCGGCCGCTAAGGACAATTCGCAGTTCGATCCCGGCGGAGTTGGAAGCGATTTGCCTGCGGTGTTTGAAGAAGGCGATTACGGATCGGCCAACGACGGCGCTGGAGTTGGCGGAGGAGTTGGAGGGGTGGAAGGTACCGGCAAAGGTACCGCCGGTCACAAGAGGGCGACGAACGCCCGTCGCGACGGCAGCAGTGATCTGCTCCGTGATCTGTCTGGCTGCATTGCTTGTGTATTCGCAACGTGCCAAGCCCCCTGGACCTCCCGGACCAAAGGCGGCTGATGCACTGCCAGCTTTTGCTCATCCGACCGTGATTGCTTGGCAGCCTTACGATACGCATGACACATTCGGCTATCTTTCCGATGTCGGAGCCTACAGGTTTGATGCCTTTGCGCCAGCCCTGTTTCAAGTCGAGAAACGCAATTTTGGCCGGTTTGTTGCCAGTATGGATGTGGCTTTGCACCAGTCAAATGGTGCGGCAATCCTGTTCTGGAATCTGCATGTTGGCGGCGATGGACTAGAACATTGCTGGGCTGTCGAGGCACAAAGCCGCGAAACCGGCGGCTTGGTTAAGATTTGCAATTATGTGATTGGGCCTAGTGACTCACGTCGAGGCGTAATAAGCGACGTAAATGTCAAAGCTCTCCGAATGCCACTCCTTGTGAACAATCGTCTGAACCTGCGTGTCGATGCCGATTCGCAGACTGTCCATCACATCTGGATCAACGGTTTGGATGTGGTCCCACATTCCGTTGCCCTGCCCGATGCGAAGCCGTCGGTGACGCCAGTTGGCATTGGCTTTGGCGGGACTTCGGCAACTGTTTCAGTTTACGCGTTCAATCTCGAATGAATTCATCCAAAAGATAACTAAGTCGGTCCTCCCCCAACCTTTATGGCCAAGAGCAGTTCAAATCCAGATGAGAATAAATTTGTCATTCTCAACTCCTCAATTATCGATGCACATGAACCCTCAGGAGCAATCTTAACGTGGAGTGCGACCGTTACAGCAAAACTAAAACCACCCAACGGTTCGATCATTCACAGTTGCCTGGGGTGCAAACCCACTGGCCGCCTTTTCGATGAAGACGAAAATGCGTTGGGAAGCCCGTTCGAATTCACACTCCAAGGCAGCAATTTGCCTGGTACAACGTCTGTCTGGCTCGCCTATGTCGAGAATCTTGCGAACGAGCCTGTGTCTGTGCAGGTTACGGCCGCTGATCTGACGGATCCTCCTCAAACCAGGACGTATCCGTAACACGACATGCAACCCGTCAACGGCTTCGGGTCGTTCGCACTGACGCGAAGTTTCTCGCAATCCACGCACACTGTCGGCGGTCGATCGACATTTCCGAGCCCTCCGATCCGCATGGAAACCGGTTGCAACCTGTCGAAAACCTGTCACCAGACTCTTCACCGCCCGTGCGATTCCGCGCGGGCGGTCGTGGGCGGAAAAGCGGGCGGTGCATGGCATCGCCCGCTGTCCACCGCCGACAAACATCCCTGAACAGCCGGTTCACAGGAATTGAACAGCCCACACGCGGCGTTGAATGGCGGTAACCGTTTCGTTATCGTGGCTTTACGTCGGGGTGCCGTGTCTTTTCCACAATTTTCAGGCCCCCTGATACTACGACTACTATTTTAAAATCTTAGAAGAAACGGGCTTTCACACCCTGCCGACAGGTGGTCGCAGCGTGCTGAAACAGTGGCTCAGGGGATTCGGGACATGAAGCTCACTTGTCAGCGCAGCGCCCTGGCGACCGCCTTTCAGACCGTCGCCGGCATCGTTCCCGCCCGCACCCCGAAGCCGATCCTGCAGAACATCAAGCTGCAAGCCACGATGGAAGGGGCCACACTGGTCGCCACCGACTCCGAAGTCGGCATCCGCTACCGCGTCGGCGAAGCCACGGTCGATGCGCCGGGCGAACTTTTGCTGCCCAAGAACAAGACCAACGACATTCTGCGGGAGATGGTGGGCGACACCATCACGCTGGAGAAAACCGACGAGGTGCTGTGGATTCGCGGCGACCGGGCCGAATACCGGCTGGGCAGCGAAGACCCGGTCGAGTTCCCCAATGTCAGTGGCTTCGAGGCCAACGAGTACTACATCCTGCAGACCGGTGCCCTCAAGCAGATGATCCGGCGGACGCTGTTCGCCTGCGACACCGAAAGCACGCGGTATGCCCTGGGTGGCGTGCTGATCGACCTGAAGGGGGATGTGGCGACCTTTGCCGCGACCGATACGCGTCGGTTGGCGGTGACCAAGTGTGCCTGTGCGATGCAGGGCAAGGTCGAGGTGAGAAATGGCACGCCGGTCGTGCCCTCCCGCGCGATGTCGTTGATCGAACGCAGCCTGGGCGACGAGAACGAGCCGGTGTGGATCGCCATCGACACCAATCACCTCCTGCTGAAAACCGCGGTCACGACCATCTACACGCGGCTGGTCGAAGGCCGGTTCCCCAAGTATCAAGATGTGATCCCACGGCATGCCACCTCGACCGTTGACCTGGTGGCCGGCCCGTTCCACATGGCCGTGCGGCAGTCGCTGATCGTCACGAATGAAGAAAGCCGCGGCGTCGATTTTCGCTTCGCCCCCGGCATCCTGACGCTCGTCAGCCAGGCGGCCGATGTGGGGGAATCGAAGGTTGAACTGCCCATCGGGTATGATGGACCGGAAGTGTCGATCACCTTCGACCCGCGGTACATCGCGGAATTCCTGAAGGTGCTGACCGCCGAGCAGCCACTCAAGCTGGAGCTGACCAACGCCGACAACGCGGCCCTGTTCAAGACGGAAGACGGCTACAACTACGTGGTGATGCCGCTTTCCCGCGATCGGTAAGTGACATGGCGGAACCCGGCCCCCAGTCGTTGTCGGATGTGCTGGCGAAGCTCATCGCCCTGCGGGGCTATGCCCGCCGGCAGGGCGACGCCCAACTGCAGCAGGCCTGGACCGAAGTGGCCGGAACGCAGTTCGCCTCCCGAACCCGCGCCCTGTCGATCAAACGGGCGGTGCTGCACGTGGCCGTCGCCCAGTCGGCCCTGCATGCGGAACTGGTGTCGTTTCACCGGCAGAAACTGCTGGCGAAATTCCAGGCTCAGTTTCCGCACTTGAAGATCAAGGATCTGAAATTCAAGCTGGACAGCGGGGTCAACCCCTCGCAGCCGACCGACGAGTGAAGTTGTCTTCTCTCCTCTCCTGATTTTGAGTCCAAATGCGATGCCGACTGAAAGCACAGGCACTCCGCCGAAGGCCAATCCAGATGAGAAAACAGCCACAATTATTGACAATTTTCATCATCGAATGATGGCGCTGTCAGCGCTCGCGGCGTCCCAGTTGAAGCATGCACAGGACAACCAAGACCGAGATGTGCAGGAACAAATCGAAAAGATGCAGGCCGCGCTGGGCAGGC
Source organism: Planctomycetaceae bacterium (assembly GCA_021732845.1). Classification (GTDB taxonomy): domain Bacteria; phylum Planctomycetota; class Planctomycetia; order Planctomycetales; family Planctomycetaceae; genus JAKFUF01. Next base: position 8,553 of record JAKFUF010000211.1, on the reverse strand, counting down.
TGAAGTCGCCGGAAAATGCCTTGGACGTTGCCCGAGGGCAGAACGCCTCTTTGAGTCCCAGAGAAGGTTGAGGGCGATTCAGGGAGTTTCGCACGCGGCTATGGTCGCGGAGCTGATTTTTGTCTCTATTTTTAGCAGCTTCGACGCATATCTGAACCACCTGCTGCGGGATCTTTACAGCAGGTTTCCCCAATTGCTGCATACTTTGTCGCAGAAGGAAATCCAATTTTCCGAGCTTTTGAAGCATTCAAAGGATGAGATCATTGAATCAGCAATAAACAGCGATCTGGATGGGTTATTGCGTGAAAATTACACAAAGATATTTGAAAAATTGGAGACAAAATTCAAGATTTCAACGCTCCGAAAGTTCGACAACTGGCCGGCGTTCGTTGAATGCTCGCAACGGCGGAACATCATCACCCATTGTGATGGCATCGCAAATCGGCATTATTTGGACCTTTGCATGTCAGAAAAAGTACAAATGGATCAAAATATCAGGGTGGGTGTGAAGATTGGCGTTTCACAGTCGTATTTGCTGGATGCGATTGATGTGGTCTCGGAAGTCGGGTTGAAATTGGGCCAGGTACTCTGGAGGACAATTGGCACCCCTGCCATAACCGCGGCTGATGCGCACTTGGCGGAGCTGCTGTTTGACCTTCTAAAACTCGAAAATTGGACATTGGCTCGCAGGATGGGAGAATTTGGACACGAGTTGTGCAAACTTCCAAATCAGCATCAGCGAAGTGATCGATCATTGAAAATGATCATCATCAACCATGCACAGGCTGCAAAATGGTCGGGAGATCAAGAAGGTGCTTCGCGAATCGTGGATGTCGTGGAGTGGTCAGGCAGCTCGCATGAGTTTTGCCTTGCAGTTGCGTGTATTAAGGAAGATTGGGAGAATGCTTCAAAGCTGATGCATGAGATTGGGCCGAATTCCAAATACATGCCCGTGCATGGATACATCGGTTGGCCAATTTTTCGAGAATTTCGCACCAACGAGCAATTTCTAAGTGCCTTTCGGTCGATTTTTGGCGTAGAATTCGTGACTGAAGTCCGCAAAGAAACTGAATCTCCACAAATTCTGGAGGGTGAGAGTCATGCCACTGGATCCAACTCGTAAATAGTTTCTCTGAATGCTGTTAAGACAACTGGCCGCTTTAGCGGCCAGTTCGCATTTCGGGGTGATGCAACTGTGCATGAGCCGCTGACTCGGACTCATCAACAGCTTCTCCAGCCTTCTGGCTGAAGACACTCCGCCTTCACGGCGGCCAATCGTGGATTCACTCCTCGCAGGCAGATGGAAATCTCCCCGCCGTTTTCCCAACCCATCTCGCTTTCTGCCAACTCGCCGAAATTTCACTCGATTCGCGGATGCCTGCCGCGCTGTTCGTTATATTCGAGCCACAACACACGTCTTGATTCGGGGCGGATCAGCGCAAGATCGACCGGGGGGGCGTGCCGGTCAACGGGGTGCCTGCCAGACCATTTGATGGTGGCAGCGCGCCCACGGGTCGGCCTTTTCGAGAACACACCGAATTTAGTCAGCCGGGAGTACAACATGCCGATCCATGTGCGGTGTGATTGCGGACGCATTCTCAAGGCCCGCGATGAATTTGCGGGAACGCGGGCAGAATGTCCCTATTGTGGCAGAAAGGTGACCATTTCTGCCCCAGAGGCGGTGTCGGCCGGCCGGATGGCCGTGAGTGGATCGGCGTCCGCGGCACCTGCCGCCGATGAATCGGCGATGGAGATCGAGGAGTTTTTCGATCCACCCTCCGCGCCGCCGCCCAAGCCACCGCGGCAGGCGCTGACCATGCAGCAAATGTTCGAGGCGCTGCTGTCCCCCCAGTCGATCCACTGGATGCTGATCCTTGGCGGCGGGATGTGCGTCCTGGGCCTGCTGATTTACCTGACCAGCATCGGCCTGTTCGCGGAAAAGAAGGCCGTGGCGGCGGCGTTCGTCGTGGGCACACTGGCGATTCTCGGCACGGGCTGGTATCTCGCCCTCAAAACCAAACTCCATGTCGCCGGGCGGGCGATCACGTTCCTCGGCTGCGTCGTGGCTCCGCTCAACCTGTGGTTCTGGCACGCCCAGGGTCTGGTGGATGTCGGGGGCAACCTGTGGATGGGCGGACTGGCCTGTTGCCTGCTGTACATCGCCACGGTGTACGTGCTCCGCGATCCGCTGTTCATGTATGCCGTCGAGGTCGGGGTCTCGCTGACCGTCGGCCTGTTTCTATACAGCATGGGCCTGCTGCCGACCTTGGATCAGTCTCCCCCGCCGGCCACCATCGCCGCCCTGGTGCTGGGACTGATCTCGATTCACCTGGTCCAGGCCTTCGCGCCGGCACCAGCGTTTCCTGCGGTCTCAGGCACGGACAACGGCTTTACCCGCGACCGGTTTGGCATGCCGTTGTTTTATTCAGGCCACGTCCAGCTCGTTGTCGGCCTGTGGTTCCTGGCCGTCACGCAGATTGCCGGCTGGATGTTTGATTCGTCACGCACGCTGTTCGACATCACCTGGACGGGCAACCTGATCACGCGGAACCAGTTCGTTCCCGCGATCCTGTGGCTCGTCGGCGCGTATGCCTACGTCTACTCCGACCTGGCGGTTGTGCGGCACCGGCTGTTCAGCGTGCTGGCGGCGATTTGTCTGCTGGCGGGCTTCATTTCGCTGTGCTACGGACTGCCCCTGGAATGGCTCATCATTTTGCTGGCGGGGCTGTCCGTTGGGATCAACCTGCTTTCCACGCGGGCAGACTTTGCCACCGGTGAGTCGTGGCAGCGGTCGATGTCACCGATCGCTTTTGCCCTGGCGCTGGTGGCCGTCCTGCTGGGGGTCAGCCTGCATGCCCAGGCCACCAGTTACATCGCCGACCTGTTGAGCATTCGTCACGCGACGGACTGGTTCTTTGTGACGGCGATGCTGGTGGTGGCGGTGACGACGCGGGAGTCGGCTTATCTGTTCCGCGACCGCAAGTCGCCGTTGGAGTCGGCCTATTTCTTCCTGACCGCGGGCAGCGTGGTGATTGGTGCGGCCGGGATCCTGCGGATGCAGGGTTACAACCTGTGGGCCGAGCAGGCCGGGTTCCTGATGCTGATTCCGATCGCCTACCTGACGGCCGCGTGGCTGTGGCGGGGGAAGTCGCCCGAAGAACCGCTGGGCCGCGTGGCCCATGCCGCCACCGCGCTCATTCTCCTCGGCACGCTGGAGGGCGCGGTGGAATTGGTCAGCCGCTACGCAGACCGCCGCGAAAATCTGATCTTTGGGTTGGTCTTCTTGGAAGCCACGCTGTTTTACAGCATGGCGGCGATCATTCGCCGCCGGAGCGTCAACGTCTACTTCGCCACCGTGGCCGCCTGCGGGGCGGTGTGGCAGTTCTGCAGCTATGCCGAAATTCCTGGGGCGTACTATACAGTGGCCTATGCCCTGCTCGGGACTGGGCTGCAGTTTGCCGCCCGTTCCTGGGGGCTGTCCCCCACGCCGCTGTACCGCAACGATGGCACGCAGAGCACTGTCCTGCGCGGCAAGGGGCTGACGATCTTTCAGAGCGCCAATGCCGTGCTGGGCGTGGCTCTGCTGACGGCGTTCTTTCAGGGCCTCGGACGCATCCTGGCCGACCGCAGCGAATGGAACACCGTCCTGCCGCTGTTGCTGACCACGGCGGCGGGTGCCGTGGGGGCGATTGTCGTGCCCCACCGTGGCTGGCGACGGGCACACCTGACCGGCACGATCGCCGTGGCGGCCATGGCCTTCCTGACGCTCGTCTTGAAGGTCAATCTGGCTCCGTGGCAGAAGCTGGAAATGTTCCTCACGATTGTGGGGGTGCTGCTGCTGACTGCCGGATATATCGGACGGTTTCGGGAATCCACCGGCCACGACGACAGCCTCGATCTGGCCCTCTGGATGGGTGCGTTGCTGGCGAGTGTGCCGTTGCTGCTGGCGGTCTTTTATCACCGCTATGAAACGGGAATCTCGCTGCCCGATGAGCTGACGCTGATCACCCTGGCGATCGCGATGTTGGTGACCGGATTTGGCTGGCAGGTCAAGGCCCCCACCCTGCTGGGGGGCACGACGCTGGGAGTGTATCTGCTGCTGGTGATTCTGTCGGCCGGATATTATGCCCAGTGGGCCGTGGGAGCCTATCTGGCGATCGGCGGCGGACTGTTGTTCCTCGGTGCCGTGGGACTGAGCGTCTACCGCGAACGCCTGCTGGCCCTGCCGGAAACGATCGCCCGCCGCGAAGGGATTTTTAAGATCATGGACTGGCGCTGAAGCGGCAGGCTACGCCAGGGATGTCGCCACCCCGGTCTCATCCACGGCCCAAACTGTCCAGTAAATGGCCACATCCTTCACTGCGATGTCGGTCTTTTTGGGAGCGAGTGAGATTGTTTCCAGCGGCAGGCTGTCGGGGCTGACGCTGTCGGTGAGTTTTTCGGTCTCGGCCTGAAACTCGGCTTCCAGGTCGGCGCAGCGCTGCTGCAGGGCTCCGAGGTTTTCGTTGGCGTAGCTCACATCGCCGCGTTCCTTGGCAATTCGGCTGGCGGCCCGGACTGAACTGGCAGCGTGGGAGATGTTCGTGGCACTCGCCAGCTTCCGGCCAAACAGTGCCCCTAGGACACCCGCGCCGATGGTGATGGCGGCGTTGAAGGTCGAGGTCTGCGCCTGGTCCTGCTCCTTGTCCTTCCGCTGCGCCGCCTTGCGGATCTGTTCCTGCAGGGCCGCAAGTTTCGGGGCATACCGCGCCCGGAGCTTCTCCACCTGCAGGTCGCGCTGCTCGCGCGTGGACTGCGACAGCCGCGCCCGGAACTCGCTCTCGCTCTCACCCGGCTTCGAAGTTTGCCGCAGGGCAGTGCTCTTGAACAAGGTCAGCTTGTGCATGCGATAGATCTGGTCTTTGAGCTGTGTTGTCAGCGACGCGAGCCGCTTGGCATTGCTGGCGTCCCCGGGCAACGGGGCGAACACCGCTCCTTCTTCGGGGAGCTTCTCCATCTCTGGATCTGCATTGGAAATCTCCGCCTCCGGCCAAGGCTCGGCGGCGAGTTGTTCGCCCAGGGGAGCCACGAAGCGGAGTTCCTCCCAGACATCTACGGCCGCGCTGGTCTGCGTGAAATGCACGCGGGCCGAGCCGAAGAGCGATGGTCGGTAAGCGAGCTTGGCACCCTTGGGCGGTGAGCCACGCCGTGGCTCAAAGAACTCCGCCGTGCCGGGCGGCAGCAGCGGCCGGGAGCCACCGAGTGTCGAAGCCGACGCGGCGATGGCGGCTGGTTCCGCGTCGGCTGGCAGCGTGGCTTTGCGGCTCGCCATCAGCGATTGAATCTGCTCGCGCGACAGCGGCCCGCGCAGGTACGAGAGCGTCCAGCGCGTCTGGAAGATCGCCGGTTGATCGTCATGGACGTTGTTCATCACAAACACGCGGCTGCTCAAACCGGACAGAATGTTGTCAATTTGTGCCCGGTCAAAAGACCGCCCCGCCGCGGTCGAGGCTCCTTCCAACCCATCCAGCACGCGAGCCTTGTCGCGCTCGGTCTGCAGCCGGCCGAGGAACCACGTGCCGCAGTTGGACAGCCCCTTGTAATCCAGGTCGACGGGGTTCTGTGTCGCCAGCACCACCCCCAGCCCAAAGGCCCGGGCCTGCTTGAGCAGCGTCAGCATCGGCGTCTTGCTGGGCGGATTGGCGGTCGGCGGGAAGTAGCCAAAGACCTCGTCCATATAGAGCAATGCCCGCAGGCTCGAGGTGCCCGACTGTTGCCGCATCCACCCGATGACCTCGGTCAGCAGCAGCGTGACGAAGAACATCCGCTCGGCGTCCGAGAGATGCGCGATCGACAGAATCGAAATCCGTGGCTTACCTTCTGCGGTATACAACAGCCGTTGAATATCCAGCGGCTCGCCCTGCATCCAGACGCTGAAACCCGGCGAGGCCAGAAGGTTGTTCAGGCTCATCGCCAGATCGAAGCGGTCCTTCGACGGATAAAAACTCTCCAGATCCATGATGCCGATCCGCGCGAGCGGCGGATTCTGGATGTCGCGAATCAAATCGGCCAGCGACAAGTTGCGCCCCTCGCGCCAGGCCTTGTCGAGCAGGTTGGCCACGAGGATTTGTTCGCGACTGCGGATCGGGTCGGCATCAATGCCCAACAGGGCCAGCAGCCCCGCCGTGGCGGCATTCACCCGTTCCCGCAGCGCTTCGGCATTCTGCAGAATGGCCGGAGCGGGAGCGTTGAAGGAGCGCAGGATCGTAAGCGGGAGGCCGGCCGTACTGCCGGGCGTATAAATCGCGATGTCGGCCGAGCTGCGAAACCGCTCGATCCGCCCGCCATCCTGATCCCACGCGGCCAGCCCGTCTTTCCACAACTTCGCCGTGGCTCCCGCAAACTCATCCGCCGACTGCCCACGGCGCGTGGCTTCGGCGCTGTCGACCCACGGCCGGAAGTCTGACCCACGCAGTTCGGGGAAGGTCAGCAACAGGTTGCCGAGATCGCCCTTGGGATCGATGACGATCGCCGGAATGCCATCGATCGCCGCCTCTTCCAACAGCGTCAGGCACAGCCCCGTCTTGCCACTGCCGGTCATCCCCACGCACAGGGCATGCGTCGTCAAATCTTTGGCGTCATACAGGACAAATTCCTGCTGGGCCTTCTTGGACGGCAGGTCAAACACTTTGCCGAGATAGAATGCTCCGAGCTTTTCGTAGTCTGGCATGGCGCGGTGAATGAGGGAAAAGAATGACGGGATTGATGGGACGCTGAGTTGCAGCCATTCGGCGGCGCAGGTGCCGGATGGTTGGGAATATTACACTGTTTGACTCCCGTCCGCGCGGGTGAATCCTGGCAGTGGAGACCGCGTGTGGGGAACTGTGAAAACATCCCCACCCCGCTCGCCGGGGTGGTTTCTGGGCCTTTGCACTACGAAAAAACGAGGTGGCCGTAGTGCAAAAGCCCAGTCACCACCGAGGTAAACTCGGTGGGGTCTAAAAATCGTTGCTTCAGGCCAATCACTTGCCTCGCGCCGGAAATTGAACGAACATCCGACGCATCACCGCTACTTGATGCACCTGCCTGGTTGAGGATCCCCATGCTGAAAGTCCGACGTTACTCCGTCATTTGTCTGCTGCTGCTGCTGGCGCTGGGCCAGACGCACGTCCGCGCCGAAGAAGGCACGGGCCGCAAGCTGGGGCACGAGATGGCCGCCGCCGCCAAGGCGGTGCTGGCGGGCTTGAGCGAGAAGGACCAGTCGCGGGTGATGATGAAGTTCGACGACCCGGCGCGGCTCGACTGGCACAATATTCCCAAGCCCACGCGCAAGGGGGTGCAACTGCGGGAAATGAACGCCGATCAGCAGAAGCTTGTGCACAAGCTGCTGGAAGTCGCCCTGAGCAAGGTCGGCTACGAAAAAGCGGCCCGCATCATGTCGCTGGAAAACAACCTGTTTGAAGGGGAAAAGCCCCTGCTGGGCTCGCCCATCCGCGACCCACAGCGGTACTTCCTCAGCGTGTTTGGCAAGCCGGAAAACACCGGAGAATGGGGCTGGAGCTTTGAGGGTCACCATTTTTCGCTGAACTTTGCCATTAAGGATGGCGAAGTTGTGGCCGACACCCCCAGCTTCTTTGGGGCCAACCCCGCCACCGTCGGCGTGTTTGTCACAGGCGGACCGGAGAAGGGAACACGGACCCTCGCCAACGAAGAACAGTATGCGTTTGATCTCGTCAACCAACTGACGGACGAGCAGCGGAAGAAGGCCATCATCGACGGGAAGGCTCCCACAGATTATCGCGCTGCCGGCGCACCGACCCCGCCTCCCTATGCGCCCGAGGGGATCGCCGCCAGCGACATGACCGACGCGCAGAAGAAGACGCTCTGGTCGCTCTTGGAAACCTACAATGCGAACCTCGCTCCCGAACTCACCGCCGTGCGGCTGGCCGAAGTGAAAGCGGCTGGCGTCGACAAGGTCTACTTCGCCTGGGCCGGTTCCACCAAGCCCGGCGTGGGGCATTACTACCGCGTGCAGGGTCCGACCTTTGTCCTCGAACTGGTCAATGTCCAGGCCGACCCGCAGGGCAACAAGGCGAACCACATCCACTCCGTCTGGCGGAGCGAGACGCACGACTTCGGCATCGCCAAGTAGCGCTCCTTATTGAGCAAGAAAAAGGTGGAACCACGAATAACACGAATCTTCACGAATAGTGATGACGTGAGCCACGGTCGATTTCGTAAGGGTGGTCGCCCCTCGTTGTTACACAAGTCGGGCACAAGTTCGTTTTCCGCATTGTCATCGACGTGGCGGGAGGGCTTGGCTCCTGCCGAGCCGCGAGTAACCGACGACCGGGCTTTTTTGTGGCGAAACATGAGTCATTTGCCAGGACCCGATAACCAGGATCAGCGCGCACCGTTACCCGCGGCTCAGCAGGAGCTGGAGCCCTCGTGCGCTTGCACGTTTGTTGAATCGGCGGGTGAAAGTCCCAGCCAGGAGGTTTAAGTTTGATCCTGTAGTCGACCGCAACTGCGTCGCCGTGAGGCGGGGTGGGGAGCAGCGGGAGATGATTGACC
>JAKFUF010000123.1 GCA_021732845.1 Planctomycetaceae bacterium | reverse complement strand
GTCCCGAGGGGCGGGCCAATACGCGGCAGTTGCTGGTGGCGGAACACACGCTCCCGGGCTTGGAGCGGATGCTCAAAACCTGCCGGGAGGCGCACACGGCGGCGTTTGGATCCATTCAGGGGCTGGTTGTCGGGCTGCAGTTGACGCACTCGGGCCGCTACAGCGTGCCACGGCCGATTCTGGCAATCCACGACAAGCTGCTGGATCCGCTGACCCGCGACAAGGCCACCGGCCGCGCCGTGGATGCATCGTATCCGACCCTCAGCGACGATGACCTGAAGCGCATCGAAGATCATTACGTCACTGCGGCAAAACATTGTGCGAAACTGGGGTACGACTTTGTCGATCTCAAGCAGTGCCACCGCTATCTTCTGTCGGAGCTGCTGGCGTCGCGCGCCAGGCCGGGCGAATACGGTGGCTCACTGGAGAACCGCACCCGCCTCGTCCGCAATGTCGTCGGGCGCATCCGGCAGGAATGCCCCGGCTTGGTGATCGCCACGCGGATGAACGCCCACGACGGGATCCCGTTTCGCAAGGCCGAGACTGGCGACGAACCGATCGGCATCCCCTGCCAGCACTCCCTGCCGGTTGAGGCCGCGTGGGGAACAGATCTCGATCACCCACTGCAGGAAGACCTGACCGAGCCGCTTCAGTATGTCCGGTGGCTCAGGGACTGGGGCGTGAAGTTAATCAGCATCAGCCTGGGCAACCCCTATGCGAATCCGCACTTGGTGCGCCCTGCCGAGTATCCACCTGTCGACGGTTACTTCCCCCCGGAGCATCCTCTACTGGGCGTCTGCCGGCACTTCCGGATTGCCAAGGCCATTCAAGCGGCGGTACCGGACGTGCCCGTGGTGGGCAGTGGCTATAGTTGGTTGCAGGACTATGCCGCCCAGGCGGCCGCGGCGAACGTGAGCGCGGGCGCGGTGGCCGTTGCTGGTTTCGGCCGGGCGACACTCTCGCATCCGGAGTTTGTCCAGGCCCTGCAGACGGAAGGCAAATTCCGCCGCAAGCAGATCTGTCGCACCTTTTCCTACTGTACCGGTTTGATGCGCGCCAAGGACCATCCGCTCGGTCAATTTCCCACCGGCTGCCCACCGTTCGATAAGGAAGTTTACGGACCACTCTGGAAAGAGGTCGAGTCTCACAAGAAGTAGAATGGTGTCTTCGTCCGCAGTTTCTAACACTCGGCGACATCGTCATTAGCGACTTCCAAGCCCTGCAGAATGGTGGATCGCCCCAGATCTGCCGTTGAGTGGCACCACAATTGCTTTAGAGATCCAGAACAACGGGTTCGTCGGATGTCTATAACGGCGCATCTCGGTTCAGCCGGGAGACCCCGTGGTGAGCAGGCCGTTGCGCGGACCGCATCCGGTCTGCTTGCCCCGACGGCCGTTTGTCTGACCAGGTGAACAACACCCTCTTGGTCCGCCAATTTCAATAGCCACAACAGGGAGCAGATCATGGTGAATCGTCAGCAGCTCGAAGGCAAATGGACCGAAATCAAGGGCCGTCTGAAGGAGAAGTGGGGCGTCCTGACTGAAGACGAACTGGCCCGCGCCGAAGGAAACGTCGAGCAACTGGTTGGCATGGTCCAACGCAAGACGGGTCAGGGCAGGGAAGATGTCGAACGGTTCATCGACGATGTCGTTAAGAATTCGACCACCGCCTACGACCGCGTCGCAGCCACGGCCAGTCAAGTGGCCAGTTCTGCCCGCGAGTACGCTGGCCAGGCGGGTGAAGCCCTGCAACACGGCTATCAGGAAGCGGTCCACGGCGCTCAGGCCGGCTACCAGCAGGCCGCGTCTGCAGTTCAGCAAGGGTATCAACAGGCAGCCCAGGGCGTGTCCAGCGGCTACCACGAAGCGGAGAATGCTGTCCGCCGCAACCCTTTCGAGTCGGTTGCCGTCTCGTTCGGCGTCGGCCTGATTTCTGGTGTGCTGGTGGGCCTGCTGCTGAAGAGCAACCGGTAACGGCTCATCAGTCTGGTCCTTCCATCGAATAGAAAGCGTGAGAACATCATGAACTCAACCATGAATCGAATGCAACAGGGAGTTCAGCAGGCGGCGGCGCATCCGCGCGAGGCCTTGGCTGACGGAATCCATTGTGTCCAGGACTCGATCACCAACAACCCCGCCACGGCCGTGTACTCGGCTTTCGGCGCGGGACTGGGCCTGGGCATCGGACTGGCGCTGATCTTTGGCAGCCGCCCCGCACCGCCCATTGATGTGACACTGCGTGAGAAATTCATGCAGTTCATGAACGATCATCTGCCAAACTTCCGGGGTTGATGCCAATTTCGCCCCGCTTCCCTGAGAAGCGGGGCTCGGCAGCCGGATTTTTCTTCGCGCGTTCATGCTTGCGCATGAGCCAATTTTCGACAGGAGGACGGACGTGCCAGACCCCGCCATTGATCTCATTCGCGAGCGCATGGCCCGGATCCGCGCACGGGCGCAGGGCAAGGCTGGCCGCCTCAGTGAGGAGACCAGGCAGTTTCTCGACTGGAAGCATTATGTGCGGCTTTTCCCCTGGGAATCCTTGGCGGCAGCCGCGGCGTTCGGCTACTTCATGGTTCCGCGACGGTCGCCGCTCACACGCTCGGACACGGGCGCGCTGGCGGCTCAGTTTGCCCGCGAGCAGCAAACCGTTTTGAACGCCAACGAAGCGGCAAACGCCAAAGCGAGATCACCCAGCCTCTTCGGCAGCCTGTTGGGGGTGGCCACCACAACCTTGTGGCGCGTTGGCATGGCATATGCCACAAAAGAATTGGGCAACATCGTGGCCGGGATGCTGGTGCCACCAGGGTCCCCCGCCGATGCCGGGCCGACCCGACCCACGCAGAGGGAGCAGAATTATGATGATTTCGTCCGACGTCCCGCGTAGCCGCGGAATGGAACGCCCCACGATGACCCCTGCGAACAAAGTCTCCATCGGAGCGATCTCCGGGTCGCCCCCGCCACCAGCCGCAGTGGCAGCCGGACCGCAACAATTCATCGAACAATCGATTGTCCAATATCCAGTGGTATGCCTGGGTCTGGCTGTCGCAGCAGGAGTAATAGTCGGATGTCTGGTCAAACGACGATGAATCCCCCGGCCGCCAATGGTGCCGCGAAGCCAGCCACCACTGTCGAGGCAGTCACCAGCCATGCTTCAAGCCTGGCTCATGATTTGATCACGCTGGCTGAACTGCAGGTCAAGCTGCTGTTCATTGACTTCCGTGAAGCCGTGTCACGCTCCGCCGCCTCGGCGGTCGCGATGGCCGCGATGCTCGCCCTGATTCTCAGCGCCCTCTCAGTTTTTCTGCTGGGAATCGCTGAAATCCTGGTCGAGTATGCCAATTGGCACCGCAGTTGGTCGTTGCTGGCCGTAGGCGGGGTTGGCGCGCTCATCGCCGTCGTGTTTGGCTGGATCTGTTTCAAGCGACTTCAGAAGGTCGCCACCGTCCTGTCACGCTCCCATCAGGAGCTGCAGGCCAATCTCGAATTCGTGAAATCCTTAGTCGAAAGCCAGATCATCCCGCCCAACACGCCATCCTCCAGCGGCGGCCGGCGTGCGTTCTAGGCGGAAAAACCACAAACACCTCAGACAGACCGGAGACCACCATGCCAGATGTCGCTGAACGTGCCCGGGCCGAAGCTGCCCGCGTCCAGGAAGGCGCTCAGGAGACCATCGACAACATCATCTGCCAACTCCGCGAATATGCCCGGGAGAAGCCGGAAGCGGCCGCGCTCTGGTGCCTCGGGATCGGATTCGTGCTGGGTTGGAAACTGAAACCGTGGTAACGGACTCCGCGCGACCCGGCATGAGGCTGGATGGATCGGGGCGGCGAGCGTGCACGGCATGCCGCCGTCCCTTTCATTTTGTGCGATCCAAAGGTGGATTCACCAAGATCTGGGCAGGGCAGCATGACGAGAAAAACCACACGGCAAAATGGGCCGCAGACCAGGTCCGCCCCGAAGGTGGATGTCGTTCCGATCAATTTTACACCGCACGATGCTCACCCAGAAGTGAGCAAGAATTCTGAAGCCGCTGCTTCGGACACCACGGCTGAGGTTCCGTATCCAACCATCCCCCCAACGCTCACGGACATCGAGCCCGACTATCGAGCACGGCCATTGATCTTTCTGGCCACGCTTGCCGTCCTCTACACGCTATTTCTGGCCCGGGCGGTCTTTCTGCCCATTGCGATGTCCCTCGTCCTGTCGCTGTTGCTGCGGCCGATTGTGCGCTGGCTCGGAAAGCACCGGGTGCCTGAGACTGTCAGCGCTGCACTCTGTGTCGGGATGCTCATGCTTGTTGCCGGGGTCAGCATCGCCACGCTCGTCGGTCCGGCGCAGGCGTGGATGGTACGCCTGCCGAGTGTGGCGCAAGTGGCAGCCAAGAAACTCAAGTCGGTGCAGTCGCCGCTTTTGCAACTCAAGCGCGTCCGCGAACAGCTCGAACTCTTGAGTGGCGAAGAGAAGGCGGCGGGGCCCGTGTCCACCGGCGAAGTGAAGGCACCGGCTCCCGTCTCGCCCGCCAACAAGCCGATCTTTGTCGAGGTCATGGAGAAGAACAGCCTGGAACAAAGCTTGGGAATGCTGAGCACAACCGCCGAAGTCGGGGGCAGCATCATTCTCGTAATGATTCTGACGTTCTTCATCCTGACCTCCGGTGACCAGCTCATCAACAACATTCTGACCACGATGCCCACGATCCGCGAGAAGCGGCAGTTTGTGGAACTGATTCAAAACGTGCAGAAGGGCGTCTCCTCCTACCTGTTTACCGTCACGCTCATCAACATCGGCCTGGGACTGTTCATCACCCTGGTCGCCTGGCTCTATGGCCTGCCCAACCCGTTCCTGTGGGGCATCCTGACGACGGTCTTGAACTACATTCCCTTCCTCGGACAGCTCGTGTGCGGCATGCTCATTGGGCTGGCGGCCGTCCTCACATTCGACTCCTTGGGCTACGCCCTGCTGGCACCACTTGGTTTCTATGCCATCGCCATGGTGGAGGGAAATATCATCACACCAATCATGATCGGGCACCGCATGAGCCTCAATCCGATCATGGTGTTTGTGTTCCTGACCTTCTGGGGTTGGATGTGGGGCATTGGCGGGGCGCTGCTGGCGGTGCCGATCCTGGCGATCGTGAAGATCACCTTCGACCAGTTTGAACGCACGAAGCCCCTGGGGACCATGCTGGGGTGAGTCGCGGCACATTGCCAGTCGGGCAGCATGTGCCCAGAGGAGTTCGCCGGCAACGCATTGAAACGAGCGGGCGTTCGTTTAAGATGCGTTGGCTGGCTTTGCCGGCACGTTCCCGCGTGGCAACCAGCTCTGGCGGACTCCTCGATCCATGGAACTGATCAGTCCAGCCTTTTTAGGGGCGGCCGCAGCCGTGGCCGCGCCCATTGTGATTCATCTGCTCTTTCGCCGACGTGCTCGTCGGGTCGACATCGGCACGCTGCGGTTTCTCAAAATCGTTCTGCAGGACAATGCCCACCGGCGAAACCTCAAACGGTGGCTGCTGCTCTCGCTGCGAATGCTGGCGCTGTTGCTGCTGGCATTGATGTTTGCCCGCCCATGGCTCCGCAGCCAAGGCGGTTTGGGAAACGACCGGGAACTGGTGCTGCTGGTGGACCAGTCGGGCAGCATGTCAGCCACGTTCTCGGGAGGGCAATCCTCCACGAGGTGGGACACGGCCCTGGCAACCGCCCGCGAACGTCTGACGGCAATTCCCGAGGGGACGGCGGTCCATGTCGGATTTTTTGACGAGGCGGTCCATCCCCAGGCAAACTTTCAACAAACGCTGGCCAGCACGGGACTCAAGCCTTCAGCTTCAGGCACGGACTATGGCGAGGCGTTGAAGTGGGCACGGGACCTGTTATGGCGGTCGCGCCGTGGCTCACGCCAACTGGTCCTGATGACCGATCTGCAAAAATCGGGGCTGCGCCGCACCCGCGTCCCGGAGTTTCCGGCTGACGTTGAGCTAGAGATCGTGGATGTCGGCCGCACGGCATCCAGGAATGCAGCAGTCGTCGCGGTGCAGCCGTTGTCCAGCGAATGGCGGGCAGGTGAGCCACTGGTGGTCAGCGCGACAGTGTTCAATACCAGCGTCCTGCCGGTGCGCGACCTACCGGTGACGCTTAAATTGTCGCAGGGGAGCAAGACCTACGACCAGCAGGCCACGGTCTCGCTGGTCGGAGGCGGACGCGAACAGGTGCAGTTTTCCGTTCCGCTGGAACAGCCGGGTCTCTGCCGTGGCTCAGTCAAGATCGGCAAAGCCGATGAACTCGCCCTGGATGATGAACGCTGGTTCGCCTTCCCGGTTCGCTCGGTGGACAAGGTGCTGCTGGTTGACGGTGAACCAGGCTCATCCGTGTTCGGAGCGGAAACCTATTTCCTGGAGATGGCGCTGCGGCTCCGGCCGCCCAATCCGGTTGAAGCATCGACCGGAGAAAACGCGGATCAATTGTCGAGTGGCGAAACGCTCAAAACGTCGGACGCAAAGAAGACGGGACGCGTCTCTCCCTTTGAACCGGTGCGAGTCGAACATGTGGCCGGCAGCACGCTGCCCGATTTGCAGCCTTATCGCGTGGTCGTTCTGGCGAATGTCGCGGAACTGACAGCCGGTGATGAACAGGCTCTGCAAAAGTATGTCCTGGCCGGTGGTGGGCTGGTGATGTTTGGGGGAAAGCGTCTCGCCGAGGGAGCCTACCCCATCATGACAGAGCAGCAGATTCTGCCGGCGAGTGTGGAGGGCATCCGCGAGAGCGGAGATTTCCGCGTCGAGACTTGGGATCACGAGCATTCGCTGCTGGCCGGGTTGTCCGACCCGCAGCATGGCGATCTGCGCACGTTGAAATTTCGCAGAGTGCTGAACTTGAAGCCACGGCCGCTGGCGAAGGTTCTCGTCAAGGATCCGCAGGGCAATCCGCTGCTGGTCGAAGGATTGGCAGGAAAAGGGCGGGTGCTGTTCTTCGCCTTCGGGGCTGACCGGGACTGGAGCGACTGGCCAACGCACCGATTGTTTGTGCCGTTCATCCACCAGACGCTGCGCGACATGACGGGCCGCTTGGGCAACACTGGTGTACGGGAGCAGATCGGTCCGCCGGGGATCAGCGAGGAGGCGGGCAAGCTGGTGGTCAGAAATGTTGAGCCACGGGAATCGGAACTGGATCGAATCAGCGAAGCGGCGCTGCGCAAGGCCTACAAGCTTCCGACCGCACGCCAGGTAGCAAAAAAGTCCGCAGGTTCACTCGTGGCTCCTCCCGGCACCATCCGCGCCGACGAGCAATGGGAAACGGTGCTGTGGATCCTGCTGGCTGTCCTCGTGGCGGAGACGTTTCTCGCGAACCGAACGGTGGCGTGAGTTCTTGATGAAGAAAGGCTCATTCCTCTCAGAACGAGCAGAGTTGATCAGGTTCGCTGGTGTCTGGAACGGAGTCCACGCAACGTCCCATCGTTCTTACGCTTCGGCGGCAACTGCTGGAGGTAGCACGGTCGGCCCATGCAAGCGGTCAAACTTGAAGGCCGGAAAGTCGCGGTTTGTTGTCCCTGTGTCACGGCATCGCTGGTTTTGGCGGAGCCTCTGGTGCCGCAGCCGTTTTTTGCACTGGCAACATCCGCACACGTTCGTTGTAGCCACGCAGTTCGACCGAGCGGTCGGACGGGTGGACGATCAGGTTACGGAAGCCGGACTGCGGCGGGGCCTGCTGGTCGAGCAGTTTCTCACCCGTGAACTTGTCGTAGACCACGAGGCTCAAGAGCCACATCCGGTTGGCGGCTTTGGGGTCGAAGCGGCGGGAGGCCATGACGAGGTAAGGTGAGTAATCGAGCCGCTCAAGCATCAGGTGCTGCCCTTCGACCGTCTGCTGCCAGCGGAGCTTGTTCTCGCGGGTGTTGAAGGCGAACAGCGAACCGTTGAGCCGCACGTGCGGCAGCCCCTCGGAATAGTAGACGTTGTTTTTGCCGTTGTTCTTGGCGTTCACCGCGATGTAGAGATTGTCGAAGTCGGCGAAGGCATAGGTTTCGGCCCGCGATTTCAGATTTTCCGCAGGGATGGTGCCCATCGCCGTCACCGTGCCGGACTGCAGATCGACACACTGGACGGCACCTGTGGCAGTTTCCAGGCTGACCAGGCGACTGTCATCGAGCAGCGAAAGTAGGGCTCCGCCGGGGATGGGGGCGGTCCACAGATCTTTCCGTGTCAGTGGATCGAAACACCGCAGTTTGGCGGGGTTCTTGTCCACGGCCGGATCGAGCAGAATAAAGTTTCTGCCAACCAGGTCCACCGCCCGCGCGAGGAGCCCCTGCAGATCGGCGATCTCGACCGGTTCGCCATCACGAGTGCGGCGGGCTGTGGCGGTGCCCTGAGATGTGCGGATATAGAGCAGTTCCTCGTCACCCAAAAACTGCGTCCCTTGGGGCAGGTTCCCCAGAGTCCACAGCACGTCACCCGTCAGCGAGTCCTGAACCGTGACCGCGCGGCGGACCTGGGTGACAATCACCTCGCCATTCGCAGTGACTAGGGTCGGCATCGCCACCCGCCGCCGGCGCGTGTCCTGCTGGGACAGGTTGACGGTGGTCTGCATTGGCTGGACTGGGTTCTGAAAATTTCCGGGGTAGTACACATGGTTTTGATTGCGTCCATCCAGGGTCTGCGTCCACAGCACCTTTTTGTCGATCGGCGAGAGCACCTGCAGGATTCCCTGATGCACGAGCACCACTTGGTGGCCGGAAAGCACACAGGCCGCCAGACCGCCATCATGACCATTCGAGCGGCTGCGCAACGGGGCGGACCAGCGGACTTCGTCGGTGGCGGCATCCACGACTTGAAACCGTTGTTCCACCTGCGGCAGTTCCAGGCGGTGGCTGCGGAAATACGGCAGCCGGTCTCCGTTGGACGCCAGTTCCTGGACGAAATTGTTCATGTAGTTCATGCCGATCCGCTCGACACGAAGTTCGGCAACCTTCCAATCGAGGGAGGGAGCCACGACTTTCGGCACCTTGTCCCCCGCCACGACGGCCTGAGCCTCGGGCGAGTCTGGAAAGCGCTTGATCAGCTCTTCGTAAACGGGAAGCGCGTCTTCCGGATCTTTGAAATCAACGAGCAGCCGAGCCTGCCGCTCCAAGGCCCGTGCTTGCTCCGCGGGATCGGCATGCTGTCGCTGGATGCGCAGCAGCCGTTCTGCCTGTAAAAAATCTCCCTGTTCGGCAAAGAGATCGATCAGTTGCCACCGCACGTTGACTGCTGCGGGGTGCCACGCGAAGAGCGACAGAAAGTTTTGCAGCGTGCCTGCGGCTGGCGGGGTGGCGGCCTTGTTTTCCGTATCGGCTGCAGGGGCAGGCGTGCCTTCCAACGCGGCTTTTGCCAAGGCGCGGATCTGTTCGTCGAGTATCGTCCGGTCCGCTTCGGGGGCGGCCAGATGCAGCCGCTGGAGCTGATCGGCAATCCATAGGTCGGAACGAACCTGATCCGGCGAATCTTCCAAACCGGTTCTGGGCATCAGACCAACGGGCAGGTCCCGGGCCAGGGCGAGGTAGGCGGCAAATGCCGCGGGATAAGCCTTGCGGGCCAGTTCGCGTTCCGCCAGCAGCCGCTGCATCTGCAACGACTCCGCGGGGGTCTGCACCACCTTCCGCAGTTCTTCGACGGAAGCCACCGGATCGGGCTCCGCCAGTTTGGTTCGGATGTCCGCCGTCAAACTCCGCACCAGCAGTGCGCGGTAGTGTTCGACCTCAGCAGCAGGCAGGTCGGCCTTCACGACACTCCGCAGTTTTTGCAGGGTCGCTGGGAAATCGCGTTGAAGCGCCGAGATGTCGGCTTCCTTTAACAATGCCCAGGGATCCTGCGGATTGGCCGCCTTGCGACGCTCGATTTCCGCCTGCACCGCTTCCCGTTGCTCGAAGGCTGTGAGGCCGCGCGAGGTCAAAGAGAGCAGCATGCCCCGGTACATCGCCAGATTCCCCAGCGTGCCCTCGGTGGTGTAGGACTTGCCAACAACTTCACCTTTCTCGGTGCTGACGGCCCACAGTTCTCCATTGGTCAGCGGCAGGTAGTACTTTCCGCCAACGATCATCCCCCGCCCGGCGGTCAGCGTCCCCTTAACATCCACGCTCCAAGCCGCCTTGCCATCGGCCAGATTGAAGGCGGTCAGCACATGCGGCCCGCTTACCAGCACCTTGTCACCTGTCACCCCCACCAGCGTCCGCAGCGTGTTGCGAGGCTGCTTCCAGACCTGCTTGCCGTCATAAAGGTTGATGCAGAGCAATTCCTCGCTCTCGGCGGCGGCGACCAGGACCCGGTCGCCCACAATCACCGGCGGTGCCGGTGCCCAGCGGGTCGAGAGGCCGGTTTGCTGGACGAAGTTGCGGCCATCGCCGTTCGCCTCTGCGGGCTGCCGTTCCTGCGGAGTCAGCCGGTACCCCCACAGCAGGCTGTGCGAGGCCCGGTCAACCGCCATCAGCCAGCCGGTCGTCGTGGGGATCACCACCACGCCATTGGCGCACGCCGCCTGGGCGGTCCACCACCGGCGGCCAATATCCTGATCGATCCCCGCCTCGGAAAGGCCAATGAGCTGCGTCCAGCGTGGCTTACCCGTGGCGGGATCCAGCACAACCAGCCGGACTTCATTGTCGAACTCCGACGCCAGCAACAGATCGCCGCCATCGGCAATCGGCGGGCCGAAGAAGAAGTGTCCCGCCAGCGGTGGTTCAAAGGCCTCGCCATACGTTTCTCCGCCAATCTCCCACAACGGCCGCCCTGTCTGCAGGTCATACGCAATCAGTTTGTTGGCATCAGAGCCATCGGGAGTCTCGCCCCACCACATCTGTCCCGGCGAGCGGGGCGAGAGGATCATTGGGTCTTCGAGGACAAACAGCCGCTGGCCATCGCTGCTGATCAGCCCGAAATTGGCGTTGCGATACAGCAGATTACAAAGGGCGCTGAATTCTCCGCTGCTGTTGGAAAAATTCGCCACTCCGTTCATGAACACCCTCCCGCCGAAGCGGAAGTTGCCGAACGGGTCGTAGGAAGTGCCGATCCCCTGCCCGGAGACCATCTGCTCCAACCGCAGGTCGTCGTCGGTGTGCCACAGCAACCGCCCAGACAGGGCATCGACCACTTGCACCCCGTGCAGGGTGCGGAAGGCGATCTTGCCGTTCACCATGATGGGTGACAGTTGCGGGAGCGGGACGATCCCCATGTCGACGAGGTCGTCGTAGAGGTTGTTCAACTGCTGCTGGGCCGTCTGCTTTTCGGCCAAATTGGTGGACCACCGCGGCAGCAAAAGCGGTTCGCCGCCGCTTGTGGCGGCATGCCGCTGGGCATTGCCAAAAAACGCCAGCCAGTCCGCAAGAGCGGGAGCGGTCAGAACGCGTTTGGGCAGCGCGTGGAGCCACTCAGTGACGTGGACCTCGGTTCCGGCCAGATTCACCGCGTCTCCCATCGGCACGCCGAGGCTCTTCAGAATTTCGTCACTCAGCGCGACTTCACCGGCCTGTCGCAAGGCGAAGGCGGCCCGCAGCCGCCACAGGGCGGGTTGGGTCAGCGGTGGCTTAAGTTCCCACAACCGGGCAATGAGCCGCGCGGCCGGAATAAATTCTCCACGGTCGAGCTGAAGCGTTGCAAGCTGGTCGGCCGCCTCCAGTCCGGCATCGGTCTGAAAGTACTGGGCGATCACGCGGCCCAGATCTTCGGTTTTGCCTGAGGCGCGGGCATTGTTGAGCGCCTGCTGAGCCACCGGTCCAAACTGCAGCCGATAGTCGCGGAGGACATTGGGAGGAGCCAGTGACCGCAACCGTTCGACTTCCGTCCGCAGCGAAACCCATGTGCCATCGTCGCGGCGATGCAGTGCATCTTCTGGGCTTTCAGAAATCCGCTGGAGCAGATCCAGCGCGACGGGCCACTGACCGGACTTCACCGCCGCGGCGGCACGCCGCATCAACATCCCCTTTTTGGGATCGTAGGGCGCGCGGCCATCGGTGGGGTGCCGTTCCTTCTTGTCTTTCTTGGCATTCTTCGGATCGTCGTCGTCCCGTGGCTCCTGCGGACCGTCCGGGGCGAAGGCCTTTTTCAGCGTGTCGATCCACGTGTTCTTTTTGGGTTTGTCCGGCTTGGCGGGAACAGCCTTCTTCTCATCCGCTTTTTCAGCGGGCTTTTCGGTGTCTTTGGCGTCCTTTTTTTCGTCTGCCTTTTCTTCCTTCTTCTCCGGGTCCGGCGCTGGCTTTCCCTTGTCGGCCGCGGGCTTCTCTGTTTCTGCCGCCTTTTCCTGTTCAGCGGTGGGCGCTTTGGCTTTCTCGGCAGGACCGGGCTCTTCGTCCGCGCGGGCAAAACTGAAGGCCACGAACAGGCAGACGATCGCGACGACGCCCGGGAAGAACCGCCGCTGACTTTCAAGCCACGACATTTCGGGCTGAGCCTTGAACTCCATCTGCCTGCCTCCGCGTGTCCAGCCGCATTTCACTGACAAGTCCATTGTCCACCCGTGAATTTGCAAACGCAAGAAGGCGGTTGCAATTCCATTTTAGGCGACGCTGCAATGCAGAATTTCAGCGGGATGGGCGGTCGTGCCGTGAAAACTCCGAAACAGCGGAGCAAGGGATTCTGCCGTGACCCGGGCTCCGATGGAAGTTATGGAAAGCGTCCCGGAGCGGGATAAATCAAACCCCGCATCAGTCCAGCTTCGTGCCGACATCTGATGAAACTCGTTTCATCAACTCCCGAAGACTCACGACATGGCGTCCGGAGGTCTCGGATCGTCGATTCGCGTCGCTGACAATCGCCGCGAGATCTCCCCCAAATTTGTCTGAAATTTCGCGCCGCCATGTGTGGATCGAACCAATGATGTCGTTCAGATCCTCAGTCTTCGAGTTGGATGTCATCGCGCATCAGATTCTCTGGAGTACAGATGATCGGAATGGACACATTACCATCGCGCAAGACCTGCTGAATGAGTGGGATGGTCCTCGCATTCGCGAGATGCGTACAGTTCCATGTCAACATGAAGTCTACGCCATGCCATGCGGCAACCGCAATATGGAGCGCATCAACTTGTGCGTTCGGAGGAAGGGCGGCAGATGACATCAAGGACTGCGCGAGGGAGAGGATCTCAGCATTGGCTGCCAGCAACGGCAATTGTCCAAGATGCGACAGCCGTTCCCGGGCGAGCGCCGGATCTCCCTTTGAGGCTTCATCAATGACATATTGAGATGTCACAAGTTGATACCTTGCGCGCTCCCCGCTCCACCAATGCTTCGTGAGAATCTGACGGGCTGCCGCGACGACGTGTGATGCCTGCCGAACCCTCAGATAACTCACGATCGATGTCTCGATGTATACTGTTTCCATCGCATATCAGAGAGGAGGAATGTCGAGAAATATTTCAACCCGACAGCCTATGCCAAAATCCCTTCAATCACATGTCCATGCACATCCGTCAAACGGCGGTCGATGCCGTTATGGCGGACGCTGAGGCGTTCGTGGTTGATTCCCATCAGGTGCAGGATCGTGGCGTGCAGGTCGTAGCACATCGTCTTGTCGAGCGCGGTTTTGTAGCCAAATTCGTCGCTCTCACCGTAGGTGATACCCGGCTCGATTCCTGCGCCCGCGAGCCACGTGACGAAGGTGCCACCATTGTGGTCGCGGCCCACGGTGCCCTGCGTGAACGGCATCCGGCCGAACTCGGTCGTCCAGACGACCAAGGTGTCTTCAAACATCCCGCGAGCCTTCAAATCCTTGAGCAGCGCGGCGATCGGCTGGTCGACACGGCTGGCGATGAATGGAAGTTCGGTGGGGATGTTCGAATGGTTGTCCCAGTTGTTGGCGGCACCGCTCATCCCGCTCCAGACCTGGATGAACCGCACGCCGCGCTCCGCCATCCGCCGTGCGGTCAGGCAATTTCGGCCGAAGTCGCCGGTGATCTTGTCGGCAGTACCGTACGCCGTATGCGTGGCTTCTGACTCCTGCGAAAGATCGAGAACTTCCGGCGCGGCGAGCTGCATTTTGGCGGCCAGCTCATACGACGAAATGCGGGCCTCCAGGCGCGTATCTCCGGGCCGGTCCTGCAGGTGGTCGCGGTTGAGATCCTCCAGCAGTTTCAGCCCTTCGGACTCGCTTTCCGGAGTGATGAATTTGGCCGAAGCGGGCGGGAACAGATCCGAGATCGGCGTGGGGGCCGTCGGCTTGATGATCGTGCCCTGATGCGTGATCGGCAAAAAACCGGCCGAGAAATTGCCGGCGGCGTTGTACGGCAAGCCACGGGAATCGGGCAGCACAACGAATGTCGGCAGGTTGTCAGTCAGATTGCCCAGAGCATACGAGATCCACGCCCCCATGCAGGGAAAGCCGGGCAGCGTAAAGCCAGTGTTCTGCATGTAGCTGCCGGGGCCGTGGACGTTCGTTTTCGAGCCCATGGCCATTAAGAAAGCGATGTCATCGACGCAGGTGGCCACATGCGGAAAGACGCTGCTGACCCAGCGGCCGCACTCGCCATGCTGCTTCCACTCGAAGGGGCTCTTCATCAGGGAACCGGGAACGCTCGTGGCTGCCGCCTCCAGCCCGAAGTCCACCTTTTCGCCATGCCGCTTCTGCAACTCGGGCTTGTAGTCGAACGTGTCCATCTGGCTTGCGCCGCCGTTCATGAACAGTTGAATCACCCGGCGAACTTTCGCCTTGTGATGCAGACCGCCATTGAACTCCGGCATCGGCCGCGGAGCATCCGCCAGCAATTCGCCCCGGCCCAGCATCTGCGCGAGCGCCAGTCCACCCAGGCCACCGGCAGTGTTCCACAAGAAATCGCGGCGTGTCTGTGAGCGAGGAACCCCGACAGCGGATGAGGAAGGCGGCGCAAGCCGCCCATCCGCGCCAGGGGTTCCGCAGCGAGCAAAACTTACCTGTGAGCGAGGAACCCCGACAGCGGATGAGGAAGGCGGCGCAAGCCGCCCATCCGCGCCAGGGGTTCCGCAGCGAGAAAAACTTACCAGCGCCATGGTGAACTCCAGCGGCTTCAGTGTGCCTCTGACGCGCAGAACGCCTCATACGCCACGTGATCCATCAGGTTCGCGAGCGCAGCCGGATCGGTGATCTTGAGCTTGATCATCCAGCCTTTTTCGTACGGATCGTCCGATAGCAGGCCGAGGTCGCCTTCGAGTTTGGCATTGGAGGCGACCACATCTCCAGCGACCGGGCTGTACAGATCACTGGCGGCCTTGACGCTTTCGACCACGCCAAACGTCTCTTTCGCCTTCAGCTTGCGGCCCGCGGCGGGAAGCTGCACAAAGACCAGGTCGGTCAGCGATTTGACGGCGAAATCGGAAATCCCCACGGTCGCCGAGTCACCTTCGACCAGGATCCATTCGTGCGTCCGGGCATACTTCAAACTTTTCAGATCCATCAGTGTCTCTGGAGGTTGGAGGTGATGTTGCAGCGCGGCGACCTTGCGCCAGGAAAGCCGAGGATTGGCATGCCCTATTCGAGCGTCTTCAACCGCTCCTCTTCAATTTTCTCAATCTTGTCGATGCGCCTGGAGTGGCGCCCCGCTTCGAACTCCGTCGCGAGCCAGATTTCGACCATGCGGGTCACCAGGCGGTCGCCGAGCAGATCGGACGAAAGGCACAGGACGTTGGTGTCGTTGTGGCGGCGGCTCATTTCGGCGGTCAGGTCGTCATGGCAGCAGGCGGCGCGGACATGGGGATATTTGTTGGCGACGATGCACATGCCGATCCCGGTTCCGCAGATGAGAATTCCGCGGTCCGCCCGGGACTGCGAAATGACCACGGCCACCTTCGACGCAAAGTCTGGGTAGTCCACGCTGTCGGACGAATCCGTGCCGAGATCGAGCGACTCGTGCCCCAACTGGGACAGGGTCGTGATGATTTTGCCCTTCAGGGCAAACCCCCGGTGATCGCTGGCGATCGCGACTTTCATGGGTTGTCGGTGGTCCTATTCGTGGTCCCGTTGGTGGCGGTGCCGGTGTTGAACGATTCCTCCAGAATCGCCCGCAGGTTGCGTTCAATCTGGTCTGCACACTTTTCATATTCCTCGAATCCAAAACCGATCGGATCGAGGACATCGCTGCCGTCACGCGTCAGCAGGTGAACGCGCGGCGCCAAGTCTGGAAACTCGCGCAGGATCATTTCGCGGTGCTGCCGCGTCATGGTATACACCGCGTCCGCCTGTTGCAGCAACCGCGGCGAAATCGGCTGACTGGCATGCTCCCGCAGATCGATGCCGCGCTTTTCCAGCAACTCCAGCGATTCCGGACTGGCGGGAGCACCAGAGGCGGCGGCCAGGCCGGCGGAAGCCACGAGGTATCCCCGGTCCATCAGGTCCTCCTCGCCACAGTGGATGTGGTTGGCGAGCATCTTCCGGAACAAGCCCTCGGCCATTGGACTGCGGCAGGTATTTCCCGTGCAGACAAACAGGAACATTTGTCCGGCCAACCGCGAGACCGTCCGTTCCGTCACGACACCTTCATGCACCATGTTCCACTCCGGACCCGTGATGTTCACCACACTGGACGACTGCGCGTACCGGCAGGGATCCTGCCGGATCAGCAGGTCCAACTGATCTCCCGCGACCAAGTCCAGCTCTGCGGCGAGTTTCCAATCGGCCGCCCCTTCGCCCAGCAAAACCAAGGGACTTGGACTCAATTTGAGCGCCGAAGCCAGGATGGCATGCGGCACCACCCGCATGGCGAGGCCACCTGAACTGGTGGTCAGCTTGCGGGCCGCGGCCGGAAGTTGGTCCGCCAGGCAGCCGGGCCTGTCGAACGCCAAAATGATCGGTCCTGGCCACGAGCGTCGCAAGAGCTTCCGGCCTAGTTCCGACATTTCTGGTGCATAGTCCAGCGCTTCACCCGCCGCTTTGAGCGCGAGGTATGGGTATCCCCCGTGGGTGGCATGCAGCTTCTCCAGAGCGGCAAGGCCCGGGACGCTCAGCGCGCTGGCGGCTATGGTATAGACGGTGTCTGTGGGAAACCCCACAAGCCAGCCCTCGGCGAGTGCCTGCACGGCGGCGTGAATGACATCGCGAGGATCATCGGCCCGCTCGAAATCGACAACATTTGCCATCGGGGACGATCCGAAAAACTGAGGGGTCGCGGCCTGACACCGCGCAGTTGCCTCTCTGAAGCACCTCAACAGAGACGAAAGCCGCTGCGCAAAACCAAATGCGCATTGACCTTTCAACAAAGACATCGAGCATCATGGCATAATATCGACCTGCCCGTGATCGTTCAAGGATTGTGGGTTGCTCCCCGGCCCCCTGGCTGCGATTCACATCAATGATTGCCCAAGTGTAGGGGACCAAGTCCCTTCCAGTCCAATCGCCATACGCAGTTTGCCACCCGCATGCGTGGAAGTTCAAGCACCCAACATGCTTCGATTTCGACGGTCCTCCTTGCATTGGCCAGGAAAACCGGCTAGAAGCGGTTGTATTCACTTGCTGCAAGCAGCCGCGGTTGCCATGAGCGGTTCCATTTTCCCTGACCGGAAAAATCGATGGAATCCCCAGCCTCAACCGCGGTTTTGTCGTTTGATGGTCAAAAAACCAGCCCTGACGTCGGGCCGGTTCGATTCTGGACAGACGGGAGACGTCCCCATGCGTCACTTTGATTCACTGTTGCGTCTGAACGAGGATGAGGTTCGGGAGATCATGCGGATCTCGGCCGATCTCAAGGCCCGCTGGAACCAGGGTGCCCGCCCACAACTGCTGGAGGGCCGCGTTCTGACGCTGCTGTTTGAGAAACCGTCGCTGCGGACCCGTATCAGCTTCGAGGCGGCGATTACCCATCTCGGTGGCAACAGCGTGTTCATGAGCTGTACCGAAGCCGGGCTCAACGGGCGCGAGTCACTCGCGGATGTGGCCCGCGTTCTGGCTGGGTACTCCGACTGGATCGCGATGCGCACATTTTCGCATCAACTGGTCGAGGACTTCATGCGCTACTCAGGCTGTCCGGTCATCAACGGCCTGTCGGACGGGGCGCATCCCTGCCAGGCCCTGGCCGACCTGTTCACCATTCAGGAGACGTTTGGTTCCCTGGCGGGCAAGCGGCTCACCTACATCGGGGACGGCAACAACGTCGCGCGGTCGCTGGCGGTCGGGGCCGCACTGATGAAAATGCCCTTCATCATCGCTTCGCCGCTGGGTTATGAACTGACCCCCCAGTTTCTGTCGATGCTGAAGCAGCGCGTCCCCACGGCGGACATCACCCTGACCCCCGACCCGGCGGCCGCGGTCGCGCGGTCGGACGTGGTGTATGTTGATGTTTGGACCAGCATGGGACAGGAGAACGAACACGAAAAGCGGAAGGCGGTGTTCGCTCCCTACCAGGTCAGCGCGAAGCTCATGGCCGCCGCGCCGCGCTCCGCCCGGTTCATGCATTGCCTTCCCGCCAAGCGCGGCATGGAGGTCACCGATGACGTGATGGATGGCGCGCAGAGCATCGTCTTCGAGCAGGCCGAAAACAGGATGCACATCGCGAAGGGGCTGCTCGTGTGGCTGCTCGGCTCCGACCCGATCAAGGGATGAGACCTGTCCGTTGATGCGCTGGCCTTCGTCTGCACAAACTCGCGGCCGGCAGGTATGATCCGATCCCGCACGGGGATTGAACATGGATTTCCCTTACGGAAAATTCATGTTACAAACCATTGACAGATGCGCAGCTCCGTTGGCCCAGGCCTGTTCCAGCACACCGTCATCAGATCGAAACACCATGTCCGTAAATGACCTGCTGCAACGCAACCGTGAGTGGGCGGAAGCCCAGTTGAAAGTCGATCCCGAGTATTTTTCGCGGCATGTGGAAGGCCAGAAGCCACGGCTGCTGTGGATCGGCTGTTCCGACTCGCGCGTGGCCGCCGAACAACTGCTGAACTGCGGTCCCGGCGAGGTGTTCATTCACCGCAATGTCGCGAACGTCGTGGCCTACAATGATATTAACATTGCCGCCGTGATCCAATACGCGGTTGAAGTGCTGAAGGTTCCGGACATCGTCATCTGCGGTCACTACGAGTGTGGCGGCGTGAAGGCCGCCTGCGCCAAAGAGGTCACGACCGGCTACATCGGCGACTGGCTGATGATCACCGGCTGGGCCAAACGCTGGGTCGACGACCGGTTGGGCTGGCGCAAGGACCGGATGCCGAAGGACGAATACTACCGCCACGTCGTGGAGGAGAACGTGCTGTTGCAGGTCAAACACCTGTCACATCTGAGCATGATCCGCGAAGCTTGGAAGAGGGATCCCTCCAGCCCGCGCCTGCACGGCTGGGTCTACGACATCTCCACCGGACTGATCAAAGTGGTGATGGACGGAATGGAGTTCGAAAATGAAGTGAAGGAAGAAGAATCCAAGCACTGAGCCTCGTGGTGTGGATGGGGCGACACAAGATCGACCGCCCAGTCGCCGACCACGGCAGACCCAAACGCACGATTGTGAGTCCAAGAACTCGCGGAATTCCGCGAGTTCTTTTTTTGCCTTACCCTTCTTCACTACTCTCCAGGTCGCTGCAAGTCTTGAGTTGCCCTCGCGGGCTCCAAGCATCTGGTGAGTCGCTATGCCAGCAGCCGGTCAATCGGCGTTCCCGCGCTGAACTGCATCGGGCGGCCGATGGGGGTCATGCGCTCGCGGGCGAAGTCGACGCCCAGGTTCTTCAGTACCGTGGCGTACAAATCCTGGACCTCGATCGGGTCTTCGGGCATCTTGGCCACGCCTTCGGGATCTGTTTTGCCGAGGACCAGCCCCTGCTTGAAGCCGGCTCCGCCCACGACGGCGGAGAAGCCACTGGGCCAGTGATCGCGGCCGCTGAAGGGGTTGATCGCCGGCGACCGGCCGAATTCGCCGATGCACAGGACGACCGTCGAATCCCACAGGTCGCGCTCCTTCAGGTCATGAATGAGCGCCGCAAACGCGGGGTCGACCTTCTCGCCCCGCAGGGCATGGCCCGTGAAGTTGTCGGCGTGGGTGTCGAAGCCATCCAGGGTGACTTCAACGGCGCGGACGCCGACTTCCACCAATCGCCGCGCCGCCAGGCATCCCTGACCGAACTGCGAATCGCCGTAAGCGTCGCGTACCGCTTTGGGCTCTTCGTCAATCTTGAACGCCTTGAGCTGGTCGGAGGTCATCATGGTCAGCGCGCTTTTGACCGTCTCTTCATGCAGCGTCGCCTTGGCCTGAGCCCGCTTGCGGGCAAACGATTTCTCCACGACGCTCAGATTTTCCACCCGCTGCGACTGTCGCGTCCCCTGGACCCGCGCCGCCAGATTGTGCAGATTCTCCTTCGGGTCGAAGATTTTGAAGGCGTCGTACTGGTCGCCCAAGAAACCGCCGCGCGCAGGCCACTGGTTCGGCGAAAACGAAATAATGCGGGGAATTGCCAGATCCTTGCAGCCGTCTTCGTCATACTTCTGGGCGACAATCGCCGACAGTGACGGGTGGATCAGCGCCGGCGCGGGGCGAAAGCCGGTCTTGAGCATGTACGTCGCACGTTCGTGATCG
The DNA here is from genome assembly GCA_021732845.1 of Planctomycetaceae bacterium. GTDB lineage: Bacteria > Planctomycetota > Planctomycetia > Planctomycetales > Planctomycetaceae > JAKFUF01. The sequence continues at coordinate 13,659 of JAKFUF010000123.1, read as the reverse complement.
CCCTCTTTGGAGACCAGCGAGCGGATCACGCATACAGAATCCATCCGCTCCGCCATCCGAGGGAAGTGGTCGGCAATGCTCAGGCCTTCGACGTTGGTCTTGATCGCCTTGGTCGGCCCGCCGATTTTGGTGCCAGGATGCGGATCCCACGTCTCGAGCTGGCTGGGACCGCCCGCCATCCAGAGGGTGATCAGCGACTTCGGCCGCGCCGGCCCGCGCTCCGTCGCCGCCCGCAGGTCGAGTGCCGGCAGCAAAATCGACAGACCGAGCCCCGAAGAAATCCGGAGGAAATCGCGGCGGGACGAGAGTGGAGTGGACATGGTGTGCGCGTTTCAAAAATGGAGCAATCTCTTTGTGAATGACCCAATGTCCAATGAAGCAATGACCAATGCTTTTTAAGAGCGGAGATCCCAACAACGACGATTGGTCATTGGGACATTGGACATTGAGTCATTCCCCCTCCTAGTGGTTCCACGAAAACTCAGTCGAGTTTACGAGGCTCCACATCATATCTTCGACGGCCTTTCGACGTTCACCACCCTTCAGGTCCTTTAGGCGGCCTGAAAAATGGGTCGACTCTTCAGCGGTGGGGCGGCGAGTCAGACAAACGAGATAGGCGTTTTCGACGCATTTCTCGTCGGACGAGTTCATGACAGAGAGCCGCGAAGTCGGGTTGAAGAAACCAGCCTCAAACACCTCGGCTGCGAGCTGTCCGTTCATCATCAACAGCCGCTGGGGAATGGTGCCCCCATGCAACTGCAGTTCGTCGTCGCCGAAATCGCCGTATTCCTTCACAAAGTCGCTTCTGCGCGTGATGCGGATCAGGCGGAACAGCAGGTTGCTGTTGTAGTCGACGGTCTGGACCGATGAGCTTTGCAGCATGGAGCCGATGACCTGCTCCGGCCGCAGCCGAATCAGCGGGAACACCGCCCAGTGGCACTCCGAGAGGTGCGTTGCCTTCTCGTCGGCCCCGGCTGGTGGCTCGGAACTGGTGCGAAACGCCTTCGAGGAGACGATGGTCTGCACCAGACGGCGCAGATCGTACCCCTTCTCGCGAAATTCCGTCCCAAGCACGTCCAGCATGTCCGTTTCGCCATCCTTGGGATCTTCCAGGTCATCCACGGGTTCGAGGTACGGCTTGCCAAAGACAAAACCCCACACCCGGTTGGCGATGGCCCGTTCAAACCGCCGATTTTCCGGATGCGTGATCCATGCAGCCAACTTTTCGCGTCGGCTGCCCTCCTGGGGCATCCACTCCGGATGAAACGGCACCCGTGGCTCAACGACCCGATCCTTCAACGTCTTGCGATCCTGAACTTTGTACTCCTGCTGAACACCGTTCTGGACTGGCATATCTTCCACACCAGTGATGGTCTGTTTGGTCTGACCAAAGAAACTGGCCAATCCCTCAAACTGCTCCTGCTTCCAGACCGCGAACGGATGGTCGTGGCACTGGGCACAATCCATTCGTTGTCCCAAGAAGGCCCGCGCTGTTCGGCCGGCCAGCTTGTTCTCGTCGATGTCACCCTCGTTGATGGCCGCGGCCACGAAATTGACCGCCGGCCGATCGGTCGACAGCCCCTGCTGGGTGAGCATGCTGCGGACCGTGTGATCCCAGGGCACACCGTCCTTAAGCTGGTTGCTGAGCCACTCGACGAACCGGTCCCGGCGATAAATGATGAACTGTCCGCCTTCAGTGCCAACCACCATCCGGGCCAGGCGTTCGGCGAAATAGTCATTGAACCGGGGATCGGCCAGCATCCGCCGTGTCCAATGGTCCAGCCGGTCGGGCCGTGTGTCGGCTTCGAAGGAACGGATTTCTTCCAGCGACGGGATCATCCCAAAGAGCGCCAGCGAGAGCCGCCGAAAAACTTGCAGATCCGTGGCCGCTGACGCCGGCGTGGCCCCCACATCCTTCCACTCTTTGGCAAGCGTCCGGTCGACAACCAACACGGTCGGCTTCAAATTCGAGATTTCGGCTCCCACTTCTCTCCCCGACACGCCGACCGGGCTCCGCGCCGCCGCGAAGACCACCGCGGCAAATCCGGCAACGGCCAGAATTGGCAGCAGCAAGGTGAAGGTCGAAGGCGACTTGCGCAAACGGGTCATGGCAATGCAGCCAGCAAGCACGGATTAGGAGACGCAACGGCTGATTATACCCGGATCTGTCCCACGGCGTTTCAAACGGGAGGATTTCGTGCGGATTCCGCCGGCAAAAGTTCCTTGAGTTTGCCGGTGCGCGCGGTTGTCAAGCGCCGACCAGGATCGTACCATAAGATTTGGTGATGCCCGCCTCACTCCCTCCCAAAGTATTCGTGCCGTGACGATGACCGCTGGTCTTCTCCGCACAATTCGAACTCTCCAGTAAGGATTCCCCTTACGATGATGCGTTTTGCCCGCCTCGGTCTGTTCGCTGGTTTAATGTTTGGCGCGCATGTCGTGCATGCGGCCGACGACCGGCTGGAATACAACCGCGACATCCGCCCCATTTTGGCGGAAAACTGCTTCGCCTGTCACGGCCCCGACAGTGCCGCCCGCAAGGGCGAATTGCGGCTCGACAAATTCCAAGCGGCGGTCGACAAGAAGGCGATCGTTCCCGGCAGACCGGACGACAGCGAACTGCTGCATCGCATCGTGTCGGCGGAACCTGAAGAAGTGATGCCACCGCCAGCCACGAAGAAGATGCTGACCGCTGCTCAAAAAGAGACTTTGAAGCGGTGGATCGAACAGGGGGCAGAGTATCAGCCACACTGGTCCTTTATCGCCCCAACGCGGCCGGTACCGCCAGCGGTGAAAAACGAAGCGTGGGTCCGCAGCCCGCTCGACCGGTTTGTGCTGGCGAAACTTGAGGCGCTGGGGCTCAGCCCTGCACCCGAAGCCGACCGCCGCACGCTGGCCCGCCGGCTGAGCCTCGACTTGACCGGGCTGCCGCCAGCGACAGAACTCGTGGAAGAATTTGTCGCCGATACGGCAGCCGACGCCTACGAAAAACTGGTCGACAAGTTGTTGGCCTCGAAGCACTGGGGTGAACACCGCGGCCGCTACTGGCTGGACGCCGCCCGTTATGCCGACACCAACGGCATTCATTTCGACAATTACCGCGAAAACTGGGCCTACCGCGCCTGGGTGATCGGCGCGTTCAACCAGAACATGCCATTTGACCAGTTCACGGTTGAACAACTGGCTGGTGACCTGTTGCCCAATCGCACGCTGGATCAGCAGATCGCGTCCGGCTTCAACCGCTGCAACATCACCACCAGCGAAGGCGGAGCGATCGCCGAAGAGTACTTGGTTCTTTACAACCGAGACCGGACGGAAACCACCTCGCAGGTGTGGCTCGGCATGACCGCCGGCTGTGCCGTGTGCCACGACCACAAGTTTGACCCGCTGAGCCAGAAAGAGTTCTACGAACTCGCCGCGTTCTTCAACAACACCACGCAGGCGGCGATGGATGGCAACATCAAGGACACGCCTCCGGTGATTGTTGTGCCAATGGCCGATGACCGGCCCCGCTGGCAGTTGATTGGCAAAGAACTGGCGGATGCCAGACAGCAGGTGACGGACCGCCGCACTTCGGCCCAGCCGGATTTCCAGGCTTGGTTGACGGCGGCGAAAATCGAAGAGTTCGGCCTGTCGATCCCCAGCGACAAAGTGCTGCTGGAAGCCACGCTGAACGAGGGGATGGGCGAAGAACTCGCTTCCAAGGTCAAGGGTGAGCCGAAGCCGCTCAATGCCGGCAAGGCGGGGTGGATCGACGGCCACGTCGCTACCAAGGGCTTGCAGTTCCTGCCCGAGACGAAGGTGGAATGGCCGGAGGCCGGAGATTTTGAGAAGGATCAGCCATTTACTTGCAGCGCGTGGGTGCGGCTGGACAAGCCCAACATGACCGGGTCGATCATGGCTCGCATGGACGATCAGCACGACTACCGTGGCTGGGATGTCTGGGTCGAAGGCGGCCGCGTCGGGATGCATGTGATCAACAAGTGGCAGGATGACGCCATCAAGACCGTCGCCACCACTCCCGTCAAAATCAACGAGTGGCATCACATCCTCGTGACCTACGACGGCTCAAGCAAAGCCGAAGGGATCAAGGTTTATTATGACGGCAATCCGCAGCCGACAGCCTCGCCGGTCAATGCGCTGAAATCGACAATCCGCACGGAAGTCCCGTTCAAGCTGGGCCAGCGGCACACGCAGTCCCGGCTCGATGGGCTCTCGCTGCAAGACCTGCGGCTGTACAGCGTGGCTCTCGACCCCGCGCAGACGAAGCGTCTGGCCACCGCCACCCGTGCAGCGGCTCTGGCTTTGAAGCCGGCCGAGACCCGCACTGACGCCGAGAAGAACGAACTCTTCGACTGGTGGCTCACGACGCTCGACCCCAAACACCAGGAACTGCAGGCGAAGGTCAACGCCTTGCAGGGCGAAGAAGCGACGTTGAAGGGGCGTGGCACGGTGGCCCACGTCATGCAGGAGAAGGGCGATGGCGCGATGGCGTTTGTGCTGTACCGAGGTGAATACGACAAGCGCCGCAACCAGGTGCAGCCCGCCACTCCGGCGATCCTGCCGACTTGGACAGATGGTGAGCCACGCAACCGGTTGGGTCTGGCGAAGTGGCTGCTGCGAGCCGAGCATCCGCTGACGGCGCGGGTCACGGTGAACCGCTTCTGGCAAGAACTGTATGGGCGCGGGATCGTGCGGACTGCAGAAGACTTTGGCGTGAGTGGCGAACTGCCAGCCAATCAGGAACTGCTCGACTGGCTGGCGCTGGAGTTCCGCGATGGCACCCCCAGCCTGGATGCGGCCGCCGCTCCATGGGATGTCAAACGGTTCTTCAAGCTGCTGGTCACCTCCGCGACCTACCGCCAGTCGGCGGTCACAACTCCCGAGAAGCAGGACAAGGATCCGCAGAACAAGTATCTGTCGCGCGGTCCGCGGTTCCGCATGGATGCCGAAATGATTCGCGATTACGCGCTGGCCGCCAGCGGGCTGCTCGTTCCCAAACTGGGCGGCGCGAGTGTCAAACCGTACCAGCCCGAAGGGGTCTGGGAAGCGGTGGCAATGATCGGCAGCAACACCCGCGACTACCGCCGCGATACCGGCGAGAACCTCTACCGCCGCAGCCTGTACACCTTCATCAAGCGGTCGGCACCCCCGGCGTCGATGGAGATTTTCAATGCCACAGCCCGCGAGCAATGCACTGTTCGCCGCGAGCGGACGAATACGCCACTCCAAGCGCTGGTGACTCTTAACGACGTGCAGTTCATCGAAGCGGCCCGCAACCTTTCTCAGGTCATCTTGAAATCAGGTGGACCGGAAGAGCAGCAGCTCGAACTGCTCGCCAAGCGCCTGCTGGCGCGGCCGTTTCATGCCGGCGAGCTGCCAGTCGTCCAGCAATCGCTGAAGGAACTACTGGAGTACTATCGAGGTCACGAAACAGATGCCAAGGCGCTGATCACGACCGGTGAATCAGTTCCCGACGCGACGATTGAACCCGCACTGCTGGCGGCGTGGACGATGCTGGCGAATGAAGTCATGAACCTGGATGAGGTGCTGAACAAGTAGGCGTTGAGTTCAAAGGGAAGTCGCCACGGATGAAACACAGATTGAACACGGATTTGGCGATGGGTTGAATTCAATACATCCGTGTTTCATCAGTGTTCAATCCGTGGCTCAATATTCCCGATCCCACACGCGATTCACGATTCAACGAGGCTGTCCGATGAACCCCGTTCAAGACTACTTGCAGAACCTGACCCGCCGTCATTTCCTCACCCAGGGCTCGCACCTGCTGGGCACGGCGACGATGGCATCGCTGCTGGGTGGCGGCGCGGCGAAGTCGGCGTTTGGTGCCAATGGCGTGCTGACTGCCGACACGGCGCAGCAGTTAATGACGCATCATGCGCCCAAGGCGAAGCATGTGATCTATCTGCACATGGTCGGGGGGCCGCCGCAGATGGATCTGTATGACTACAAGCCGAAGATGAACGACTATTATGACAAGGATTTGCCGGAGACAATCCGCAACGGCCAGCGTCTGACCACCATGACATCGGGTCAGGCCCGGTTCCCGATTGCCCCGTCGAAGTTCAAGTTCGCCCAGCATGGGCAGTCGGGCATGTGGGTCACGGAACTCTTGCCGTGGACCGCCAAGGTGGTGGATGACATGTGCTTCATCCGCAGCATGAACACCGAGGCGATCAACCACGAGCCGGCCATCACCTACATGCAGACCGGCAACCAGGTGACTGGCCGCCCCTGCCTGGGGGCGTGGGCGTCGTACGGTTTAGGCTCGCTGAACAACGACCTGCCGACCTTCGTGGTGCTGGTCGCCAAGCCCACCAACACCGACCAGGTGCAGGCGATATCCGCCCGGCTCTGGCAGTCGGGCTATCTTCCCGGCGAGCACTCGGCCACGCCGTTCCGCAGCGCCGGCGATCCGATTCTATACATCAACAATCCGCCGGGCGTGCCCACGGAGATCCGCCGCAAGACGCTGGACGGTCTGCGGCAGCTCAACGAACAGACTCTGGCCCAGTTTGGCGACCCAGAAACTCGCACCCGCATCGAGCAGTACGAACTTGCCTTCCGCATGCAGGCCAGCGTTCCCGAACTGACCAACATCGCCAGCGAGCCGGCCTCGACCTACGAACTGTATGGTGAAGAGGCGAAGAAGCCTGGCTCGTTCACCAACCACATTCTGTTGGCTCGGCGGATGGTTGAGCGCGGTGTGCGGTTCGTGCAGATCTACCTCAACAACTGGGACACGCACGCCAACGTCGCGGGCCGCCTGCCGAGCCAGTGCAAGGACGTGGATCAGGCCTGCTACGCCTTGATCACCGACCTCAAGCAGCGCGGTCTGTTCGACGAAACCCTGATCATCTGGGGCGGCGAATTCGGCCGGACCATTTACTCGCAGGGCGGGCTGTCGAAGGAAAACTACGGCCGCGACCACCACCCGCGGTGCTTCACGATGTGGATGGCCGGCGGTGGCTCCAAGGGCGGGCAGATCTTTGGCGAAACGGATGATTTCAGCTATAACATCGTCAAGGATCCGTGCCACATCCACGACTTCCATGCGACCGTGCTGCACCTGCTCGGATTCGACCACGAACGGTTCACCTTCAAGTATCAGGGCCTCGACCAAAGGCTGACTGGCGTTGAACCCGCCCACGTCATCCCGCAATTGCTGGCCTAATCCAGCAGAACCCTTGCGGTGCGTCGTCCAATCGAAAATCATCAATCGAAAATGGACTTGTGGAGACGCCGATGTTGCGGATTCTTGGAAACCGATCGTCGCTGTCAACGCATTGCCTGTCGCGGCGCGACTGTCTGCAGGTGGGCGGGCTGTCGCTGTTTGGCGGGCTGACCCTGCCCAACCTGCTGCGGGCGGAAACTGAACAGCGGCGGATCGGTCCCGGCACGGCCAAGTCGGTGATCTTGGTCAACCTGCTGGGTGGCCCGCCGCACATGGACATGTTCGACTTGAAGCCCGCCGCGCCGGAAAACGTGCGCGGCGAGTTCAAGCCGATCGACACGGCAGTCCCCGGTGTTCAAATCTGCGAGCTGTTCCCCCGCATCGCGCAGATCATGGACCGCGTGGCGCTCGTCCGCACCTACTCCCACCAGTACAACAGCCACAATCCGTACAACGTCTATACCGGCTTCGACGGCGGCAACGACCGCGAAAACTACTTCGCCAAGCGAACCGACCATCCCGGCATGGGGGCGGTTTGCCAGTACATGGGACTGGGTCCGACAGACATCCCCCGTTATGTCGTGATGCCGGCCTATCCCGGCCACTCGCAGGCCCTCCGCCGGGCGGGGCCGTACGGCGGCTACCTCGGTGCCCAGTACGATCCGCTGTTCACTGTCTGGAACAAGCAGTTTGGAGACAAACCGGGCAAGTTTTATGACCCTGTACAGGCGCTTGGTGAGCCAGTCCTGCCTTCGTTGGGCCAGTTGCCAGACGTGACCGCCGACCGGCTGGACCGGCGGCGCTCACTGCTGGAGCAAATTGATGCGCGGGTCTCGGAACTGGAGGCCAATCGCGCGATCGAGGGGCTGGGCCACTTTCAGCAACAGGTCTTCACTCTCCTGACCTCGGCGAAAACACGCGGCGCCTTCGACCTGACGCAGGAGCCTGACGCGACGCGCGACCGGTATGGCCGCAACGTCTGGGGTTCCAGCCTGCTGATCGCCCGCCGATTGGTGGAGGCCGGTTCCACATTTGTCAGCGTCAACTGGGAAGAGGCCGACAGCGGCAACCACTGGGATTTTCATGAGAACAACTTCGGCATGCTGAAGGGGCACGCGCCGCAGTTGGACCAGATGATCTCCTCGCTGATTCTCGACCTGGAGCAGAGCGGCCGCCTGGACAGCACGCTCGTGGTGCTGATGGGCGAAATGGGACGCTCGCCCCGCGTGAACCGCAAGGCTGGCCGCGATCACTGGCCGCAGTGTGGCTTCGTGTTCATGGCCGGGGGCGGAGTGAGGCCGGGGACTGTTTTGGGTAAAACCGACTCTCAGGCCGGCTACCCGATTGACCGCCCCGTCACCGCCGGCGACTTTGTGGCCACGGTCTACCATCTGCTCGGCATCAACCCAGCGATGACCGTCAGCGACCTCACCGGTCGGCCGATCGGCATTTCTCATGGCGGCGATCCGATGTGGGAAATTCTGGGTTGAGCCACGAGCTGAATTCGCTGACGAAGTCGGGCAGCATGCGGTGGTTGTGCCCGGCGGGGTCAACCCCGCCTTCGAGCCCGGGGTGTTCCTGTGCAACCGCCCGCTCTCGGCCACCAATCCCAGCCTAGAAGACCTTGCGCCTGCAATCCTCACCGCCTTCGGTGTCCCTGTGCCGGAAGCGATGACGGGGTAAAACTTGGCGGTGGGGGGATAGCCAGTCATCGGGTCGGCATTCAGCGAACCACGAACATTATTGTTCTCCCGCCACGAAACATCTTTACATTGATGTGCGGCGACAAATCCGCCTGGCTCACAGTCCAGTTCCTCAATGACGGATGGCAGCCACGGAGCCCTTACGACATCCCGCCTTGGGCCACGGAATTCAAGGCCGTCAGCCGGGAGTATGCCCAGACAATGGTTGAAAGAATCAACGAATCGTGCAGCCCCACGTCGCGCGTCGTTCGGGTCATGCCGTTAGACCCAGCAACCGAACTCCTGGCCGGCCTGAGCCACTAAGTCAGAAGAAGAACCGCGTGAGCCATTGCCGCTCGAACCCGGCGTCAATAGACGTTTCTACCGGGCTTTCGCTTCTGGCCGCTCACTATCCGTTGCACTTGCGTTGCACTGCAGGTCAGAAAACCCGCAAAACACGGGTAAAATCGAAGGCCAAAAGAAAAAGCCCGGAAATAGTGGAATCCCAAAATGGGTGTGTTTATGTTCATCACTCCAAGTTGCTCCACATCGAAAAACACGGTGTTTCTCGCGTTGGTCATGTTACTTGATATGATGCAAAATCAGTGGTTTTTACCGTGGGGTGTAGCAAAAGCGTAGCAAATTCGGCGTAGCAAGGTTTCAGCATGGGCGAGCGGATCAAGTTCACGAACGGCACTTTGGCGGCGCTGACGCCCGGCGAAAAGTTGCGGTATGTCTACGACGAAGTCTGTGGAGGGTTGGCGTTGTCCGTGGCTCCGGGTGGATCGAAAGTGTTCTTCCGGATTGGCCGGGTGGCTGGTCGCCCACAGCGTTTGCGCATTGGACCATTCCCGAAGATCAGCATCGAGCAAGCCCGCAAAGCATGTGCTGCATTGAGTGGTGAAGTCGCCCAGGGGAAAGACCCGGCGGCTGAGCGGGCATCCCGCAAGGCGAAGGGAAAGACATTCGAAGAGGTGTTTTTGTGGTACATGGAGCATCACAGCAAACTGAAGAAAACAACCTGGCAGCGCGATGAACGGCGGTACAAGGCACATTTGACCGAGTGGGGAAAGAAGCCGATCCACAATGTGAACCGCGCCATGGTGGCAGAATTGCATGCCAAGATTGGACGGGAGCGGGGACCGCGGGCGGGAAATCACATGCTCGATCTGGTCAAGTCGGTATGCCGCACGTCGATAGCCAATGGCTGGTCGGACGTGAACCCGACGTTGGGAATCAAGCGGTTCCCGGAACTGCAGCGCGACCGGTTCTTGACCGAGGATGAGTTGCCGAAGTTCTTCGCTGCTGTGGAGCAGTTGCAGCGGTCATTGAGCCGAGATTTCTTGCTACTGCTGCTGTGGACTGGAGCGCGGCGTGGCAACGTCGAAAGCATGCGGTGGGACGAAATCGACCTCGCGGCGGCGACATGGACGATCCCCAAGGAGAAGTTCAAAAGCCGGCGGGTGCATGTGGTGCCGTTGATCCTGCCAGCCCTGGAGATCCTGGCCCGCCGGGTGCAGGAGCGAACAGACGGCTGCCCGTGGGTTCTGCCGAGCCACGGCGCGAGCGGTCACATCACATGGCCGAAATCTGCGTGGCAAACCGTCCTGCGAAAGAGCGGATTGAGCAATCTGCGAATTCACGACCTGCGCCGCACGATGGGCAGCGTGATGGCGGCGGGTGGGGGCTCACTGCAAATCATCGGCAAGGCACTGGGGCACAGCAGCACGAAGACAACCCAAATCTATGCCCGTCTGCATCTGGACCCGGTGAGACTGGCGATGGAAGCTGCCGGAAAGACGATGCAGGGCGGGAAGGGACAGCCGGACAGGATCAAGTAGAATCGACCATCGCTCGGGCAACCGCACTTCAGGGGCGGAAAAGTGGATATTGTCACAGTTGACCCAGTAGACCAGACGCTGATTGAGATCCTGCGCGATGCCCCCGAGGGATGGGAACCCTGGCCAGTGGGGGTCGTTCGGGCCGATGCCCTTGGCCGACTGGTAGCCCATGGAATGATGCAAGCGCTCATTCTGGTGATTGTGACCCAGGGCAAAGAGACCATGTCTCTGGCATTTCGCGCCACTGGTGGGTGCGAGTCTATGCTGCGAAGCATGGTTAAAGCCCAGATACCGGATTCATGGCCATCCCCCTTCGCAACGATGGAGGCACTGAAATATCAGATCACTGTGACTGGAGAAGTGGCCCGTCGAGACATCATTAGGGGATGGCCAGCGGTTGTTCTGGCGCATACTCGAATCGCCAACCCAGCGAACCCCAAAGTTGTTTTGATGGGCAAGCGTGTCAAAAACGGAGAGCAGACCAGTTCTGCCACAGCAACGGCAACGCTCGAACTGATCATCAACAATCACATCCATGTGCCAGAGCAAGCCACCCCCTCCACGCCTGTTGCAACGCAACCGCTTGATGACGACATAGAGGAACAGCAGTTGGATGAGGTGGACGAAAACATGGCGCTTGCCGAGCTGGCACAAATGCACATGGAAACCGGAGGGCATAAATTCAACTTGGCAGAACTGGCCCGCCGGTTGGTGAGGCCCGGCGGGAATGCAGAGACGCTTAGAAAACGCCTCTACAAAATGCCAAGACTGAGAGATCAAATTCGGATGTTCGCGGCGAAGTGTGGGGCAAGCGTGCCCCGTGGCTCAAAATCCTCCGATGGCACAATTGAAGCTGAAGCTAGAAGGCCCCCCAGCAAGCGCTGTGAAGAGTGTGACGAATTGCTTTCAAGCCCAGCGCCACGAGAGGGGGGCAGGATCATTTGCGACAGGTGTTTCGAGGAATAAAAGCGCACCACAAAGCGCACCGCGACACTTTTAGAAAATGCGACTTTTCTTTAACCGTCTTCTGTATTGACCTTGCGCGAATTTCCCCAAAAGCGCACCGCGACACTTTTGGGGCGCTTTCACTGATCTGTTGAGACTTCCAATGCCACCGGGAGGACAACAGATGCCCAAGCAATCACTCAGCGCCACCGACTGGCCAACTTATTGGTTCGTTCGCCTGGAGCGTGCCGTCGAGGATGCCGACTATTCTCGCGCCGCAGAGGCGCAATCACACCTCCAGCGTCTGGGGGTTGAGGTGAGATTCCGACGCGCCTCTACCCCCGTCAATCGCTAGACCCGCCGAGAAACAACCGATGACACTAACCCCATCGACCAACCTGATTGACGAAACCGAGGCCGCGAAAATTCTCTGCGTGGCTCCTGGCACTCTCCGGCAGTGGAGGCACCATAAGCGGTATCCGCTGCCATACCGCAAGATTGGCCGACTGGTCAAATACGACCGGGCGGAAGTCGAGGCGTTCATTGCCAGCGGGCGTCAATCTGGACAAGTGCCCGTTGACGACTGATTTCGCACGCCTTTTCCTATGAATGTACTCGTGACCACGCAGGATGCCGCTGATGCCCAGACGAAAGACAGCGAGATCGAAAACTCCGCTGCTAAACGGAGTGGTGAAAACCCCCGGCCTGAAATGCAGGCGCAAAGACGGAAAGTCAATGGATGCACATTGCCTTGCCGTCGATCTGAACTCCGGTTTAGCTCAAATCTGTGCTTGGGAAAAGTTGTTTCGCGTCCCGGTTGGCGAGTTGGAGTTCTGGCGCGGGCGGCTGGATTCATGGATTTCGACGATCCCGAATCCTTTGACCGGGTTCGAGGATGTGCAAGTCAATCTTTTCCCGTCGAGAAAAGGGCCTCGGTCTTTCCTGCCTGCATCGCCGAAGTACCAAGCGACTCCCGCCACGGTGTTTGCGGTTCAGAACCGCAGCATGCCGGGAAACTACTGGAGACATGGCGCTCGCTGCGGATGGGTTGAACTCGGGTTTGCAACGCATTGGCCATCGCGTGAGTACGCGGATCAACGGCGGCGGGAGATCTGCCAAGAGTTTAAATTTGCCGCTTCGGAGACTTGGGTTGTAGCCCTGTATCTGCAGGTGCAGGCATGAGCGAATGCGCGATTCCATCCGCCACGGTCGAAACCGCCCTGCGGTATGCGGAACATGGGCTAAAGCTGATCCAGATTCAACCCGGCCAGAAAAAACCAGCGGCCCCCCACGACTGGCCCGCTACGGCAACAGACGAGCCGGACAGGTTGCAGGTCATGTTCGGGGATGATGCCCACGACATTGGCTTGCTGTTGGGTGAAGCCTCAGGGGTTGTCGATATCGAATGCGACAGCCCGGAGGCGGAAGCCGAGTTGCAGCGGTATCTCCCCGAGGGGTTCGAAACGCCAAGTTTCCGTTCAACCCGAGGCGTTCACCGGTTTTTCCGTTGGCAGCCTGAATTGCCTGCGAAGGCCGTGTGCAAGGTCGGGCCAATCGAGGTGCGGATCGGCAACAGGCCGGCACAGACCGTCATGCCATCGCCTCTTAATGGGCGGGAGTGGATTATCCGCCCTGGCGAGTGTTCGCCTGCGGAGATCCCCCAAGGTTTGCTGCTGGCGATGCAGGCGGCAGACAAGCCCAAAGCGCCGGCGACGGTCTACAGTCCGCCGGTAAACCTAGACCGGCGGAAGATCCTTGACCGAGCGATTGCGTACGCTGACAGGCTTGCCCCCTCAATCGAGCATGAAAACGGCGATGCCCGCATGTGGGATTGCTGCCTGAAAGTCGTCAACGGCTTTGCCCTGGATGACTCAGAGGCCATGCAGGCACTTGCCGGATGGAACGCAAGATGTGAACCGGAATGGGCAGACCATGTGCTACTGCGAAGCATCCAGCGGGCGCGGGGACACGGGGAGGTCGGGCGGATGCTGGAGGC
>JAKFUF010000106.1 GCA_021732845.1 Planctomycetaceae bacterium | reverse complement strand
AGTCCCCATGTCCGTCGAACACGTCCTGGTCGTTCCCACACTCCTGTTTCATGAGATCGGCTACTTCCAGGGGGTGTGCACGAACGTGGAGCCGTACTTGAAGACGCTGCTTGATCCGCACTATGGGAAATACCTGCCGCGGGATCAGATGGAGCAGGACACCAGCTACAAGCAGCTCATCCCCTACTGCATTTTTCGCTTCGAGAACCAGTTGTTCCACTACAAGCGGGGCACGGCCCAGGGCGAGGCCCGGCTGCACAGCAAGCGGTCGGTGGGGGTGGGCGGGCACATTTCGACGCTGGACCTGGGCCGGGAGGAATCGCCGTATCTGGAGGCGATGAAACGCGAGATCGAAGAGGAAGTCGAGATCTCGGCGAATGTTACGAACCGGCTGGTCGGCCTGCTGAATGATGACGAAACCGAGGTGGGCCGGGTCCACCTCGGCATCGTGCATATATTCGACGTCGACGCGCCCAAAGTTTCTCCGCGTGAAAAGTCGATGTTAGAAGCAGGGTTTGCTCCGGCGGAAAATCTGGTCGCGGAGGTTGACCAGTTTGAGACTTGGTCGCAGCTTTGCCTGCGGCACCTGTTCGGCGGAGTTTGAGAGTCAGCATTCGACAAGGAGTGTCACAATGCCGAAGATGTCTGTACGCCGCTGGTGGGTGGCGGCTGCCGCCTGCCTCGTGGCCGGGGTCTGGGCCGTCAGTCATCTGAGCGGAACGACCCGCGCGGATACGGCCACCAGCGCCGCCACCGCCTCCAAAGGGGGCGTCAATATCGACTCCCTCGGCAACATGCTGCAGGGGCTGGGTTTGAAGCCCACCAAAACTGAAAGCCGCTATGACTTTCAGTTTGCCGATAAAAAAGAAGAAGAGTGGGAACTGTCGATGTCCGTCGTCCTCAGCAACGACGAGAAAACGCTGTGGATCATGGCGTGGCTCGACGAACTGCCACCCTCCGCTGCTGACGTCCCCCGCGTCGCCCTGCTGCGGCTGTTGTCCGATAACGACAAGATGGGCAACGGCCAGTTCTTCGCGTATGTTGCCAGCAACAAACGCTTTGTGCTGCAGCGGGTGATCAAGAACGAAAACATCAGCAGCGCCACAATGCGGGCCGACCTGAAGGAACTTGGCAAAACGGTGATGAACACCTACGGCCACTGGGCCGTCGCCAGTTGGAAGCAGTTGGGCAACACCGCCTCGGCACCGGAAACCACCGAAGCCGAACCGGCGGCCACCGACAAGCCAGCCACCCGGACCGGCGCCAAAACCCCGGCCACCTCGGTCAAGAAATGATCTGATTCCACTCGACCAAACGCTCAATGCCCGGCAAATGCCGGGCATTGTCGTTTCTAAATCCGAACTGGGCGGCAACCTCAGTCGAAGCCGACATCGGTCGAGGCCGATTCCTCGATCATGCGGTTCACGGCTTCGGTGCTGCCAAACGCGAAAAGACAATCTCCGGCGTTGATCTCAGTCTCACTCTGCACTGGCATGAGCCGCTCGCCCGACTGGCGACGAAGGCCCACGATGATGACTCCAAGTCTGGCCAGGCAGGTGTCGGCGATTCGCTTGCCAACGTACTGACTGCCAGGCTGAATTTTGACATCCGCCAGTTCGAGTCCCTGGCCGCGACGATCAGCGATTTCCAAGAAGTCCTCCACATTCGGATTGAGGAGGAAACGAGCCATTTTCATGGCTCCCGTCGTGTGCGGGCTGACAACGCGCGTGGCACCCGCGCGCTCCATCTTGGCCACCACGCTGTCCTCGCTGGCCCGCGCCAAAATCTGCAGTCCTGGTGCCAGAATTCTCGACGTGAGAATGACATAGATATTGTCAGCGTCCGTGTGGAGGACGGTGGCCAGCGACCGCGCCCGTTCGATCCCCGCCTCCTTCAGCGTGGCATCTTCCGTGGCATCTCCGATCACGTACGCCCAGTGGTGCTCCTGACACTGTCGGCGCACCAGTTCCGCGTTGCAGTCCACCACCACAAAAGCGCGGCCGCTGGCGTGCAACTGCTGACAGATGGTGACCCCCATCCGCCCCATGCCGCAGACAATCTCATGGTTCTTGAGCTTCGCGATCACATTCTCCATCCGGTTTCTCTCCAGCAGACCGCGAATTTCCGGGCTGAGTACGGACTGCACAAGATTGACGGCAGTAAACGAAAAGACCCCGAACCCAAACACCAGGTAGACAATGATGAAAACCCGCCCGGCGTCTCCCAGTGGCACGGATTCCTCATAGCCGACCGTGGTCAGCGTGATGACCGCCATGTAAAGGCAGTCCAGCCATCGCCCTCCAGTGATGAGCCGCAGTCCGACCGTGCCTATCAGGGTGAGCGCAAGCAACAGCGTCAACAACACCGCGAGTCGACGAAGTGCGGTACGACCTTCGTGGAGCGCGCGTCGGAGCATGCTGGATGATGGGACGGCACGGAATGAAGAAAGTCTGTTCCGCTCGTTTAGGCTGGCCGCACGGATTTGTCAATCTTCCCGTCCCCACTGTCCCGAGGCTCAAGCGAACAGACTCGTGGAATCCGCGTCCGCCCACCCCCCCGGCTCAGCAGGAGAACGAGCCCGCCCGCAGCGTCAACCGGCGGATTCACGTCGTGCAATCCCAAGTAAAGTTGCCGAGTCACTCCGTGACTCGAAACCAGTCACGGAGTGACTGCTCGACTTTGCAATCTCCGAGGACGGCCAGTGCCGCCTCACATTTGTAGCGGCACGGCGCAAGCCGTCCGGTGATGGCTTTCCTGCGGCGTGGGGATTTACAAAGTGCGAAACCGATCACCGGACGGCTTGTGCCGTGCCGCTATCAACTAGCCATCGCCGGACCGCCTTGCGGATCAGCATCTTCGCAAACCGTTCGTTTGCATTCCCCGCCGTCTCAATTGACGAAGATAAATTCTTTGACGTTGAGCAGCACATGCGCCAAATCGCGCCAGGCGCTGTCACGCACGGCCGGGTCGGAGGTTTCCACGGCCACGAATTCCAGGGCTTCGCGGAGTTCTTCCGCTGTGGGGGGGCGGGTGTAGGCTGCTGCATACATCGCCTGAATCCGTTGCTCATCGGTATGGGCTTCGGCCTGGACCCGCTTGGCCCAGGCCTCCGCCTGCTGAATCACGAAGGGGTTGTTCATCAGGGCCAGAGCCTGGGCCGGCACATTGGAAATGCTGCGGCGGCCGATGGTGGCGAACGGTGACGGGTAGTCAAACGCCAGGAACAAGGGGGTGAGAAAGTTGCGGCGGACGCCGATGTAGAGGCTGCGGCGACCGGCACCATCCAGCGGACCAGTCTGGCCAGGCCGGCCGCGGCCAATCATGAACGGCGTCAGGTGAGGCATCACGCTTGGACCGTACATCGCCAAATCGAGGCGGCCAGAGACCGCGAGCATCGCGTCGCGGATGCCTTCGGCTTCCAGGCGCCGCACTGGCATTCGGTGCCACAATTTGTTTTCGGGATCCTGGGTTTCCGCCATGGAATCGGCGGGCTGGCTGGACATTTGCCAGGTGCGGGTCAGTAACAGCTTGCGGTGCAGTTTTTTGAGTGACCAACCGTCCTTCATGAATTCGGCGGCGAGATAATCCAGCAGCTCGGGGTGAGTCGGGGGCTGGCCCATGTTGCCAAAATCATCCGGAGTGCGGACGATCCCCTCACCAAAATGCTGCTTCCAGACGCGGTTGACGATCACCCGGGCCAGCAGCGGGTTCGTTGGCGCGATCATCCGCTGGGCCAGTTCCAACCGACCGCTGCCCTGTGCCGGCACCGGCTGCTCGGTGCCGCCCACCGCCTCCATCAGCCGCCGGGGCACCAGTTCGCCCAGCCGCGCACTGCTGCCACGCAGAAACAGATGCTCGTCTTCGGCTGTTCCGTCCAGCATGGCCACCGCTTTGCGGCGATACTGGATTCCCGCGTGCAACTCCCCCAACCGGGTCTCATCGTTGAATTCCGGCGCGGCAATGCCGCTCGCGACTAGTTCCTGCAGCAGCGCGGGCTCCACCGGCTCATTTCGCGACCAGCGGCCGGCGGCCTCAACAAACTGGTCGCGGGTGGCCTCCGCGAGTTGAGCCACGGTCTGCCATTTCGCCTCTTGCAACAGGTGCATCGCCGAGGTGCCAGAGACCGGCAGCGGCGGAATTCCGCCATCGGTGAACAGCACCTTGTCCAGGGCAATGTCGCCGTCGCCGTCGTCGAGGACTTCGATCCAGGCGTTGTGGCCGACCCACTTTTCGACGTTCTGCTCGTGCCATCGCAGTTCGGAGCCGTGATTCACGCCAAAGGCCAGGCCCCCGTAAATCGGATTCTGAATGAGCCTCAGGCCATCGACAACCAGCCGGACCTGACCGCCCGTGCCGGCGACGTGATACGCGATCCGTGGCTTCTGAATCGTGAAGGTGGGTGAGCGCAATCCGCCCTGCAACCGTGGTGATTGACTCCCGCTGGACGCGATGCCTGCACCAAGCACCACGCCGGGCTTGAGCAGTGGCTGCGCCGACAATGTGACATATGGCGAGTGCAGTGGTCCATGACCAAAGGCGTCACCCGTCGTGGACCAGGTGCCGAAATGCGTGCCGGCAAAGTCTTCAAAGGCAATCACGGCGGGATTCGCCGGGCTGGATGCGCGTGCCTTCAGCTCACGGAGAAGAGTGCCTCGCCATGCGGCCATGGCTTCTGGAGTGACCGGCCCGGTTTGTTCGGTGAGCTTCGCCCAGACGAACAACGGATCGTCCGCATTCTGCCGCGCGGTAGTCTGCAGACGGGTCACCCAGGGCTTCACCTGTTCGACGGCAACTTGGAAATGCATCGCCGCCGCGGGCAGCCGCGCGTCAGGATTCGCTCCCGCCGGTTGCTTCGCGTCAAAGTCGGGGAACGCTCCAGTCCGCAGTACCGCCAGCGAGGCCAGCAGCAGCTTCGGCCAGCCACGGGTGACTTCCGCGGTGGTGGACGACGCCTGCTGGTACGCACTGACCCGCGCGGCGTGCCGCGCATGCAATTCGGCGAGGATGGGGCCGCGGACGGCAGGCGAATCCACGCAGGCCGCCTGGAAGCGGGAACTTTGGATGTAGCCGGCCAGCGCGTAATAGTCCTTCTGGGAGATGGCATCGAACTTGTGGTCGTGGCAGCGGGCACAGCCCATCGTGCAGGCGAGAAACGTCTTGCTGAACACGTCGATCTGGTTGTCCACACGGTCGGCTTCGTCAGCCTTCACATCCACCGGCGAGTGCTTCGCCTCGCCGAGAAAGAAAAATCCCGTGCCAATGATCGATTCATTGAACCCTTCCTGCGGATTCCGCCGTGGCTCAGTCAACAGATCCCCCGCGACATGCTCCAACACGAGCTGGTTGTACGGCAGATCCAGGTTCAGCGCGCGGATGATGTAGTCGCGATACTCGTACGCGTACGGAATCTCAAAGTCGAACTCATGGCCACAGGTCTCGGCAAAGCGCACCAAGTCCAGCCAATGCCGCCCCCAGCGTTCGCCATGGTGCGGTGAGGCGAGCAACCTGTCGACAACGCGTGAAAACGCCTCCGGGGACTGATCTGCCAGAAAGCTTGCCGTCTCGGCCGGCGTGGGCGGCAGGCCGATCAGGTCGAACGTGACGCGGCGTAAAAGCGTGAGTTTCTCCGCGTCAGGGGCGGGCGTGAGACCGGCCGTCTCCAGCTTGGCTAACAGAAACTGATCGATCGGACTCCGCGCCCAGTCCGCGCGTTTGGGCTGCGGGACCGGATGCTGCACGAGGGGCTGGAACGCCCACTGTTTGGCGCGCCGGGCCTGCAGGTTGAATTCGGCTTTGGCGGTCGATTTTGGCGAATCGGGTTTCTTTTCCTTGGGCCACGGAGCACCCCGTTTGACCCAGTCGGTCAGCACAGCGATCTCGTCATCGCTGAGCTTCCCTTTGGGGGGCATCTGCGTGTCCCCCTGATACATGATCGCCTCGATCAGCAGGCTCTCGTCGGGCTCGCCGCCCTTGATGGCCGGACCGCTGTCGCCCCCCTTGAGCACCGCCTCGCGCGAATCGAGCCGCAGGTTGCCTTTCTGCTTCTCCTCGCCGTGGCACTCGAAGCAGTTTTGGGAGAGGAGCGGGCGGATCTTCTTTTCGAAGAATTCACTGTCAGCGGGCGCTGGCTCCTTGTCGGGCTTGTCCACGCCAGGTTCGTCGCCACGAACGGCAGACGCGACGAATGTCGCGAAGACGCCAATGCACAACAGGATCCGCAGCATGGTGGGCAGCCGGTACTTTTAAGAAGGAGGTTGATCGCCTTCAGTTTACGGAACCAGCGTGGGCGATGATACCGAAGATGGCAATGCCGGAGAGTGCGGCACGGTGCTTGAGGAAAGGCCCCCGATTGCGGAAGTCCACGCTTGCCAAACCCCGCGCAGTTTGGAAATCTGGATTCGGGCTCATTTCCAGGGACCGAACGGCGGTCCTCCGGTGTTTAAGGGGAACGCCGGACCTGTCCGTCGAAAGTCGGTCTTGGCAGTTCAATGGAATTTCAGCTTTGAGGTCTCTGACAAAAGTGAATTTCAAATCTCACATTTCACAGGAAATTGCCTTTTGGCGGCGTTTGAACGGACGCGCCAGGTTTGAGATGACTTTGACTGACAACTCTTCGGTTCCTTCGTTTGCTTCTGTTCAAAAATCCTCAGGTCGACACCCGCCACAGTTACGGCGGCTGAATCTCCGCGATGTCCGCGTGGGTAGCCCGTTCGGTACAAAAGAGTTTTGAACAGAAGGAAACAAAGGGAACGAAATCTCTGAGTGGCGTGCTTTGGAAGGACTGCAAACTGTTTCCTGGCTTCGGCTTTGAGATTGAATTGACCGCAAGACCTGTTTGTGTCATCCATGTCATATTTAAGCTTTTAAATTATATTGTCTTCATCGCCATTCTTGTTCTCCACTGCGTGCCCCCATGAAAATCGACGCCCTGATTGATCTCGCCAGCAATGCCGTGTACCCCATGCAGGGGTTTGCGGCTGTTTATGGCGTGTTTTGCATCGTGCTGATCATCAGGCAGGTGGCGATCAAGCAGCTCAGCCCCAGTGCGGCCGGGAAGTTTCTCGCGGAGATCCGCGACCGGCTGGCGGGCCGCGACTATGAAGGCGTCCAACAACTGTGCGACTCCCCACCCTACTGGAGCAAGGTGGTTCCGCAGTTGATCCTCGTGGCTCTCGCCAATGGCGACCGCCCGCCGGTCGTGCTCCGGCGGACGATCGCCGACAAGTTCGAACGCGAAATCCTGGCCGAAATGGAATACCGGATGTCCTGGGTGAATACGATCGTGAAAAGTGCCCCCATGCTGGGGTTGCTGGGAACAGTGCTGGGAATGATCAGCGCGTTCGGCAAGATTGCAACCGCCGCCGAATCCGGCAACGCCGCCACCAGCCTCGCCTCGGACATCAGCTTCGCCCTGATCACCACGGCCGTCGGACTGATCGTCGCCATCCCGCTGATCATGGTCAGCAACACGGTCAACATCCGCATCGGCCGCATGCAGGATCTGGTCCAGCAGCAACTGGGCGAATTCCTCGAGATGTTCGACATCGCCCGCGGAGCAGCGCAGGGAAGGTTGTCATGAATCTGCATGCTGACGCAGACACCGCGCCACTCCTCAAGCGGCGCAAACTGCCCGATGCCGAGATGGACATCACCCCAATGATCGATGTCACGTTTCTGCTGCTGATTTTCTTCATGGTCAGCTCCACCATGCAGGCCGACCCCAGCAAGGAGATCGACCTGCCTGCCGCCAAGTACGGGGTCGGCGTCCCCAAGCCCGATTCCACCGTGATTGTCGTCCGTGCTCCTGACAAGATTGAAAACGAAAAGGGGCAGCGGCTCGATGTCGAGGCCATCAAGCGGCTCGTCGCCGAGCGCGTCCGCCGCAACCACCGGCACGTCATCCTGCAGGCCGAACGCCAGGTCCCGATGCGGATCATCAACGATGTCACCCGGGCGATCATGGAGGTCGATGGGGCCGAGTTTTTTGCGGCGGTGCTGGAAAAGAAAGAATGAGGGGGGAATGACTCAATGACCAATGAGGCAATGACCAGGTTTGAACAAATGACAAATGACAAATGACAAATCGCCGCCTGTGGTCAGCGGTGGTTGAGGATAGGAGGCGTGCTCATGGAATGGGTGTTGATTGGGATCGGGGTATCGACGCTGCTCTATGTTTTGGCGGACATCGTTGGTGTTTTGCCGCCAGTGACTCCGAAGCAGTCGGAATTCGCGAAGCGGTTTCCGCCAATTTCTGATGCGGAATTCCTGGCACTCTGCACTCCGGAAACAGACCCACAGATCGCGCTGCGGGTCCGGAAGGTGCTGTCGGATATTTACAGCGTGGATGAGAACCGCATCTATCCAACAGCACGGCTGATTGATGATTTGGAGTGGTAGCCGCAAACCGCGGCGATCTGCGATGGCAGCAGACCTCAATGTGGAGTAGCTGCGATGGAAGTGGCCATCGGTGTACTGGTTGGCGTACTCGCCGCGGTCATCCTCGCGATGCTCATCCGGACCAGCATCAGGCATGACATGGAGTCATTCGATACCCGCTTCCCGCCAATTTCCGATGATGAATTCGTGGCCCGTTGCGGGCCTGGAACGGACCGAGACGTGGCTCTCAAAGTCCGGAGGATCGTTTCGGATCAGCTTTCCCTCCCCTATGACCAGATCCATCCGTCCGCCAGTTTTGTTGACGATCTCTACGCGGATTGAAGCCACGAACACTTTGTCATGACAAAAAAAGGACGCATGAAATCCAAATGATTTCACGCGTCCAATCATCACATCCCGCGTGTGGAAGCGACTTGGTCATTGGGATTTGGTCATTGAGTCATTCGGCCGCTCAGGCCTTCAACAGATCCTCGACTGTCTTCCGTTCGTCGCGGAGTTCAGCAACGGTCGCTTTGATCTTGTCCTGGGCGAATTCGTTGTGCGACAGGCCCTGGACGATCTTCCAGGTCTTGCCGTCGCTCGTCAGCGGGAAGCTGCTGATCAGGCCGGCATCGACGCCGTAACTGCCGTCGCTGCAGACAGCCGCGCTGAACACATGGCCGGCGGGCGTCGGGGTGACGATCGCCTTCAGGTTGTCGATGATCCCGTTGGCGGCGGAGGCGGCACTGGAAGCCCCCCGCGCCTTGATCACCGCGGCACCGCGCTGCTGCACGACGGGAATGAATTCGTTCTTCAGCCAGCTTTCATCGCCAATGGCGGTCGTCACCGGCAGGCCGTCGATCTTGGCGTTGTAGAAGTCGGGGTACTGCGTGGCGCTGTGATTGCCCCAGATCGCCAGGCCGCTGACGGAGGAGACCGGCCGGCCAGCCTTGATCGCCAGTTGAGACACGGCGCGGTTCTCGTCGAGCATGGTCATGGCGTACCAGCGGTCGCGGGGAACGCTGGGGGCGTTGCTCATGGCGATCAGGCAGTTCGTGTTGCACGGATTGCCGACGACCAGCACCCGCACATCCTTGGCGGCGGCACTTCCAATCGCCTTGCCGGTGTTGGTGAAGATCGGCCCGTTGATGCGGATCAGGTCGGCCCGTTCCATCCCCTGCTTACGGGGGATGCTGCCGACGCAGACAACGAAGTTGCAGTCCTTGAAACCCACATCGAGATGGTCGCTGTCGGCTTTGACGACGCCAGCCAGCGTGGGGAAGGCGCAGTCATCCAGTTCCATGTGGATGCCGTCCAGACCGCCCATTGCCGGCGGAACTTCGACGAGGTGCAGAATCACCGGTTGCTGCGGGCCAAACACTTCGCCAGAAGCCAGGCGGAACAGCAAACTGTATCCAATCTGCCCGGCGGCACCGGTCACAGCCACACGGATGGGGGTCGTCATGTCGCGTCATCTCCGAAAAAATCACGAATTCCACGGTGAATCACGTCACCCGAGTTTGTAGCGACTGGCTGCGGGGGGAGCAATGAGCGACGGTCCGCGGGCATTTTCGATTTTCGAAGAAGGATTTTTGATTGGAATCGCGACATGGGTGAATCGGCGAAAGCGCGGGCAGTCTCAGCGCTGAAGGGACGGCCCGAAAACCACATGTCCCACGCTTTCAGCTTAGCCACGTTTGGACAGGCCACGATCTGGCGGACCGTGTTATCGCTCAGACCGCCTTGGCTGACAAATTCAAAGGTGCTCACGGCGCAACATTGCGCTTGGTGCGAGGCGGATCCCGAACTGGGCCACGCACCTTCTCTCGGATCCCTTTCCCAGCACTGTGTTGGTTATTCCTCCCGCAGGATTTTCTCCAGCAGCTCCCGGTCCCTGGCTGGTTGGAATTTATCGATGACCCTGCCATCCTTCCCGATCAGAATCAGCGTCGGATAGAAGACCACCCCATAGTCAGCCGCGGCCTGACTGCGGGCCTTGTCCTCGACCTTCGAACCGTACGCAACCCGCTTTCCCGCGAGCAGCGCGACGGGATAGGGAACGTCGCGGCCCTTCCAAATTGACTTGCGGATCCCCGCCAGCTTTTCGTCGAGTTTCTCGGCCGTGTCAACCGGGTTCGGATCATCCTCGTCAAGGCCGACGTGGAGGCCAACGATCTCAAGCCCCTCCCCGTGGAACTTGTCGTGGAGTTCAAACAGCTCCGGCATGCGGTGGACGCACGGACCACACCAGTAAACCCAGAAGTCGAGGATGACCACCTTCCCCTTAAGACTGGCCAGGTTGACGGGCTTCCCCTTCCAACCCACGAAATCCCGCAGTTCAGGAGCGGGCATGCCCCTGAGCAAGGCCAGCTTTGTTGCCGGAAGATCGATGGGATCCAGCGTGCGTTCGCGCTCGCTGGGCCTGATCGAAAATTTGACTGACACACGGTGTGCGTTTGTTCCATATGCCTCGGCTTGGTAGTCGCCCGGCGGCAGGATGAACTGAAATGCCTGGTCGTTTCTAACGACCAAGGTAACCCGGCGGCGGCCGAGAACTTTTGATTTCAGAATCCGCCCGATCCGCCGCTCGGGTTGACCGTATTGTTCGGCGTCTTCTGAAGTGGAAGAATGACGATCCAACTATTTCCGGTTTGACCAGTTGTCGATGATTTTTTTGTCGGGCGTCACCGTCCAAATGTCGGGGACTTCTCTGTTTCCTGTCTTCTTGCCGGCAACGTCATACTCGAACTCTTTGCCCCACGGATCAAGCAGTGATTTAGCTGACGACAGAACCTTCGTGTCCACGAGCGACTTGAGATTGGGCGGGAGGTTGACGCTAGCCCCGTGTTTCTCGTTCCCGAGATAGCGTTGCACCGCATGATCCAGAATGGCAATTCGGACGGCCACGTTGTCGGTCTCCGTGCCACGCCGATGCTTATGAACAATTGAGTCGGCGTGTTCGCTCCAGCGGAAATCCAGTTGCTTGTCGTGCAACTTCATGAGGTAGAACGGAACCTCTTTGGGGTCATCCGCTTCCGTCGCTTCGTTGGGGAGCGGTTCCAAAAGCAAGGTCGGCGGCAGAGCGGTCCATTCGACCTTCCAAGTTCCGACCTCGAACGCCCCCCCTCCCGGCCCGAAGTCGCAGTAGTGGTACGTCCCGTCCGCCTGGAACACGAGATTTCCAGCACATGGCGATTCCCCGATCCAGGCTCCCACGAGTTTCTTTTCCAGGGCGTTGAGCTTGTCGGCGTTCGGCAGATCATCCGCGGGTGCGTTCGATGCGACAGCGAGCAGGACGGCCAGCAAAGCCGTTGCGCAGAGTGTGGCTTTGAGAATCATGATGGGTTGGACCGTTGATTGCGGAAAATGCTCGCGGCGTCTATCTGCGAGCTTCATTGCCTCGGGCGTGGAAAACACAGGTTCCTCGATTAGACGATGATCACATCCATTTGGGTTCCCAAATTCTCCGCCGAACTAACGATGAATCGCATTTATCGCGGCGATACCAAAGCTTCCGGTCCAGCAAAGGATTGGGTGGGACGATCAATGCGGTGCTAGGGTGCCACCACCGCTTGCAACCAATCGAAAATCGCTCTTCGAAAATCGAAAATCGAACTCGATCAAAAAGCCCGAACCCAGATGTTGCGGAAATGCACGGGATTGCCGTGGTCCTGCAGCTTGATCGGCAGCGGATTCGGCCCTTCGGCTGTGCCACCACCGGTCTTGTTGGGGATCTCGACGTTGCAGTGGACCGGGACGCCATTGTGGCGAACGGTGATGCGGGCGGGGGAGATCTTTTGATCTCCCTGAAAGCGGGCAGCGTAGAATTCCAGATCATAGGTCTGCCAAACCAACGGCGGCAGGCACATGTTGAGATCCGGGGCGCGGGTCTTGTACAGTCCGCCGCATTCGTTGTTGACACCCGCGAGCCCAAACGAATCCAGAATCTGCACCTCGTAGCGTCCCTGGATGTAGACCCCACTGTTGCCCCGCGCCTGGCCGCGCGCGGCCGGCATGTAGGGGGTGCGGAACTCCAGGTGCATCTCAAAATTGTCGTAATCTCGCTTGGTGTTCGTGCCGACCTCCAACAGTCCATCGGAGGTGAGTTTTGCTCCGACCAGCCCCTCCGGTTTGGTGCCATTGAACAGGACCTCCGCGCAAACCGGCGGCAGCGCGCCCATCGTGGGGCTTACCCGTTCCACACGTGTCAGACAGCCACGGCATTCGCCGGAGACCGTGCTCAACCGGGCTTGAAGGCGGCCACAGGCATCGGATGAGAGCAAGGCAGACGAATGGTCACCTGCGAGCTGCGTGCCCGTGGCTGATTGTTCGCCCTTCAATGCCCGGCGTGTCAGACCATCCCAGCCGTAGCCGGGGAGCCCGCCGCGATACTCGACGGCCTGGAACTTACCCTGGCCCTGAGCCACGACTTGCAGGCCCCAGTTGCACCAGCATCCGTCTTCGCCCCACGCCGCGCCGAAGTATTCACCCTGAATTCCGTAGTCCGCATCGACGGTCACGGAGGATGTTTTGGCGGCGAGGGCATCGGCCGCCCAGGCCATTGATGTCGGAATCAGCAGGGCCGGCACGAACAACAGCGTGGCAATCACACGGACGGTCGGCATGGAATCTCCGGAGGGCGGAATTCGTTCAACTGCGCAGTGTCCCCAAACACCTTAAACGGCGAGCCCCTTCATACACCGTGCGGGGCCGTGAAACAAGAAACTGGAGGGCTTTTCGCGTCCCGTCAGATAAGGCGAAGGCCTCTGACACTCAGGCGGCACGGCGTGTGATCAGCAATTCCTTGGCCTTGCGCGACAGGGCTTTGATTTCCGCCTCGCGTTTCAGCGCCAGGCTGTGCGTCGGCAACTGCTCCTGATACTCGACGTGGACCGGAGCGCGGCCGCGGGTGTAGCGGGCGCCGCGTCCAGAGTTGTGCTGCTCACACCGCCGAGCGAGGTCGGTGGTGATGCCCGTGTACAGCGACCCATCGCGGCAGCGCAGGATGTAGACGTACCAAAAATCTGGGGATTTTCGATCTTCGATTGTTGATTTTCGATTGTGGGGCAACGGGGAAGTCACATCGAAAGGGAAACTGTTGACTCTGAACCTCTTTGAGACTTTCGTGTCGAAGTTTGTTGGCAAAGGTCAGATTGTCTGATGCCGGGTTTCTTCATCGACTGAGTTTGGGTAACCTGACCGCCGTTTTCCGGTGAGGCTGTGATGAATTACCCCACCCCGCTTGTCGGGGTGGTTTTGGGCCTTTGCACTACGAAACCACGCGCCCATAGCGCAGAGGCCCGGCAACCACCGAGGTGAACTCGGTGGGGAGCCAAAAATCATAGCCTCGGAGCCTTTTTTGCGAGCTGACAATGAGTCTTTCCCCTCGCCACGCGGTGTATGTTGGCAGCTTCGACCCGGTCACGCTAGGTCATTTTGACATTATTTCGCGCGGGGCGCGGCTGTTCGACCGGGTGACAGTGGGGATCGGCGTGAACCCCGGCAAGTCACCGCTGTTCACACCGCAGGAACGGGTTGAACTGCTGCAGGATGTCCTCAAGCCACTGGCGAATGTGCGGGTCGAATGCTTCGAGGGCCTGACGGTGAACTTCGTCCGCCGCTGCGGAGCGTCGGTCACCCTCCGCGGCATCCGCACGCTGACGGACCTGGACGCCGAATTCACCATGTCTCTGGCCAATCACGTCCTCGCCCCGGACATCGAAACGGTGTTCCTGATGGCCGGCGAAAAGTATTCGCACATCTCCAGTTCGCTCATCAAGCAGATCGCACAGCTCAGCCCGGAGACGGAGACCGACCCCCTTAACGCATTCGTCCCGGTGGAAGTGATCGAGCCGCTACGGGCGAAGTTTCGGAACTTGCGGTAGGAATTACGCGCGAGGGGTGCTGATCGGCGGTCGGTCCTAGATCACGAGAAGGGGGACCACGAATTTTCACGAATGAGGCGAATGACACGAATGGCAACGCGAGGGATCCCATCGCCCGCGATGCGAAGCCGGTTGACGATTCGTGGGATTCGTAAGATTCGTGCAGATTCGTGGTTCAATTTCTGACCATCCGATTCAGTCTCCGTTTTGCCAGACCAACCGCCTTGACCAACAGGTGCATTCTTCGTCCTTGATGTTGGTGCTGTCCGTCGCCTGAGCGCGCCGACGGCGATGTTGACAAGCTCCTACAAGTTGTAGTAGAGTTCGCCTCCGACGAGTTGTAGGAGGTCGCGCACGGGAGGCGGATGGGATGTCCGACGGACCACAGGTGCTCAGCGAGAGCGAACTGGATGTCTTGAAGACACTGTGGGAACTCGGTTCGGGTACGGTGCGTGAGCTGAACGCCGCCCTGACCCGCAAGGGGCGAAACTGGGCGTACACCACGGTCCAGACCCTATTGGCACGCCTCGAAGCGAAGGGATGCGTGGCTTGCGACCGGGAAGCCACGGCCCACCGCTTTCGACCGATGGTTTCCCGCGACGACCTCCTGCAGCAACGGTTGATTGCCCTGGAGCAAGACCTGTGCGAAGGGGCCGCCATGCCGCTGGTGCATGCCCTGGTGGCCGGGCACCGCTTTTCGGCGGAGGAAATTGCTGAATTCCGCCGAATTCTCGACGAACATGAAGCTCAACCTCACCCCCAGGCGGGTCCGCGGAAACCGGGTGCGTCGAAACCTGCGTCTGGCAAGAAACCGAGCTGAGAGGCATTCGACCGGAGGGATATCACATGCCGTTTCTGGAAGCGTGGCTCGTTGAGAATTGCATCATTGCGGCGCTGCTCGCCGTGGCCGTGCTGGTGCTGAGCCACGTCTGCCGGCCGCGTCCGGCGATGGAACATTTGCTGTGGGCCGCGGTGCTGCTCAAGTTTGTGATGCCGCCGCTGACACTGTGGCCGGCGGCTTGGCAGACTCCCGTGCCGGTCTGGTTGGCTCCGAGTTTGGCGGCGGTCAACGGCGACCCGCCAAAGCCGGTCCCTTCAGTTGACGGTGCATCGGAGACGTTCTTTTTTGCCCCGAGCAACAGTGATGGGCAAAGCACTCCGCCGGTCGCTCAAATGCCGCTTTCAGTTTCGGTCCCCCAGGACGTGGCCGGCGCTTCCACTCAGCCAGCGGCGATTCAGCTCCGACATCCATTGGCAGTCGCGTGGCTCATTTCAATACTTCTCGCCGCATCTTTTCAAATGCGGCGTTGGCGAAAGTTCCAACGCGGACTCTCCGGCACCGAACCGGCTTCCGGGGCATTGCTGGCCGAAGTCAAAGCCGTGGCCCAGTCGCTCAATTGTCGCCTCCCGCGGGTGTTGATTTCAGAATTGGGAGCCACGCCATTGGTGTGGGGAGTGTGGAAGCCAACACTGCTGTGGCCCAAGTGCCTGAATGGGCGATTGAATTCTGTGGCCCGTCAAAGCGTACTGCTGCATGAATTGATACATCTCCGCCGCCGAGATCACTGGACGGCGTGGCTCGACCTGACGGCCGGATGTCTGTGGTGGTGGCATCCGGCCTGCTGGCTGGCCAGAGCACGGTTGCGCGAAGCGGCCGAACTGGCCTGCGACGCGGAGGTGTTGCACCGCAGGCCGGACGCCGGGCATGAGTACGCCACGGCGCTGGTCACCGTTTGTGAATTGATGTCCCGTTCCGCACGGCCCGCGCTGACGGTTGGAGCCGCCAGTCCCGCCCGCCGCTTCTTTACCCGGAGATTGAACATGATTCTGAGCAAACGCCTGCTGGTCGGCATCCCATTGTGGTTCACCGGCGTCCTCGCCGGAGTGCTGCTGATGCTGCTGCCCAAACTGCCTCCACTGACATATCAGCAGCCGCAGTTCTTCGACGCTGACGTCGTCGTGGCGAATGCCGAGCCGCCTCGTATTGCGGATTACACGACGGAGGTGACCCTCGCCAACGAAAGGCGGGGGGAACGAGCCACGAATCAACCGGCAACGAAAAAGGCGGCACCAAACGTCGAAGAGGTGAGTGGCCTGAGAGTGTTGGTTCCTGCAGTAGGGCCGTCACCCGCAACCGACGAAGCCTTCGCTTTTCCCGTCGCGCAGCCGGGCGTCCCCTCAGCCATCCCAAGCCCCCAATTGCCGCCGGAGTCCGTTGATCCGTTCGATGAACCGGCACCACCGGTGCCCGTTAAGAGAAACAGTGGCCCTTCACTCCTGCAAATTGACCCGGCACTGCAGACGATCGAGATTCAGTACCACGCCGCCGCTCCGGTCCCGACGGAGAAGGTCACGCCGATGGGAATCCTTCCCGTACCAGTGCCAGCCCAGCCCACCTTCGACCTGACGTGGGGCAAGACCCGGCTGCGCTGCCTCAAGGTCGAACATCGCCATGTGGGGCGCGGGCCAGACCATTCTGCCGTGATTCAGGCCGGCAACAATGAACTGCAAATCCAGGCTCCCGGGGTGAAGCTGGGCGGCATGACCAAACTCAGCCTCAATCTGCAGGAACTAAGAATTGAACCCGCCCGGATTGACGCACTGCTGAAGGCCGAAGTCCGGATATCGTATGCCACCATGCCTTCACCCACGCCAACTGAACCGGTTGTGCCTGTGGCATTGATTCAATGGGGCGAATTGACGCTGTATGTGACGGAAGCTGAGTTCGCCCATGGAGCCCATGCGAACGACCCAGTGAAGATGTACGCGACCGAGGACAAGATCAGCCTGATTCGCAAAGATCTGCAGCTTCAGGCCAAACAGATCATTCTCAAGCCTGATTCCGTGACAGTGGGCGGTGCGGCAGTGCTGGAGAACAAGACGCTGCCGCCAGCGCCGAATAAGACCAGCTTTGATGACTTCGGCGAAGACAATGAGCTTTTGCCAAGACGTACGTAGTCGGACAACCGTGTCGCCTCCGAACCCAGTGTGCAAAACTGGGCAAACAGAGCCTGTTGGTGCTGCGGACCGGTGGTTCGCGGCTACTGGCACAAGACCCAGCCACGCATCTTGCGGCAGCAGTACCAACTGCAGTCCTTGGTGCATTGCCACCACCGACTGCACCAGGACGCGGCGGGAGGAGTTTTCGGCAGCTCCAATTGGAGCACGGCGTCAGCCGTGTAAAGGTCGCCTTCAAGCAAACCCTCCCGCAAGGACGCTGGTGAAACGCGGGCGGGGTTCTTGGCG
Organism: Planctomycetaceae bacterium; assembly: GCA_021732845.1. Classification (GTDB taxonomy): domain Bacteria; phylum Planctomycetota; class Planctomycetia; order Planctomycetales; family Planctomycetaceae; genus JAKFUF01. The sequence goes on along the minus strand of JAKFUF010000106.1, from coordinate 16,996 downwards.
TGGATCATGTGACAGGCCATCAGGGACTCTGTCAGGTACTCGGCGCAATGGACACCGGCAACGCGGCTGCCGGTGACATGCTGCTTGACGGAATATGGTCGGCCCAGTTCCTTGTTCAAGTGCCGCTCAAACTGTTCGGCACGCTCCGCGGAGAAATCCTGCTTGGGCTGGAGGACGCACAGCCGCGCCGTCCCCTGTATCGCCATGTAACGCTCCAGCGAAAGGCAGCGCACGCCGACACCGCCCTGGGCATCGTAGATCATCGGTTGCCCGTGCCGCAGCACCACCGCCCCGACATGCGTGTAAGGACTCAGTGTGTAGGCGCGAATTGCCAGGCAGTCGCCCTGGCTGAAAATCAGCGTGCCCGTCTGCAGCGCCGGCTTCAAATGTTCCGTGGCTTCCTCCGCCGTCATCTGCGAAGCCACGGGATCGGTGGTCGGAGGTTCTACATTGGCGTCAGGGCAGCCAACAAACAGCGCGGTGAGCAGGATCCACTGCATGGCGGTCTCCGAGGATCGAGGGGCACGAAGGCACAACGTCAACGGTACCAACTTGGATCAGGGAGAGGGAATTGATTTTCGATTTTTGATTGCTGTGACGTGCCTGTGTCCCGGTGATTGACAGCTCAGCACGGATGTCGATGACTGTGAATTGGACAGGATGAAAAGGATTGAAGGGATAAGAGAGGATGTGGTTGTTGGCAGGTGGTTGAAACACATTCATGTTCCTCCGCGCTGGCGGCGGGCTTCGTAGCACAGGATCGCAGCGGCGGCGGCGGCGTTGAGGGAGCCGATCTGGCCACAGACGGGAATGCGGACGGACAGGTCGCAGCCGGCCAGCAGTTCAGGGTGGATGCCGCGCCCTTCATTTCCGATGACCAATGCCAACGGCCCGGTCAGGTCCGTCACACTGGCCAGGCGCTCGGCTTTCTCACTGGCGGCGGCGAGGCGCAGGCCCTTCGACTTCAATTCGGTGGCCATGGAAAGCAGGTCGCCACGAACCAGCGGAATGCGGTTGATCGCTCCGGCCGAACTCCGGGCGACGTGGCTCGAAACTTCAGCCTGGTGTGTTTCACCGACACAAACACCATGCACACCCAGCACCTCGGCGGAACGCACGATTGTGCCGAAATTATGCGGGTCTTGAATGGAATCGAGGATGAGAAATAGTGGTGCGGCGTCGGTCTTGGGTGGCAGCTTTAACAGGTCGTCGAGCCGCGCGTAAGGGAACGGTGGCATCCGCGCCAGGTAGCCCTGATGCTCGGTGCCTGCGCGTTTCGTCAGCATCTCGCGGGAGAGAGTTTGGACGTCGACGGCATTGGGTCGGCCGGCCAGCAAATCCAGAACTTCCTGGCGAGCGTCAACCGGAAGGTCATCGGCAAGGATGATCTCCAAGGGCTGCCAGACCCGCGCGCGGAGCGTTTCCAGAACCAGATGCCGGCCCCAGATCCAACAGCGTTGATGGTTGCCCATTGACGGCTGTTGTTTTCGTTTGCCGCGACCGGACCGCTGAACCATGTATGCCTGCGATTTGCGGGGTGCCCCGCCATCCTTGGCCGAGAGGTGAAACTACGAGCGAGACTCGTACCGGGTGGGTTAAAACCCACGCTACGTTGCGAACCAACGGTCGAAGGTGGCCCGCAGCAGCGGTTCAGGGAACAGGCAAAAGGCGAACTCGCGGTTTTTGAAGACCGACTGGGTACGCGACTGCCGGGCAGCCGCGGCAATCGACTGCCGCAGTTCGTCCCGCTGATCGGTGGTGAACTCCGCGAGTTTCGCGGTCAGTTCCCTGAGCCGTTCGGCGCGACGGCGGCCGGCGGTCGGCGTTGGCTCGCCTGTCCGGCGGGCTTGAGCCACGCGTTGCTGTTCGGCAATCCACCCTTCTTTCTCTGCCAGCAAATCGCGAATCGCGCTGGGGACATCTTCTGCCTGTGTCAGAAACCGTTCCGGCTGATACCGCATCCGCCGCAGTTGGCACTGCATGCAGGGAACTTGGGCCGTGGAGGCCGCCTCACCCGCAAAGGGCAGATGCACCGTCGCTGTCAGCGTGAGAAATGCCGGAATGTCGGACCCGTAAAACCGGGCGATCAACTGATCGGTCATCTCGTCGTACTTGGCCCCGCCGATGCCGTGGACGAACAGGTCGGCGACGAACAGGCGGGCAAAGAGCGTGGTGGTCAGCGCCCGTGGTCGAATTTTCCACCCGGCCGCCGCCAGATCACGCAGCACTGCCATCGCCGCCTCCGGCGAACCTGCAGCCGACAGCGGCAACGGCGCGATGACCTCCCGCCCGTCGGAGAGTTCGATCTTGTCTCCCTGAATGTGGGCGTGGACGCGGCGGCGGCGCGTCTCCCCCTCGCGCCAGACCCAGAATGGCGCTTCGAGCCCTAGTTCACCGCTCCGCAGGTCCGGCACCGGGTGTGTCCGGCTGCGGACGTGATTGACGCGGCGATAGTCGGCTAGCACGGCATTGTGCAGGGCATGAAATTCGGGCAGCCGCGCCAGCAGGTCGCACGTGAACCAATGGAATGCCCGCGTCTCCGCCATGGCGCTGATGGGAAGCTCCAGGTTCCCATATCCCCAGGCGTGCTCCAACTGTGACCGGGCGGCGGTGATCGCTGGAACTAGGCGCGGAGATTTTTGCAGCACTGCAGTGACGTTCGCCCAGAGTTTTCCGATCAGCGGCTCGATTTGCCAAGGAGCCAGGGCGGCTGTCACACGTTCGGCGAAGGTGCGCGCCAGTTCTGGATTCAACAGCCGCGATTCCTCCCACGGCTGCGCGGGGCGCGGGTCGTCGAAGAGGAACAGTTCCTGAGCCGGTGCCGTGGCTGGCCCCACCGGAACGCGGATCCCCGGCAAGGCCAGCACATCGTTGTCGACGACCAGATTGAGGCCCACGCCGCCGGCCTGCCGAGCGAGGCTCGACGCGGCGAAATTCTTGACCCACACGCCGGGATGATACAGCGCCGGCTGGTGTCCGCTGAGGACCCAGGGACCGTCCGAGCGCGACGTGTCGGGACTCAACAGCGATACGATCTCGCGCCGTGCGCCGGACCGCAGCTCTTCCAGCGGTGCACCCAGCAGCAGTTGCCGGGCGGGTGCACGGGAAAGATTCGTCGCCAATGCCGCCGGGACTTCGTCCAGCGGTGGCACGGCCATCAGAGTGTCATTGGCGCGCGGAGTCCGAAACTTGCGTTTCGTCCACGTCATGGGCAGGTCGGATTCCATCGGCGATCAGGTCGTCCCGCAAGGCGTCAATGCGGTTTCTTCCGGGGCGTCGCAGTCCCACCCAAAACGGTTCAACTCGTGGCACAGCACATCCCGATAATGCGCCAGGCGGATCTTGGCGTCATCCAGGGAGCCGCCGAACGACCGCTCCTCTTCAAGGTAAATCAGCGGGACCGGAAATTCCACCACATTCAGCCCCGCCGCCGCGGCCTGCACCCACAATTGGAGCGGCATGGCGTAACCGGGGACGGTCACATCAAAATGCTTGAGGGACGAAACCCGGTAGGCTTTGAAGCCACAGAACGAGTCCGTGATGTGGAGCCCCAGCCGGTCGTTGAGCCACTGCGTGATGAGAAAATTGATCCGCCGACGGTCGGCGGGTGGAAGGCTGTCGCCCGCGAACGTCTCGAGATAGCGGCTGCCGGACACGATGTCGATCCCCGGCTGGAGTGCAGCCACGAGTTCCGGGATCAGCCGCGGTTCGTGCTGCCCATCGCAATCGATGGTGACCAGCGCGTCGTAGCCCTCCTGCTCTGCGAACTTGAACGCCGTCCGCAGCGCCGCACCATAGCCTTGGTTCGGCTTGTGCGTCTCCACGAAGATTCCAGGAATCTCGGCGAGCGCCGCCGCGGTCCCATCGGTCGACCCGTCATTGACGACGAGGATGTCCTGGGCGAATTGCCGCACATGCTGCAGCACAGGCCCGACATGAGAGACCTCATTGTAGACAGGCAAGGCGGTGAGAAAACGTGGAGGCATCTCAAATCCTGCTGGAAGTCCCAATTTCGATCCGCGTCCCGCCAACCTGCGATGTGCCAATGCAGCAGGGCATTCTATGGCAGGCGGCCAATGTCTGAGAAGTGACGCGACGGAAAACTGCCGGTGTAAATGGCTTGAGGCAACACGTGCTTCGTTCGCCACTCTCATTCATACCGCAAGCCGGCCGGTCTCTTACAACAATCTGGCGATCAAGCTTCGAACGGGATGCGGTTCCGAGAATGGAGCTGCCATCACATCATAGCGGAATTGATATTGAGATTCAGTTTCATTATCATTGCCTCCGCCCAGCAGATCATGGCCTGATGTGGCGGCATGATGCTAAAGAATTATGACATTCAATCTCAGTAAGAGGCGGGCATGACCGACGAACAGACCTCCACGCCAGACGGTTCGGTTCCCGTCCTGCCCGTGCGCACGCTTGAAGAGAGTGTCGCTCAGGAGATTCTGTCAGTCCAGTCGACCGACCTGCTCCAGGGGCATACTGAAGTGCTGATTGTGCATGGGGCCGACACTTACCGCCTGCGGCTGACCCGCAACGGCAAACTCATTTTGCATAAATGAAGTTCAGAGGCTGGCGCGTTTGTGGCCTACAGGCAGACGCACTTGCAACGCGTCACGACAGACGCTGGCCTGTGTGCCAGCGACCGCCGCAGGTTGTCGTTCCCTCTCAATGCACGCGCTGTCCTGGCACGGCCCCTGAATCCGGCGCGAGCAGGAAAATGTCCTGGCCACCGGGGCCGGCGGCCAGAACCATCCCTTCGCTGGTCCCGAACTTCATCTTCCGCGGGGCGAGATTCGCGCAGAAGATCACCAGGCGGCCGACCAGATTGGCAGGCTCGTAGACTCCCTTGATGCCGGCGAAGATATTCCGCTTTTCCTCGCCACCGAGGCTCAGGGTGAGCTGCAGCAGCTTGGTCGAATCCTTCACTTCCTGAGCGGAAATGACCCGGCCCACCCGCAGGTCGACCTTCGCAAATTCGTCGAAGGAACAGGTCGCCGCCAGGGGCTCGGCGGCCAGTGCCTCCGGGCCATCCGAAAACGAGGCCGCCGCCGTCGCTGCTGGAGCCGCCGTTTCCTGGCTCGCCTCGGTGCTGGCGTCAATCATCTTCTGCACCTGGGCCGGTTCGACGCGTTTCAGCATATGCTCGAACGCACCCACCGCCGTACCCGCGAGTGGTGTTTGAGCATCTGACCAGTGGGCAATCGGCGCGTTGAGCAGTGTCCCCGCCTGCTGCGCCAGCTTGGGCAGCACGGGGGCCAGGTACACGGCCAGTTGCCGGAAGAGATTGAGTGAGATTGAGCAGACGTTCTGTAGTTCGGCAGCGCGTGATGTGTCTTTGCGAAGATTCCACGGGGCGGCATCTTCCGTGAATTTGTTCGCCTTGTCGGCGAGCCCCATGATCAGCCGCATTGCCAGGTTGTAGTCGCCGTCTTCGTAGGCGGCGGCAATCGCTTCGCCTTCTGCCGCCGCGGCTGCGAACAGACCGCCATCGTCCGGGTACTGGGCTGACAACCCCGTGGGCTGGGCGAATCTCGCTGTGCGGCTCGCCAGGTTCACGACCTTGCCCACCAGATCGGAATTGATCTTCGTGACGAACTCGTCGAGATTGAGGTCGAGATCGTCCAGCTTGCTGCTGAGCTTGGAGGCGTAGTAATACCGCAGGAAGGCGGGGTCCAGATGTTTCAAGTACGTGTCGGCGCGGACGAAGGTGCCCTTCGATTTGGACATTTTTTCGCCGCCCACGGTCAGGAAGCCGTGGATGTGGACGCGGTTTGGCAGCTTGAACCCCGCCGCGTGCAGCATCCCGGGCCAGAACAGGGTGTGGAAATACGTGATATCCTTGCCGATGAAGTGGTGGATCTCGGCGTCGCCGGTCTTCCACCAGTTTTCCAGCTTTTCTCCGTTGCGGTCACACCATTCCTTTGTCGAGGCGATGTAGCCGATGGGAGCGTCAAACCAGACGTACCAGTAGTTGCCCGGGCTGTCAGGAATCTCGAAGCCAAAATAAGGCGCGGGGCGCGAGATATCCCAGTCACGCAGCGGTTCGCCGAGAAAATGGCCTTTGAGATAGTTGGCGACTTCCGGCTGAAGGTGCTCGCCGCTTTGGGTCCATTGTTCCAGAAAGTCGTGCAGCCCTTCGATGCGGACAAACAGATGCCGGGCCGTTCGCAGCTCGGGTTTGGTTCCCGACAGGGCGCTGACTGGATCGATCAAATCGGCCGGGGTGTAGGTTGAGCCACACTTATCGCAGTTGTCGCCGTATTGGTTGGGAGATTTGCAGATCGGGCAGGTGCCTTTGACGAACCGGTCGGCCAGGAACGTGCCTTCCTTCGTGTCATACAACTGCGAGACATCTTCCTCCACGATCAGCCCGCTTTGGCGCAGCCCCTGCCAGATCTCGGCGCAGAGGGCGCGGTTGGCACCGCTGTTGGTGCTGCCGTAATTGTCGAAGGCGACGTCGAACCCACTGAAGTCGCGAATGTGCGCCTCGCGCATGTCAGCGATCAGCGTCTCTTCGCCCCGCCCTTCCTGACGGGCCCGGATCATGATCGCCGTGCCGTGCGTGTCATCGGCGCAGAGAAAAATGCACTGGTGCCCACGCAGTTTCTGGAAACGGACCCAGATGTCGGTCTGGATGTATTCCACCAGATGCCCGATATGGATATGCCCGTTGGCATACGGCAGGGCGGCGGTGACGAGGATGCGACGTGACATGAGTGACATCTCGGGGAATACAACATGGGACGGCCTTTGCAGGCCGCCTTTGATTTCGGTGACGGGCTGGGAAGCCTGTCCTACGGCGCGGCGATGGGCTAAAGCCCATGCTACGTCAAAGACGCATCTGCGACACCGCGGGTTCGCTTTTTACAATTGTCCGCGGTACTGCACGAAGCCTTCGATCGCATAGAATTCCGGCAGGCCGAGCGCGTTGTACACGGCGGCGGTGTTCTTAGTGCGGTCTTCGGCGCGGACCCAGAATTCGCGCTTGTCGCTGCCGGGAAACAGGGCGGCGTCTTTTTGCGATTCGTGCCGGAAAATCGCCTGTTTCTTCCGCTCGACGACTTCGGGGCTGAGCGGCACCGCCCGCTCGATTTCGTGGGGTTCGTATTCCTGCCAGGCACCGCGGTAGAGCCAGACTTCGGGCTTGAGCCCCTCGGCTTCGATGATCGGCAGTGCCTTAAGAATTGCGCTGGCGCACATCCGGTGGGTGCCGTGTGGATCCGACAGGTCACCCGCCATGTAGATCTGGTACGGCTTCAGCTCCCGCAGCATGTTGGCGATGATTGTGATGTCGGCGTCGGTAATGGGCGCCTTTTCCACCTTGCCGGTCTGATAGAACGGCAGGTCGAGAAACCGCAGTTTTTCGAACGGCACGCCGGCGCAGTCGGCGGCGGCGATCGCTTCGGTCCGGCGAATGAGCCCCTTCACCTTCTGGACATCGTCCGAATCCGGGGCACCCGGCTTCTTCTTGCCGATGTCGGTGCGCATCTTCCGTTCCAGTTCGCGACTGCGGTCGCAGTCGAGACCGAACATCGCCAGTGTTTCACTCACAAACGAAATGTGTCGCAGGGCGTCATGGTCAAAAACCGCGATATTGCCGCTGGTCTGGTAGGCGATGTAGACATCGTGCCCCTGGTTGGCGAGCGTGATCAGCGTCCCGCCCATCGAGATTACATCGTCGTCGGGGTGCGGGCTGAACACCAGAATCGTCTTGCGGTCCTTGCCGGCGGGCTGCTGGCACAGGCCGCCCAGCAGTTCGTCGAAAATTCGCTGGCGAATCGCTTCGATCGGACCCCGTTCCCGCAGCAGTTCGTGCAGGTGGTTCTCCATGAAGTCTTCGTGTGACAGTTTGAGCAGCGGCTTTTGCGTTTCCTTGCAGAGCCAGATCACCGCCCGCTTTTCGAGTTGGGCTGTCCAGCGGACGCGGCCGACGTGCCACGGCGTCTTGATCGCCGTCAACTGGCCGGCGGCCGCTTCGTCCACCACAAAGGTCGCGTGCGGATGGGTCTGCAGGAAGCTGGCCGTGACTTCCTCGGTGACTTCGCCCTGAACGGCCCGGCGGACCACGGGGGCCTTGTGCTCGCCGAGGGCCATGATGATGACTTTTTTCGCCTCCAGAATCGAGCCCACGCCCATCGTGATGGCTTGCAGCGGCACGTTCTCTTCGCCGAAGAAACTGCTTGAGGCGTCCATCCGCGTCTGTGGGTCGAGCGTCACCAGCCGCGTGCGGCTGTTGCGGGAGCTGCCCGGTTCGTTGAACCCGATGTGACCCGTCCGCCCGATCCCCAACAGTTGCAGTTGGATGCCGCCAGCGTGCTCAATCGCCCGTTCGTAGTCGTCGCAGAAGATGTCAACTTCTTCAATGGGGATGTTTCCCTTGGGAATGTGAATGTTCTCTTCGGGGATATTCACATGGTCAAAGAAATTGGCCCGCATCCAGGCGTTGTAGCTCTGGATGGAGTCGGGATTCATCGGGAAGTATTCATCCAGATTGAACGTGATGACCTGTGAAAAATCGAGGTCTTCGTCCCGGTGCAGGCGAATCAGTTCGCGGTACACACCGATTGGCGTGGAGCCAGTCGGCAGCCCAAGCACGGTCGGCACTCCGGCTGAATTGTTCTCGCGCACGAGTCCATCAATGATCAGTGCCACATGCCGGGCCAGTTCCGCCGAACTGGCGAACATCAGCGTGGGCAGCTTTGTGTTCCGCAGAAACTGCGAGGTTTGGGTGGCTTTGGGGCGCGTCAGCGGGCGGGTCGTGGCCATTGAGGTGTCGAAACAGGCGGAAGGGGGCGGGTGAGGGGGTATTGTAAAGCGGAGACCAGAAAGCGGAAAGCCGGTGGCCCGAGGGCAGCAAATTTGCGTCCCGAAGCAGCTTCTGCGGTCGGTCAGTGTGGATCGGATCCGAGCTACGGACGAATACTTGCAGATCTACAGAATTTTCGCCGCAAAACTGCCGTTGACCTGTTTCAGCAGGTGATGCTAGAACCCGCGCCAGCGCAGGAGAACTGTGCGACAAGGCCATTTGGCCGATGGTTTCAGGGATGGGGGGGGAATCATGCAGCGTGTGTCGATCATTGGGATCAGTTTGGTATCCGTGGCCAGCGTCGGGGCGCTGTGCGTCCTGGGTAATCTTCAGGGCAGCCGCACCTATGCGGACGAGCCGGCTTCAACCCGGGCGCTGGCTCCCCGGTTTGTGGTGAGCGCGAGCCCCGTCAACGCCAGGACGGTGGCTGTGGTCAACGGGCGTGAAGTCCAGGTTCAACTCCAGGTCAAACTGGTGGAACTGCACCTGGACAAGCTGCGCGAGCAGGGTCTGCGCATCGAAGAACTCCTGGGTGATCTGGCCAAGCCGGAACGAGAAGGGACCTCGCGCGTCGGCTGCTTCAACACCAGTGTGCTCGAGGCCCATCTGACCTGGCTGCGAGCCACGAAGTCGGGAAAGATCCTGGCCGAGCCGGCACTGCTGGTGCAGAGCGGGCGGCAGGGCAATTTCCTGAGCGGGGGCGAAATCCCGGTGGCTCAGAACGGCGGCCGGGTGATCGAATACCGCGCGTTTGGAACCACCATCTGCGCCACCCCCACCGTCCAAGCGGACGGGAACATTCGCCTTGATGTGGCGGTCGAGAACTCCCAGCGGGACTTCTCACAGACCGTGAAGGTCAACGACGCCGTTGTGCCGGGCCTTGTCTCCCGGAAGTGGCAATTCCAGGCGGATGTGCCTGGTGCCCAAAGCCTGGCGATGCTGTCCGTCTCCGGCGAAAACCGCCGCGAACTGGTGGTGGTCACCCCGCGGATCGTTGAGCCGACTGACGTACCGAGCGCCGCGCTCTCCACTCGTGAGGGGCCTCCCCTCGCCGCGGTGCCGCACCAGCCGGGCGTGAGCCTCGTGACCGTGAGCGTGAAGCCTGTCACCCAGCCTGTGCCGGCACCGACAGTCCGACCGGGCGAAGCTGTGGGGCATGCTGTCGTCGATGCCGGCGCAGCCACGGCCGAGTCGAGCCGCGATGAGGGGCAAATCTTGGCGGGCATTCAGCGGCTGCAGCTTGAACTGGAATTGCTCCGCGAACGGGTGAAGACGCAGGGCGAGTGAGCGGCCGTTTGAGGCGACCCTGCGGGTCGCGCAGGATCGCTTAGGTTTGACGGCGGTTCCCCTTGCGTCGAATGCGCGGGGTGTCTATCGTGAGGGGCCGCTTTGTCGGCTGAGCAGTTACGATCCGGCATTTGGCCGGATTTCGCGGGCCGTAGGGCTTTAAGCCATTTCCTTGCAGGGAGTTGCACGGATCGGCAGCTCCGGCGATGGCGGCGCGCTCCTCACGTTTCGGGTCGGTGATTTTCGCTGGGAAATTTCGATGAGTGACTTCGTTTTATTGGCGATCAAACTGCTGATGGTCTTCGCGATCCCCTATGGATTGGCGTTGCTCATCACCAAATCGCTGCGCCTGCCCGACATGGTGATGCGGGTTTGGGTCGTGCTCGTCTCGCTGTTCATCGGGTTGGTGCCCTTCGCCAACCAAGTGTACCGAACCGACACTTTTGCCTGGCAGTTGGAAGATGGCACGTATGTTTCCCGGGCCGCCGTCGAAAACGGTGCGCAGCGCGAGACGAAACTCCCGGTCAAGCAGGCGCGGATTCCACGCACGCAATGGCAGATCGAAAACGGCGAGCCGGTGCTCTCCGCCAACAAAGACGTGCTGCTGGTCCAACGCAGCACGTTTGACATCACCCGCGCCGGCGAGGCCCTCAAGTATGGCATCGACCTGGCCGGCGGAACCAACCTGATCTATCAGGCGAACCAAAAGGATATCGAAGGCAAGGCCGTCACACCGGAGAAAATGACGCAACTGGTGGCTCAAGTCGCCAAGCGCATCAATCCCGCCGGCACGAAGGAAACTGTGATCCGCCAGGTGGGTCTCGACAAGATTGAAATCATCGTTCCCGGTGCCGACCCCGCAGCCGTTCAGGAAGTTAAAGACAGTATCCTGAACTTGGGAAAACTTGAGTTTGCAATTGTCGCGAACAAGGCTGACCACGGCGGCTCCACGCACCCCTTTTCGGATTTTGACATCCTCAGCGAGGGGCTGGCGAATCCGGATTCCACGGTTGTCACCGACCCCGAAACGGGCGAAGTCGTTGCGATGTGGCTCCCCATGGTGAAAACCGGAGACGACGGAAAGCCGGAGCCAGGCCACCAATTCCTGGGGAACGACCAGATCGCCACCCGGCCGTCGAAACGCGAGCGCTACGCTGGCTACACTGAGGTGCTGGTGCTGCAGAGTCCGGAAGAGGACCGTGTCACCGGTCGGTTCCTCACCAGGGTCACCCCAGGCATGGACCGCTATGCCCAACCCGCCGTGAACTTCAATTTCAACAGCGAGGGGGCGTCGCGCTTCGCCGCGCTGACCAGCAGAAACAAGTCGACAAGCTCGGATGGCTCACGGGGTGTCGACCGTTACCTGGCCGTGGTGCTCAATGACGAAGTCCGCAACGCCCCCACGATCGGCGCGGTGATCTCCAGCAGCGGACAGATCACCGGCATGGGCACCGCGAAGGAGGTCAACAAGCTCGTCGACATCCTCAACGCTGGCGCGCTGCCGGTCGAATTGATCAAAACGCCGATCTCTGAATTCTCGGTCAGCCCCACCCTGGGTGCGGACGTCACCCGCAAAGGGATGCTGGCCTTGTGGGTTGCCGCCCTCGTGGTGGTGGCCTTCATGGGCGGTTATTACCTGTTGGCGGGAGCCGTGGCCGACTTTGCCATGATGCTCAACCTGCTGTTCATTGCCGCCTCCATGTCGATTCTGGATGCCGCTTTCACCCTTCCCGGTTTGGCGGGCCTGGTGCTCAGCGCCGGCATGGCGGTCGATGCCAACGTGCTCATTTATGAACGCATCCGCGAGGAGCAGGAGCGCGGGGCCAGCCTCCGCATGGCCATTCACAACGGCTTCGACAAGGCACTCAGCGCCATCATCGACTCCAACTTGTCGACGATCATCACGGCTTTGATCCTGTATGTCATCGGCACGGAACAGGTCAAAGGCTTCGCCGTCTCGCTGTTCATCGGCCTGGTGATGAACCTGTTCACGGCCGTCTTTGTCAGCCGCGTGGTGCTGACTGTCATGGAACGCGGCCGCCTCATCAAAAAGCTGCACATGTTCCAGGCGATCCGCAAAACCAATATCGATTTCATCAACATGCAGTTCGTCACCAGCATCGGCTCCGTGGCGCTGATCGCGGCGGGACTCATCGCGTTCATCGCCCGCGGCACCTCAAACTACGACATCGATTTCAGCGGCGGCACGATGGTCACGATGCAGTTCAACGAGGCGACGGAGACGGATGCCGTCCGCAAGAAACTCAAGGATTCCTTCGGCAACGTCGATCTGACGCTGGAACGGCTCACGCTGCTGGGTGAGTCCAATGTGGGCACAACCGGCACTCGGTTCCGGCTTCGGACCACCGAGCAAAGCGCTGAAGTCGTGGAAAAGCGAATCAACGACGCCTTTTCGGAAAAACTGAAGAAGTACAAACTGGCATATACGCCTTTGACGACCATTGCCGCGGCCAAGCCGAAAGCTGGCGACGAGAAGGCCGCCGATGCCAAGAAGGACGACGAGAAGAAAGACGACAAGGAGGCCACCGCGTCCGCCAATCCGTTCGCGGGCGGAAGCGAAACCAAGCTCTCCTTCACCGCGCAGGGCAAAGAGGAGGACATCGCGCCGGCCACCGTCAGCCGGTACTTGTCGGACGCGCTTCTGAAGCAGGCAATTGCCGACCCTGGTTCGCAGTTCAAGCTGGAGGGGCTGGAGGGCGCGGGAACCAAAACCGCCGAGGGACAGGTCAAGCTCTACAGTGCGATGCGCCTGTCCACCACCTCGCAGATTTCCCCGGACAAACTTGAGGCCGCCCTCAAAGGGGTCCGCGAGCAGATGGACCAGAAGCCGATCTTTGATGAACTGACCACGTTCGCGACCTCGGTCGCCGAAGAAACCAAGATGTATGCGGTGGCGGCCATCGTTCTCAGCCTTATCGCCCTGGTGGTTTACATCTGGTTCCGCTTTGACACGGTGATCTACGGCATCGCAGCGGTTGTCGCGCTGGCCCACGACGTGCTCGTGGCCCTCGGAATGCTGTCGCTCGGGGCGTACCTCTCTTACACCCCCATCGGTCCGTTGCTCATGCTGGACGATTTCAAGATCAACATGGCCATCGTCGCGGCGTTCTTGACGATCGTTGGCTACTCGCTGAATGACACGATCGTGATCTTCGACCGGCTCCGCGAACTCAAGGGGAAGGCCCCGCGGGTCAACCGCGACATGATCAACCTGGCCGTGAACCAGACTTTGAGCCGCACCCTGCTGACGACGCTGACAGTGATCCTGACGGTGCTGATTCTGTACGTGTTGGGTGGCGAAGGCATCCACGGGTTCGCCTTCACCATGCTCATGGGCTGCCTTGCCGGTACCTACAGCACGATCTTTATCGCCAACCCGATCGTTCTGTGGCTCACCGAACGCACGGAATTGGGCAAGGTCGGTGCTCCGGCCCCCAAGGCAGTCGTCGCCGCTTCCAAGTGACATTTCCGGCGGGATCCAGCGAATGAGCAATGCTCCCACAGAGGCCGAGGTTCAGCGCGTGCTGCTGCACAAGCACACGCGCCGGGAGTTTCGCGAACGGATGCAGCGGGGAGAACTCAAGGCCTGCATCATCCCGGTGGCTGCCACGGAACAGCATCTCGAACATCTGGCGATGGAGCATGACTGGGCCAGTGTCATGCACATCGCCACATTGTCCGCGATCCGCGTGCAGCCCAGCGCCATTGTGGCTCCGTCGATGAACATCGGCATCAGCGAGCACCACATGCGGCACATCGGCACGCTGACTGCCATGCCCGGAAGCTGGCTGGGGGTGTTGTTCGACACGATCCGCAGCATGCATCACGCCGGCTTTCGCAACATCCTCGTGCTGAACGGCCACGGCGGAAATGTCGCGCCCTGCAATGGCATGTGGGGCCAGTTCCTCCAGCATTTTGAATGCAACCTGCAGTTCATCTCCTACTGGGATTTGCTGCCCAAAGAACTTGCCGAGAGCACCCTCAAGACCAAGCGCTGGCCGGGCCACGCGCAGGAGTTTGAGACGGCCTTCGCCCTGGCCGCGTTCCCCGAGAATGTCCGCCACGGCGCGATGCAGGATCAGGCCGACCAGGAGCCCCTTGAGGCCACCGCCGAAACCGGCCAGATCCTGATTGACGCTCTCGTCGACGAAGTCGCCAAGTACATCCAGGCGATGATCAATGGCAAAAACGTCATCGCCATTCCGCCGTTCCACCCGTAAAGCTCCACGCTGGCTCCCGGGCGCTGTTTGCTCCAATCATTCGGGAATGGGCTCACTCCGGCGGACTGTTTTGCCTTCCCACACCGCCTCATCGGTGGCTGGGTCATAGGTCAGCACGCGGCTGGCGCTGTTGGGGGCGGGGGGCACATCAATCTTGGGAAGCCACCGGCGGTGCTCAGCCAGCACGGGTTCCAGAGCGGTGTCGACCGGCTTGGATGCCAGCAAGTTGTTCCATTCCCGCGGGTCGGCCTGCATGTCGTACAGTTCTTCCGTCCCGTCGGCGTAATGAATGTAGCGCCAGCGGGTCGAACGGACGGCGTGGTTCCCCTGATTGTGCGAGGTGATCGCCGGCCACTCGCGCGCCTTCGCGGAGTCTTTCAACTGGGGCACGAGGCTGTGTCCCTCCAGATCGTCGCGGGCGGGGAGACCGCACAGCGCCGCCAGCGTTGGGTACATGTCCAAGAGTTCGGCCGGCTGCGCACATCGGCCGCCGGTGCTGACACCGGGACCGGCGAAGATCAACGGGACGCGCGTCGAGCGTTCCCAAAGTGTGTTCTTGCCCGTGATGCCCTTCTCACCCAGATGCCAGCCATGATCGCCCCAGACCACGACAATTGTGTTCTCTGCCAGGCCAGTCTCTTCCAGCGTTTTTAGAATGCGGCCGATCTGGGCGTCGACGAAGCTGGTGCTGGCCAGATAGGAATGCACCAGGTTCCGCCATTGATGGTTTTCCCGCACCCACTTCAAGCGTGGCTCAGGCAGGTTCCAATGCAGGTACCACGAGAACCGCGGCGTGTCGTTCCGGTCGTCTTCTTTGATGACGGGCAGAATTGTGTCGTCATCGGGGTGCAGATCCCACCATTTCTGTGTCACAAAACACGGCACATGGGGGAGGAAGAAGCCGGCCGACAGGAAGAAGGGCGTGTCAGACGACTTTCGCGCCCGCAATTGTTCGACCGCCCAACTGGCAACCTGATAGTCTCCCTTGTCCTCGTCCTTGTGCGGGAACACGCCCCAGTCCATCAGCGGATGGTTGCCCATGGGCGTCGCCGGGATCAGCTTTTTTGGCGGCGTGGCTCCAATACCGCCGGCATTGCCCCACACATCAAATTCCTTGAGCCGCAGTTGGGCGTTGCCCACGCCGCCGTGGTAGATCTTGCCAACCGTCAGTGTCTCATAGCCGTGACTCTTGAAATGCTGCGGCAGCGCGACCCGGTCCTTCCACGGCTCAAGCGTCCGAAACCATGGCGAGAGTCCATACACGCCGGTTGTCGTGGGGCGCAGCCCAAGCATCAGGCTGGTCCGTGACGGATTGCACAGCGGTGCCTGACAATGTGCATTCAAAAATACCGTTCCGCGCCGAGCCAGTCCGTCCAGATGTGGAGTCTTCGCCAACGGATGTCCCCCGAGCGTGCCGACCCAGTCATTCTGGTCGTCGATGGCGATGAACAGCACATTCGGCGGCCGGGCGACGGCGGGCACGGGGAGAATGCACTGCCACGAACTCAGCAGGAGAACCGCGAGCAATCCACGCGGCAAAAAACGTCTCAACATTGGCTCGCTCCAATGGAGTTTGGGGATCTGCCGCGTACTATATCACGTCTGGCCAATCCGCGCGAGACCGTGACGATTGTTGATTGCCCGAGCCTGCTTCCGCCGCGCGGGCCAAAAAGGCTGGCGGGAAACAATTGAAGGTTCGAATCACAGCCTTTTAGTGCGAAATTTGAAATCACAAAGTTGACATCGGAAATCTCACATGGCCGACAAGAGTGAGCTTTGATCCCTAGACTTCGTTTCCTTTGTTTCCTTCTGTTCAAAACTTTTTTGGCTCATTCGCGTTTCACCCTCGGACGCCGCCAATCCGCTACCTTTCGAGATAGCCGTCTGGGTAGAGACCTGAGTGATGTTGGAACAGAAGCAAACGAAGGTAACGAAGAAATGGTGAGTCCACGTCAGCCCCAACTTGACGCGTCCGTTATCACATCGTCGGACACTTTTGTTATGAGAACCAACGGCGACCACAGATATGTGCTCGACTCGCCAAAGCTCTCAGTTCCGCAGCAGTTCCCGCAGCCGCGGCAGGAGTTCCGCGGTCGTCACTGACGCCTTGTTGTCGTCCTTCTCCACCTTGGTCTGGCGCAGGTCCTTCACTTGCCAAACACCGGCGGCAAACTCGTTCTCGCCGGCAATGATCGCCAGTGGAATCCCCTTTTTGTCCGCGTACTTCAACTGCTTGCCGACCTGTTTGGCTTCGGGATAGACCTCGACATTGAAGCCCGCCGCACGCAGTTCCCGACCCAGCGCGAGGTAGGCCGGCAGCCGCGCGGCGTCGAACTGAACGATGAAGATCTGGGCGGGCGTGGCACTGGTGGAGATCATCCCCAATGTCTCCTGGGCGGCGAGCAACCGGTCCAACCCCAGGCTGGCACCGACACCGGGCAGTTTCTGATTGGTGAACAGCCCCGCGAGGTTGTCGTAGCGGCCGCCGGAACAGACGCTGCCGATTTTTGGGTCGGCCGTGAGAAAGGTCTCGTAGATGGTGCCCGTGTAATAATCGAGGCCCCGGGCAATCGACAGGTCGAGAGCCACCTGGTTTTCTGCCAGCCCCGCTCCGCGGACCGCCGTGAACAGCTCCCGCAGCCGGCCCAACCCC
>JAKFUF010000160.1 GCA_021732845.1 Planctomycetaceae bacterium | reverse complement strand
GAGGATGCGGGGGCGGGCGCGGAACTCTTTGAGGAGCCAGATCCCTTCGTGACCCGATTGGCGGGTGCTGAAGCCGGGGTTGAAATCGCTCAAGGCGGCTTGGAAGAGGCCAGCCACGCTCTGTGGGAGGTTGGGGGCGACAACCGTGGCTGGAAGCGGGGCGAGCACCTGCTGGCGGAGGTCGGCGGGGAGGCGGGTCAACAAGTCTTCGGACTTGGGGACGGCCAGGGCTTCCAGATCTTCGCGGCGGCGGGCGAGGTAGATGCCATCGAACAGAGCCCCGTCGCCGTCGGGGGCGTCGAGCATGAATCCAGTCCACTGGAACGGGCCGAAGTCGGCGTAGAGGTCGCGGGTCACCACCTGCCATTCGTTCGGTTTCATGCCGTCGATGATCGCCGACCGGCGTTTCTCCCGGCGGTCGACACCGGCGGCATAGCGAAAACTGGCCCGGGCCATGTTCGTCTCTTCGGGTGCAAACTGACCGTCGTGGGCCAGATGCAGGCCGATCGACCCGCCGCCCAGCTTCTTCCAGGCAAACCGCACATACCGGTATTCACCGAGCCGCGGGTTCTCGCGGATGGGCAGGTTGAACCCCAGGTTCGGCTCGCCGCGCTGGCCGGGGCTCATCCGCAGGGAACCGATTCCGCGTTCATGGTCGGCCGTTTCAAACCGGGCCACCGCCTCGCCAGGCAGCGTAGCCGGGAAGGCGTCATCCTCATCGAACAGGCATCTGAGCAGCGGAGTCTCCTCGACGAGCGCCAGGTTCCGCCAATCGAGCCACGCCTGTGGCTGCGTGCTCATCTGCGACACTTCAATTTGAATCGACTTGCCGCGATAGGCTTCCACGGGGATCAACAGCGGATCGGCATCCTGGTGGCCGGGCCGCAGCGGTGGCTCAAACTCGCCCACCACCCGCTTGTCGATCGACACCTGCAGCGAACACGGTTCATTGTTCACCCGGCTCACCGCCAGCAGCAAAAACTTTTGCCGGTCGCTGACCGTGAGTTTGCGAGACATCGCATGGAAGCCCAGCCGAGGCACAGCCTGCACACGAAATAACTTCGCCCCGGCCGCGTCATCCCATTGGTTTTGAACGGCGAGCGAGCCGGGCGGCATGGCGGCGGGAGTCCAGTCCTGCCAGGCCGGAATCGACAGGGAGGCCCGCTGTTTCAACTCCTGCGGATAGAGCAGGGGATCAAGCTGCAGGACCGGTTCCAGCCAGTCGCAAAGATCGCGAATTTCAAACGGGTCGGCACCCGCCGGGCGCTCCTTCAACACCGGGTCTGCCACCAGCGCCAGCCGTCGCGGAGCCTGGTCGGCAAAAGCCAAGGGCAGCACACCCGTGTCGATGGCCGGGGAGGTGCCCACGATGATGGGCGATTGGAACAGCGGGGCGGCGTCCAGTGGGCCGGTGTACACCGCCGCCTTCACGCAGCCACCGCGCCCGACGGCGCGGTCGAGGGCGAAGCGGCTTTGAAACGACCGTGCCGCCGCAGGGACGGGAAACTCGAGCAGGTTGTAGGTTTGGACTCCCACGCCCCAGCCAAACGCCAGATCCCCCGACCGCAGCGGACCGCCCAGCACATTGCTGTTGAGCCGTGGCTGCGAGCCACCGCCCAGCAGCGTCCGTTGCGTGACCGCGAGCGGGTCGACCACGGTCAGTGGGAGGTCGTTGGCGGCAAAAAACCGCCATTGCCGGATGGTGGGAAAACGAACCCACAGCGGCTCCAGCGCCCACGCCGGCTGGACCAAGTGCCGCCAGTTTTGCCGGTCACCGCCACCAAGGGTCAGCGGCCGAAACCGCTCGGCTGAAGCGGTTGCCCGCAGTCCGTCAACGGTCTCAAGCTGGAGCAGCGGGCTGGTGCCCTCGGGAGAAAGGACCGCCAGTTGTTCAAAATACTGATCCCAAAAATCCGCCTGTGGAAGGTGCAGCTCCGCCAGGTCGCTGTAGGGGATTTCACGCGTCTCGGCTTCAAGCAGGACCCGCACTCCCGTGTTGGCCCAGCGAATCGCCCGATAGGCGAGCTGCCGGCCATCGCGGAGGAACAGCGTGCCCGGCTGGTAGCGGTCGTCGTCGCGCCGCTGCCACACCACCCGGCGGAGCCACCGGGCGACCACGCGGACCCCGGCAAACCGCGCCTCGGCCGGCAGCACGTTGACATCGGGCTGGACAATGACATGCGGCGGCCAGCGGTCGGCAATGCTCTCGGAGCCGTCCTCCGCACTGGTGACGCGGCCTGGCAACCGGTCTCCGCCACGCAGCTCGACAAAGGCTGGCGGCAGGGCGGTGGGGGTGCCAGAGCGCGTGTTGTCCTGGAGCCACCGGACCGGTGGCTCAACAAGACTCTGGTTGTCCAGCCGGGGCTGGCTCTTGGGATCGTGCCAGTCGTGCAGATCCTTGCCATCCACCCGCGTGCCGTTGGCAAACACCGCCGTGTACCGCGGATCTTCGGCATGGACCGAGTTTGAGCCGAGCCCGGTCAGTGACACCACGCAGATCACTGCCGCGAGGAGCCGGCGAAATTCCAGAGGTGGCCCGCCAGAGTTCAACATCAGATCTCGAAGTGTTGATGCGGGCAGGCTGGTGGAATCTCAGATCTGACGATTCCGACAATAGTCCCGTCTCTGAATTCGATGCAATTTCAAATTTCAGATTTCAAATTTCACAGTAAAATGCTTTTTCGCAAGATTCGCTCTGCGGGGGAGAAGTTACGTTCACACCACTGAAGCTCAGTCGACAGTTCGATGTCGCTGCACAAACCGTGAAATCTGAAATCTGAAATCTGAAATCTGAAATCTGAAATCTGAAATCTGAAATTGCATTGAACTAAAACGTTGGCATGCCACTGCGGCTCACGTCTTCTCCGGTGCCGCCCGCAGGTTTCCCATGCGGAAGGCATCGCCAATGGCCCGGGGAATTTCAGCTTCGGCCAGAACCACCTTGGCGCGGTTTTCCTGGGTCAGGGCCTTCATCTCCTGGTCAAAGGCGACGGCCATGGCGCGGCGCTCTTCGGCGTGGGCGCGGGCCACGCGCATGTCGGCCTCGGCCTGGTCGGCCTGCAGGCGGGCACCGATGTTGTCGCCGACATCAATGTCGGCGATGTCGATCGACACGATTTCAAAGGCGGTCTGCGAATCGAGGCTCTTGTCGAGCACCGCTTTGGCGATCAGCATCGGGTTCGCGAGCACTTCGGCGTGCGTGTTGCATGAGCCGATGGCCGACACGATCCCCTCGCCGACGCGGGCGATGACCGTCTCTTCCGTGGCTCCGCCGATGAGCTGAGCCAGGTTGGTGCGCACGGTCACACGGGCGCGGGCCTTGAGTTGAATGCCGTTCTTAGCCACGCCGTCCAATGTGGAGCGACCAGTGCGGCGGGGATCGGGACAGTCGATGACTTTGGGATCGACGCTGGTCTGCACGGCTTCCAGCACGTTGCGGCCGGCGAGGTCGATGGCGGCGGCGGTGTCCCAGTCGAGATCGATCTTGGCCCGCTGAGCCACGATGATCGCCTGAACGACGCGGCGGACATTGCCGCCCGCGAGATAGTGGGCTTCAAGGGCATTGGTGCTCATCCGGTCGAGGCCGGCCTGCACCGCCATGATCTTGGACTCAACAATGAGCTTCGCGTTCACCTTGCGGAACGACATGGCGATCAGCGACCACAGCGTCACATCCGCGCGAGTCACCTTGGCCTGAAGCCACACATTGAAGTACTTGACGAAAATCACGAAGAAAATGAACAGGACGATCAGTGCGAAAATCACTGCGGCGCCGATCAAGATTTCCATAATCACTCAATTTCATTGAAATTCGCCGAGAATGCCCGACAAGACGTGCAATGTAGAGCAGTCCACCGGTGAATGCAAATGGAGGGGTGGCTGCCAGTTGCCTCGTTGCCTCGGCGGAGGTGATCAGCGATTGAAGAATGCTGTTCGTTGATCGTGGGGTTTGGGAGGGAGCGTAAGTCGCTCGAGATGGGCTGAAGCCCATTCTACGGTTGGCTATTCCGAATCCAGAATCTCCGCCCCAAAGTCATCTGCCAGTGGCTCAGGTTCTGGTTCCGGTTGAGTGACAGACTCTCCCTCACCAACGGCAACAGTTGCCGGCACCGGCACCACCGGGGGATGGGCGACGTCTTCCGCGGTGGCCACGGCGATTTCCGCTTCCTTGACGACCAGATCCCGGTCGACAGCGTGCGCCAGAGTACTCTCCGTGCTCTTGGGGTCGACGGCGTGGCAGGTTGCGGTGAACTTGTCGGCCCAGTCACGCAGCTCCGCGCGCCAGGCCGCGCCCTCCATGCCCGGCGGCACAACCTCCGCGAACTCGCCCAAGAGCAGAATCAGCCGCAACAGGTGCCGGAACAGCAGGCCCTCCTGCTTGGTCAGGTCCCGACCGCCGATGTAGTTTTGAAAGTCGCCGCCAAACTCCAAGAGGTCGCCCGCCGCCCAGACCGGCTGGACAAACACGCCATGCACGTTGGGATATTCGGCTTCGAACAGCATCCGCAGCTTTTCGCCCAGCGTCGGAGCGTATTTGCGCTCTTCGAAGGGGATGTCCGGATCCCACGCGGGATACAGGTCGCCCGCAGGGATCAAGCCCCGCGCCACCAGCTCAATGTCCACCTTGTTGCGGGCCAGCGAACCGGCCGGCATCCGTTCGTAGTTCGGCACGCGGACATAGCGGATGAGCGACTTCGGCAACTCCAGCACGCTCTCGAACGCCAGCAGCCGCTCGTGCGGATCGGCAATCGCCATCTGATCCAGTAGGAACAACGCGAACACCGGGTTGATGCTGCGAAACTGGAAAAAGTCCATCATCCGTTCGGTCGGATACGCATACTCCGGCCGGTACTCAGCCTCCGCTGTCGGATGCAGATCAACCGGGACCGGCCCCGTGCCCGTGGCTTCGTGCTGGGTCTGCAAAGCCTCAAGAATGAGTTGAGCCATCACCGAACGCTTGGCCGGCGCGGGCGGGGCGTCCGCCGCAGGGGTGGCTTCCGCAGGCTGCTCTTCCGGCGGTAGCGGAGGGTCGGGCTGAAGCTTGACCACGCCCAGCGCATGCAGTGTCAGCAGCATCTGGTGCAGATGCTTTTCCGCCTGCTGCAGTTGCTTGGGTTCCATCAACCGCTTGTGAACCAGTTGCCGCACGCGCTCGACATCCGGCGAGATCTGCAGCATGTATGCGAGCATCCGCCACGGCAGCGGACCCTGGCTGATCAGGTCCCGCGGTGGAGCGACCCGCACCTTGTCGAACTGGGCCTCGTTCCAATACTGCCGCGTCTGGCTCCGCGTCGGCATCTTCTTCTTCATCGCCTTCTTGGCCTTCATCAGCCCCGGATCCTTCGTGTCCTCCGGGATCTGATCGTACTTCTCCTTCCACCGCAGAATGCGGACATCGTCTTCATGCGGCAGCACGTAGACATAGCCCTGCTTGTCGAACTGCGGCCGCCCGGCACGCCCAAAAATCTGGTGGGCCGAGCTGGCATCGATGATCTTCTGCCGGCCAGGAGCCCCCTTGAGCAGAGAAGGCAGCACGACCGAGCGGGCCGGCAGATTGATTCCCGCCGACAGGGTCTCGGTGCAGACGCAGATCGACAGCAGCTTCTTCTGAAACAGAGTCTCGACAATTCGCCGATACTTGGGCAGCAGCCCCGCATGATGCACACCGACGCCGCGCATCAGGATCTGTTTGAGCTTTGGGCCCACGCCCTTCGTCCAGTCGTAACCGTTCAACAGGGTCACAAGCTGCTTTTGCTGACCCTCCGCCAGCATCGACTTGCCCTTGAGTTCTTCCGCCACCGACCAGCATTCATCGCGGTTGAAGCAGAACACCAGGGCCGGTGTGCGGCGTGTTTCCGCGTCTCCCTGCGCCATCTCCTCCAGATGCTCCGTCAGCATCTTGTCGGCCACCCACTGGAACAGCAGCGGCACCTTGCGGTCGCTGCTCTGCACCAGTTCCAGACTCCGCTTGTGGCTCACCCGCAGCCACCCCAAAAACTCGACCGCGTTCCCCACCGTGGCCGAGAGCAGCAGCAACCGGATGTGCCGCGGCAGGAGCGACAGCGTGAATTCCCAGACGATACCCCGCTCGGGGTCGGCAAAGCTGTGGAACTCATCCATCACGACAGCGGAAACACTGTTGAAGTCGAACGCGTCCGGCTGCAGCAGACGGTTTAACAGAATCTCAGCCACGACCACCAGGACCTTGGCGTCCGGGTTCACGCGGCGGTTGCCGGTGACCAGGCCCACGTCTTCCCGCTTGAACCCCCACCGCTCGGCGGCGTCCTGCATCTCCAAAAACTTCTGATCGGTCAGCGCGATCAGCGGCGTGGTGTAGTAGACGATCGAACCGGTGGTCAGCGCTTCAAAGGCCGCCGCCTCGGCGATCAGCGTCTTGCCGGTTCCCGTGGGCGCACAAACCAGCACCCCCTCATCGGATTCGAAATAGGCGAAGAGTGCCCGTTCCTGCACCGGATACGGTTCGTAGGGGAGCAGTTCGAGGTACTTGAGCGCGAGTTCATCGCGGGACGGTGGCGAAGCAGATTCGCTGGCAGACGACATGCGAAAACTCGGGGCGGGACGCTGCGTTCTTTCCAGCAATCCGGTGGCTTGACCGACGTGGCCGGACTTATGGTCTAAGTAATTTCAAATTTCAGATTTAAAATTTCACAGTCTGTTTGGCGGCGTCGAACTGTCGGCTAGATTCCACGATGAAGCGGCGGACTTTTTAGTGGACGGAAATCACGCATGAAATTTGGACAGGATGAAAGGGACGAAAAAGGATCAGAAAGGATCAGCTTCGGTCGGGTGCCGACAACGTCCAAATCCTGTTTCATCCTTTCCGATCCTCTTCAATCCTGTCCACAACCTTTCTGAGGCAGACTTACATGCGTCGTCTTAAGGCAATTTACTGTGAAATTTGAAATTCCACTGCCAAGATTGGCCCCTTGGTCAGATGCCTCGCGAAAGCGACCTCACCCGGCTGGAGCGGTTAAAATGGCAGGTCGTCGAACCAGTCGCTGTCGCCACGGGAGTTGCCGTCGTCCGCGTCGTCATCGTAACTGTCGACCTTGCCATCGGCCGCGGCGGCAGCGGGCTGCGTGCCATTGGCATCGGCCGGGCCGCGACCACGTCCACCACGGCGGCGACGGCGGCGGGAACGGGCACGCGGGCCTTCCCCGGCGGCGGCTTCGCCACCTTCGCCCTCGGCGGCTGCGGCTTCAGCGTCCTCCTTGAGTTCATCGCCGAACCGGCTCACGACATAGGTCCCGCTGCGGCCTTCGGTTTCCAGCTCCACCAGGCCGTTCTTCTCGGCGTCCTCCAGCAGCGCGCTGAAGGTGCGGTAGCCGTGATACGTTTCATTGAACGATGGCTTCTTCCGCTTGATGGTGTCTTTGATCATGGATGACCAGAGCACGTTCTTGTTTTCGCGGCGGAGTGCCAGCAGCGAGTCGAGCAGCAGCGCGAACGCCTTTTTCTGTCCATCGGAGACCTTCACGTCGAGGGCCGGCACGCTCGCGGCTGTCGTTCCGTCTTCCAGATCCTCGTAGTAGATGAACTCATCGCAGTTGTCGCGGAGCAGTTCAGAGGTCGAGGGCTGCATCCCCAGTCCGATGACATGCTTGCCCAGTTCCTTCAACTTCGAGACCAGCGGCGAAAAATCGCTGTCACCCGAGACGATAATGAAGGTGTTGATGTGATCCTTCGAGTACGCGAGGTCCATCGCATCCACGCACAGGCGGATGTCGGCGGAGTTCTTGCCGGTCTGGTTGCGGCGGGGAATCTCGATCAGTTCGATGGCGGCTTCGTGCAGGGCCTCGGTGTAGTTCGAGAAGCGGCCCCAGTCGGCGTAGGCCTTCTTGGCGACGATCTTGCCCTTCTCGACCATGCGCCGCAGGACCCGCTTGATGTCGAAGCGGTCGTTCTTGCCCCGAAATCCGAGGGCCAGATTCTCAAAGTCGATGAAGAGCGCGAGCGTCCGTTCTGGTTCGGGCATGTTCCGGCGTCCGTCGGCAAGTGTCGAATGTCGTGGCACGATTCAAGTTCCTCCCGCCCGGTCGGTCGCCGCGACACGGTCGTTGCTGGTCCTGAATTCATGCCCGGGGCGCGGCACGGCCCCTGGGTAGAGCGCTTCTCCAATTCGTCGCATCCGGCCCGTCTCAGTTCAAAGATCGGCCATCTGCGTCCCCGCCACCCGATCCGCCATGAAGGAGATCATTGACAGGAGGTGGGTTGAAGTGGGTGAACTGGAGTCCCGCGACGATAGCAGAACCTCACGCAGCCTGCGAGTCTGCGAAAAACCAAGGTCCGCGCAAAATCAACCCAGCGAGGCGGCAGTCCTGATTAGGAGCGGGACAGGATGAAAAGGATTGAAAGGATGAGGCAGGATGAACGGGTGGAAGACTCCAGACGACTGGTACTCGTTGAGGCTCGCCACTTGGACATCCGTGAATGGCGGCAGGACTTGCCCGGCAGTCGACACCTGTCCGTCCCCTAGATTTCTCGCACGGACGCTCAGGCGACATCCTGCATCTTGTTCGCGAAATCGCGACCTGCCGTTGGCGGAGGCAACGGCTTTCCGTCGCGACGATAGCTTTCGATGGTTTCCTCAACGATCTGGCACAGTTCTTCAAACACCTGCTGTTCGTCTTGTCCGTGACACCCACCATAAAACAGTCCAGGTGCACTCCCCACGTAACAGTCGTCTTCCACCGACCATTCAACGATTTTGACGTATTGGGCACCCTCTCTCACGACTGTGACTCCTCAATGGCGCGCTTGACAGCTCTTTCCTGATCGAGCTTCGCATCATCCCCCGATTTTCCAGAGATGGTGACGGCCTTGGCAATACGGGAATGAGAAAGACTTCGATGCTGCCTTTTCCACCAATGTTGCAGAAGCCAGCCGCTTCCAAGTCTGCAATCAGTTCTCGGATTTTTCGCGGCATGGATCATGCTCAACTGTCAGGCTCCACAGCCCGGCGGGAGAGGGGATGGACGACAGTGCAACGGGAAGGAGCGAGAGCGTCACGGGGTGAATGCTACCACAGAAGGTTCATCGACTCGATCGCTTTTTCCGTTTACATTCGATCCTAGAGAACCGGAGCCATCCAGCCTGCGGCGGAGATGGGGTATGCGCCTTGAGACTCACCAGCCAGACAGTCCGTTTCAGGTGGGGAATCCGCCGGTGCATGTCCTGCTGCCAGACGGGTTCGAGCCCGGCTCGGCGACGTGTTACCTGTACGTGCTGCCGGTGGAGGTCCTCGACCGGTCGGAATGCGGCGATTGCCTGGCCGAGGTGGCGAAGCTGGAGTGTGTGAACGTCCCGCACATGGTCTGCGTGAAGCCGACGTTCATGCAGGCCCCGTGGTATGCGAATCATCCCACGAACGCCGAGATCCAGCAGGAGAGCCATTTGTTGCAGGTCGTGCTGCCGTTCGTGGAGAACGCCTACGGATACACCGCGGACACCGAGCCACGGCGGTTGCTGCTGGGCTTCAGCAAATCCGGCTGGGGAGCCTACAGCCTGCTGCTGCGGCATCCGCACCTGTTTCACAAAGCGGCGGCCTTCGACTCACCGCTGGCCTGGGAAACCCCGAACCGCTACGGGATGGCCACGGTGTTCGGGACTCAGGAGAACATGAACCGGTACTGCATCGTCGACCTGTTGAATCAAGCCACGACTCTCGGCGGCCCACAGCCACACCCGGCCCCCCGCCTGGGCCTCTACGGCCACTCCGACTTCCGCGGCCAGCACCAGTTCCTGCACTACCACCTTCTCCGCCTCGGCATCCCCCACGATTACCAGGACGGCCCCAGCCGCGAACATCGCTGGGACAGCGGGTGGATGGAACGGGCGGTGAATTTTTTGCTTGGCTCAGCGCACGAGACCCACCAGATCGCCAATTGACCGCACCTTGTTCGGCGTGGCCAGATATCCGATGCCGCGGTGCAGGTGCAGCCGGAACTGGCGGCTCAGATTCTCGGGCGCGATCTCGATTCCATCCTGCACCGTGCGTTCCGTCAGCAGGGCGAAATACAATTCATGAAAGTCTCCGCCGAACACCGTCCAGCTCATTTCGACGTTGCTGTCGGCGGGGATTTCAATCGGGGTCGGTGGCATCGGCTCCGCCAGCGACAGGCAGAACGCCCAGCGGCACAGGATGTTCCATTGGGAAATTCCCGTCCGCGTCTTCAGCCGGATCAGTTGTTCCTTCGCCTGTGCCGAGAGGCGGATCTGCTTCAAGCTCCTTCCGACCCCTCCGCCCGTGGCTCGGCGTCCCAGAAATACCCCTCGGTGGCGACCGTCCGTTTGCGGGCTTCGTCGTAGTTCAGGTGATAGGCGCGGGCGATGTGGGGCTGCAGTTCGTGAAAGTAGTTCCGCTCGATCTCCGTGTCGGTCGACAGGATGATCACCTGGTGGCTCGCGCGGGGAAAATACTTCTCGACAAGCTGCCGGCGGTGAGCCACGTCCAACCGGGCCATTGGCGTGTCAATGATCGCCGGCAGCGGCCGCGCCGACGCCTGCGACAACCCCCACAGCACCGAAATGGCAAAGATCTGCTTTTCTCCCTTGGACAGCCGCTCCTTCGCCACCGTGCGGCCAGAATCATCCACGAGCGTGATGGCGAACGTATCGGGGGCGATCAACACCCGCTGCACGAGCGTCTTCTTCCGCAGCAGATACCGAAAACAATCGGACACCAGCCCCGACAGCCGGTCGATCTTGCGATGCGTGGCCAACCGCAGGAACTGCTTCATCGTCCCCTGTGTCCGCTGCAGTAGCGCGGCCATGCGGCCTCCCTCTTCGGATTGAATCTGCTCGTCGAGCACCTTCCGCTGCAGTTTTTTCAAGCGCTCGTTGATCTCCCCGCGTTCAGCGACAAGGGCTTCGAGTTGCTTCTCCAGCCGGACTGCCTGCTGGTTCAATTCGGCAGTGTCACTCGCCGCGGCTTTCAGTTCCTCGGAGACGCCGTGCAGCGCCTCTTCGTCCGGTGTCGCGGCCAGGCTCCGCTGAACCTGCTCCAACTCTCTGCGCCCCTTGTCCAGTTCCGCGAGCAACTGTGTGGCGGTTTCTCGATGCTCCTTGAGCCCCCGCGCAAGCAGGTGTTCCAGCCCCCGCCGTGCGCTGTCCGAAAGCCGCAGCCGTGGCTTGCTTCCAACTCCCTTTTGCGGACGCTCCGCGTCCAGAAATGTGGCCACCCGCTGCACGACTTCGCCTCGAACTTTCTCGTGCTTCAGCAGTGCCAGCAGTTTCTCGTCACGCTTCGTCAGCAGCCGGGTGATAATGTCCGTTTCGCTCGCCATCGTCTCCTGATGCACCTGCGTCGAAACATCGTCGACCAACCCGGCCACCAGGACCAGCGGCAGTTCGCTGGCCGACAGTGTCACCAGCCGTTCTTGGCAGGCGCGAAGTTGAAACTCCAGTTCACCGCGGCGCTTTGTGAGCTGTTCGCGCTGCTTCCAAAGCTTGCCGCCCACCTTGGCGAACGCCTCCTCGGCATCTTTCAACCGCTTCGTTGCCCGCTGACGCGGATTCTCGACGGCACCCTTTTCCAATTGCACCCGTTCAATTTCGTCCTGCTTTTGCTTCAACGCCGTCTCCAGACGCGTGGCTTCCTCCAAGTCGGGCGATTTGCGGGTCTTTCGGGCGAGCCGGGCCTCCAATGTGCCAGCATTCGCCACGAGGCGTTCGGCCAGGTCCAATCCCAGTAGCGATTTAATCGCCAATCCCAGCGCTGCTGAACTGGTTTCATCCTCGGCCAGGAAGCGGATTTTCTCGGCATCGAAGAAACAAAGCTGGGCAATGCCAAACGGGATCAGCTCTTCGACCACCTGATTCCAGTTTTCCGACAGCCAACCATCGGGTTCGCCGTCTTTCTGAACTTCGACCCGTTCCTTCACCCGGTCGCGCACCACGGACCAGGCGCGTGTGACTTCATACAGATGCTCTTCGCCTTCGGCGGCAAAGCGGAAGCAAAGCTGGATGGCCGCGCCCATCGCCGGATCCACGCCGTGATGGATCGACTCCCTCAGGAAATCGTCGTAGGCCTTGTCACCGCGCTTCGAACAGCGCGCGCGGTTGCCATAGAGCACCAGTTGAATGGCGTCCAGGATCGTGGTTTTGCCGCCGCCGTTGATCCCGCCAAAAAGGATGATCGGTGCGACGCGCTGCCGCTTGACCGCCGGGGCCAGGTCGAACAGATGTTCGTCGCAGTACAGCCCGAAGTTGCGCAGGGTCAGTTGCTGCAAAATCATGAGGACATTTCTACTGATCCGCCGGCCGTGTCCTCCTCCGCAGCACTTGCTTCAAACAACACCCGTTGAATGACGCTCGCCGATTCCACATCCTTGTCGATCTCATTGCGTCGATCCTCTTCATCGTTCCGAATGGCCAGCGCCTCTAATTCGTTGCTGTACTGTCCGGCCCGCAGCCGGTCATCGAGTGCTTCGTAGATGCCCGCCCGCCGGGACATCCCGCGAAACTCCCGTTCGATGTCCAGGAGGCTCGCCTGCAGTTGGAAGAACTCCTGATCTTCGCCGCAGACTTCCTGCAGAATCGACCAGTCCTCCGCCCGCAGCAGGTTGTCATCCGAGGCCGTCACCGGCAGTGCCTCGTCGAAGACTTCCTGATAGAGCTTCGGCAGGCTGTCGTCGAATTCGTGTTTCTCGTAAAGCCAGATCCGGCGAATCTCGTGCAGTTCCGGCATCGAGATCAGCTCAATGTCGCGAAACTCGTCCGGCCCCAGTTGCCGCAGATCGCGCTGGGCCTCGAACACGCGCCGCAGCCAGTATGCCCGCGACTCCTTGGTGTAGGGACCGCGGACGACGCTGTCATGAAACAGTTGCACGCGCCCGCTCATTCGTCGGTAGTCGCGGCGTTCCTTCTCTTTGGAAAAATCCCCCAGATCGTTCCGCAGTTCCAACAACGGCATCATCCAGATTTTTTCATCGTCATTCTTGATCATGGCCTCCATCGAGCGGTCTTTGTCGACCACTGTGCAGACCCAGCAGCCGAAGCGGCTGTTGCCGCAACTGGGCGTCGTGGTGTCCACCACCAGGGGGCACTCGCCGTCGGCGGAGGCTCCCTGATACATCCCCAGCAGCGACTTGTTGGTGTGTCCCCAGGGGTTTTTGACCTGCATCAGGAAGAGCCACACGTCGTCGTTGGTCCAGTCCTCAATCGGCGTGTAGACCAGCGAATTCGGCAGGCTTTTGTTGGGGGTCAGCCGTTCGCGGACGCGCTTGGTTTCCAGCTTTGCCATGTTGAGTGCCCGCCGCTGGCTTTCGGCCTTGCGGGTTCCCAACACCAGAATCGCCTCGCCGCTTTCCCGCACCACGTCGCGGATGAAGTTGTTCGACGGGTTGATTTTCATCCGGCTGGTACACCAGCGGAACAGCTTGCGCGGCGCGGGGTAGCCCTTGCCAATCAGGTTGACCCAGAAGGTGTCCTTCACGTCGGGCGTCAACTTGTGCGGGGTGATCGGCATCCCCTGTTCGGCCGCGGCGGCCTTCATCTTCAGATGTGACGCCGTGACCCAGGCCGCGACCACGGGCTGCTCGACCAGTGTGTCCGTGGAGATGACATGCACCGGCTTGCGCCGCTGCTCGGGCGGCAGTTCTTTGAGAGCCAGCCAGATCAGTTGCAGGACGGCGCTGGAGTCCTTGCCGCCGCTGTAGCCGACGACCCACGGAATCTGATCCCACAGGTACAGTTCGCGAATCTCGTCGCAGACCGCCTTGACGGTTTTGGCGAGCCCCATCTCCGCAAACGCCGAGTTGTTGTTCATGGCCGGCGCGGCGCTCATTTCGCCCTCCTCTTCAGTTTCGATTCGAGCGACTGCTCATCGGCGGTCAGGGGCAGCCCGAGGTGCTGCTTGATCAGGTTGCCCGTCAGCGTCACGTTGATGCTTTTTTTCGACAGCCGGCCGGCGTTCATCGCCCGCCCTTCCCACTGGGCGGCGTTCTCGCGCGACCAGTCGAGCGACCCCAGCGGTTTGAGCCGCGCCTTCCACTCGCTGCGGTGCTGCGATAACAGCGTGTGGCCCACGCGGGCCAGTGCGGCCAGGGCCAGCGTGTGGGCATGAATAAAGTCCCGCCGCAGGTCGGCCGCGCTGATCTTCCGGTCTTTCGCCAGCAGCCAGTCGGGCATGTGCCGGCTGACCTCGTTCCAGTACTCAGCCGCCAGGCTGGCCAGTGCCTCGTGCGATTTCAAGTCCAGCCCCTGCAGCAGGGCCTGCGTGGCGTTGTGGATCCCGCTCAGCGTGAACAGCTTGATCGACCGGTTGGAGATCGTGCTGCGCTCCACCTCGGTCAGCCCGTTGAACACCGGCACCCGCTCCATCACATCCTTGGCGAGCGTGGCTCCCAAATCCCGGTGGTCATACAACAGCCCCAGCGAGGGCGTGGGTCGGACCGCGTGGCGGTTCAGATCGGCAAACATCTGCTGGCAGCGTTTGAGCCCCACATCGACAAAGAACACGACGGCAATCGTCTCGTCGCCCAAGTCGGGGTGGTCATGCAGGGCGACTTCAATCGCCTTGCGGCGGTGCTGGCCGTCGTTGATGACGAACTTGGCGTTCATCGGCACGCGCAGCGTGCCCAGGCTGCGTTCGGCCGCCGGGTCGCCCAGAGCCTCGAACTTCACCCGCCCGTCGATTGAGGCGGTCAGGGCCGAGAAGGTGTAGTCCGTGGTGTTGGCGCTGATGTACCGCGCCATCTCGGGGATCCGCTGCTTGTTCAGCACCCGCTGTGCCCGCAGCTCCGGCCGCAGCTCCTCTTCGTCGAACAGGAAGATCCGCGGAATCAGCCGCAGCGGGCACATCGAAACGTAGTACTCCCGCCCCGCCTGGACACCGCGGATCGACGGAAAATGGTACTCGAAACTGGCCACGGCAAACCATTGTTGGAAGTGAAATGTTTCACTTCCAACCACTATGCATTTAACTTCCAAAGAGTCAACCCATCGGATACCGTGGAGGCGGGTTTTCGACTGGTGGCTGACCGTGCGCGGGTGTTGCTCCGACATATCAGCCCGACACGCCAGCGAGTGCATTTGTGTCCAACAATTTCCTCCATCAGCCGGCACGCGTTAGCGTCCGGTTTGCAACGCCGCCCGAACCGGACGCTAACGCGTGCCGGCTCATTTGTTGAAGCCAATGGCTGCGATCGCTCTGAAATCAGGTTCTGCCACACGACCAATCGAAAATCAAAAATCGAAAATCGACAATGCCCCCCATCCCTTACAACGAGGCGCTCGACCGCGTGCGGCGCAGTTTTCCCGGCCATGAGGTCACTGTTTGCGACGGCGACCACGGGCAGGAATCGGGGGTGGTGGAGGCACCGGACGGAACCACTGTGGCTTCGTTCCGGCTGACGATCCGTGAGCCACGCGCTGCGCCCCCGATTGTCAACAAGGTGCGAATCGGCGGGGTCGGCCAATACTGCGGGACGAGCGACGAGATTCGCGCCTGGACCCAAGCCCATTCCGATCCGCTCTATT
Source organism: Planctomycetaceae bacterium (assembly GCA_021732845.1). Classification (GTDB taxonomy): domain Bacteria; phylum Planctomycetota; class Planctomycetia; order Planctomycetales; family Planctomycetaceae; genus JAKFUF01. The sequence continues at coordinate 19,108 of JAKFUF010000160.1, read as the reverse complement.
TGGATTACAACGCGACCACGCCGCTCGATCCGCGCGTGCTGGAAGTCATGCTGCCGTGGTTTCTCACGCCCTCCAATGCCGGGAGCCGGACGCACAGTTACGGGCAGAAGTCGAAGGAGGCGGTCGAGAACGCGCGGCGGCAGGTGGCTGACATGCTGGGGGCTCAGCCCGAGGAGGTGTTCTTCACCAGTGGAGCCACGGAGAGCAACAACCTGGCGATTCTCGGCCTGGCCGAGCATGGCGAACGCACTGGCCGCAAGCACATCATTTCCACGGCGATTGAACACAAGGCGGTCCTGGAGCCCCTGGAGCGGATGACGCAGTTGGGGTTTGCAGTCGACCTCGCGCCAGTCACGTCCGGTGGCTACGTCGAGCCGGCCACCATCCAGCGGCTGCTGCGGCCCGACACGCTGCTGGTCAGCGTGATGCACGCCAACAACGAAACCGGCATCCTGCAGCCGGTCGAAGAGATCGCCACCCTCCTGCGTGGCTCAGACACACTGTTCCACACCGACGCGGCCCAGACGTTCGGCAAGGAGGTCGAGGCGCTGAAGCGGTTGAAGGCCGACATGGTCTCCGTCAGCAGCCACAAGATTTACGGCCCGCAGGGGATCGGGGCACTGCTCGTCCGACGACGTGGCTCACAAAAGCGCCCGGTCCAACCGCTGCAGTTCGGCGGCGGACAGGAACGCGGCCTGCGTCCCGGCACCGTTCCCGTGGCTCTCGCCGTCGGCCTGGGCGAAGCCACGCGCCTGGCCGCCCTGGAATGGCCCACCCGCCGCACCGCCGCCCTCCGCCTGCGCGAGCAACTCCTGCGCGACCTCGCCCGCGTCGACCACCACATCAACGGCGACCCCGCCCGCTGCCAGCCGCATGTGCTGAATGTCAGCTTCCCCGGTCTCGACAGCGAAGCTTTCATGATGTCCACCAAGAATCTGATCGCCGTGAGCAATGGTTCGGCATGCACGTCGGCGAGTTACAAGCCGAGTCATGTGCTGACAGCAATGGGGTTGGACGATGGAAGAATCGACAGTGCGATTCGGATATCCTTCGGTCCTGACGCGAAACTGCGGCTCGTCCGTTTCAGAAGCGCCCTCAATATCATACTTGCCCTTAACCCTCTCGTTGCGTCGGAGTGAAATGGCTGGTTTGGAGTTTAGCCTCCCCGCAATCCGGGGGATGCAGGGTGGCCATGCCTTCTACACGGCGATGTGCCCCATTGGCCTGCTGCCACGGCTGTTCCCGGTTGGTGTCGAGGCGAGCACGAGCGATGCGCCGCAAGTGTTTCGCAAGGCGGTGCCCGCGCGGGTCCGCGAGATTGCCCGCGAAATCCTCGCAGACCCCAAAGACTTTCACCTCGCCGCGGTGACCATCTCGATTGAAAACAAGGTTCGCTTCGTCGCCTCCAGCGGCAAGTACCGCATCTCGGCGGGAGAACTGCTGATTCCGCTGGAATCCCGCCTGATCATCGTCGATGGCATCCACCGCATCTACGGCCTGCAACGTGCCCTGAAGGAGTGCGCATCTCTTGGCGATGACTCTATCGCGATGTTGATTCATGTCGATCCGGACGGCTCCCGTCGTGGTCATATCTACAGCGATGTGAAACGTCACGAACGCTCGTCTGCCAAGTCTCTCCGCATCGGGCTGGACGACCGCGACGAGATCGCCCGCGTCACGCGGGAGCTGATCGAGGCTGTACCAGTGTTCGTGAACGCGATCGAACTGGAGAAGACCGCGATCTCGAACCGCTCCCGCAAGTTGTTCACCTTGAGTGCCCTCTATCAGGCCAACCAACTCCTGCTGGCCGACCTCAAGGACACACCCTACGCCGACCGCCTGAACCTCGCGACGGAGTTCTGGGGCGAAGTCGCCGCCCAGATCCCCGCCTGGGCCGAACTCGTCCACGGCGACACTTCCGCCGCCGAGATCCGCTCAGGCTATGTCCATTGCCACGCCATTGGCATCGCCGCCATCGCCCGCGCCGGCCGCGCCCTCTTCAACCAATGCCCCACAGCGTGGCAAAAGCGAATCAAGAAACTCGGCTCGCTCGACTGGTCCCGGTCCAACGCCGCCCTCTGGGAAGGCCGCGCCATGATCGGCAGCCGCCTCTCAAAGTCCAACTCCGCCGTCGCCCGCGCCGGGAACGCGGTGAAGCTGCATTTGGGGCTGAAGCTGACGCGGGAGGAACGGGCGATGGAAGAGTGAACCGCGCTTCACTCAAACCCTGCCGACAAACCGATTCTTTCGATGCCACGCCATATGAACCGGATCTGGCCAGAGCTGCAGATTGGCTGGGAGGTACAATGTTTTGCCGTGCATCGCGATCAATGGAGTCTGCTCTGGGGCCGACTCGTCGAATTCACCCTTTGCCACAAGAATGCGGTACTCATTGTCGATGCTCCACAGCCCCACGTCGAACAGCCAGTGAGCATTCTTGCAGAGGGCCAAGCCATTGGCCGGATCGTTGTTGCGGGATGCGGCGAACTCGTGAATGTGCGCCGCATCGACAATCGCCCCGGATCCAATCGTGGTGACGCGGTAGCGCGTCAAAGCGCAGGTGTAGTTGTACGCAGCCACAATATTCAGTCGAAATCGTGCCTGACGTCCGATCGCCGCCGCGTCATCCGGCACCACAAAGCTGGCGTCAGCAACGTCCTGATCCTCCGACGGGATCGGCATTCCCACGAGATTGTACAGCGCATTTCGCTCCGCCGGCTGGAAGTACCGGGCAATCAGGTATCGCCGAGCCTGCTCGCGAAATCCGGCGTCACTGGCGGCGGCAAGGAACTCCGGATCGATGCAAACATACCGCGTGAGCTTGGTATCCGTCGAAGGAACTCCCGATTCCGTAAAGGGCGACAGCAGCCCATCGCCACTCAAGTGATGAAATGGCAAACGAATGTCGGACTTCTGCGGGCGACGATACGCCACCACGTCCCAGTAGGTGTCGAACCGGTAGGACAACTCCGGCGTGAGCCACAGCCGGTCAGCCGGCAATGCACCCTGTTCCGCCAATTCGATCAGCACCAGCAAAAGCAACGGCTTGTGCGGAGCTTCGCCGTGGATTGCCTTGTAAACCCGGAGACTGGTCAGGCGGCGCAGGCAGGATGTGACGAAATTGGGTGAGATAGACGGGATATTTGATGACAAGATGGCATTCTCCTCGGTCGGTATCACGCTTTGTACACGGATAACAACACGCGCCTTACGCCTGCCTCTACTCAAGAAGTAGCTTGGCTGCCAGCTGTTCCCTCAAATACTTGTGCCCGAGGTCTGTGAGGACAAATCGACCATCCGCGAGGCAGACCACTGCCCGTTGCATTGGCGATGTCAAACTATCAAGCGCCTTGGTAATTGCCGGCGGGTTGCGCATCGCATATTTACCCAACTCTCGTCTGCTAAACCCCGATTCGCCAGCGTGATGGAGTAGCACGAGAAGTTCCTCCTCGGGTCGTAAGTCTGTTCGCTGGACTACGACTGCTTCCTCAAAGCGACCAACGCATGGCACATCAAACCGCAGCAATTCGCTAATAGCTCGAGCGGCAGCATCACGGTCATTTCTCCAGAATATTCGGAGTGCTTCAACCATGCTCCAACGAACTGCTTCCATCATATAACGGGCATCCATGTGATTCGCGGTATATGTAGGGGAAACGTGGCAGACGCCTCGCTTGCTTCGAAATTTATGGACCACCGTCAATACCATAAAGATCATTTTTGCTTCTTCGCGATTGATTGCATGCGGCACATTATCGTTATGTATGTATTTGCCGCAGTCTCCAAAATCCCGCGCTAGATCGAGATTAGACGAATCTTGATGATAGAGAACGCGGGCAAGGATTTCGGAGAAGCGTCCGCCATCCAATTCTGCTGGCTCCCAATCCCTTAGGATATACCGCCGCTCAAGCTTTACGAACTCCTCAACGAGTTGCTCCGCGAGGAAAAGATCGAGCGGTGGCACAAGCCGCTTCACCATGGTCTGATTATCGATCAACGCCATGCCATCCCCTTATGGTTGTGCCGTTTTTGCCTCAGCCACGAGCTTCTCAGCTTCTTTTTTGCCTTCATCGGTCAAGAACCATGCGATCGGAGATTTCGTGGCATCATCCATCACGTTTGCCGGAGACCGAGTTTTCAGAGATCCAAGATCTCGAGGCATGCTGGGCTTGTGCAGCGGGCCAGATTGACGGAACGCGCTATTGAATGTCTCAGCGATGACTGGGCCGCTGACCTCGGAATGTGTTGACTCGTGGCTAATGACGTACATTATCCACAGAATCTTTTTGGCCGCCGTCCACGACTGCTTTGGCGTTCCCCACCTTTCAGGATTATGCCGCCACGTTATCGCTTGCGTCTTTGCAGATTCTGCCACACTACGCCGCCGAGTCGATTTCCCGCGTGCTTTCCCTTTCTCCTCCTCGGAATGCTCCTGCGCAGGCAGCTCCTGCACTCTGGCAACCGAACCGAGCCGTGGAGTGGCTTCCAGCATTGCGCCACTGGGAGATACCAAACCGGCCATTTGCTGGCTAATCTGGCCGACGATCCGCGGGACGTCTTCCTCTCGCTGAGCTTTGATTCTCAGCTTAAACCCTTGGAGTTCCATTTCGACTTCAAATTTTGCCATTTTGTGACCTCGAAGTTTTGGGCCGTGTGAGCGGCGATGACACGTGACTAAAGATTGACCGCGGCTTTTTCACTGTAATACACAGGTACATCAAATTCAAGACTGTTGCGGAAGCCAAGATGGCGCTGGCAGGGGTGGCTGACCACCAGAGGCGTTAGTCAGGGCAACCAGCGCAAAAGTCTGGCGGCTCTGAGCCGAATAGATGCAGATCCACGGTCGGCTGGAACTCCACGATCGACAATGCCAAGAGCGAGTCGAAGCAGCCCTATCCGAAAACCTAACCGGAACATGGCGATAGTCGAGACCCTCACCTCCCTCTTGACAAACAGTTCCGAGAGCAGGCAATACTTCGCATCGACTCTAGAGCCACGCTTCAGAATTCTCTTCGTTCATATGCCTTTCTGACTGCCGTGTTGATGAACGTGTTGAGTCCTCGACCTGCGACCGCGAGACGCTTCATCTGATCAATATTGCCTCGACCAGCACTACGGCACGAATACAGATAAACCGAATTGTCCAGAAATCGCACACGAACGAAATCACTGCCCAACTCGAACGCCGCGATACCGGACGTGCCGCTTAGGTTGCGGTAGGATTCCATGACTGCCTCCAGGTTGCAGATTAGTCGATGCGAAAAAAGCTAACGCAAATGCGTGGACAGTCCGCGGCTCCTAAAGGTTCGATTAAAATGATATTGGAGACCCAATGTCGTCCGAACGTTTGGGTGACATGCTCAATGGGGCCGCTCCATGCGGAGCGGAAGTCGCTTCCGACAGAAGCCGAAGCACTCGTCTCGATCTCGCTTCAATGGGGACGTAATCACCAATTTGGCAACACGTGTATGAAGTGACCAAATCCGTTCCTTCGGATTTGATTCTTATCCCATTCTAATCTTGGAAAATTGAACGTCAACCCTACTTGTCTCTATCTCGAACAGTTACTCCGACACCTCACGGCGGGTGTGGCACTGGGGACATTCTCCGTCAAGTTGTGTGCCACTGTGCCACTGGCTTTGCCAGTGCTGGTGGAAGGGCGGAGTCTGTCCCACCGTCAGGCCTTTTCGGCGGTGACGATTCACCACCGAAACTGCGCGAAGTCTGTGGCCGCTGGCCGGATCTATGAGATCCTCATCTTCGTCGGGTCAACCCGCAAGGTGCCACGTTTGCAGGCCGGGCAGGTGATGCCGTCGAGGTCGCGGGTTTCGACGAGGCTCATTGAGCCGCATTTTGGGCATCCCGCGGAAAAATCGTTGACTTCGCCGATCAGCTTCTGACCGCAGGCCGTGCAGAGCAGTGAGGGATCGTTCCCGTCGAGCGGCCCATACGACCTGGGGCTGGGATGGTAGACATGATGCCTGGTGCCGTCTGGGTCGCAATAATACGGGTTGCCGTCGCTCCAGTGCAGTGCCTCAAAATCGCATTCAGGACAGACAAAGGTGGTTGCTGAAGCCATGAGCATTCTCCCAAGGAATGACATCCCGCGGTTGGCTCTGCCAGTACCAACTGGGGGCGGTGTGTCCCAATGGCCAATCTACCGGTGTGCGTCCGCGTCGCGAATCATCAGGTACGCTTCCAAGTGGTCTTTGACATCCAAGGCTGAGTTCGCCATGTTGCAGGCCACATCGAACGGTTCTGCATGGTAGAACAGTTCCATCTGGTCAACCGGCATACCGTTCACCTTTTTTCTCAGGCGTGTCACTGACATCAGTGCGGATGTTGCGCTCTGGGCGTGGAACTTCCGAATACACTGCCGGACAACGTGCCAGAAGCGGTCCTGCTCGTCCTTGGGGATGACGGTTGAGGATTTCATACCACTTGAACCTTTTGGCTCCTGTCCAAGAGCGCCGTGGCTGCCGGTGTGTGGAATGATATTTGATCTCCATCGGGGATTACCGTCTGTTTCCGCAGGGAGCCCATGACCGGTCCCGCAACGACATCATACCAAGGTTTTTGCGCGCGGCCGTGGTCCGTCGCCGACATCCTGCAAAACTGGACGAAGCTCCAATAGTCCACAGCCGCAGGGTCGCCCCGAACGAAAAACAAGGCGTCCAGCGACGCCAAAGCACTTCGAGAGACTGTGAATTCAAGGACTGCGGGTGTTGCTCCCGCGAACTGGGCGGCAAGATTCACGGCCCACCGTTCAGCTTGCAACCGATTTGTCGTCGTGTAAAACCCGCGTCCGAAGTCCCTGAGGTGTTTGCACTTGCTAGAGTTGACCCGATACATGATCGAAGCCACATGAATGTCGAGTGTCCCATGGTAAAGAACAACGTCCTGATCGCTCCATAAAGGAATTCCCGGTAGGCCCACGCTGGTTCCTCCTGCCTGACAATGACACTCATTGCTTGTCGGCCATCTATAACCCCTCCCCACGGTAGATTACGAGGCCTCTCCAGCGAAGCCCCTTCAAAACCCCACCCGGCGCACGACCCACTGCCACGCGTTGGCCAGATATTCCTCCGGCCGCGTCTGGTGGTAGCCGGCGCGCTTGTAGGAGGAAACGACCACGTCGTGGGAATCGAAATAGATTTCAAACCGAGTCGAATCGTCTTTCCAGACCCGTTCGACGGAGCCACGTGGCCCGGTAAAGTTCTCCAGCGTCATCATCCCATGCCCCCAACCGAGGCCGAAATTGCCTGGGGGGCCGCCGAGGAGGCGTTCCACATCGCGCTGCGTCAGGCCGGGGTGGACATGGCGGAAGTTCTCGACCCGCAGCCGCGGGCGGAGGCGGAGGCGGAGCCAGAAGGACGCGCCGAGGAGCAGGATGGCGACGCCGAGGACAATGATGGGGAGTGATTTCTTCATGTGAGCCTCGGTGCGGGGGCTGAAAGAGGGCAGGGATTGATTGACCGCACGGCGGTTTGCCGTTGAAATCCATTTCCGACGACGGAACGCGGCAGCAGCGTCGTGCGATCGCGGCGGAATGGAACCAGCGGAAGTTCTGCGAAGTCCATGCAGGCTAGCCACTGGACAGAGTCATGTCAGTGCGGGAGTCTGTCGAATGGATCCGGTTTCAGCTCAAGCATGTTCCACTTCCCAGACCGTGACTTGGAGCGGACGCCACCCATGAGCCACGTCGTCAACCTGTACTGTGATGAAAGCTGCCACTTGGAGAACGACCATCACCCGGTGATGGCGCTCGGCACGGTATGGTGTTCGCAGGAGCATGCGCGGAACAGCGCGATTCGGCTGCGCGAGATCAAATCCAAGCATGGGCTGGCGGCCGACTTCGAGCTGAAATGGTCCAAAGTGTCGCCTGCGAAGCTGGCGTACTACATGGAGGTGCTCAACGCATTTTTCGAGGACGACGAGCTGCATTTCCGCGCCTGGGTGGCGCAGAAGGGGAATTTGCGGCACGCCGATTTCGGCCAGTCACATGATGACTGGTACTACAAGATGATGTTCGGCCTGCTGGAACCGCTGCTGACACCGGAGGCCAGGTTTCACATCTATCTCGACAAGAAGGACACGCGGAGCGCGCAAAAGGTGGCCAGGCTCCACGATGTGCTGTGCAACAACCTGTACGACTTCAACCGCGAAATCGTCGAACGCCTGCAGGTGGTGGAGTCTGACGCGGTCGAGCAGCTTCAACTGACCGACTTCCTGCTGGGCGCGGTTGGCTATGTGAGCCGTGGCTTGAACGGGAGTGCGGCCAAGAGCGCGTTGGTGGCCCGGATCAAGGAGCGGACGGGCTATTCGCTGTCTCGGTCCACATTGCTGCGCGAGCCAAAGTTCAATCTTTTCATGTGGCAGGCCCAGCGGGGACGGGTGGCATGAATGAGGATTGGTTGCCGCCCCTGGTCCTTCTGGTGGATTCCGCCGGCGACTGGAAGGCCTATGAAAATGTCCTTTATGAGTGGTTTACCGCGGACTTTCTTCAGTCCAAGCCTGCGTGGCCTGGCAAGCGCGTGGGCATCAAACGCCACCCTGTCATTCAGGGCAAGGAGGCGACCTTTTGGCACTTCATCTCGGAAGGCAGCACTGAGGCGGATCGGCTGCCAGACATGGCCCGCTGCCAGCGGATCCGTTGGCCACGCCCCGCGATGGAAGCCTTTGCGAATCGACGCCCAGCGGAAGGCGATCGAATCGTCTGGTGGAAGAACGAGCGCCGGGGCGAATGGCGGTACGTGCTGGCCCTGCCGGATTTCAGCTATCTAATGATCGTGGCGGAGCGTGAAGATTACGTCTTGCCGTGGACCCAGTTCCCGGTGGACCGATCACATCAGAGGGAAAAATATCAGCGGGAGTACCTGGCTTTCTGGGCCGCACAAAATGGCTGAAGCCGCCCCTTGCGGAACGGCCTCGTTACTCCTTCAACACATGGTTGATGAGCTGCTTCCATTGTCGGCGTGAGCGAAGCGCGTGTCAAGCAGAAACTCGGGTCACAGCCAGACGCTCGCACCAAGGAGCAGGATGACGACGCCGAGTACAATGATGGGAAGCGATTTCTTCACGTGAGCCATCCGCTGTCGGGGTTCCTCGCTCGCGGGGTCAGTTCTTGCTCGCTGCGGAACCCCTGGCGCGGATGGGTGGCTTCGCCCCCTGCTTCATCCGCTGTCGGGGTTCCTCTGGTAAGCTCTGCTCGCTGCGGAACCCCTGGCGCGGATGGGTGGCTTCGCCCCCTGCTTCATCCGCTGTCGGGGTTCCTCGCTCGCGGGTCGTGTGAACGTCCGGCGATGCCCACTTGAAGGGGACGAGACGTTCAAGTCGTTCCACGAGCAGAGTCGGTCCCCGTTCGCACTGGCAGACAAGCTGACCAGTGGCACACCCCATCCGACCTGCGCTACCCCTTCCCACCTGCGCTACCCGTCGCACGCCACGTCCAGGCGATGGCCAAATACGCTTCCGACCGCATGTGGTGGTAGCCGGCATGCTTGTGGGGGGCGACGACCGCGTCGTGGGGGTCAAAAAAGATCTCGAAGCGGTGTGCTTGTCGCCGCGTGGCCGCTCGTCGCCGGTCATTGGCTGGCGGACGCCTCGTGTCACGAATAGAGTAGCCTGTCGCGGTGGCCTGCGGCGGAGATGGGTGAGATGTCTGATGCACAATCTGGTCTGAAACGATAGACCCCGTCTGGGAACGCATGGACTTCTTCCATGACATGCTGTTCAACCAAGCAGCGACCATTGTCGGACACATCCCAGGGTCATTGAACCACTCCAAATGCCCGCCCCCAACCCAAACCCCTCCAATCTGGCTCGCTGGCGGCTCGTGCTGGGCAAGTATGCGCAGCCGAAGATGCCGAATTGCATGAGTGGCGAGCAGCAGCGGATGGCGGAAGCGCTCGAACTGCTGTATTCCCGCGAATACAAAGGCCGCGGCGTCCGTCAGGACAAGCAGTTGGGGCCAGGTTCATTGGATCCCAGCCAGCTCGACGTGCCGCGGTGGCTCAATGAGATCCGCGAACTCTTTCCCCAGGAAACCTGCGAGCGGATCACGGGCCACGCGCTCGAACGCTACGGCCTGACGGAGCTGATCAACGACCCCAAGACGCTGGCCTCACTGGAGCCGAGCACCGAACTCTTGGGGGCCGTGCTCAACATGAAGGGCCAGCTCAGCGGGCGGGTCATGGGCGAAGTCCGGCGGCTCATTTCCCGCGTGGTCGAGGAACTGAAGCGGAAGCTTGAACAGGAGATCCGCAACGCCATCGCCGGGCGGCTCAACCGCTTCCGACACAGCCAATTGAAAGTCGCCCGCAACTTCGACGCCCGCGATACGATCCGCCGCAACCTCAAAAACTGGAACCCCGAGACCAAGAAGCTGCTGGTGGACCAGCCACGGTTTTTCAGCCGCGTGAAGCGGCACCTGCCGTGGGATGTGATCCTGTGCATCGACCAGTCGGGGTCGATGGCCGACAGTGTCATTCACTCGGCGGTGATGGCCGGGATCCTCGCGGCGCTGCCCGTCGTGCGGGTCAAACTGGTGCTGTTCGACACCTCGATTGTGGACCTCACGGAACATGCGGCCGACCCCGTAGAAATCCTCATGAGCGTGCAGCTTGGCGGCGGCACCAACATCGGCCGAGCCGTCTGCTACTGCGAACAACTGGTCGCTCAACCCAAACGCACCGTGCTGGTGCTGGTGACCGATTTTTGTGAAGGGGCCGACCCGCGCGTCTTGATCTCGGCCTGCCGCCGCCTCCGCGAGACCGGCGTCACGCTGCTGGGTTTGGCGGCCCTCGACGGCCAGGCGAATCCGTGGTACGACGAGCAACTGGCGGGACGCCTGGCGCTGGAAGGGATGGAGATCGCCGCGCTGACGCCGGTCAAGCTGGCCCACTGGCTGGCAGGGATCATGAACCGGAACATCACATGACACCCGACGACCGCGCGCGGCTGCGGCAGATCCTGTCCACCTTCGACGAGCCCGGCCTCGTGGCTCTGGCCAACAAGGGCCTCGTGCGCCGAGCGATGAAGGATCTGGAAGAAGGCGGCAGCCTGTCGGTGGAAGAGCGCGACGCCGACCTGCAGGTCTGCGGTCCGGGCTGGACGGTGTTCATGCCTGTCGCGGGTCCGGCCAAAGCCAAGGATGACACGAAAGCCACGGGAATCACCCGGCAGATTCTGGCGGCGACGATTTATCTGCGGGACAACTGGCTGCTGGCCGCTGTCGCTCCATCAGCGGTGCCCGCAACGCCGGTCGACGCCGCGGGAGGGCGCGGCACCTGCCAAGCCGCGGATCGTGAAGGCGTTGGATCGTCCACACCGGCACCGCCAGAGGATGGCCCTCCGGAATCGCCACGGGATGCACGCCTCCCGTCCATCACGGCTCGGCAGGAGCCTCGCCCTCCTGCCGCGGCGTCCTCGCATGCGCCGCCGTCCATGACTCCGGAGGTCGAAAACGCGCTGCGGTGGCTCCGGGACGCCGCCTTGGAGGATCTCGCCAAGTGGGCCGGGAAGTCGATTGTGAAAGAGGCCCAGTCAGCGGAGCAGACCGGCTTGCAGGCGGAAGTCGTACATGGCGTCCAGTTGACCGTGCGGTTTGTCCAGCACGAAATCGAGGCCCGGCTGCTGCCGCCACCCAGCATCCGGTCGCTCTCAAAACTGCTGGATGAGTTTCTCACCACCGCGCCACGGGCCTTTCACAAGCGCTGGGTGGTGCTGGCCGTGTTCGCCATCTGGCAGCAGGCTGGTAGAACCCTGGAGGAACCGGAGGCGGCCCTGCCGGAAGAAAAGGGCGGCGCGTTGCGGAGCCGGGAGCAGGTGCTGGAAGCCACGCGCGACCTGGCCGAAGGGATGATCTCCACGGGCCTCGCCCACCCTTCGGACCGGATGGTGCAGCGGTTGTTCACGCTGTCGGTCTCGGCGATCGGGGCCAACCTGCCGCGGCTGGCACGGCTGCTACGCGCGCTGGCCGAAGAGATTGATTTGATCTTGCGCCGTGATGCCGCGGGCGATGTGGGCCGGCTGCTGGACCAGCTTGCCACCGCCTATGCCCTGACCCGCGCCCTCAGCGCTGCCGGGCGGCCATCGCTGACGCTCGCCGGGCAGCACCGGTCCGAGTATGAAACGATCGGTGAGATGAACCTCGTCGGCGTCGGCTGCTGGCCGTGGGTCACCGCTTCGGGGTTTGAAGGGTTGTCGGTGCTGTTTTGGGACGTGGACCGAAAACGGTTCTGGAGCTGGGGTGAGAGCCGGCCCTCCGCTAATACGGCTGGCTGGGATGTCCATACCGTCTACACGACATCTTCGCCGTGGGGGGCCGGTGCACCCGAACGGATCAGCCGTAGTGCCTTCAAACTGCAAAATGTGAAGGCGAACGCCCAGGGCCGGCTGTCGTCGTCGCAGCAGACGACTGCGATGCTGGCGGGGCCGACAGTGAACGTTTCGGGAGCCACGCAAGCTGAGTTCGGAGACCGTGATTTCCGCAGTTGGACGGCGCTCGCCGAACTGGCCGGCAAGGCGGTGCCGCTCGGCCTGCGGGCCGTTGAGCCACTGGACCAGATCGTGGTTGTGCGGCCGGCGCGCTGGGGCGAACGGGTCTTCGACGAGCTGCTGCAGCGTCTGGTCTGGCCGCTGTACGACGACCAAGGAGACGTGTTGCTCCTCTCACTCCCGTGGCTCACCGTCAACGAGCCCGCCATCAGCTTTTTCGAATCGGTGAATCCGGAAGTCGACCGCCTCGAAGGCATTGTCGGCCGTGTCATGCTTGGTGCCGAAGGGCTCACCCTCGAACCGCTCGCCCTGCTCAGCGCGGGCACGCCACGCGGTGACCGGGTGCTCAACCCGGCGTTCGACCAGGACCGCATTGAACGTCGACAAGCGGCCCTGCTGGAACGCCTGCGCGAAAAGCACCGCCGCAACCGCATCGCCACCACGCTCACCGCACACGCCGACGTGTACGGCGACGATGCTCCCGCGCAGGACGCCTCGGACCGCCTGCCGCGGGGAGTCAAACTGCAACTGCTGGATGTCGACCAGGCCCTGAGACGCCTGGCCGAAAGCGGAGTCCGTGGGGCGGGTGACGAGTCGCGACAGCGATTGACCGAACTGGCGGACAAGCTGGACCGCGGTGGACTACGTGAACTGTCAACCGCCCTGCAACGCGCCGCCCAACACTGTGGTCCGGTGATCCTCAATGACGCACGCCACCGCGACAGCCCCGCCCCGGATGTCCTGTGGAGTTTTTATCTGTACCGCCTGCACTGCCAGGCGGCGGCACTGATTTAAGGGCTTGGAAGAATCGATAAATTTAAGTTAAGACACGGATGAAACACGGAATTGGCGGGATGTCATCATCGTGCAGCATCCGTGTTCAATCCGTGGCTCGTCATTTCCATGCAATCACGGGGGACGGAATTGCCCTCATGCATCAAATTTCCCTACGAGTGAACAGGCACAAACACGATGGGATTCCGAGTCTCTTGGATTGCACGCGCTGGCACCTCAACGGCAGAACTGATTGATGTCTCCGGCCGCCGCCTCACGGGCGAACGTCACGAGTTTCCCGACGTCGGCTTTTACCTGTTGGAGCTTTCCGCCGGGACTCATGGTGCCTGGGTGGTGCTGATCGCCGACGGCACTGACAATTTTGGAGAACTGGATGCCACGCTGGCGCAGTCTCTGTCCGACGATGGTCATGAGACGCTGTACTTCTGGTGTTCGGACACGGTAATGGCGACTGACCTGATCTGCTTCAAAAACGGGGACCTCGCCTGGTCGATCCAATACGACTGCGAGAGCCGAAGCCAGCAGCCAACGGTCAACGGAAATGTCCCGGCGATCACCCATGAACTCTTGAAAGAGTTGCGGCAGAAGCAAATCGACGACAGCGAGGTCGATTACCTCTACGACCTGACAGCAGCGCTGGGCCGCAAACTGGTGGGCTTCCGGCACGACATGGATCTGGAGACCGACGATCCCGCGCCGTTTCAGGTGCTGAGCCGATGAATGCCGCTCGATCACCGGGTGATCGCGGCCCATGACGCGCCGTGAACCAGCGCCTGGCCAACTTGCAGCGATTTAACGGGCGTTGTCTGAGTGTCGATCGAGGGCCTTGTTGGCTGGTTCACTTTCGCTCGATGAGTTCGAGGGAGTCAAGAACAACAGGACCACGATTCCGACAACAATCAAGAAGCCGATGACAACCGCCATTGCGAACAGGAGGCCAACCAAACCCAGTCGCTTTTGCGCCTGACGCGACTTGACGGCATTGGGTGCTGCCGGCATTGATTTGCCCCATGCTCCCTGGTTGGGCAAGTCAGAAAAGGGGGAGGGATCCAATAAAGGAACCGGCGTACCCAGATCATCATCTTCTCGCGGGGCGAAGCTTGTCGGCTTCGCCCCGCGGTGGGTGGGCGGCAGGGAATGAACGGGAACATGCGCTGAAGGGAGCGGCGGCGGTGTGGGGACGGCCTCGGGCGTGACCCACATCGCCTCGCGGCTGGCCGCGGGATTTGGGTTCTGATCGAACCGCACTGACCGCATGACCGGAGCCGGTGCCGTTCGTGCGTCACCATCTTCCGTGGGAACCAGGATAGTCCTGCCGCAAGTCGGGCATTCCGTGGTCTGCCCCATCTTCTTGCGGGAGATTCCCAAAAGCTGGCGGCAATGAATACATCGGAATTTTACCGGCCCCGATCCTATACGTTGGGGATGGTGGCCGTTATCGATTTTTGGCTCAGTTTGTGCTTCAGTGGCCGTCCCCTCGCTGATCGTGTCTGAGTCGTATTCAACAAAGACTTGGGCCAGGCTTATGCAAGGGTTCCATGTGTGGCGATCAAGCGAAATATTGTGAAACTGACTCAATTGCCCTCTTCGTCTCAGATCTTTCAATTGCTCCAAGGTGAAGGGGCCAACTACCTTTCCGGTTCGTTGAGATTGTATGTAGTAGCCACTTGTCGCCTCCGCCAAGTTCGGCGGTGCCGCAACGGCCTCGGGCGCAGATTCATTCATTTGCCCGAGCTTGGTGAAATGCAACTGCAGCAATTCGGGGGGCGGTAAGTTGTCGGCATCATCCTTTGGAAAAGGATCCTCCCAATAGGTTGGTCGGATGAAACCCGGTCCCTTGTGCGTCAGTGAGATGGCATGAACCCACTCCCGGCGAACGAACTCAGACCGCATTGAGTGCTGCGACCAAAACAACTGAAACACGTCGGCTTCCTCAATCATCCTCAGCAGGCGGTCATTCCAATTCTCACCGGAACGCAGTTCGCGCCAGTCCCGCAAGTAACGATCGCCGAGTGTTTGGACAAAATGTTCGAACTGTTCAACGATTTCCAGATCCTTGTGCGAGTAGGACGCGAAGATCTTTCGATACGGCTTTGCCGAGTCGGCCATGAGCGTTGGTGTCTGGGTGGCTTCTGGAGCCGTTTCACCGACCGTGATACGGATCGGCACATCCGCCAGAATGATCGCGCCCAGGAAAATGCTAACCCGGCCCCTCCGTGTGGTCTCGGCTGTGACCGGGTGGGCCTTCATGCGGAACTCGACTCGATGAACTGGTTCCAGCCAAAGAACGGTCTGGCTCCGAGGATTGAATTCAATGCCTTCGACTTGAGGGATGAAAGTCAGTTCGCCTTCGCGCGGGACGGCTTGCAGGCTGTCCTGCGTGGTGTTGGCATAATCCTTGGCTTGCGGCCCCAGCACCCGCGCGGCCTGCCGTCGCACCTCCTGCAACGGGTCGGGCTGGTCTTTCGGCGCATCAGGCGGGTTCTTGTCGAGGTGCGCAAACGCCAGGAGCGGATACCATTTGTCGGGGCCAATGCGATGCGGACGGTAGACGGTGAACTGAACATTTTCGTCGAGTTTACGGCTTGACTCACTTCTCCCTGGTTTTTCAGGGCCTGCAACTGAGGCCATGGGAATTGAGCATCCCGTCGCGTCCGATGCGTCCGCAGGATCGTCAGCGCTGACATCGTCATTGATCAGTGAAAGCGCCTCGCTCAGATTCAGCTCGTGCTCTCGATCAACACTCTCGCTGTTTAGAATGTCCTTCAGAGATTTTGGTTCACTCGCCAAGGGCTGGATTTCCCGGAGTGCCTTTGGCGGAGATGACGTGGAACTTTCTGGAGCATTCGCGGGCGGGGCGATAGGTCTGCAAAACGGGCTGAGGATGGTCGCCACTTCGGCGGCTGAAGCGGGCCGCTGGTCCCGCTCCTTGGCGAGGAGCCGGTTGATCAATACCGCAACCGCTGCGGGAACTTCCGGGGCGAATCTGCGGACATCAGGGGCGGGTGACCGCATATGAGCCACAGCCTTGGCCGGAATTGTTGTGGCCTCGGCGAATGGTGGGCGGCCCGCCAGAAGAGCGAACAGCGTGCAACCGAGCGAATACAGATCCGCCAGGCCGTCAACTTCATTCAGCGATTCCCACTGTTCGGGAGCCATGTAGTCGGGCGTCCCCAGGCAAGTCTCGTGGGAGAGTTCGGCGACCGGCCCGTCTTCGCCCGCAATCCTCGAAAGCCACGCCAGCCCCAGGTCCAGAATCTTGACCTGTCCCTGAATGCTCAGCAGCAGGTGTGAGGGTTTGATGTCCCGGTGGACAAGGCGGTTTTCGTGGGCCTGCTGCAGGCCGAGGGCAGCCTGCCGGATGAAGTCGCAGGCCACGTGCAGAGGCAGCCGCCCACGTGACGCCAGATACTGGTGCAGGTCCTGGCCGGCAACATACTCCGTCGCCACGTAAAACCTGCCTCCGCTTTCACCAGCATCAAAAGCGCGCACAATGTTGGGATGATCCAGCCGACCCACCGCCGCCATTTGGCGGCGGCAGCGTCCGATGAATTCGGCGTTTGAGGTGAGATCCTGCTTCAGCACCTTCAGGGCGACAACCCGTCGCAGCATCTCGTCCACGGCCTTGTAAACCGCTCCCGTCCCGCCGTGGCCCAATTCGGACAGGATCCGATACCGCCCGATGTGGCTCGGCAACTTCTGTTGAATTTGATCCTGACCAGGAGACGAGAGGACAGTTTCGTCTGTTGCCGTTTGCTTTGTGGACGGTACGCCGATTGAGATCACATGTTGGCAGAATCGACAGATGAATTGTCTACCGGAGGATTCGGACTCTAACGGGAGATTGGGCGCACCGCATCGCGGGCAGTCGACAGGGGTGTTCATGCTGGTGGCCATCAGTTTGCCGTGGAGAATCTGCCCTGATGCTACAACCGGCGATCAGGACAATCCACTGCCTCCCATCAGTGCCGGGCATTGGGCTCTGCGACGGATTCACGCAACTGCCATTTAGAGCAAACCGAGTGCCAAGCCGGCCGCTTCCGACTTTCGCCACCGCATTCAGGTGTTCAATTCCCGCCGGCCCAGCCCACGGGCGAGTACGCCAACCACAACGCGCGTGGCTCCCGCTTCGCGCAGGGCGCGGGAGCATTCGTTGGCGGTCGCGCCGGTGGTCATCACATCGTCCACCAGCAGAATCGTGGCTCCCGTCAAATCTTCTCCGCGGCGGACGGTAAAGGCGTTTTTTAAGTTGGTCCGTCGAATGGAGGGAACGAGCCGTGCCTGCGGCGGTGTGCGGCGGGTTTTCCGCAACAGGTCTGGGGCCAGCGGCACCTTCAATGCCCGCGACCAGACTTCCGCCAGCACTGCCGCAGAAGAGTGGGAGTCGAAGAACCGCTGCTTCCAGTCGCGTGGCACGGGGACCACCAAATCCAGTGGCTCAGCATTCAAACTGGCCGCATGCCGATCCAGAAAGGCCCATCCCAATCCGGCGATCAGCCGCCGCGCGCCGCCATGCTTCATCCGCAGACAGGCGATCCGCAAGTCGTCATCGTAGACGCCAAACCGAAGTGTCCGATCGAACCGGTAGTGCTCGTTCCGGCACATTGGACAGCCGTCCGGATTCAGGTTCGGCCCAATGGTCGCCGCGCACCGCAAACAAGCGGGCATATCCAGCGTCCGGCTCAACCCCTTCCAACAGCTATCGCAGAACTCGGTGGTCGTACTTGAGGTCTCCGCCGGCAGATCCCCGAGGCACGACGCACAAGCGGGCGGGTAGGCAAAGTCCACGGCACCGCGCCACACCTCTTCAGCGGCCCGGCGGCAGCCTCCCAATCCGTTCGCGATCGTTGAGCGGAGATTCTGCCACATGGAAGCAATTCAAATCTGACGTGTCCGACAACAGTGGAATCCCAGATCTCAAATTTGACGTTTCCGACAAAAGCCAATTTCAAATTTCGGCAAATGCCGCTGCACGCTCAGTGTGGTCGTCTGCCTGTCACCATCGACCAATCCGCCTAACAGGCGATTTTGTAGTGAAATTCGAATCCGGCTGCACCAGGATCTGTCGGCAATCACGACGAACTTTCCCCGTGCTCGCGTAATTGCCACATTTACGAGGCGAATTCCGCCGTCATCGCTCAAGAGTCTCCCCAACTCCCCCCGGCCGTCGCCGTCGACCACATCGAAGATCACGACACCGGCACCACTTCCCTGAAACTGATGGACTGTTCCCACCTCAATTTCATCTCCACCGTACGGATTGGGGACGGCATTTCGCTCAGCTCGCAGCAATTGCCGAAGCAAGCTTACCTGTGCGCGATACGGCGTGATGATGGCAATTTTCACGGGTTTGGTTGTGGCAGTGACGATAGTCTTGGCCAACTCCATGCTGATGCCGGCGGAGACAGGGTTCTGCCAACTCCCCCTGCACTGTTCACACTGCGCCTGCATTGTCGCGATGTCCAGGCAGACGACGGGATGACCCGCGGAGGGATGGAGCTGGATGAACTCTTGAAGCAACGAGAGGAGATGCGAAAACTCGCGCCGGAATTCGACCACGCCGTCTCGGTCTTCATTGAAGACCTGTACGACCGCGGACTGGACGAGCAGGTGCTGCTCGCCATCGTCGGTGAATTCGGCCGGTCACCGCACATCAACAAGGACGGCGGCCGCGAGCATTGGCCGCAATTGGGAAACCAGGTGCTGGTCGGCGGCGGCCTGAAGATGGGGCAGATCATCGGAGAGTCCGCCGCCATGGGCGACGTTCCCAAGTCCCGTCCCGTTTCCCCGAACGACCTGCTCGCGACCTTGTTTC
>JAKFUF010000155.1 GCA_021732845.1 Planctomycetaceae bacterium | reverse complement strand
GGTCAATCATCTCCCGCTGCTCCCCACCCCGCCTCACGGCGACGCAGTTGCGGTCGACTACAGGATCAAACTTAAACCTCCTGGCTGGGACTTTCACCCGCCGATTCAACAAACGTGCAAGCGCACGAGGGCTCTGGTCATCCAGAGCAGCGGGCAACAGACGATCCGGGGTTTTCGAAGGACTTTCGAGTCATTTGCGAATCGTTCACACACCCAAGCAGCGCCCACCCTTCACCGTGGCTCAGCAGGAGCTGGAGCCCTCCCGCCGCGTCGCCCGCAAGCTGAACGTCGTCCTCTCTCGAACATCGCAAAGTTGCCGAGTCACTCCGTGACTCGAACCCGGCCGGAGTGACTGGGCGACTTTGAGACTCATCGGAGAGCTTGTGCCCTGCCGCTGTCTCTGAATTGCAAGCCGTCGAGGAAGCCACGATGCGAGTCACGGAGTGACTCGACTACTTTGTGTTGCCTTTCGCTCGGCGAAAGGACGCGGGCGTGGTCCGGCGAGGCCCAACACGGTGACCCAAGATTCGCGCTGTCGGCATTGTCGCCAGACGTTCGCGTTCTTGTGCGGAGAAAAAGACGACTTGACGCCCACTTGTAGCGGCACGGCGCAAGCCGTCCGGTGAGCTGATCAGGGAACTCGCGGAAGAGTCACAAGTAACCCCGACAGCGGATGAAGCAGGCGGAGCAAGCCACCCATCCGCTCCAGGGGTTCCGCCGTTGGCGCTAACGATCAGCTTGGTGGAATCCGAGCCACCGCAGGTGGGTCATGTGGCGGGCGATGCCGTGGTGCCAACCCTCGGCGAGGACGCAGTTTCGGCGGTGGCAGTTTCGGCCGTGACGGTTTTGGCAGGGGAGACGACTTCTGAGGAAAAACCGGAGGTGACCGAGGCGCTATCGATCAGGCTGGCGGATGATGAGGAATGCGTTGGGGTGGTGACGCAGGAGGGCGGACTGATCGAAGATTCGGCCGCCATGAACTCCGCGTGTGAGGCCGCGCGGCAGTGCCCGACAGCGGTGCCAATCATCCACGCAACTTCACCGCCAAACTTGGATGTGGGCGGGAAAGCGCGGAGTGTGCCACGGGTCTCTGAGACGCAGGCTCAGTTGCAGGCGAGATACCGGATCGAAGATGACGACACGGGGTAAGGATGTACCGACGAGGATTGCAGCTTGAAGAACTTGCCGGCCCCGCCATGACCCCATGACCGCCGCGTCTGTACCCGGATCCCCTCATGGGTTTATAATTCTTCGCTGGCACGGACGGTTATTTGCGCATGGGAATGATTTATGTGGGCCAATGTGTCCGTCTTCTGTTTTCTCGCCAGCTACCTGGTGTCGTGGGGATTGGAACTCTCCCGGCTGCTGGGGCGGGCACGTTGGAATCATCTGGCCGGACTGGGATTTGCCACGGCAGGCCTCCTGGCACAGACCATTTATCTGATGAACCGCGCGCAGCGGACAGATCTGCCGCCGTTGCTAAGCTCCGCCCATGACTGGTTGATCGTGCTGACGTGGGTGCTGGTATTGGCGTATCTGCTGCTGGGAATCGCCTACCGCGAAATTGCCTTGGGCGCATTTGCCATCCCGGTGGTGCTGGCATTGATCCTTCCGACCTATTTGATGCCGGACCCGGACTTCAAGACTGAGCCGGGGCGGGTGCAGGCGCTCAAGGAAGCCGAACGCTCGTGGACGATGCTGCATGCCTCATCGATTCTGCTGGGGATGGGCAGCGTGGCCGTCGGCCTGGTGGCGGGGATGATGTATCTGGTGCAGCATCGCCGGCTCAAATCGCGGAGCTTCGCCCGCACCGGATGGCAGATGCCCAGCCTGGAGCGGCTGGCCCAGGTGAACCGCTGGTCCGTCATTGCCGCCTTCGTTTCATTGACTGTCGGCTTTGGCTCGGGAATCATGCTCAGCCTGTTTCCCGAAACACCGGGTGAACTGGTGCGGTTTGACGACCCGGTGGTCATTGTCAGCGGGTTCCTGTGGGCGGGTCTGACAATCGTGGTGGTCTGGCAACTCACACACCGGGGGCAAAGCGGCCGCCAGATCGCCCTGCTCAACATCGCCTCCTGTGGCTTCCTGCTGATCACCGTCGTGGGGCTGAAACTGCTGATTGGCGGCAGTGGCTTCCACGCCGCACTCAATTCAAAACCTCCCGCCACGTTGAATGCCCAGGCTCAGACCGTTCCACACCCGGCGCACGCGCGCACAACGTGATATGTTGGCGTGAAGAACGCGGCCATTCCCAAACAATCGAAAATCCTTCCTCGAAAATCGAAAATCATGCGCCCTCTCCTGCTGCTTGGCTGTGGTTTGCTGATCTGTGGCTGCAGCCGGGCGAAACCCGTGGTCATGCCGACCATGAAGGGCGGCGCGGCAACGCCTGCGGCTGGAGACACCGCAGTTGCCGACGCGCCCAAACCCCCGGTCGCGAATGCCTCGAAAGCCGGTGCCAGGAAACTTGTGCTTGACTCCGGCGATGGTGAGGCTGAAGTGTTTTCGATTGCCCCCAATGCGCTCGAGGTCGCCCCGCGGTTCGTGGTCGAGGGCGCGGGCAAGACGCAAAACAGCTTTACCATGGCGCGGGGGCCGGAGAAGAGGAACTCGAGCGATTTTGTGGTCGCTGGCGTCGCTCCTCAATCTCAGCCACCAGGCAGCATCACGCAGGCACTGCCGGAGGGATTCAGTGCTCTTCCGGAATTCGGAGCTTCCAGTGATGGCTGGCCGTTGCGAATCCGTGGAGACGCCGACGCCGCGGAGATGGTGTTTGTCCCTGGCGGGGTGTCGGCCCAGGGGATCAATGGCGGTCCGGACAATGCCGGACCGGAACATCGCGTCGTGCTCGACCCCTACTATATTGACCTCCATGAGGTGACCGCCGCCCAGTTCGAAGGATTTCGCACGGGCGTGGGTGACAAACGCCGGATCCCACCCTTGGCGCGGCAGGCCAAGAACCCCCGCGAGCCCGCGCTGGGGATGTCCTGGGGCGATGCCAATGGCTACGCCAAATGGGTCAAGAAGGAGCTGCCCACCGAGGCGCAATGGGAACGCGCCGCTCGCGGATTGGAAAGCTTCGTGCATCCGTGGGGCAACGGGACTCATGTCTGGAGCCGGCCGCGCGTGCCCGGACAAATTGAACTGGTCGGTGCTTTCCCAACCGACCAAAGCCCCGTGGGTGCGGTGGACATGGCCGGCAACGCCCGCGAATGGTGCGCGGATTTTTATTCCGACAACTATTATCAGCCGAAGGAAGTCAAAAATCCGACAGGTCCAAAAACCGGCGGTTCCCAGTCATTGCGGGTGGTCAAGGGCAACGGTCCGGACTGGAGCGTCTGGGCCCGGGCGGGCGTGCCCATGTCTGAACGCCCCGTCGATGTCGGCTTCCGCTGTGTGCTTGTGCCAACCGCACCAGCGCCGCCAAAGAAAGCGTGAGCTCACGAATCCTGCGAATTTCACGAATCGTCCACCGGCATTGCTCCGCGAGCGATGGAATCCTTCGCGTTGGCATTCATGACATTCGCGGTCCTGCTGATTTTGGGAAAACTGGCCAGCGCTGCCCTGCATGCTGCCTGACTTGACGAACGGACGGCCAGCCATCGACAATCCGGCCTTGAATTGCGGGAAAGATTGACCACGGCCGGCTGAGCTGGCGGGCCGTATTTGGTCTATCCCGTTCATCTTGAATGATGTTGAAGTCTGATGCCGCGCCCAATGGCGCAGCCGGTTTTCCAGTGTGTGTGTCAAAAATGAAGCTGTCCCCCGCGGTCACCGCCCTCAAACCCTCCGCCACCATTGCCGCCGCGGCCAAAGCCAAAGCCCTCAAAAGCCAGGGCGTTACGGTCTATGATTTCACCCTCGGTGAACCGGACTTCAACACGCCGGAACACATTCAGAACGCCGCCATCGAGGCGATGCGGGCCGGGCACACGCACTACACGCCCTCGGGCGGAACCCTGGAATTGAAGAAGGCGATCTGCGCGGCCTATCAGCGCGATTACCAGATCAAGTACGAGCCGAACCAGGTCGTCGTCTCCAATGGGGCCAAACACTCGATCCACAACGTGCTGACAGCGTTGTGCGGACCGGGAGATGAAGTGATCATCCCCGCGCCCTACTGGGTCAGTTATGCCGCCCTGGTTGAGCTGGCGGGAGCCACGCCGGTCATCGTGGAGACTTCGGAGGCCAGTGGCTGGCGGCTGACGGGTCCGCAGTTTGCCGCCGCGGTGACACCCAAAACACGAATGCTGCTGTTGAACTCGCCCTGCAATCCGACGGGTGCGACCTATTCCACGGATCAGTTGCAGGCTCTGGCCGATGTGGCCGCGAAGCATGATCTGCTGGTCTGCTCCGACGAGATCTACGAAAGGCTGCTGTACACGGATGAGCCGTTCCGCTGCTTCGCCACTCTGCCGGGGATGTACGAACGGACGATCATCATCAGTGGTGTCAGCAAGGCGTACGCGATGACGGGCTGGCGCATCGGCTGGACGCTGGCCACGCCGTTCATCACGGCGGCCATGGACAATCTGCAGAGTCAGGAAACCTCCAACCCCTGCAGCGTGAGCCAGTATGCGGCAGCCGCCGCGCTCACCGGCTCGCAGGAGTGTGTCGAGGCCATGCGGCGGGAATTCGCCAAGCGCCGGCAATACACCTTGGAACGCGTGGCCGCGCTGCCCGGTGTCAACATGCCGGCCCCCGGCGGCGCGTTCTATGCGTTCTTCAACATCAGCTCCTATTTTGGGAAGCCACTGGGCGCGAAGCGGCAGGTCGTGCAGACCGCCACCGATTTTTGCACCGCGCTCCTGGAAGACGCCCATGTCGCCCTGGTCTCGGGGGACGCGTTTGGCGCGCCCGGCTATGTGCGGCTGTCGTTTGCCACCAGCATCGACACGCTCAAAAGCGGCTTCGACCGCATTCAATCGTTTCTCGGCGGCTCAGTTTAGTCGACCGATTCCCTTCAAAACTTCGATCCCAGCGTTCACGGAAAGAACTGTTCCATGCCACCCAAGACGACCTGTCCAGTGACCCGCGAGGGCTTTCGCCAGAATGCGCAGCCCGTTGTCATCATGATTGATGGCAAGGAGTACTCGGCCGACGTGAAGGAGTTCTCCACCGGTTCGCTCGGCTGGTACCTCAACACCAAGGCGCAGGTGAAAGTCGGCGAGAAGAATGTCAGCGTTCAAATCGGCATGAACCTGACGATTGTCGGTTCCAAGGAGCTGCCGCCGGATGCCCCGTCTGCTCCCGACGTCCCGGCGTCGGATGGGCAGTAGCGGCGTTCCGCCCATTTGAAGACTTGGGCTGGGCCACCAACCCGGCTGTTTTCACTCCTTCGTTCTCTTCTGCTCGGCGTGGCCGAAGTGAACGAAGGCGCGGGCCTCTGTTTCGCAAGATCAAGGCGTCGCGGCTTGGCCATCGTCTTCTTTTTTGACACGCGATGATTCCCGTTATTAGGGCGAGCGATGTTTCAGGATATTGAAAACGCCCTGCGCCGCGGACTTAGGACCTGTCCAATAACTATTCCGCTGCTTTGTCGACTGCACCACGCGGAAAATCGGGGTCTGAAACTCAAATCACGGTGTAGTATTTGGACAGATTCTTAGTCTTGGCTGTCGACGTTCGCCAATGGGCTGTCCGCCGGCCCTGTCAACACACTGCCGTCGGCCTTGAACCGCGAGCCGTGGCAGGGGCAATCCCACGAGTTTTCCGCGTCATTCCAATGCACGATGCATCCCAAATGCGGACACACCGCAGACCGGCGGCAGATGGCACCCATGGCATCGCGCGAGACGGCGACTTTCGACAATCCTGACCCGCGGTTGCAGGACGACATAGCCCGATCGGACACGGCCTGCGACCGCGTCCTACTCGTACTGATTGAGAGGATGCGCCAGAGCGCCGATCAACTTGGCGGCAGCACCATGCGACAAGGTCGTGCCGGCGTCGAGGACAACTCGCGAAGGTGACGTAATACGATTCTGTGTGCTCCCTGATTCCAAATCTGCTCGAATCAACGACCGGACTTCCGCCGTACCTGCAATCTCTCGTCACCCCTCGCCTTGCCGGGTACAATCTGATCATGCGTTGACCGTCTGTTTCCCCTGCTGGAGTCTGCTCCGTGAAGCGCGATCTACCGTTTCTGATGCTGTCCATGTTGCTGCTGGCCTCGTCGTTCGCGATTTCCGCCGAGAAGGAGGAGAAGAAAGTGCCTGCGGCCCTCGATTTCAAGCTGCCCAAGCTCGATGGCAAGCCGGGAAACCTGGCGAACTACCAGGGCAAAGTGGTGCTGATCGTCAATGTCGCCAGCAAGTGCGGCCTGACTCCGCAGTATGAGGGCCTCGAAGCCCTGCACGAGAAGTACCACGACAAGGGTCTGGTCGTCGCTGGTTTCCCCGCCAATGAGTTTGGCAAGCAGGAGCCGGGAACCGACAAGGAAATCGCCTCCTTCTGTGAAAAGAACTTCGGCGTGAAGTTCGACATGTACTCGAAGGTGGTCGTCAAGGGCGAAGGACAGACTCCACTCTATAAGTTTCTGACCTCCAAGGACACCAATCCGAAGTTCGCCGGACCGATCACGTGGAACTTCGAAAAGTTTGTCATTGGCCGCAACGGCGAAGTGGTCGCCCGCTTCGCTCCCAAGACCGAGCCCGACGACGAAGCGATCCTCAAGGTCATTGAGGAAGAACTGGCGAAGAAGTAGCGTACTCCGCGTCCCGGACGGGCTCAATTGCCCGTCCGATCGCGGCGAGGTTCAGTTGATTTCGATCTGGTTCTTTCCGTCGAAAATCCTCCCTCGGCAATCGAACATCCCATGCCGCATTCGAGACGGTCCATTCTTCAGGCAGGCTCTTTGGGCCTCTTGGGGCTCTCCCTGCCGGACGTGGCTCACTGGCGCAGCCAGGCACAGGCTTCCGGCGTCCCGCTGTCGAAGCCACGCGGTGTGATCTTCATTTTTCTGACGGGCGGCCCGTCGCAGCACGACACCTTCGACATGAAGCCAGAGGGGCCAGCCGAGTACAAAGGCGAGTTCAGCCCCATCTCCACGCGCACCCCGGGCATTGAGATTTGCGAACACATGCCGCTGTTGGCTCAGCGGAGCCACCAGTGGGCGCTGGTCCGCTCGCTGACCCACACGCAAAGCGGACATCAGGAAGGCACCTATGTGATGCTGACTGGACGGTCGGCGCTCCCGACCTCGTTCAAGCAAAACCAGCCACAATCGATCGACTGGCCGTCCATCGCAGCGGTCGCCGGAGCCTCGACGCATCGCCGCAACCTTCTGCCGACAAGCGTCGTTTTGCCTGAAAAGATTGTGCATTCCAATTCCGGCACCTACCCAGGGCAATTTGCCGGGATGCTGGGAAGGCAGCATGAGCCGTGGTTCATTGAAGCCACGGACAAGCCGCACGCATACCATTCAAATTCCGGTGCCTTCCCAAAATATTTGTTCAACCTGCACAAGGGGCAGCTCTCGGACAAGCAGAACTGGCGGTATGAGGTCTCCAACCTGAACCTGCCCGAAGGAGTGCTGGATCCGCGTTTCCGGCAACGGATGGATTTTTTGCACGTCGTTGAGCAGCAACAGCGGCAGATCGCCTCGCAGCCACGCGGTGCCGGTTACGACCGTGTCCGCGAATCAGCGCTGTCTCTGATGGCCGATCCGAAAGTTCGCGAAGCGTTCGATGTCCGCCGGGCTCAGCCAAAAACGCTCGAACGCTACGGCGACAACTCCTTCGGATGGTCGCTGCTGATGGCCCGCCGGCTGATTGAGCAGGGGGTCAACATGGTGCAGGTCAACCTGGGAAATTTCGGCAGTTGGGATCTGCACGGAAACAACTTCGTCTGCCTCAAGAACTGGTTGTTCCCTCCCACCGACTTGGCGATTTCCGGCCTGTTGGACGACCTGCAGGAAAGCGGCCTGCTGGATTCGACGCTGGTGGTTGTCGCTGGAGAGTTCGGCCGCACGCCACGGATTTCGCATGTCGCGCCTGAAATCTACAAATACCCTGGCCGCGACCATTGGGCTCCGCTGCAGTCGGTGCTGTTTGCGGGTGGCGGCGTCAAAGGCGGCTCCGTCATTGGTGCCTCCGACCGGAACGGTGCCTATCCCACCAACGCAGCGCAGTCGCCCGAGAACTTCGCGGCGACGATTTACCACGCCCTCGGAATTCCCCGCGAAGCCGAGTGGCATGACTTGGCGGGACGGCCTTACCCGGTGTATCAGGCGGAACCGATCGAGGGGCTGACCACCACCTAAGGCAGATCCGGTGGGCGGCGACGTGGCTCGCGACATGGGCTCGGGTTGCGCCAACCAACGCCGACGGTTGACCGGTCGGCTGAAGCCGACGCTACGGGGCGCGTACGTAGCGTGGGTTTCAACCCACCCTGGCGACGTGGCTCGCGACATGGGCTCTGGTTGCGCCAACGCTGACGGTTGACCGGTCGGCTGAAGCCGACGCTACGGGCACCGCGCACGTAGCGTGGGTTTCAACCCACCCTGGCGACGTGGCTCGCAGCATGGGATCTGGTTGCGCCAACGCTGACGGTTGACCGGTCGGCTGAAGCCGACGCTACGGGCACCGCGCACGTAGCGTGGGTTTCAACCCACCCTGGCGACGTGGCTCGCAGCATGGGATCTGGTTGCGCCAACGCTGACGGTTGACCGGTCGGCTGAAGCCGACGCTACGGGCACCGCGCACGTAGCGTGGGTTTCAACCCACCCTGGCGACGTGGCTCGCAGCATGGGATCTGGTTGCGCCAACGCCGACGGTTGACCGGTCGGCTGAAGCCGACGCTACGGGCACCGCGTGCGTAGCGTGGGTTTCAACCCACCCTAGCGACGTGGCTCGCAGCATGGGCTCTGGTTGCACCAACGCCGACGGTTGACCGGTCGGCTGAAGCCGACGCTACGGGGCGCGTACGTAGCGTGGGTTTCAACCCACCTCGGCGACGTGGCTCGCGACATGGGCTCTGGTTGCGCCAACGCCGACGGTTCACCGGTCGGCTGAAGCCGACGCTACGGGGGCCGCGTGCGTAGCGTGGGTTTCAACCCACCTCGGCGACGTGGCTCACGGCATGGGCTCGGGTTGCGCCAACGCCGACAGTTGACCGGTCGGCTGAAGCCGACGCTACGGGCACCGCGCACGTAGCGTGGGTTTCAACCCACCCTGGCGACGTGGCTCGCAGCATGGGATCTGGTTGCGCCAACGCCGACGGTTCACCGGTCGGCTGAAGCCGACGCTACGGGCACCGCGTGCGTAGCGTGGGTTTCAACCCACCTCGGCGACGTGGCTCGCGGCATGGGCTCTGGTTGCGCCAACGCCGACGGTTCACCGGTCGGCTGAAGCCGACGCTACGGGCACCGCGTGCGTAGCGTGGGTTTCAACCCACCTCGGCGATGCGGCTCGCGACATGGGCTCGGGTTGCGCCAACGCCGACGGTTGACCGGTCGGCTGAAGCCGACGCTACGGGAGTCGCGTAGCGTGGGTTTCAACCCACCTCGTATTCAGCCGCAGAAACTCGTCGGCAAAATGGTAGCCGGTGAGGAGTTCCGGCCGGGGTTCACCGAGCAGCACGGTGGCGGCGTAGAGAGCCTCAATGGAGGCCAGGCCGGCGTCCGGGTCGTCGAACTTGAAGCTGCGACGAGGATAGGCCGTGACGAGCGGCGGCAGGCGGCGCGGCCGCAACTCGCCCACCAGCGATTGCCGGAGCCGGGGCAGACGCCGCCAGCAGCAGTCGATGAGGACGAGGCCGAAACCCCGGTCCTCTTCGGTGATCTCGTCGCCTTCCGGGTCCAGCAGCACGCGGCCACCACCGTCAATCGTTTTGTCGGGATGAAACCGCACGAACCGCACGTCGTCCAGCTCGGCCCGGTGCAGGGGTGTGAGCGAACACTTGCGCACGGATTCGCGCGGGTCGCGCAGGATGAGAATATCGAGGGGCATGAGGAAAGACCGTGGACGGCCGCCGGGGTGTTCAAGGCACGATTTCCGTGCCAATCCCCTTGTCTGAGTAGATTTCCAGCAGCAGCGAGTGCGGCATCCGGCCGTCGACGATATGCACCTTGCGGACACCCGCGGTCAGGGCGTCCAGGGCGGCGTCGACTTTGGGAACCATCCCCGATTCGATGGTGCCATCGGCAATCAATTCGCGGCAGCGGGCGAAGGTCAGGTTCGACTGCAGGGTCTCGGGGTTGTGCTTGTCGAGCATGATGCCCGGCACGTCGCTGAGGAAAATCAGCTTTTCGGCATCCAGGCTGCGGGCCACAGCGGCGGCGGCCGTGTCGGCGTTGACGTTGTAGCGCTGCCCGGCGGCATCCACGGCGATGGAGGGGATGATGGGGATCGTCCCGCTGCGGACGGTGTTCCAGATCAGGTCGGTGTCGACTTTCACGACTTGGCCCACATAGCCCAGGTCGATCGGCTGGCCATGTTCGTCGGGAAGCTGCAGCCGCTCGCCGACCAGGCAGTTGTCACCCAGGTAGCTCAGCCCCTTGGCATCGCCCCCCTGCTCGCGGATTTGTCGGACCAGGTCGTTGCAGATTTCTCCGGCCAACACGCGCGACACAATGTCGAGCGTGGCTTCGTCCGTGTAGCGCCGGCCCTGAACAAACCGTGGCTGCAGGCCAGAGTCCTTCATCGCCGCGTTGATCGCCTTGCCGCCCCCGTGAATCAGGACGGGATGCATTCCCACCGTCTCCATGAAGAGCACATCCAGCAGCAGGTTGCGGACGGTCTGTGCGTCTTCGAGCGCGCTGCCTCCCAGCTTGATGACCACCAGCCGGTCGCGAAACCGGCGGATCCAACTC
This sequence comes from Planctomycetaceae bacterium, assembly GCA_021732845.1. Classification (GTDB taxonomy): domain Bacteria; phylum Planctomycetota; class Planctomycetia; order Planctomycetales; family Planctomycetaceae; genus JAKFUF01. The sequence goes on along the minus strand of JAKFUF010000155.1, from coordinate 23,854 downwards.
ATCGCTTCAATCAAGACATCGGCTTTGCGAACAGCGTCCATCAAATCTCTCTGGCACGGTCTCTTGCAGGGATGCCGCACAAGACTTGTTGCGCGACGGCCCGCCGCCAGGGAATTCGTTTTCCCAGCCACGGGCACTTCGACAGCCATGATACAATCACGGAGCGGGATTCTCAGCCGTCTTCAGGGCGGGCAGCTTGAGCGCGGCCGACTGCAGAATCTTCAGGGTGTCTTCTTCCTGCAGCATCGCGACGATCACCAGAGACTTGAGGTCCACCGGCTTCACCTCGAACTTGAACCCCTCCTGGCTCTCAATCCGGGTCAAAGATTCCAAGGTCGCGGCGCGGACTTGGGCCGGATCGATGTCGACTTCCGTTTGCACACTGGTCCCGGAGGCTGCAATTCCCACTGGACCGCGCGGAAGCTGTCGCACCACCATTTCATGCACGCGAATGCCGTTGGCAGCGGGATAGTTCACCCTTTCTTCGGCAAGCACCAGCCGCAGGCGGACATTCAAGCCAAATTCCTCGGTGTCGCTGCCAGCGGCCTGCACGCGAATGATGTCCCCCTGAACCTTGGCCGACAATTCGATCTTGGCCCCCGTCTTCTCCGTCAGGATTGGTTCAACTTCTCCCAGAAGTTCGACGAGAGTCTGAGGAGCGCGATCCATGAACCCGCCCAGTTCGATCTTCTTGCCGTTCACAAATCCGGTGGGCGTCTTGTCACCCTTGTAGAGCATGAAACGCATGTGGGTTTCGTCGTTGGCCAGCGGATCGGGGCCGGGGATGTGTTCATGATAGCGCAGAACGATCACCTCTGACGGTTTGTACAACTGCTGCAACCCAGTCGTCGCCACATCCGCGGCGATGCACGGCGCGCATGTCGCACCGGTAAACAGTTCCACCAGAGCCACGCGGTTTCCCTCGCCCGGCTTTCTTGGCGGAATCGCTTCGCGATCGAGCCGCAACGCCTTTTCGTACGCGTGGCTCAGGTATTCCTCCAAACCGTCCTGTTTGCCATGCTTCTTTTCCCACAGCTTGGCGAGCGTGGCGCGGGGGTATTGGGTCGGCGGAACGCGACCCATCACGCTCTCGACCACCGCCTGTTCAAACTGCGGGGGGGCGACAATGTCGGCATACAGGGCAATCGCATCATCCAGGCGGTTATCCTTCTCCGCCTGTTTGGCCAGCAGATAGGTCAACTCCGGCATGAATTTCTGCTTCGTGGTCAATTCGGTTGCCAGAGCCACGCCCTCGGCCTCCCGGCCAGGGGTGAGCATCAAGAAGCGGGCACGCTCCGTCTTGGCATCGAGCTTCAACTTGGCGATCGTGTTGGAGTTCTCCACGATGTCGAATTCGGGAAGCGCCAAACTGTTCAGTTTGGACCGGGCAAAAATTCCGCCCAGTTTCAGGTGGGCGAACATTTCCAAGCGCGGCCCCCAGGCCGCCGCTGTTTTTACATATTTTTCCGCCAGGAGTTTGATCTCCTCTGGCTTCGGATCCTTGGCCAGAGATGTGGCGATCAGAAAGGCGTAGGCCTGGATGAGGGTGGGATTGTCGGGGTGGCTGGCGATGAAATTCTCGAACGCCTGTGGCTTTTGAGACTCCCGGGCAACCACGTATTCCGCGGTGCCCTCGGAGGGTTGTGGCTGCTCGAAACCCTTCAGGCTTTTCAGGTCCGTGGGCTCCAGCCACGCTGGAGAAACGCTGAAGTCGCCGGCGACAAACTCGCCGCGAACAATCCCGTCCTTCTCCTGCCCGGTGAATTCAAACCCCGGGCCTGCCTGCTCGAACTGCAGGTCGACCCGCCCCTCTTTGGAGATGGAAAATGATTTGACGGTTGCGGTCAGCATCGTCGGCGAACTGGAGACCAGTCGGGCGTCGTATTCGTCTCCACCCTGGACCACATCCAGCAGCGCCATCGGGTAGTCGTACCCATTCTCGCTGATGACCAGCATCCAACCGCCGGGCCAACCCTGCCGTGCCTTCACCTCCACGAGGGGCTTGGTCTTGTCGACCAGGGATTGAAAGTCTTTCATGGCCAGTTCGCTGGCGGTTTTACCGTTGGCAAAGTAGCGAACAGTGTTGGCGTCGATGGGCAGGAAGATGTTGTCGACGTGCAGCCACGCGGGTCCCTGAGGATCGCGCTTCAGCAGGAACACATAAGACTTCTGGGCCGCGAACGAGGGGTGCTGCTTTTCATCGCCACTCTGGATGACACGGATCATCGAGCCAGCGCGGACGTTGCCACGTAGCACTTCCTTGACCTTGACGCGGTAGTCGGTCCCGGCGGGAACATCCACATCCGATTCGGGTTCGACAATCAGAATCTGCTCGGCCCGCTGGATCTGCGTCGCGAGCGGGATGTCGGTCGTGTTCAGCAACGAAACCGACAAGGTGGCGACGGCAATCGAGGCGAACAACCCGACCGCGACCCAGACGAAAATCTTCTGCAAATCCATGTGATCCTCGTGTCAGCGAGCAACCTCGCGCCACAGTGCAACCGGCCCACAACATGACAACCCGGGAAATCGCACTGGTCAAGGCGCGCGTCACCCACCGCATTCTTACGCCGCGAATTCTATCGCGTTGGACGGAACGCGGCGAGCAAGAACAAGAAGCGTCGATTCGTGCGGTCTGGGCCGCGCTTCCCTTCCCGCATCGTCGATTTGCGAGGATTCTTGATAGGCGCGGGACATTCGAAGGCGTATAGTGAGGCCATGTTGGGTCTTGCGCGGGATTGCCGGTGTTGGGCGACCCCAATTCAGGATGTGCGCAGCTTGGTACGGAGGCCACACAATGCCGTCGGAGTCGTTCCGGTTCATTCACGCGGCCCGGTTGTTGCTGGACCATCAGCCGCAGGGGTGCGGTCCCTTCCCCCCTGAAGTCCGGCGGCGCGTCGAAGATGCCACCCTCACCGCCTTCGAACGCGTGATCGACGCGGCCCTGGAGCACTCGGTCGACTTCCTCCTCCTCGTCGGTGACAGCTTCGATCGCAGCGACTGTGGCTTGCGCGGCCAGGCCGCCCTGGCCCGTGGCTTGGCACGGCTGGAAGAACGCGACATTCCGGCCTTCGTCACCTCCGGCCGCCGCGACCCCTGGTCGGCGTGGCTGCCGGGCCTGCGGTTTGGCGAGAACGTCTACCGGCTGGAACCGAATGCCGCGCCAATTACCTATGAGCGCGACGGCGAGCCAGTGGCCAAACTGCTGTCGATGGCCCCGAACTTCGCTGACGGTACTCCCCGTCCCAAACGGCGGCGAATGGAGCCCACCAAAGCCCCATTCACCATCTCCCTCACCTACTGCGAAAAATCGTCCCACAACAGCACCAGCGATGCCGAAAACCTGGACGCGTGGCTCGCCACGCAGGGTGACGTTGGCGTGCAGTTTTGGGCCTTGGGTGGAAACGCCGCCACGCGCGACTTCGAATTGCCTGGCAGTCGAGCCCACGACCCCGGAGCGACTCAAGGCCTGCACAGCAGCGAGACCGGACCACACGGATGCAGCCTGTGGGAGGTGCGGTCGCCCCACGAGATGCGTTCCACCTTCATCCCCGTGAGCCCCCTCCGTTGGGAAAATCCGCTGCTCGAGATCTCGCCGGAATTGGACCGCGGCGGGCTGACCCAGAGGATGCGGGCCACGGTGAAAGCGCTGACTCCGCTGCCAACCGATGAGGCCTGGATGCTCACGTGGAAGATTTCCGGCTCAGGGCCGATGTTCGAAGCGTTCTCGGTGCCGGCGTTCCGCCACGAACTGCAGGACCAGTTGCGGCGTGAATCTGGTCAGAAGGTCCCGGTCGCGCACGACTTTGGAACACCCGTGTATGTCGGTGGAAGCCGCGACGAAGACCGGTTCTCGCGCGAATTCAATCAGGCGCTCGACGACCGCTTCACACGCGGCACGGCTTCGGCGGCCATACCAACTCCCAAGCTGATGGACGCGCTCACCCGCGGCAACCCGTGGGAACAGCGTATTGCCGCACTGTTGACCGACATCAACGCGAAGGAAGGCACCGCTGACCTGGCAGCCATGACGCGCGGCATGGGCCTGCGATGGTTTTCGACTCAGACAGAAGCGGGAACGGGGGCGTCGGCATGAAGATCTCCGAGATCCAGGTTGAGCAGTTTGGTGTCTGGAAAAACCTGCAGCTTCCGGTCAATCCCCAGGGCTTGACCGTTCTGTACGGCCCCAACGAGGCCGGAAAATCGACACTGATGCGGTTTGTCCGCAGCGTGCTCTACGGCTACCCACAGCGCGATGCGGCACAGCACGAGGCGACGCACGACGATCCTTTCCATGCGCTGCAGGCCGGTGGCCTCCAACTGCTGACGGGCGACGGCCCCTGCCGGCTGCAGCGGCGGTCGCAGGGAGTCTCACGCGGCGAAATCAGTTTCGCCGGGACCTCAAAAGGTGGAATGGAGTCGCCGACAGCCACGCTCGATGCGCTGCTCAAGGGGATCAATGAGTCGGTCTACGAGAACATCTTCGCGGTGGGCCTGCGCGAATTGCAGGAACTGGCCACGCTCAAGGATCAGGAGGTTGCCCAGCGGATTTACGGTCTGACGATGGGCGTCGAAGGCCGGCGGTTGCTGGAGGCCTGCAATGGTGTCCGGCAGGAACGCCGCCGCTTGTACGATCCGGCCCAACGCTCCGGCACGATGTTCGAGTTGATGGCCGAGCAGGATCGCCTGGATGCCGAACTGCGGAACTTTGACCACCTGCCGGAACGACACGCGGAATTGGCAGCGCAGCGGGACCACATCACGCAGGAACTGACCAGTTGCCAGGCGCGGCAGGCCGGCTTGCAGGAACAGTTGCGCGGCCACAGTTTTCTGGACCGTGTGCATGCACCATGGAAGAAGCTGCAACAGTGCCGCGATGAATTGGATGAGCTTCCCGCAGCAGCGGGGTTCCCCGAAGACGGTCTGTCGAAACTGCATCAATACGAAGCCGAACTTGGGACGATGAAGGATCGCCGGGAGCGGCTGAAGCAGGAACTGCAGCAACTGGTGAAGAAGTCGCAATTGCTGGTGCCGCCAGAACTGGGAAAACACGCCGAGGCGATGCAGGGCTATGTCCTGCAAAAGGGCTGGGTGCAGGATCTCGACGCCCGCATCCGGACGGCGACGGACCAGGTGCAACAGATCGAAAAAGAGGTCAAAACCCGCTGCGATCTGCTGGGAAAGAACTGGACGCTCGAAGCGCTGGATGCGATCGACGTCTCCCCCGCCGCGCATCACCGTCTGGCCGGCGTGGCGCGCACTTACCAAACGGCCCTGCTGCGCCGTTCATCGGTCAGGCATGTCCTGCGCCGCCAGGCTCAGGCGCACAAGAACCGCCAGCAGGCGGTGGCCGAACAAGTGGCCGCGCTCGGCGGCAAATCCGTGGACGAAGCGCTGGGCCAGGCCCGACAGCAGTACGAAAACCTGAAGACACTGGCCACGCTCAAGCTGCGGGAGCAGGAGTTCGCCGACCGTCAGGCCGGCATTGATGAACAGTTGGCGCACATCCGCCCACAGCACATCCTGCCGACGTGGGTGTATGTGGTCCTCGGTGTGTTCTGCATCGCCGGAATTTCGCTCGGGGCCTGGGGGCTGATGACCGGCATCCACAGCAGCGGCGTGGCTGGGTTCACCTACGCCCTGCTCGGGTTGACCACGGCCGGTGTGGCCTGGGGTGTCAAAACCCAGTTCGAAGGCGATGCACGCGAGCGGCTCGACCAGTTGGAAGATTCGTCGAAAAAGAATCTGGATGAACTTCAGGCGGTCCGCAATCAGTTGACGATGATCGGTGGCTACCGCGCCGAAGACAGCGGACGGTTGGCCTCGGCGAGGACGCGCCACCGCCGTGAGGAGCGCGCGCCTGCCAGCGCTGGTGAAAACTCCGCCAGCGACAGCCACGACCTCGTGGGCGAGATGTCCGAAGAGGAACTCCCATTGCTGGTGCGGACCTTGGAGAAGGCGGGGCATCATGCCAAAAATCTGAGCCACAAGGCTTGGAAGTTCACCAAGCACCAGGTGTTTGGGTTTGCGCCGCCGGCTGAGCCGGCACCTAGCGAGCCTGCCAACGGGCATCTCTCCAATGGGGAAGCGGCCGCACCGCCCAATGACACTGGCGACAAGGGAGTCGAACCACCGGCGAAAAGTGCTTCCGGCAAGGCCCGGACCGGTCTGGCGGGACCGGTGCTGAAGCCACAGCCAGTCGCCCGCCGCACCACGCCGCCAATTGAAGAGCCACTGGTTGAACGTCGCGCAGTGCCCCGCCCGCCCGGGCCGCTCAGTGAGCTGGAACTCATCGACCAGACCGCCATCCGCATGACTGATTTGGAAGCCCTGCGCCGCCAGCAGCAGTCCATCCAGAATGCCCGTGTCAAACTGGCAGACCGCAGTCGCAAACTCAAAAACAGCCGACGCGAGGTGGAGACGGCGCGGCAGGCGTGGCAGGAACTGCTCGCGCACAACGGCTTCGCCCCGACACTCAAGGTCGACGAAGCCTTTGAAGCCTGGCGGCTCCTCGTCGAAACTGCCGACCACCGTGAACGCTGGCGGCAGGCGGTGGCTGAACTCAACAACCTGCGCGGACTGTGGACCTCGTTCCAGCATCGCATCGAAGAGCTGGGCCGTCGGGCGGAAGGTCCTCAAGCCGACTTCTCCAAGCCGCTGGCAGTCCTGCAGCGCTGGGAGCAAAAGCTGGGCGATCTTTCCAAGCGGAAGCAGGAACGCGTGCAGATGGCCAAGGAGGTGCAGGCCAAGAAACGCGATGGCCGCAAGCTGTCGGAATCGCGGCGGGAGACGCAGCGAATGTACAACGCGCTGCTGGTTAAAGGCGGAGCCGCCAACCGTCGCGAGTTCGAGGAACGGGCCAAGTTTGGCGAACGCCGCCGGGTCCTCAAACAGCAGTGCCAGGATTATCAGAACACGTTGATGGAGATCACGCAGGCCCACAGCGACCTGGCGATCGTCGAACAGGATTTGGAGCGGTTCAATCCCAAGGAAAATGCTCAGGCAATTGAAACGCTGAAGCAGGAATTGAAGGCTCTCGACCGCGATTTGGGGCAGGCCCGCGAGCGGATGGGTGCCGTGCGGCAGGAACTGCAGCAGTTGGAGGACGACCGCGAAGCCACACGGTTGCGGTATGAGCGGGCGCAGGTCACCGCGCGGCTCGAAGCCGCCGGCAAGGAGTGGCTCGCCCTGGAAACCGCATCAACCACAATCAACGAGATGCGCAGCCGTTACGAGCGGACCTGCCAGCCCAAGACCCTCGCCGTGGCGGCCCGCTTCCTGAACCGCCTGACGGGTGGCAAGTATCACAACGTGTGGACTCCGCTCGATTCCCACGAGCTGCGCATTGAAGATGCGCAGCAAAGCAGCTTCTCCATCGAGCAGCTCAGCACCGGCACGCGGGAACAACTGTTCCTGGCGGTGCGGCTGGCGCTGGTGCAGGAACTGCGCCAACAGGGCGTGGAACTGCCGATGGTCTTTGATGATGTGTTGGTCAATTTCGACCAGCAACGGGCCGAAGCCGCCGCGGGCGTTCTTCTGGAATACGCCCGCGACCAGCAGGTGCTGTTCTTCACCTGCCACCAGCACCTGGCCAGCGTCTTCGGCGGTCTCGGCGTGCCGGTGGTCGAACTCCCCGTTCGCGAAGATGACCGCCGCCGTGCGGGATGAGGCGGCTCGAAGCGGTCAAAGCTGCTTTTCACGCTCTCTGCCCCACCGCCAAGGGAACCCCTCGGTGGTGGGAGGTCACAGTCAACCCCATCCGAAATTCAGCCAACGGACCTGTCGTTCGCAACCTCTCGGATTACCGTGACCGCACCGGGGATCAAAAGCGGGAGGATGTACTGCGCCAGCTTGCCGCTGATCGGCCTGACGCTCCGAAATGTCTCTCAGTGGTTGAACAAGAACTCCCGGCTGCTCAGGACGCTCCACACCACGTCCTCCAGCACCTCGCGCTTCTCGGCTTCGCTCGCGGTGGCGACGATCTCCAGCATCTTTTGCTTTTCGTCGGGAGTTGGGAAGCGGGCGAGTGAGGCGAGGTAGACTTCGTCCAGGATTTCGCCGAACGGCTTGCCGCTGGCCAGCCATTTTTCCAGTTGATTGTCCTTGGCCTTGAGTTTGCCGTTCAGCGTGTCGCCATTGGCGATATGCAGCACCTGCACCATGCTGGGCTCCTCGGAGCGCTCGCATTCACAGGTAATTTGCCGTTGGTTGCGGCCAAAGGCCTTGAGGAAGTACGAAGCCACGGCCGAGTCGCGGAGCTGGATGGCCCGCGTCCCTTTGGGATAGGCATCGGTCTTTTCCTTGTCGCCACCGGGAAAGCTGATCTCGTTGAACTCCGTGGGCGCGCCGGTGACCTGGGACATGGCATCCAGCAGCACTTCCGCCATCAACCGCTGCGGGTAATAGCGCGAGTAGAACCGCTTTTCGTCCTTGTTCTCGGGCAGTGGCTGGCTGCCGCGCTGATAGGTCTGCGACTGCAGGATGAGCCGCATGAGGGATTTCAGGTTGAACTTTTCATCGGCCAGATGGTTGGCCAGCGCCGAATGCAGTTCATCGTTGCTGGAAGGGTTCGAAAGGCGCAGGTCGTCGACCGACTCGACCAGTCCGATGCCGAAGAAATTGGCCCAAACGCGGTTGGTGATCGACTTGGCAAAGTAGGGGTTCTCGCGAGCCACGAGCCAGTTGGCGAGATGGATCCGCCGATCTTCACGGGCCTCGAACGGAAGGGGAACGCCATCGAGTGGCGTGGGTGGCTGGGGCTTGCCAGTGAGCGGCTGCAACAACTCGCCTTCATCGTCGACATACAGTGTCCGGCTGCCATCGCCGCTGCGAAAATCTCCGCCCCAGCCTTTCGCCCGCACGCGGGCGAAGAGATTGGCCATCCCGTAGTACTGGTTGTTCGTCCATTTCTCCAGCGGGTGGTTGTGGCACTTGGCACAACCGATCGACAGTCCCAGAAACGCCTGCGAGACGTTCTCGGCCATCGTCTCCGGATCTTGATGCAGCGCAAAAAAGTTCGTGGCTCCGTTCTCCAGGCTGCTCCCCTGGGAGGTCACGATCTGCCGCACAAAATCATCCCACGGCGTGTTGTTCGCGACTCGCTCATGAATCCAGTCGTAATAGGATTTGATCGCCGCCGTCCGCAGCCGCTGCCCGTTCAGCAGCAGCATGTCGGCCCACTTCAGCGTCCAGTAGTCCACGAATTCCGGACGGTTCAGGAGCTGCTCGATCAGCTTGTCGCGCTTGTCCGGTGAGGCATCCGCGAGAAACGCCTTGACCTCTTCGGCCGTCGGCAATGTGCCAATGGTGTCGATGGAGGCCCGCCGGATGAATTCGGAATCGTTGAGCGGGGGGGAGGGACGCAGTTTGAGTCTGGCGAGCTGTTTGAGCGTCAGGTCGTCAATGAAGTTTCGCCGCGGTGCGTCTGTGAAGACCTCCGGGGAAAGCTGATTCGGGTAAGGTGACGTCACGCGGGCGATCACAATCTGGCTGGAAAACCAGGCCGTCACCGCGCCCTCGCCATAGCCCACGACTTTCACGCGGCCGTTCTCGTCCACGTTGGCCACGGCGTCATTGGTGGCGGCATATTTCACCCAGCGGGTCACATCTTCCGTGTGTCCGTCTGAGTAGCGTGCCAGGACGATAACCTGCTGCGACAGTCCCGGCTTCAGCGTCGCCAAGGCGGGGAGAATCTCAAGTTTGTCCAGGGTGGGGTCTTCGGCTTTTGGTGGCGGAGCACCATTGGCGATCCATTCGGACAGGACACGGTATTCGAGCGAACCCACTTCGAACCGCAAGCCGCCCTTGTGAGCGATCGCCCCCGAGGGTTTGGCCAACAGCAGGCTGCGACCGGGGTCTGACAATTCAATCCGCCGACCGCGGGCCTGGCGGGTGATCGTGTTGTGGTCGGTGAGCGGGTCGTAGCCACGCAGAGACAGTTTAAAGCCACCTTTCCCGGCCAGGGCTCCATGGCAGGCCCCCGAGTTGCAGCTCGCGCGGGCCAGCACCGGCTCGACATGCAGCCGGAAGCTCCAGGCGTGGGGCTCACCCATGCCGGTCACGGTCACGGCAGAGGTTGAGCTTTGGTCGCCGACCTTCGCGGTGACCACCGCCTGGCCGTTTCCGACTGGAACGGCCAGGCCGGCTTCAATCCGCACGACTTTTTCGTCGGAAGAACTGAAAACGAGCCCTTCTTCGGCTTGGTGACCGTAAATGCCGTCGATCACGCTCTGAACAAGCAGCCGTTGCCGCGCTTCCGCCCCGTGCAGTTCAACCCTGGAGGGCAGAACCGCCCAGTCCTCGGCCTGAAGTACGCTGGAGAGCAAAACAAACGCCAGCAGCAAAGTGGGCTTGAGCATCAATCACGACTCCACGGGGGATTGCGCGGGTGTCTCTTCAGGCGTTTGACGTAGTTGGTGGCAAGGCCAGTGCACGGCAGATTGCCGCTGTCGCCTACTGTTCCATCACGTCCTTTTCCTTGGCGGCCGCCTGCTCATTAACCTTGCCTTCGTAGGTTTTGGTCAGGTCCTGAACCTGCTCCTTGAGCTTGTCGCGTTCATCTTCCGTGCAGAGCTTGTCCTTGAAGAGTTGATCGACATGCTTGTTGCCATCGCGGCGGACGTTGCGAATGGAGACGCGGCACTCCTCCGACAACTCTTTGACGCGTGACACCAGTTGCTTGCGGCGTTCGCCGGACAGCGGCGGAATGTTCAGGCGGATCATCCGGCCGTCGGAGTTGGGCGAGAGCCCCACATCGCTGCCCTGAATAGCCTTCACGATCGAGCTGATCTGCGAGACATCGAACGGGCGGATCAGGATCTGCTGTGGCTCCGGCACCGTGATGCTGGCCATCTGCTTGATGGGGGTGGGCGAACCATAGCAGTCGGCGCGGATCGAGTCGACCAGGCCTGGTGAAGCCCGCCCCGTCCGCAGCCCCTGCAACTGCGTGGAAAGCAGTGTCGTCGCCTTCTCCATCCGCTCTTCGGAATCCATCAAAATCTCATCCGCATCCATCGCCCTGTCTCCAGCTTCGGCGAATTTCCTCGCCGCGCAACCTGTTGTTCAACGCCGCCAAAATCGCAGCGGCTCCGTTTGATTCCAAGCACGCCATTGTGGCACGTTCGGAGGGGAATTTGCAAATCTCAACCCGGAATACGACGCTGTTCACGACTGGCCAGTTTGCAAGGTGTCCGCCCCTGACTCACCGGACAGCTTTCGCCGTACCGCTAAAAATGGTAGCGGAAGGGCGCAATCCCTCCGGTGCGTCGCGCAGCCGCTGAAGTGTGCTTCGATCTCTATATTGCAACACTGGCCAGCCGTGGTGGCCGTGCGATCAAGCCGCCATCGGCAGTACATTTCTCCCGAAATCGAAAATCCTGCTTCGAAAATCGAAAATCCGCCTTGATGACGCAATCCCGACCAATCGCTATAAAGTGTCTGGTCCCATTCCGATCCTTCAGGGCAGAACTTCCGAGGTGACAGTGCATCGTCTTTTGCGGACCACGGTGTGGATTTCGGTTCTGTGCTTCGTGGCAGGCTTCGCAACGCCCGGTTTTGGACAGGAACCGGGCAAAAAATCCACGTCCCCCAAAACTGCGGTCTCCCCGGCACCCGAAGGAAAACACGAAGTCGACCAAGTACATGACGCCGAGGCCGGCGGCGGCGGCCATGGCGTCAACATGGGGGCAGACATGCCCTTTTTCGCCGTGATCCCCTTTGTGGCCCTGCTGCTGTCCATTGCGGTCATGCCGCTGGCCAACGGGCACTGGTGGGAACACAACCATAATAAGGCGATGGTCTCGCTCGGCCTGGCGGTGCCGGTGGCGCTGTTCATGCTGGTACGGTTTCAATCGGCCGGAATGCATCAGTTGCTGGAAACCGTGTTGGAATACGTCTCCTTTCTGCTGCTGTTGGGTTCGCTGTTCATCATCAGCGGCGGCGTCTATGTCCGCGGCAGCCTGGCGGGCAAACCGGAAGTCAACACCGCCCTGCTCGCGCTGGGCGCTCTGGTCGCCAGCTTCGTGGGGACGACCGGGGCCTCCATGCTGCTCATCCGGCCGCTGCTGCGGGCCAACGCCTCCCGGCCCCGCGTGGCTCACATCGTGGTGTTTTTCATCTTCACCGTGTCCAACTGCGGCGGCCTGCTGACCCCGTTGGGCGACCCGCCGCTGTTCCTCGGCTTTCTCAAGGGGGTGCCGTTCGCCTGGACATTCCGCCTGTGGAAGGAATGGCTGTTCGTCAACGGGTGCCTGCTCGCAATTTTCTACGTTTGGGAACGCCTCGTCTGGCTGCGCGACGCCAAGGAACTGGCGGTCAATCAGCACGACCTGCCCGGCACATCCGAGAAACTGAGCATTGCCGGCGGACACAACATCCTGCTGCTGGCCGGTGTGGTGGCGGCCATCTACTGCAGCGGCAACGGCATCGGAACGGGCGGAGTGCCGTGGCGGAAGGGCTGGCAGGAGGGATGCATGGCCCTCCTCGCCGCCACCTCATATCTCAGCACGTCGCGCGAGATTCACCGTAACAACCGCTTCAGCTTCACCCCCATCAACGAAGTGGCGATCGTCTTTGCCGGCATCTTCGTGACGATGATCCCCGCCCTGCTGCTGCTCAATGCGAACGGCAAGTCGCTCGGGGTCTCCGAGCCGTGGCAGTTCTTCTGGGTGTCGGGACTGCTCTCCAGTGTGCTGGACAACGCCCCCACCTACCTCACCTTCGCCGCCACCGCCTGCGGCATTCACGGCGTCCAAGTCGGCGACAAACCCTACCTCGCCGAGTTCCTCGCCCTGCCGCCCTCCGTCCGCGCCAACGAACTCCTCGCCGCCATCTCTTGTGGCTCAGTCTTCATGGGGGCCAACACCTACATCGGCAACGGCCCCAACTTCATGGTCAAAGCCATCGCCGAAGAATCCGGCGTCAAAATGCCCAGCTTCTTCGGCTACATGCTGTACTCGGGAACGATCTTGATCCCGATCTTCGTGCTGGTGACGGTGGTGTTTTTCCGGTGAGGAGAAATCTGGCGTCGAAGTGATCGCGACAGGATCGTCTAGTCAAGTTGTGCAATCCGGGACGGTCGCGGAAGGCCTCGCCGACACCATCTGTGGCTCAGCGTTGTCCACACCGGCATAGCTGATGAACAGATCGAACGGTTCCGTCCAATCGTTCCACACACCTTCGGTCACGAGAATTCTCCGCGCGGGTCCACGATTCGATGCGGATTCGCGGCGATGCCAATCAAATCAACACAATGCTCCCCATGATACCGCATTCACTGTCGGCAACTGTGTTGATGGCACCAAAAACCACGGGTGTCCAGTTTTTCAAGATGGCGATTCCGCTAATTTTGTAGCGGCAGGGCGCAAGCCCTCTGGTCCGTCGCGCTGTGGTTGGCGGTGCTTCCTTTTCCAGATTGAAAAATCTGGCCGACCCTGTTCCAGAAACTGCGGTCCTTGCCACAGCCGTGGTGGCAACGCAGAATCAGGAATCTACCAATGGGTACCGCGCGGACGACCTCGTGATTGACCGACTCGAAGAATGCATTCGTCGCGATCCGGCACGCCGGGGCTTGATTGGCAGTGAGGCGGAGCGGGGGCCGTTGTGCCTGGGGGAGCTTGCCGGGGCTGCCGCCGACTTGGCGGAGCATGGACGGCGGGCGTTGATTGTCACGGGGTTCTTCATTCCACGGGGCGATCCCCCTGCGGCGGAAACAGATGGGCCTCCGGGAGCGGTATTTTTGCTGCGTGCCCTGGAAGCCTGCGGCCTGCGGGCCGACCTGGCGACCGATGAACGCGGCCTGTCCGCGGTTCAAGCCACGGCGGCGGCGGCAGGCGTTCCGGCGGATCGGGTGCATTGTTTTGGTGCCGGGCAGTCCACCGAAAGCGGCGTCAAGGAATTTCTCAACCGCTTTGCCGGACTCACGCATCTCATTGCGATTGAACGTGTGGGGCCGAGCCACACGCTGGAGAGCCTGCGGCGACAACTCTCGGGCCAGTCCGCTACCTGGGGAGCGGGGCAACCTGCCGATGCAAGCGTCGAGGCGGAGTTTCTCGCTACGGTCCCGCCAGCAGAGCAGAACCGCTGTCACAACATGCGGGGCGAGGTCATTGACGAGTTTACCGCCCCCACACATCTGTTGTTCGATTTGCTGGGCCTGGTGTTTCCACAAGCGCGGACGATCGGCATCGGAGACGGCGGGAATGAAATCGGCATGGGCAAGGTGCCGTGGCTTGAATTGACGCGGCGTCTCACCGGCAGCCACGCGGGCTGGGTACCGTGCCGCATCGCCACCGATTGGAACATTCTCGCGGGGACCAGCAACTGGGGTGGGTACGCCCTGGGTGCCGCCGTGGCGTGGCTCCGCCGTTGCCACGACCTGTTGCTCGCGGAAACGGCGGACCGGCAACTCCAAATCCTGGAGGCGATGATCGCCAACGGACCTGCGGTTGATGGCGTCACCCGACGGCGGGAAGCCACGGTCGACGGCCTGCCCTTCCTGACGTACATCCAGCCGTGGGAAGCGATGCGCGGGCTGCTGATGGATCAGCAGGGCGACGTGGCGGGAGGGCGAAGCTCCTGCTGAGCCACGGTGAACTCCGCGAGAGGGTGCGGACGTGGTCCGGCAGTTATTCTTTCTTCGGCCATAAGACTCTACTGATGCTCGAATTGTGGCGGTTTTCCGGGATGCGTTCAGGTGGCGATTTTCACTGCTTGACCGAAGTTCGCCCCATCTGGTAAGTTTCGCCCCCCTTCAACTCTCCCCGGTTCCTCACCGGATAAGCCACCAAGACACGGAAGTCTGGAGTTCTCCATGTGCGGAATCGTTGGCTACGTTGGTGCCCGCGAGGCAGTCAATGTGTTGCTGGAGGGGTTGCACCGCCTCGAATACCGTGGCTACGACAGTTCCGGCATCGCCGTCTACGATGGCAAGGCGGAGTTTGACCCGCTGGCCGCGGAAAATCCCGGCACTGGGCCGATTGCCATCCGCAAGCGTGTCGGACGGGTGAGCGAACTCAGCGCGGCGGTTGCCGCACAGCCGGTCAGCGGCAACCTCGGCATCGGCCACACGCGGTGGGCCACGCATGGCGGAATTTCTGAGCCGAACTCGCACCCGCACGTGGGTGGCAACGGCGAAGTGGTGGTTGTGCACAATGGGGTCATCGAGAATTATGCGATCCTCAAGACCCGGCTGCAGGCGTTGGGGTACGTCTTCCGCTCCCAAACCGACACCGAAGTCGTGGCTCATCTGATTGCGCACCACCTCGACGAACAGGTCCGGCTGGGCGGGGCCGCCACCGACCGCAAGACGATCTTGGCGACTGTTCAAATCGCGGTGAAGAGCCTAAAGGGCACCTACGGCCTGGGGATCATTTTTCGCGACCATCCAGGTCTGTTGGTTGCCGTCCGTTCGGGGAGCCCCCTGGTTGTGGGCGTGGGCAAAGGCGAGCATTTTCTGGCCAGCGATGCCAGCCCGCTGGCCGGCTACACCGATGAGGTGGTCTACCTCTCCGACCACGAACTTGTCCTGCTGACCGCCGACAGCCTGGAGCTGATCCACCGCGACCATGGTCGCACGTCCCCATCCATCCAGGTGCTGGACCAGACGGAGAGCGGCAGCGAACTCGGCGAATTTGAGCACTACATGCTCAAGGAGATCTACGAGCAGCCCACCACCGTCGAGAACGCCCTCCGTGGCCGGCTGGACGACGACGCCGCCACCGCCAAGTTCGGCGGCCTGAATCTCGACAGCCAGAAGCTGCGGCGGATCGACAGGATCGTTTTGACCGGGTGTGGCACAAGCTGGCACGCCGGGCTGGTCGGCGAATACCTGATCGAAGAGTTCGCCAGAATTCCCGTCGAAGTCGAGTACGCCAGCGAGTTCCGCTACCGGAACCCGCCGCTCAGCGACCAGACGATGATCTTCGCCATCACGCAGAGCGGCGAGACGGCCGACACGCTGGCCGCGATGCGCGAGAGCCAGCGCAAGGGCCACTCGACGCTGGCGATCTGTAATGTCGTCGGCTCGACCATCGCCCGCGAAGCGGACGGCGGCATCTACCTGCACGCCGGGCCGGAAGTGGGCGTTGCCAGTACCAAGGCGTTCACATCACAGGTCACCGTCCTGACGCTGCTGGCCCTGTATCTTGGCCGGCTGCGGCACATGTCCTATCCCGCCGGCAAGCGGATCATCTCGCACCTGCGGGCGATGCCCGAAATTCTCCGCCACACCCTAAAATGCCACGAGGCGGTCAAAGAAGTCGCCCAAAAATACCATGATGCCTCCAATATCCTGTACATGGGCCGGGGCTACAACTTCCCAGTCGCCCTGGAAGGCGCCTTGAAGCTGAAGGAAATCAGCTACATCCACGCCGAAGGGTATCCGGCGGCAGAGATGAAACACGGGCCGATCGCCCTGGTCGACGAGAACACGCCCAGCATCTTCGTCATCCCGCGGGGCAGCATGTATCCCAAGGTGATGAGCAACCTGGAAGAAGTGAAGGCCCGCCGCGGTCCGGTGATCGCCATCGCCTGTGAAGGCGACGAAACGATGGCGGGACTTGCCGACGATGTCATCTATGTCCCCGATGTCGAGGACTACCTGCAGCCACTGGTCGCCGCCATCCCATTGCAACTGCTCGCCTATCACATCGCCCTGCTGCGTGGCTGCAATGTCGACCGGCCCCGCAATCTCGCGAAAAGCGTGACCGTGGAATAACGCGGCAACCTGCTTCCCTTGAGTGTCGGTGCCGATTCCGAGACGATCATCTGCGCCAGCCGCTCCGCGGTCAGATGTGTCCCTGGTCTCGGAACGTGGATGTGTCGGTCATTGATTCTCTGGGGGGGCGGAATGTTTGTACGACGGACAATTCCGGGGTCGCGGCTGTCGGTACTGCTCATCTTGGTCCTGGCGGGGACCGCGTGCGCGGATGTGCCCACGGCCAGCTACATTTTCCCAGCCGGTGCGCAGCGTGGCACAACAGTCAAAGTGCGTGTCGGTGGGCTCTACCTGCATGAAGGCTGCCCGCTGGAGTTCCTTGGAACAGGAATCACGGTGCCTGCCCGCTTGGAGCGGATGAAGACAATTTGGTTTGAGGGGCCACTCGTTCCCCTGCCGGCCTCGCAACAGGCAGAAGACTATCCGCAGGACATGGGAGCCACGTTGACCGTGGCTCAGGATGCGGTGCCCGGAGCGCGGGCCTGGCGTGTCTGGACGGCCCAAGGCGCGGTTCCCGCCCGAACCTTTGTTGTGGGTGACCTCCCGGAGGTTGTGGAAGACGAGATCGATGGCGAGCCGCTTGCCGTCGGTGTCACCCTCCCGGTGACGATCAACGGACGCATCTTCCCGCGGGAAGATGTCGATGTTTGGAAGTTTGCCGCCAAGGCTGGCCAGACAATCAACTGCACTGCCCGGGCAGGGAGCCTGGGCTCGCCGCTCGAAGCCCGTCTCGAAGTTCGGGCACGCGGGCAGCGGTTGACGGAGAGCGAACCATTGGCGGCGGGCGATGCCCAAGTCCGGTTCGTGGCTCCCGCCGATGGCGAGTATGAAGTGCGCATTCACGACCTGAATTTTGGCGGCCTCCAGTCCTATGTATACCGGCTGACGGTCACCAGCGGGCCGCAAATTGACCATGCCTATCCCCTCGGCGGCCGGCGCGGATCCACAGCCAGCTTCATCGGCCACTCGGATGCGGTGACAGTTCTGGCCGACGGCACGTCCCAGAAGAGCCCTTCGGCCATCCCGTTTGAGGTCGCACTTCCTGCGGAAGGCCGAAATGAACTGATTCACCGCGTGAAGATCAATGGTGCCGATTCCAACGCCTTCCGGCTCGACCTGGATGATCTGCCCGAATTCCTGGAAACCGAGGGTGCCGAGGCGGCTCCGGTGGAAATCCCCATAGTTCTCAACGGCCGGATCGATCAACCGGGAGACACGGACAGATGGAAGTTTCGCGCTGCAAAGGGAACGGCGCTGGAAGCGGAAGTCCGCGCAGCGCGGCTCGGTTCCCCGCTCGATTCCCTGTTGATCCTGCGGGATGCCGAAGGCAAAGAGCTGGCGAGAAATGAGGACCTGGCCGGCGGTATGGCCGACTCACTGCTGCGGATGACGATCCCCGCGGACGGCGTGTACGAACTGCAAATGCAGGATCAGCTCGATTCCCGCGGCGGTCCGGCCTTCGCCTATCGGATTCGACTGGCCACATCCACGCCACCGGGCTTTCGACTGGACCTCACCTCTGATGCCATTGCCGTGGCTCGCGGCGGCGAGTTCAAGCTGAAACTGCATGCCGAGCGTTTCGGCGGATTCGCGGCCCCCATCACCGTCGAAATAACTGGATTGCCCGCCGGCGTCAGCATGCCAACGGCCGAGTTCGCGATGGGCCAGTCGGACATTGATCTGACGTTCAAGGCGGACGCGACCGCCATGGTTGATGCTGCCAGGCTGACAGTGAAGGGGACGGCCATGGTTGGAGACACACCTGTCACGCATGTCGCCACGCTGCGGATTCCCGCTGGTCCAGGGATTCCCGTGAACCAACCGCTGCCTCCAGAGTGCACTGCCATCGTCGATTCCCTGCTGCTGGCTGTGACCGTCCCCACACCGTTCAAGGCGAAGGGCGTTTACGAAGTCAAATACGCGCAGCGCGGCGGACTCTTTACCCGGCACTATCGGCTGGAGCGCAACGGGTTTGCCGGACCGCTGCAGGTCTCGCTCGCGGACAAGCAAATGCGACATTTGCAGGGTGTGACCGGACCGACCATCACCATTCCGGCCGACGCCGAGGAGTTCGATTACACCGTCTATCTGCCACCCTGGATGGAAATCGGCCGCACCAGTCGAAGTCTGGTGAAGATCGTCGGCGAAGTGGTGGACGCGGACGGCAGCCGGCATACCGTCAGCTTCACGTCCGCCAACCAGAACGAACAGATTGTGGCCCTGGTCGATCCTGGTCAGTTGAGCATTGATGTCGAGCGGCAGTCCGTCCGCGTGGTGCCGGGGACAGCCCAGATCCCCTTTCGCATCGGTCGTGGCGTCGGACTCAACGTGCCGGTTAAGATTGAACTGGTCATCCCAGGCCACATCCGGGGAGTGACCGCCAGCGCGGTGACTCTGCCGGCCGACCAGTCCACGGGTTCGCTGTCGTTGAACTTCAACGAGGGCGATCGCGGACCGTTCAATGCCCCGCTGTTGTTGCGAGCCACCGCTCTGCGGGAGCAGAGCCCCGTCGTTGCCGAAGCGAATCTCCAGGCGGTCGAAGTGCCTTGAAAAGTGCCACGTGCGGTCTAGCGGATTTGTGCCATGCGCCCGCTTTTGCCATGCATGGTGGACATTCGCTTGGGCCGTGATTCAACGCCTGGCTCTGGGTTTTCGGTCACGGAACGCAGAAACGCATAGATCGCGCTGAAGACCCGCTTGCGCTCCGTCAGCAGGACATCGTTGTGGTCGGCCTTGGGCAACGCGACGAATTGTTTGGCGATGCCCGATGCAGACCGTGCCGGAGCCGCGTCAAACAACTGCTTACCGTGCGAAAACGGGACGACCTGGTCCAACTCGCCGTGCAGCATCAGCAGCGGCGCGGTCATCTGTGGAATTCGCCGCAGTGAATCGAACCGGTCCACCAGCAGCCAGTGCACGGGAAGCCACGGGTAATGCGTGGCTCCGGCATCCGCCAGGCTCGCAAACGTGGACCGCAGAATCAGCCCGCGCGGAGGAGTGCCCGCCTGACAGAGATCCGTGGCCAGTCTCGTGGCCACGCCGCCGCCAAGCGATTCTCCAAACAGCACGATCCGCTGTGGTTTGACCTTGCGGTCCTCAACGAGAGATTTCCAAATCGACCGGGCATCGGCGGCGATGTCCGCTTCCGTGGGGTGACCGGGGTTCTCGCCGTATCCCCGATAGTCGAACGCGACGACATCAGCACCGAGATCGTTGAGGACTTCAAAATCGTCCAGCCGATACTGGCGGTGCCCGGCGTTGCCGGGAAAAAACAGCACCACCGGCCGGCTGCTCTGCCACTGCCGCTCGCGATCTGCTGCAGTGATCGCAACTTGTCCCGCGGCCAGCAGATGCCAACCGTGCAGTTCGAGACCGTCGTGCGTCCTCACGGTCAACGCCTGCACTTCGCTCTCGGAGCGCCCCGCCTGCTCCAGACGCATTTCCGTCACCTTGGCAGGATGATAAATGAGCGACCGCTGAAACGTCGCAAACATAGCCACCACGAATAAATAGGCTCCGATGAGGACGGCGCACCGCCTCAACGCCCAGCGGCCCCAGGTACGGGACCGCGGTGCGGGTTGTTCAGTCCGTAAGGTTTCCATCGGATGTGCGGAATCCGTTCAATTTGACTTTTTGCGCGGGTTGTTACAGCTTAACGGCAACACCATGAAATAATGACCAATGCCCCCAATCACCGATGGGACTGGAAAAGACGTGCGGCCGTGAACTTGGCTACGGAGACATGGCCGGCGTGAGCGTCACCACCCGGTCCTTGACGACGAATTCGATCTTCAAGGGATCAAACGCCTTATGCAAGAGTTGGTCCACCGTGACGTTCAGCACTTCGAACTGAAATCTCTGGTCGAGATCGATGCCAGCCTGCTCGAGTGTCTTCGCGTCGTATGCAAAAATGAGCTGCAGGTCTGGGGCTTTCGACAGGCCCTCAAAAAGCTTGAGCAACGAACCATCCCAGCGGAACTTGGCCAGCCGGATCTTGTTCAAGGGTGGAAGCTTTGAGGCGGTCGCGGTACCTGTGGTCGGGCGACGGAGTTGTTCAAGCGCTTCATGTTGTTCCAGAGTGCCTGTCACAACAACCTCATTGCCCATCGCCCGCGCCGTGATGCCGGGAAATTTTGCCGGCCAATCCTGAGCTACGCTGGCTGCGGTCGTTCCCCGCGGCGGCGAGTGCCGCCGTTCAATTTGGACTGTCTCTGGCCACGCCACCAGCGTGACGTCGCCGCTCTCCTCCCAGCGAAATGTCAGGTCGAACTGGCAGAACACCAGAGTCAACGCTTCCGCCGCATTGACCCCTGGCAGCGTGGCTCCCGCCCACAAGTCATGGGGAACCTTCTCGACCCCGCCGATCTTGAGGTCGAAAGTCTCACTGATTTTCGTCAGGACCTCCCGTGGCGTCTGCAGGTCACTCCATTGGATAGTCAGTTTGCGGCTCAAGTCGAGCTGCCGCGCTGCAGAGGCCTTTGTGCCGCGCAGCTCTTCCCCACGCAGGGCGATCGTCGTCCGCAGCCGAGCCACGGAAGTCTCGGGTCCCAGGTAGAGCAGGTTGCCCACCACCGCACCAATCCCCCGCTGTGGTCGGAGAAGGCCTTCCAGCGTTTCGCGGGCCGATGCCGAGTCTGGCAGCACCTTGAGTTCGACCGAAGGGTCGAGCCGGCGGTCGAGCAGAATGCTGATCCGCTTGGCCGACTCCACGCCCCGCAGAATCTCACGGAGTGGCGTCCCGCTCCAACTGGAGCCCAGTGGCCGGGCCAGGACCATTTCGAAAGGACGACCGATGAGGAATTCGGCTGCGGGCAAAGAGGCGGGGAGGAATGACCCAATGACCAATGAAATGAGGAAAGTCCCAATGACCAATGAGTCAATGACCAATGCTTTTGATCGGCCCCTAACCGTGATCTGGGAAACGGTCCGAAGAACCGCCTTGGTCATTGGGTCATTGGTCATTGTGTCATTTCATGCGCATTGGTCATTGTGTCATTCACTACGTGACTTCTTCCAGGACCGACTCGGCGACGTAGATCGGCCGGTGGGGTTTGAACTGGACGGCCAGGGCCAGGGCATCGCTGGGCCGACAGTCGACTTCCGTGAGTTCTCCGTCCCGGCGAATGCGTAGAGCGGCGAAATAGGTATGGTCTTCCAGGTTGTTGATCACCACATCCTGGAGTTCGCCGCCCATCTGTTCGATGACACTGCGCAGCAGATCGTGGGTCAGCGGGCGGGGCGACGGGTCGCCGCGAACGTGGCGGTTGATGCTGGAGGCTTCGAACAGGCCGATGAGAATCGGAAACGTCCGCGGCCCCTCCACCTCCTGCAAATACACCATCTGTTGTTCAGTCAAATCACTGATGATGATTCGCGACAACTCCATCGACACCAGCACGGCGATCTCCCAGAAACTCCCGGACGAACGGTCCGGGTTTGAAGGGCAGCGGCAAATCCGGCGAGCAGCCGACTTGACGGAGAGCCCCGCAGGTCATGTCATCGATTATAGCGCGGCAAGAACCGCCCCGCCAAGCCGCGCGGCGCGAGGACTTTGACGCAAGAACAGCCGGACTGAGCACTCCCTCGTTGATCCTGCGACAACCAACCCATCCGACGACGTCCGGCGAAACAGGCGAAACAGTGGAGCGGTGGCTCCGCCAAACCTACAATCTCATGAGCCTTGTTCTTCATGATTCGGGCCAGGCTCCAGTCAGAAGCCGCTTTGCGCGGACGATGGCCAGAAAAAGTTGGTCGCCAAATCGGGAAAACTCTGCAGATGACGGACGTGGCTCGAATTCTTGTCACCGGTGCTTACGGTTGCATCGGTGTGCAGACCGTGAAGTGGCTTCTCGCCAACACGAGCACCGAGATTGTGGCGGGCAGCCGCGAAGTCAGTGCGGAGCGCACCCAGCGCTGCTTTGCCGACGGAGACACCGCCCGGATTAAGTTTGTCCGCCTCGATGTCCGCGAGCAGCGGCAATTCGAGGACGTGCTGACGACGAACGCGATCACGCATGTTGTTCATCTCGCGGCACTGCAAACACCCGACTGCAACGCCCACCGCGACATGGGGCTGCAGATCAATCTGGCCGGCACACAGAATCTGATCGAAGCGATCAAGGCCTGCCGTCCAGCGCTCCAACGACTGGTCTATGCGAGTTCCGTGGCCATCTACGGGCCGCGAAGTGCCTATTCGGGGACAAGGGTACCGATGCTCTCGGAGCCGGCCCCGGTCAATATCTACGGAGTCTGGAAACTGGCCAGCGAACACCTGGTCCGGCTGTTCCAACTCGAAACTGGGATTTCCACGGTGAGCCTGCGTCCAGGAGCGTTGTTCGGTCCCGGCCGCGATGCCGGTCTGACTGCCGCTCCGACCACGGCCATGAAATGTGTGGCTCTGGAGAAAGCCTACGAAATCCCCTTTCGCAGTCGCCAGGACTATCAGTACGCCCCCGATGTCGGGGCGGCGTTCGGGAATGCCGTGACCGCTCCGTTCTCAGGACATGGCGTTTTCACCCTGCCGAGCCACACGGTGAACACCGCGGAAATGATCGCCGCGATCCGCACGGCCGCCACCGACTCAGGGATGGCGGAGAATTTCGGGATCACCGCCGGCACGGCCGAAGTCCCGTTCATTTGTGACCTCGAATACGAGCCGTTCCTCAACGCGTTTCCCAAGGCCCCGCATACGCCGCTGGCACAGGCCGTGAGAGAATCTCTCCAGGTCTTCAAAATGCAGCGGGAACGCGGCTGGCTGAAAGCCTGAACCGTGTGGCGAGCCCGGGACGACTTTGTGCCCACTTGTAGCGGCACGGCGCAAGCCGTCCGGTGAGCCGCTGGGACAAACCGGTTGTTCCATTTGTCGATCGGCGTGGCGGGAGGGCTCTGGTCCTCCGGAGCCGCGGGCCACAGACGATCCGGCGTTTTCGAAGGACTTTCGAGTCATTTGCGAATCGTTCACACACCCAAGTAGCGCCCACCCTTCACCGTGGCTCAGCAGGAGCTGGAGCCCTCGTGCGCTTGCACGTTTGTTGAATCGGCGGGTGAAAGTCCCAGCCAGGAGGTTTAAGTTTGATCCTGTAGTCGACCGCAACTGCGTCGCCGTGAGGCGGGGTGGGGAGCAGCGGGAGATGATTGACC
>JAKFUF010000209.1 GCA_021732845.1 Planctomycetaceae bacterium | reverse complement strand
GGATGTTCAATGAATCTCACCCCGTTGGGGCTCCCTTTCTCGCACCGACTCCGACCCAGGGCTCCGCCGACATTCGTCGGCTGCGCCCTGGGCTGTCGAATCCTGCCCCGTTGGGGCGGTTGGCCAGAGTCTGACCAGAAGCAGAACCCGCTATTGATCACTGATTTCCAGCACGCGCTGGCGAAATCGTCGCGGCACGCCAACAACCTGACGGTTAGTAGTACGAATATTGCAAATTTCACGAATCGTCAACCGGCTTGGCATCGCGGGTGATGAAATCCATCTTGTTGCGATTCGTGACATTCGTCTTATTCGTCAAAATTCGTGGTTCCCCCTTCTCGTTGCCTAAGACCGGCCTTCGGTTAGCAGGGCCGACGATTCTCGTTCGGCCCATCCCCAGGCTGGTGGCGGCTGACGGACTGAAGATGACGACTCTCCGTCGGGCCGGTGGTATTCTGTCCCCAAAATCCGTGATGGTCAGGAAATTTGAAATTGACTCTTGTCGGACACGTCCAATTTGAGATTTTGAATTCGCACAATATTGATCTGTCATCCGGCCATCGCTCCATGTCGCGCACCGAACAGGGCCGCTCAATCGCTGAGCGGCCCGATTCGTTTTGTACCCACCACCAGCTCGTCAATCCACAGGGATTGTTCGTGCGGCAACAATCCGGGGCCGAAATAAGGCGTGAGCAGGTACTGGTTGAACTTCATGTTCGGGAAGTCGGTTGACCGCAGGACGACATCGGTGCGGTCGACAACCAGTTCTCCATCAAACCAGCCCTTCACGACACCGTCAGCGTTCGGCTTGTCGGCCTTCAAGTCGAGCGTGTTGAGCTGGAACAGGGCTTCGACGCAGTGCCACGCGTCGTCATCCTTGAAGAGTTGCGCCTGGCTGTCGAATGTCTGGGCGTTATAACCACCCTTCAGCGGTCCCTGCGTCAGTCCGTGCGGGGCGTCTTTGTTTTGAATGTCCTGTGCCGCGAGCCGCAGCCGGCCCTCCTGTGGCTCAATGTAGACGGTGAGATGGCTCGCCGCCGGACCGGCAAATTTCTCGTTCTCGGTCGTCATGAAGTGCATCAGATGCGGATGATAAGCCCGGCCGGTCCAACCCCAACCCTTGGACAGCTTGATGTAACACCGCAGGGCGACTGTCTCGGTTGGTTCGAACAGCCGGCGAATTCCGGACGAACTCTCGGGCGTTGAGGACTTCTCTTTCCAGTGATACAGCAGGCAACCCCGGCCGGCGCGCGACTGAGCGGCGATGGAGAAGCGATTGCCGTCGTACCAGCCTCGTTTCAGCAACTGAGAGTCGTCAAAACTTTCGCTGAATAACATCGCGGGCTTTTCGGCCGGCGATGGCTGCGCAGCCACGGGTTCGCAGCGAAAGCAAGCTGCCATGACGCACGCAATGCACACAGCCAAGCGGCCCGTGGTCGAGGGATGCCGGAACATGATCTCCTCCGCTTTTTTCAGCACAAGATGGACGGCTGTTCGCGGAGGGCACCGTAGCCACGTGTGTCAGGGATTGTCAACGCGGCTTGGTTTTGTCACACATTGCCGTTCAGGAATGGAACGGGATGGCTGGCTTCCGCTACAGTGGGGCGCAGGGAGGCCGTCATGTCACATCGCCACAGGCTCGTTCTACCGTCATTGGCAGCAGGCGTTCTCGCGACGTTGGCCTTGATTGGGTGCTGGTGGTCCGCGCCGAGTGACCCATTGCAGACTGTCGGCACGCACGCCGGCGAGCGGTGGAACGGCAACGGGTTGCACCTCCCCTTCCGCTGGTGCCCGCCGGGTGCCTTCACCATGGGCAGCCCGGCGACGGAGGCCGACCGCGACACTGACGAAGACCAGGTCGGTGTCACGTTGTCGCGGGGGTTCTGGCTGGGCGAAACGGAGGTCACGCAGGGGCAGTGGCAGAGCGTGATGGGAACGACGCCCTGGAAAGGCGAAAACGGGGTGAATGACGGATCAAGCTATCCAGCAACCCATGTGAGCCACAGTGGTGATGACAATAGCGCGGAAGAGTTTTGCCGTCGCTTCACCGAGCGTGAACGAGCGGCGGGGCGGTTGCCGGAGGGGTGGGTCTATCGGTTGCCAACGGAAGCGGAATGGGAATACGCCTGCCGGGCCGGGACAACCACCGCCTATGGCTGCGGGGATGATTCCTCGAAGTTGGGCAGCTACGCCTGGACCGACGAGAACAGCCGATCTGATTTGGCGTCCGATTCGTGGCTGGCGTCCCATGACCTCTATGCGCACCCTGTCGGGTTGAAGCGGGCCAATGCGTGGGGCCTGCGCGACATGCACGGAAACGTCTGGGAGTGGTGCGGCGATCGTTACGACAAGAAATTGCCCGGCGGAGCGGACCCCGAAAACACAACGGGGGCCTCGAATCGCGTGTTTCGCGGCGGCTGTTGGCGCCTCAGGCCGGCGTTTTGCCGGTCTGCGATCCGGTACAGGTATGCGCCGGTGATCCGGTACTACTACCTGGGCTTCCGCCTTGCCCGCAGTCAGTCCAGCCAGTAAGCCCAGTTGAGACCAGCGAACGGAGCCGGGAACGGAGGCCCGGAAGGAGGTGGCGGAGCCCCGACTGGAGAGGCCGGAGTTCCCGGCGGAGTGCGCCCGAGCCGGGCGCGAGGAGCGCCGCACTTTTGAAGAATGCGTCAGTTTGCAAGCCGGCGCTCGGTCGATGCAGGCCCCAGTTTGAATCTGCCAAGACGGCGGGGGGCTACTTCGAACCCAAGCTCCAACCACATCACGTGTGTTGGGGATTGTCAACGCGGATTGGGTTTGACGTCGTGACACAGATTGCCGGCCAGGAATGGAACGGGATGGCTGGCCTCCGCTACAGTGGGACACAGGGAGGCCCGCATGTCACATCGCCACAGGCTCGTTCTACCGTCATTGGCAGCAGGCGTTCTCGCGACGTTGGCCTTGATTGGGTTCTGGTGGTCCGCGCCGAGTGACCCATTGCAGACCGTCGGCACGCACGCCGGCGAGCGGTGGAACGGCAACGGGTTGCACCTCCCCTTCCGCTGGTGCCCGCCGGGTGCCTTCACCATGGGCAGCCCGGCGACGGAGGCCGACCGTAGCGATGACGAAGGCCAGGTGA
Source organism: Planctomycetaceae bacterium (assembly GCA_021732845.1). GTDB lineage: Bacteria > Planctomycetota > Planctomycetia > Planctomycetales > Planctomycetaceae > JAKFUF01. The sequence continues at coordinate 32,055 of JAKFUF010000209.1, read as the reverse complement.
GCGTCACGTTGTCGCGGGGATTCTGGCTGGGCGAAACGGAGGTCACGCAGGGGCAGTGGCAGAGCGTGATGGGAACGACGCCCTGGAAAGGCGAAAACGGGGTGAACGACGGATCAAGCTATCCCGCAACCCATGTGAGCCACAGTGGTGACGACAATAGCGCGGAAGAGTTTTGCCGGCGCTTCACTGTGCGCGAACGCGCGGCCGGACGCTTGCCAGCGGGTTGGGTTTATCGGTTGCCAACGGAGGCCGAATGGGAATACGCCTGCCGGGCGGGGACAACCACCGCCTATAGCTGCGGGGATGATTCCTCGAAGTTGGGGAGTTATGCATGGACCGACGAGAATAGTCGCGTTGAATTGGCGTCGGAATGGTGGCTGGCGTCGCAAGATCTGTACGCGCATCCTGTCGGTTTGACGCGGGCCAATGCGTGGGGGCTGCGCGACATGCACGGAAACGTCTGGGAGTGGTGCGTCGATCGTTACGACGAGAAACTGTCCGGCGGAACGGACCCCGAAAATACAACCGGGGCCTCGGATCGCGTGTATCGCGGCGGCGGTTGGCGCGGCAGGCCGGCGTATTGCCGGTCTGCGAACCGGTACTGGTTTGCGCCGGAGTTCCGGTACTGCTCCCTGGGCTTCCGCCTTGCCCGCAGTCAGTCCAGCCAGTGAGGCCAGCGAACGGAGCCGGGAACGCAGGCCCGGAAGGAGGTGGCGGAGCCCCGACTGGAGAGGCCGGAGTTCCCGGCGGAGTGCGCCCGAGCCGGGCGCGACGAGCGCCGCATTTTTGAAGAATGCGTCAGTTTCGAACCGATGCTCGTTCTATGCAGTCCCCAGATTGAATCTGCCAAGACGGCGGGGGTCTACTTCGATCCCAAGCTCCAACCAGATCAGGGAGACCGGGAAATCAAACAACCTCGCTGACGCACGGGTTCGTCGATGTCTTCGCCCTCATTAAAGATTGGCCAGTTCTGGTTTTGACACACTCCGTGGCTCACCGGCATGCAGGGGCTTCAGGCTCATTTCGGCTTCACCTGCCGCCAACCCTGCGTTGTGACGGGGCCGCGCGGCGACGCGTTCTCCTGCGGGGGCACCGGTTGCGGCGCGGGTTGCGGTGGATCGTACCCGGGGGGAGGCGGCTGTCCCGCTTCGTAGTAAACGTCGGTGTCGTTCGCGCCTGGGCCAGGCTCCAGCGGAAGAATCACGCCATTGGGCGCGTCGGGGGCGTATTCTTCGTTGTAGGTGGGAAGGTAATGTTGCAGAGGCTTGGGGTCGGACCGCCATGGGTTGCTGAGGATGCCGGACAGCCGCTTCGGCTTCAACCGCCGGGGATTGCGCATTGCATCCGGCAGCCGTGGCTCCCACGGACGGGGAGCCTGGTGCAGACCGTCCTCAAAGAGAGGCTCCCGGGAGCGGTCCACATCCCACTGCTCCGCCGCCTGGTAGTCGGGGTTGTACGGGGCAATGCGGGGCACCATCACAATCACAATTTCACTGCGCTGCCGGGTGTAGTTGCGCCGTTGAAAGAGACGGCCAAGGAGCCAGACATCGCCCAGAATGGGAACCTTGTCCTGCGTCTCGTTGTCAAACTCCTTGATCAGTCCACCGATCACGATTCCGCCGCCGTTCTCCATCAGCACCGTGGTGCTGGCTTCCGTCGTTTGTGTTTCGGGCAGCCCCGCCAGGCTGATCTTTCCGGACGAAACTTCCGGCTGCACATGCATCAGCACCCGGTTGTCGGCACTGATCTGGGGCGTCACCCGCAGCAAAACACCGGTGTTGAGAAAGTTCACGTTTTGCAGCGTGCTGGTCTGCGTGGTCGTGGTGACGAAATAGCCCAGCTTCGACCCGATTTGAATCCGGGCTTCCTGGCCGTTGGCGACGGTGACTCTGGGATTGGCCAGCGTTTTGGTGTCGGTGGTTGTTTTGAGGGCTTCGACCAGCAGGTCGAGATGCTTGCCGTCGACCTGGAAGATCGAGCCGGGATTGGCGGCGGCGTTGGCGAACCCCTGTGTCGCCCATGTCACGTCGCTGCTGGCGATGCGGGTGATCGCCTGCCAGTTGATGCCGTGACGGGTGTCGTCCTTGAGGTCGACCTGCAGCACGTGCGCTTCGATCACCACCTGCCGCGGCGGTTGATCGACGCGGGCAATGTATTCGGCGATGCGTTCGAGCGACGAGGGGATGTCTTCCACCACCACCTGTTCCTGGGTCCGGCGTTTGTCAGCCGGGCTGCTTTCGGTGATGAAAATCTGCCCCATGGGAGAGATCAGTCCCTTGAGGGCGGCTTCAATGTCGGCCGCCGCCACGAAGCTCAACGGAAAGACTTGGACGACCTTTCCCTGCACGCCGGGCGACGCGCGGGCATCCAGGCTGACTTTGGTCACCAGCACGATCCCCTTCTGCTCCGTCCAGGTGCAGCCGGCGATGGCCACGATGGAGGAGAGGGCATCGTCGAAGTTGGTATTGGCCAGGTTCACCGAGATGTCACCCGTGACATCATCGGCGGCGATCAGGTTGATCCCCTGTTGCTGCGCAAGAAGATTCAGCACGCTTTGCACGGGGGCCTTGCGGGCGATCAGCGAGACGCGGCCGTTCTTCATCGTGAGCTGCACATTTTCGGACGGTTCATCGCCGTCCAGCGGCACATGAATGCGGGTGCCTGGAGCCACGGGTGGCAACGGAGGAGCCTCGGGCTCGGCAGCCGGTTCGGGAGCCGCTTCCTGGGGAAGCACTTCGTTCAGCAGCCCCTGCACTTCATCGGGCAGAGCTTTCTTCAACTGCGTGACGCGGCCCTGCGTCGTCCGCCGGTTCGAGCGCGGAGCGGATGGAGCCACGGGCTCCGGGGCGGCTTCGCTGGCAGGGCCGGGCTCCTCTTCGTAGTTGACTCTGATCAGTGATTCATGATGTTCCGGAAAATAGCCAATCGGTGGCGGCATCCGCGGCCTGCGCGAGGCAGTGACTGGAGGTGCCGATCGCGTTGGATCCGCCTGATAGGCGGCAGGAGTCACCCGCCGCTGTTGTCGCGGAGTCTGTCGCAACACCGGAGGCTCGGCTCGACGAGGTTCAGCATCCGCCACCGCTTCATTGTCCGAATCGGTTCCGGTCGGGACCGGAGGCGGCAGTTCTGGATTGGGTGTTGGTTTGACTGCAGGTGTAGGTGCCTGCATGACTTGCGTCGCTGCGGTCCGCAACTGCCCATCATCAATGCAGGTCGCACACCCGACGGTGGCCAGCGCCCACAGAATGAGCCATCCGCGTGGCAGCGTGCAACGCAAAGCCTTCATGTTCAAGGAGAAACACTGAATGACCATGCTGGCAGCGACGAGGCGCAGGTTCAAACGTCCGCATCGCGGGCGATGCAGGCTCACCAGTCCCACGAGGTGGCGATGTTTGCCCATATCGCTGCTATCGGCAAACTCGGCGCAACCGCTAAAGTCGGACTTGGCCACGGGCCATTTTTGGGCTCAAGAACTCTGGCGCTCGATCGACCCAAAGTTGCCGAGTCACTCCGTGACTCGAACCCGGTCACGAAGTGACGGGTCAACGTTACTCACTCAGGATCTCGATCTTCGGCATGGCGACATACACGATGGGCATCGCGCCATCGTCCGTGGTAAAGTACGCAATGTGATAAATGCCACTGGGCAGGATCGTGCCACCGGTGGGGTCCACCTGCTGCCAGCCGTGACCTTCACGATAGTATTCCGCCCAGACGTGACCGCTGGATCCATAGAGCCAGCCAGCCACCTGGCGGCTGGGCACACCCGCCGCTCGGGCCAGCGTGACGAAGACGTCGGAAAAGTCCCAGCAGTGGCCGGATTTCTGCTCCAGCACTTTCGACGTCCCCCAGCGCGACCCTGTCTGACCGGCATACTTGATGTTCTTGCCCGGTGTGAGCCACTCCAGAATCGCCCGCACCTTGGCGTCCGGCGTGGTTTTTCCCGCCGTGATCTTTGCCGCCAAGGCTTTGATCTGCGGGGCATCCACCGGCCAGAACCGCGTGGCTGCGGTCAACTCCGCCGCTGGTGGGGCGCTCGCCGACAAGGCAGATGCGTCCGTCGAAATCTCCAGAGTTGCCGTCGCGTAGGGCACGCCCTGCCGCGTGGGCAGCGGTCCAAACGTGTACGCGACATTGGTCGTGGTCGCGGTCTGCTTCGTGCTTTCAGGCTGAAACAGGTGGCTGCCGGAATCCACGCCAAGCTGTGGATTCCGCAGGACCAGTGTCTGGCCGAATTTGAACTTCTTGGACATCTCTTCGATCTGCCGCACCGTCGCGTCGCTGGGCTTTTGGGCCTGTGTCAAGAACAGATTGAACATTGGGTTGCAGGCCATGTAATCGGCCTCATCGACCGTGGCCAGTTCCGCAATGACCCGATAACGCAGCCGCTTTGGCTTCTCTTTCAGCCCCAACTCGTACGTGGTCTTGATCGCCAGCGCCTCATCCGGCTGCTGAATCACATATTCAATGACCTGCAGGCCGTTGCGAAAGCAAAACGGATACGGCTTGATCTTCAGCAGGGCCGCATGCACCGCCGCCGCGCTCGCTTCGTCCGCCGCCGTGATGCCATTCACCTGGATGGGGCGGCCGTGGACCTGCACCACGGAGTTCGTGATCCGCGTAAGTTTGCCTCCCAGCTTTTTGCCAATCGCCTCGGTCTGGTCCGGCGGTGCTGCCACCGAGCTTTTGAGGAACACGCCTGGAGCCAGCTTCTTTAAGAACGGTTCTAGCGGCTCCGCACTGTGGCATTCCGACAAGAGGAGCATGAGTGCGATGCCAACCGCCAGCACACAATTTGTCCGAGTCATGCCGAATGCTCCCTTGGGGATGTGACGCTGTGGGTGAACGTGCTTTGAATGCCGTTGTTGGTTGTGAATCTCTGATCGTCTCAATTTCGGGGAGTCGATTCAAAGCAGAGTTGGCGCAACTTGGTCGTACCAAGTGATCTCGATCAACGGCCGCCCCAAAGGGGCCGAATTCGACAGCCCAGGGCGAATTTGGCAACGCCAACGAAGCCCTGGGTTCATGCTGCGCCCTGGGCTATCGGATCATGCCCCCTTGGGGCAGTCTCAGCCGTGCGAAACGCAACTCTTGCCCTGCTGATCGAGTGTCTCAGTCACTCATTTTACTGTGAAATTTGAAATCTGAAATTTGAAATTGTTTTGGGCACACGGCGGTGCCGGTCGCTCCGCTGTCAATCGTCGTCTTCTTCCTCCTCCGCGTCCGCCAGGACGGCCCAGGCGGGGTAGGTGTCATCGCGGCGGCGGGCGGCGAACCACAGGATGCGGTTGAGGGTGTCTTCGTCGGCCTCGTCGACCTCGTCCAGTGGCTGCGACAGCGAGACCTCGGCCCAGTGCCGTTGCCGCGGATCCTGAATCGCCGCCAGTTCCGGGTTGATGCGGTCCAGCGGGATCCGGTTGGGCACGGCGTCGTACGGTGTGAGATTGGGTGTGTCGGTGAAGCTGGCCGTCATCGGCGTGGCCGAGGCGTCCAACTGGTTCATCGGGGGCAGACCGAGCAAGAGTTCGATCGTCCGTACCATGCCGGTCTGGTTGTAATTGGTGCTGTCGACGGCACCCCGCTTGGTGTAGGGGCTGGCGACAAGAGCCACGGTGCGGTGGCCGTCGACATGGTCGAAGCCGTTCTGCGGATCGTCCTGCACCACGAAGATGCAGGTGTCTTTCCAAAACTTGCTGTGGCTCACCGCCTCCACGATCCTCCCCAGCGCCAAATCGTTGTCCGCCACCGCCGCCTCGGGCGTGGGCATGCCCGGCGTGGTGCCGGAGGTGTGATCATTCGGCAGCAGCATGATCATGAAGTTGGGCATCTCACCCTTCTGCTCAAACTCCTTGAGTTCGCGGATGAACTCGCCCGCTCTGTATACGTCCGGCACATTACTGGGGAAGCCGATGAAAGTCGGGCACAGAAACGGTTCCAGCGTCTTGATGGTCGCTGTCGCCTTAATCTCGATCTTCTGATTGCCAGCCAAAAAATCCTGGTAGCACTCCAGGAACTTGGGACGGCCCTTCACCGCGGGATCCTTCCACTTGATGCTGGCGGAGACGAATTCGCCGTAGACCCGCAGCGTCTGCTTGTGCGCCAGGGCGTTGTCCCAAATGAAGCCACTGGAAGCGTACGCCAGGGCATCGTCGCCGTCGTAAGGATAACTGCGGGGGAAGCCACCGTAGGCCTTTTCGAGGTAGCTGGTGACATACGCTTCGTCCGTCCACTGGTGACCATCAGCCGAGAGCGTGCCGCTGCAATAAAAGTTGTCGAGCAGCACGAACTCGCTGACCAGTTTGTGATGGTTCGGGGTGACCTCCTCGCCATAGATGCACAGGTCCGGGTCGCCTTCACCCTGCTTCATGTCGCCAAACACCTGGTCGTAGGTCCGGTTCTCCTTGATGATGTACAGCACATGCTTGAAGACGGATGGCTCGCCGTGGCGTTCGGGAATCACGCGGACGGGCGCGTCCTGGCGCGGAGGGGCGAGGGCGCTGATGACCTCTGTCTGGCGGTTGTTGGAGAGGACTTTTTCCGTGTAAGCCGCCAGTTCAGTCGCGTTGGGCAGCGGGATCAATGAGACCGATCCCAGGTAGTCATGAGAATTGAAACCGAAGACGCTTTTGCCTTTGACGATCCGCTTGCCCTTCCAGCCCACGTCGCGGGAGCCGACCCCTTTGATGTTGGCGACATACAGCGCATTGCGTTGGGTGTCGATCGCCAGCCCGGCGGGATACCAACCGGTCGGAATCAGTCCGCGGAGCTTGCTGGAGCCGGGGTTGAAGTCAATCACTGCGATGGCGTTGTTGGTGCCGTTGGAGACGTACAGCGTCTTGCCATCGGCACTGAAGACATGCGCGTTGGGCGCGCTGCCAAAGGGGAGATCCGGATTGGGCCGGGTGGAAATCGACTCCACCACCTTGTTGGTGGCCAGGTCGATGACACTGAGTGTGTCACTGTTGGCATTGGCCACGACGACGTGCTTGCCATCGGGCGTGGGACTGATGCTGGATGGGTGCAGCCCGACGACGATTTCGGCGGTGACCTTTCCCGTCGCGAGATCCACGACGGACACCGTGCCGTCGTTGGCGATGTTGCGGGCGTCGACCCTCACGCGCGGACCGCGGCCGGACGGACCCGTCGGGTCGCTTTTCACTGGAATCCGGCCAGCGAAGTTGCTGACGTAGGCCTTTGTGCCCACCCGCGTCACGTCGTAGGGGGCGTTGCCAACCAGAATTTCCCGCACGACCTGTCCGGTTGCCAAGTTGATCTCGGCCAGCACATTGTTGAGATTGATCACCACTAGCAATGATTTCCCGTCTTCGGAAAAGGTCATCCCCGCTGGAAGGCTGTTGACCCCATAACGGGTGATGCCGTCATTGCTGAGCGTCGGGTCATCTGCGGCAGCCTGCTTGTCGGGCTTCACCAGCTCAATGGGGGTGGCGGCTTTCAGCTCCCCTTCGTCATCGACATCAAACCGGGCGATGACGCCCACATTCCCTTTCCCTTTGGACTTGCCGGAGGTCGAGACGAGCAGTTGTTTCCCATCGGGCGTGAACAGAATCCCCTTGTAGCTCGCCCCGCTGATTTTCGCGTGGCCCTCGATTTTTCCGCTCTCGATGTCGATCGTGAGGACTTCGGAACGGCTCAGCACCGCCAGCAGTTTCCGATCGGGGCTTAGAGCCACATCTCCCGGGCGGCCGGGAAATGTGATCTGCCGTCCGGCCGGCGTGAGCACCTGGTTGGTGGGGACGACAATCCGTCCATCGACAGCGTCGCCTACGTGGTCGGGCTTCGCTGGCTGCAGCAGTTCGCCTCCGGTGCAGACCTGCGTGAGCAGGGTCAGACCCGTGACGAGAAACAGCCCGCGAAACAACGATCGGAGGGGATGAGCCATTGTACGCGCCAGGATTGAAGGCAAGTTATGCAACTGGGAGCTTGGGCTCGAAGTATAGCCCCGCCGTCTTGCGAGATTCAAACTTGGGCCTGCACAGAACGAGCGGCGGCTGGCCAACTCACACATTCTTCAAAAATTCGCAGATCCTCACGCCGTCGCTTGGGCGCGTTCCGCCTGGAACTCTGGGCTCACTTTCTGGACTGACTGCGGGCAAGGCGGAAGCCCAGGCTGCCGCCTCGGAACTCCGGCGCAAACCCGTCCCGGAACGCAGACCGGCAACCCGCCGGCCCGTAGTCCCAACTGCCGCCGCGAAACACGCGATTCGAGGCCCCCGTTGTGTTTTCGGGCACCGTTCCGCCGGACAGTTTTTCGTCATACCAGTCACTGCACCACTCCCAGACATTTCCATGCATGTCGCGCAGACCCCACGCATTGGCTCGCTTTAACCCCACAGGATGAGCGTACAGATCTTGGGGTGCCAGCCACCATTCCGACGCCGCTTCAAAGTGGCTGTTCTCCTGGGTCCATGCATAACTCCCCAACTTCGAGGAATCATCCCCAAAGGCATAGGCGGTGGTCGACCCGGCCCGGCAGGCGTATTCCCATTCCGCTTCCGTTGGCAACCGGTAGACCCATCCCGCTGGTAAGCGCCCGGCCGCTCGTTCACGCGCGGTGAAGCGACGGCAAAACTCCTCCGCGCTATTGTCGTCACCACTGTGGCTCACATGGGTTGCGGGATACCTTGATCCGTCATTCACCCCGTTTTCGCCTTTCCAAGGCGTCGTTCCCATCACGCTCTGCCATTGACCCTGCTTGACCTCGGTTTCGCCCAGCCAGAACCCCCGCGACAACGTGACGCTGAATTGGCCTTCGTCATCGCTGCGGTCAGCTTCAGTCACCGGGCTGCCCATTGTAAAGGTCCCCGGCGGGCACCACCGGAAGGGGATGTGCAAGCCGTTGCCGTTCAACCGCTCGCCGGCGTGCGAGCCGACCGTCTGCAATGGGTCGCTCGCGGACGACCACCAGACCACAACGACGGCCAATGCCGTGAGAACGCCGCCAAAGGCCAGCGACCACAGAACGAGCCGATTGCGATGTGACATAATGGCCTCCCTGCACCCACTGTAGCGAAGACCGCGCATCCCATTCCATTCCTGAATGGCAGCGTGCCTGTCACAGGACTTTGTGACCTTTGTTTCCTTCTGTTTAAACCTGTCTAAACCCTACGTTTTACGGCATCCCACCAAGGGCTTTGCGACGTGGGCGGATCAAGCAGGGCCGCTGAACGGGGGACTGACATCACCCCGCTCGCCTGGATGTTTTTTGGGTGAACCTTGGTCTGACATCGCCGATGTCCAGGCGGCACGACCTCAAATCTCTCGGCGTACGCGTCACTTCGCCTGGACTGACTGCAACGAACGAGGTCGTTGCCCCTACAACCCGCGCCGCCGGGTGTGGCGGTCGATCCACCAGGCTTTGAGCGCGATCGCGCGGATCAGGCTGCGGTCGGCGCGGCACAGGGGGCGGCCCAGATATTGCCGCAGGAACCGGAGCCGGGTGCGGCAGGGCAGCGTCCGCGCGGAGTAGTTCAACTGCCCCAGATCCTTGATGACCCACCGCAGCGACAAGTGCGGCCGTTTCCGCACGCGGCCAAGATCAATGATCCGCAACGAACCGTCTGTCCGCGAGGCAAGCACATGGTTCAAATAGAAATCCTGGTGATGCAGACCCGTGTCATGCATCCGCCGGGTGATGCCCGCCAGCTCCTGCGACCAGTTTCGCAGCGCACCAACAGAGGCGTTGCCCACCAGAGGCTTCAAGTCGTCCGAGTCCTCCAACCCCAGCGTCAGCAAGAGCGAATGGCCCCGGTGCTCGCCGAAAGCGATCGGCGTCATGGTGGGGATGCCCGCCGCATGGAACTTCAGGATCGCCCGCCATTCCGGGCGGGCTCCGCTGACCGGCCAGTTGGCGCGCAGGAGGCTTTTGAGATACTCACGCCAGGGCAGTGGCCCATGCCGCTTGAGGTAGCAGGCGGTTGCCGTACCGGGGCGGCCCAACTCATGCTCCAGGACCATCCGCCGCGTCTGCCGCGTTCCGATGGTGCGGACCACGGTGCCAAAGTTGCACTTCGACAGTGCCGCGAAGGTGTTGAGGCCATGCCGTTGGAGCAGTCCCAGATAGTCGGCATGCACGCGCAGCCGTCCGCCATCACAAACCACAAACGGCATGGGGCGGGCTTCAAGGACGGCACTGGTAAGTCTTGCTCGCTCCGGAACCTCTGGCGCGGATGGGCGGCTTGCGCCGCCTTCTCCATCCGCTGTCGGGGTTCCTCGCTCACTGAGGGTGGACATTTCCAATGGACGCCGTAGTGCGGGCCTGAGCCCGCAATTGCCGAGAATTGCTCCATCCGCGTGGGCTCAAGCCCACGCTACGATGCTAAGCCGCCTGGGATTTCAGCGGAGCTTCTGGCTGAGTTCTTGCCGCAGCCACGGCCGAAGCCGCCGGCAGCGCCCCAAACACCAGGCCGGTGAAGTAGCCAAAGAACAAGCCACCGGTGAATCCGTACAACAGCGAGTTGACCAGGCAGCCGGAGGCAATGGTGAACACGACTCCCTGGGCCAGCCAGCGTTCTGTCTGCGGCAGCCGGAACGCCGTGAGCCACTGCATGCCATACAGCGCCAACAACGCCAATGGTCCACAGGCCCCGAGCTGCACGGCCAGCAGCAGGTATTCGCTATGGGGGTCTTCGGTCGCCGGGACGCCGTTGTGTGCGGCAATGTCACGATAGGCCTTGAGGAAGCCACCGGTTCCCGTGCCAAACCACGGATTCTGGCGGATGATCCGCAGGCTGTATTCGTAGAACTCCAGGCGGGCATCTTCGTTGCGCTTCTTCTCTTCGCCAAACTGGTCGTGAAGCTGATTCATCGTCATTTGGACGCGTTTCTTGATCACCGGGCTGACCTGATAGATCGCCCCCCAGCCGAGGGTCAGCAGCACCATCCCATAGGCCAGGCCGCGATAGCGGAACCGCTGCCACATGAACAGCATGACCAGGATCGACAGCACCAAGTGGCCGGTGCGTCCCTGAATCAGGAACATGCCATTGCCCAACGCCAGGGCGATCATCCCCCACTGCAGCCAGCGGTATTTGCTCCCCTCGGCAATCTGATGCGACAACACAAACACGTAGAACGCCAGCAGCAGCCCATGAATGATGCGGTCTTTGAAGATCACGAAGTCGGTGCTGGAGAGCAGGCCGATATCAAATTTGAACAGAAATTCGCCATACGACAGCAGGATCATAACCGTCACGCCAGCCATGAACGCCCGCAGGCCCAATTGCCGCAGCTTCTGATCCTGAAACACCGTGACCAGCAGCGGCACATACAGGAACTCGCGGTACTTGGCGAGGGCTTTGCCGGTGTCATGCCACGAGGATGCCCCATAAGTCGCGCCCAGCAGGAGTACGCCAAACATCGCCAGACAGGCGGCGGCAATCCGATTTTGCCGGATTGTCGCGGGCAGATTGAGGAACTCGCCGGACAGCAGCCAGCAGACCGCAAACAGTCCGACAAGGATTTCCGCCATCGACGTGGAGAGCGGAATGCTGATCCCCACACCCACCGCCAGCACGCGGGCGGCCTGATGGAAGAAATTCGTGAATGCCGACCCTTTCCGGTTTGGCAAAGCTGCCGGGTTTTCCCAAGTGGGAAAAGGGAGTGTCGCGGTGGCCATCCGTGGCTCTCAAAAATGCGGGGGTCACTGGTCCGATTCTGGCCGCTGGTCTCCCAGTGTCCGCGCGGATCATCGACCGATTGGCAAAATGCGTCAAGCCGGATCTCGGGCTTGCCGCCTCCGTCGCATGGAGTTCAGCTTCCGATGACTGCCAAGGCGCAAGACGAAAGCTGATATTTGTGATTCCGCACATACCGCAATAGACTGCATCTCAACACGCTATCAAGGAGGATGGTCATGGATCTGAGCGGATCAACTCGGATTGAAACAGAAGCAGCGATCGCATTGGCTCAATGGAAGGCATTCTTCGCCGAGCAAGTGGCCATGAAGGCTCGCGAATTGGCACTGGCCAGCCCACAGCCAGGTTTCATTACCGTTTCTCATTATCGACAGGCCGCGGTATTCGCCGCCCAAGCCTTGGCAACTGAAGTGACGAACACGGGCGCGAACAATGACAGTCGAGAAGCTGCGTGATGTCCGCGGTGGAGACCTGTCCGAAACCACCAGTGATTGGCTTCGTCAGTTCTTGAAACACTTCGAACTCAATCTGGTGGATATCGTCAGCCAGCTCACTCACACGTCAGGGGCACCCGACTATGGAGTGGCAGCATTGCGGGCGGTCAAGCTGACATTTCTGGATGCAGGCTTTACGGAAGAGCACTTTCTCAACTTGTTTGAGCAAGTGAAGAATGAAGGTGTCCGCACATCAATGCCATTGCAATGGAATGCTGAGCTGAACAAGCGCCGATTCGAACTCATCGACGGACACATTCAAAGTACCCTCAGTCCAGCGGAACAGCAGGAGCTTGCGAGTCTGACTCAATTGATGCGAGCCCAGCTCGATATCGAAGCGAACCTTCCGTTTGAGGGGGGCAGAAAACTCCACCAGTATCTGATTGATTTGGGTTCAAAATCTGCGGATGCAGGACAATGATCTTCGATTACCCGAATTGGCGGGCAGAACGCAATCATGGCCCCGCCGGGTATTCCGCAATTGAGTCGTTTCGCACGTGGTTGCGAGACGAATTCGCGTTTCGATGTGTCTATTGTTTAAACGTGAAACTTGGGGACAAGTCACTGGTGAGTTCGAGTTGGAACACTTTGAACCGCAGTCCCTCGCCCCGCACCGGGCGCTGGACTACCTGAATTTGGTCTATGCCTGCCGACGGTGCAATCTGGTCAAACTCAATCAGCAGGCCGAGAATCCGCTAACGACACTTTCGTCCGGTGTTGCCAAAGTAGACCTGGATGGCAGGATTGCGAGCGATAGCGTCGAAACTCGACGATTGATTCATCAGCTTGACCTGAATTCCCCAAAACTCCAGTCGTGGCGGGTCATGTGGATGCGGATCGTTGACCTTGCGAGGGAACGCGATTCGATGTTGTACCGAGAGCTTAACGGATTTCCCCACGATTTGCCCGATTTGAGTCTGCTCAAACCACCGAGCAACACAAATCACGATGGCATCGAAATCTGTTGGCACGCGAAACGAGTGCGGGGTCAGCTTCCCGACGAGTATTGATGCGTCTCTGAGTCAGTCACAACATCATCCAAAATGTGTGGGAGAGTTCTCGCACAGCCCATTGCCTCTCTCACTTTTCCCCAGAACTGTAATTGGAGTACACTCCCAAGGTCGTCCCGTCACTTCCAATTGAGCCTTCATGTTCAAGATTGAAATCGCCGACCAGCAGGAACTGCTCGAAATCGACTACGAGCGGTTGACGCAGATTGCGTCGGGAACGCTGGCGGCGGAGGGTGTGCAGGAGGCGGAGTTGAGCATCGCCCTGGTGGACGATGTCGAGATTCGCGAGGTGAACCGCAAGTATCTGGGCCACGATTGCGCGACCGACGTGGTCAGTTTCCTCTTGGAATCGGACGGGCCCGCCGCCTTGGATGTGCCCCGGGCTAGGGGCATGAAGCTGGCGGGAGAAGTTGTCATCAGCACCCAAACTGCCCTGGCCTGTGCGGCTCAGTATGGTTGGGACGCGCACGACGAGTGCCTGTTGTATCTGGTTCATGGCGTGCTGCACCTGTGTGGCTACGACGACCAGACCGATGAAGAGCGGGTGGTGATGCGCGCCCGGGAGGCCGAAGTTCTGAGTCGCTGGGATCTCGTCCCGCGATACGCATGACGCCCTCGTTTTCGCCTGTCTGGGGGTGGGTGACCACGCTGCTGGTCTCCACTGGAATGCTGGCCGTCGTCCTTTGGACGTACCGGACACGACTGGCGGCATTGCCGCCACGGCAATGCCGCATGCTGCTGGGCCTGCGCCTGGCTGCCTGGGCGCTACTGACGTTCGCCATGTTCCGACCGGCCATCGACCTGCAATTGAACGACGACCGCCCACAGGTGATTTTCGTCCTGGGGGACGATTCCCGCAGCATGGGGATCAAGGAGGGGACGGACGGGTTGACCCGCCGGGAACAGTTGCTGAAGGTGCTGGCCGCCGCTGAGCCCGAGTTCAAGGCGTTTCCCAAAGGCGTCGAGCTCATCTTTGCCGACTTTGACAAGTCCCTGCGCCTCGCTGGCAGTTCGGACAAGCCTGTACCTGCGCCTGGAGGTGCCGCACCTGGCGCGGCCGCACCGGTCGAAGCTGCGCCAAAGCCTGTGGTTCCAGCCGGACCGCCGGGGCCGTTCGGCCTGCGGCCCGAGGCGCTGGGGGAACAGACGGCCATGGGTGCGGCGATGGACAGCGTGCTGCAGATGGTTCGCAACAAGCGCGTGTTGACCGTACTGCTCCTCGGCGATGGCGCGCACCGGGCACTGCCGCCGGACGATCTCGACCCGCGGCTCGCGGCCCGGCGGTTTGTCGACAACGAAGTACGGCTCGACACCGTCACCATCGGCACCTCGGCCCTCAGCGGAGCGGCCATCGATCTGGCGATCGAGGACTTCAATGTCAGCCCCACCGTGTTCGTCAAAAACAAAGTTCTCACCACGGCCAAGCTGCGGGCCCTGGGTGCGGCCCAAAAAGACATCCTTGTTCGGCTGATGATCGAAACGCCTGGTGTGGCCGGCGGACCGCCCCAGATGAAATTGGCTGCTCCACCCAAGAAAATTCGCCCCACCAGCAATGACGCCACGCAGGCGGTCGAACTGGAGTTCGTGGCAGATCTGCCGGGCGAAGTCAAACTGGCGGTTGAAGCGGTGCCGCTGGAGGGCGAGACGCTGGTCGCCAACAACTCGATCTCGACTTTTCTGACGGTACTCCGTGGCGGCATCAACGTGGCGTACTTCGACACGGTCCGCCCCGAGCAAAAGTGGATTCGCCGCATGGACGAATCTCCCGACATCCAGCTCGATTTCAAGGAGATCCGCCGCATCCCCAGCGGTCAGGTGACCCGGCTGGAGCCGGAATGGTTCGAACCGGGCAAGTACGACGTCTACATCCTCGGCGATGTGCCGGCCAGCGTGTTCGGCGATGAACTGCTGAAAAGGCTGGCCCGCAGCGTCGAAGCCGGCTCGGGGCTGATCATGCTCGGCGGCTACCACACTTTCGGTGCCGGCGGATATGCCACCACCCCCTTGGCGGACCTGCTGCCGGTGCGGATGCTGCGCACGGAAGTCCGCACCGGGAACGAAGTCGACCTGTCTCAACAGTACGACCAGCCGCTGCAGATGCTGCCCCATTCCCAGGGGATGCAGCATTTCGTGATGCGGTTGGACATCCCCGCCAAAAACGCCGAAAAATGGAGGGAGATGGCTCCGCTGCAGGGGGCCAATCGCTGGACGGGCCTGAAGCCACTGGCGATCACTCTGGCTGAATCCGCCGAAAAGTACCCGCTCCTCGTGGCTCAGGACGTGGGCCGGGCCCGCACCATGGCCTTCGCCGCCGACACCACATACCAGTGGCCGCAGGCCGGCCAGTTGGAGCAGCACCAGCGGTTTTGGCAGCAGGTCATCCTGTGGCTCGCCCACAAAGATGTGCAGGGCGACAGCTCCCTGTGGGTCAGGCTGGACACCCGCCGTGTCCGGCCCGGACAGCCGATCGACTTCTCCTTCGGCGCCCGCGACGCCCAGCGACAACCGATCACGGATGCCGTCTTCTCGGTGGATGTGGTCGGGGCCAAGGACAAGAAATGGTCCGTCCCCCCCACAGGCACCGGTGAAGACCGTCAGGGCAAATTTGAGAACACCCAACTGCCCGGCGAATACCGCGTCGTCGTCAACGCCAAGAAAGACGGCCAGTCGGTCGGCATGCCCGCCGAGGCCCGCTTCATCGTCTACGAGCAGGACCTGGAACTGCACAACCCGGCGGCCGACCCCGGCCTGCTGGCGGAGCTGTCACGCATCACCGGCGGCACGTCCGTCCCACCGGACAAGCTCGGCGATCATCTGAAGCGGCTGAAGCGTGAAGCTCTCGCCGCCAACATGCGCCAGGCGCGAACAATTGAACTTTACGACAACTGGCCGCTGCTCATCCTCTTTGTGGGGGTTCTGTCGCTTGAGTGGGGCATGCGGAAGCGGCTGGGAATGGTTTGAACTTCGGGCTGCCACCTCGCGCCCCGTTAGCGGCACGGCGCAAGCCGTCCGGTGACTCCGGTTGCATTCGTTGGCCGAGCGAACCGAATGCCCAGAGATCGTCTCATAAGAGATTGGAAGAGCGCGACTCCAAAGGATGTTGCCGCGCCAGCGTCACGGTCTGCGGTTTTTGAGTCGTTCATTTCACGGCGTTTGCAGAGAGCCACATGTCCGAGCGCGTCCACAAGCATCCGAACTTGATTTACTCGGCCGGAACCCAGGTTGTCACCCTGCGAGATGTGCTGGGCCGGGGCGGCCGGATGCTGCATCCGCGGGGTGCCGTGGGCGTTGTGGTGCGTTCTCGCAGCGACCTCGAGCATGACTATCGGGTCCGTTTTCCCGACGGGGCCGAGGAGTCTTTGGGCCGCGAGGAAATCATGCTGTTGGCGCAGTTCAAGGAGGGGGAGATTGGCGATGCGCAGATCACGGCCGCCCGCAGCAACCTGTTCGACCGGGTGATCTTCCGGTGTGTCATCGGGTCGCGGGCGTATGGCTTGGAAGACGACAATTCAGACACCGATTATCGCGGCATCTTCCTGCCTCCGGCAGACCTGCACTGGTCGCTGTACGGTGTTCCCGAGCAGATCGACTGCTACGAAACGCAGGAGCAGTATTGGGAGCTGCAGCGGTTTCTGGTGCTGGCGCTCAAGGCCAATCCCAATGTGTTGGAGTGCCTGTACACGCCCCTGGTGGAACGAGCCACGCCCCTGGCGGAGGAGCTGCTGGGGATGCGCTCGGTGTTTCTGTCACGGCTGGTGTACCAGACCTACAACGGCTATGTGCTGTCGCAGTTCAAGAAGATGCAGGCGGACCTGCGGAACCAGGGGCAGGTGAAATGGAAGCACGTGATGCATCTGATCCGGCTGCAAATTTCGGGGATCAGCGTCCTGCGAAACGGCTTCGTGCCAGTGCGGGTCGATGAACACCGCGACCAGTTGCTGGCGATCAAACGCGGCGAAGTTCCCTGGGAAGAGACGGAGGCCTGGCGGCTGAAACTGCACGCCGAATTCGACAACGCCCTCGAAGCCACGGCGCTCCCGGAGCGTCCCGACTACGAGGCGGCGAACGCGTTCTTGTTGAAAGCCCGCCGGTGGGCGCTGTCCGAATCGCTGTCGTCGTGAGAGCCGACTTGCGCCCTGCCGCCATGCTGGACGGTGAACGCCGCACGCATGATTTCATGCGTCGTTCGCATCGCCAATTTGAGAGCGCGCAGGGCCACCGTCGAACATCCACTACAGCCGCTTCAGCAGTTCCGCGACCTTGGTTTCAAAAATCTCCTGCCATTCGGGGGCGAGGATGGAATCGCAGTCTTCCTGGGCCGCTCCGGGGTTCTTGAGCTGTTCGGCCGTCGGCGCGTAGTAGATGTAGCCGTTGGTGTATCCAGCCACGAACGTCTTGGGGTGCGGTGCCGCCTTCTTGATCCCCAAGCCGATGCGCACGGTCAACTCACCGGGGAAGGTGACCAGGGCAAACTCACCGACCCGCAACCCCGCCACTTCCACATCGACGCTGCGCTTTCCGGCGGCGACGAGGCTGGCCTGGTGTTTCTTCAATAAGTCGATGTTGGTGCGGACCCGCGTCAATTCTTCCATCGTGAGAATGTTCTTGATGTAGGCTTCCATGTTCTTGCGGTTGGTCGCATCCATCTGCTCCCAATTGTCGCGGCCCATCGCCTTGTCGTGCAGGTACTGGTGCGAGTAGTACGACGGAAAATCCTTCGACAGGTTGTACTTCACCACCAGCGGCAGGAAGGTCTTCAGGTTGAGGCTGGTGCCGGTCAGTGAGCGCAGGAGCCGCGTCTGTTCAGACTCCAACGCGTCAATCCGCTCAGTCCGGTCGGCCCGCGGCAGGGTCAGAGTTTCGTTGATCACCGTGAGCCGCGCGTCGTCGTTGCAGGCAATCTTTTTCACCCCCTTCAGCGTGCTCAGCCCAAGCATTGTTCCCAGTGGCTCAGCGCTCCGCGGGTGTTCGACATCCTTGTACATGACGGGGTTGATGTCGCCGCCGCAGCCTTGCACGAACAGGGCCATCGCCCCTTCGCTCAGGTTGTCTTCGATGACGGTGGAGGCAAAGCCCGTGACGTCCGCGGTGTTGGCTCCGCTGGGCACACTCATGATGGGGTGCATGGCAAAGTTGTAGACGACGGCGAGGGTCCGGCCGTCGAGGCGGTCCAGCCGCAGGATGCCGATCTGCGGATCGACCGGGCCGACTTCAGCCACGGCATCGTCGGCGGGAAGAGAGTAGGCGTGCCGGACATCGGCCTCGCGACCGCTTTTGAGTTTGAGCCTGCGGTTCTCCATGATCCGGTCTTCGTGGCCTTCGCCCGCGCCGACTTTGACTGGGACCAGGTTGGCCGCAGCCTCCTTGACGGCCTGAACCGTCCTTTCGGCCACATCCGCACAAACGATCCCATGACAGTGGCTCGCGTTGACCAGGATGTTCTGTGGCAGGATCCCGAGTCCCGCCTGGAGTTGCTCCCGGACTTTGGGCAGGTAGTCGTTCTTGACGTGCCCAATCTCGCCCACAGCCACGGCATCCAGCGTGATCAGCACGGCGGTCGTCTTGCCCGACTTGAGCATCAGCGCCTTGACCCACAGCGGATCGTTGACGGGTCCGGCATCACGGTTGGTGATGTCGACCTTGGCCACCCCTGCCGTTAGTTCAGCCCGTGCGGTGCCGTGGCTCAGCAACAACAACGAAAGGACCAAAGCCACGGTTCTGAAGACTGCGCTGACAGGCATGGTGTGCATTCCAGGAGATAATTCGGACTCAGTCAACCGGTTGCCGTACAAATAGGGACTGTTGTGCTGTCGGGGAAGCAACGCCGGCACAAAAACATGAAGGGATTCTGAAGCAAGTTCCCGACACATTGAGCCAGGAAGCGCTGCACTCACGTCGCGTCGGATCGAATATCAAAAATCGAACGTCGAAAATGCCCAGGCCTCGCGGAAGTTCGGCTGGCTAACAAACCAGAATTACTGTATGATCTTGCAACACCAAGCCATTGCGCTCTGGCCCTCCACTTTCCTTGAAACATGCCGAACGCAGACCCATCCTGGCTCAAAGACGACACTTGCCTTCCCCGGCAAGCGGGTTCGACTTTTGACGCCCAGTCCGGTCAGCGGACGACTGATCAGACGGAAATTGCCGCCGACCTGACGGGGAGAGCGGCTTCCAGCCGTGTCGAGTTTCCGCCCGGGACGGTTTTCGCCTCGTACCTGCTCCAGGAAAAACTGGGCGACGGCGGGATGGGAAGCGTTTATAAGGCGCTGCATCTTCGGCTGAAGAAGGTGATGGCCCTGAAAATTCTCCCGTTTGACAAGTTTCGCGAGCAAGATGCGGTCACGCGGTTTGAACGGGAGATGGAGGCCGCCGGGCGAGTCAGGCACCCCAACGTCGTGCCCGCCTTCGATGCTGGCGTGCACAATGGCGTGCATTTCATTTCGATGGAGTACATCGACGGATGTGATCTGTCACGACTGGTGGGTGCCAGTGGTCCGTTTTCCGTGGCGCGGGCCTGCATCGCCACCCGTTCCGCGGCGCTCGGACTGGCGGCGGCACACAAGGTTGACGTGATCCATCGGGACATCAAGCCCGCAAACATCCTCGCCGACCGGGAGGGAGGATTTCACATTCTCGATCTGGGTCTGGCGCTGTTGGGAGACGACCAGTCGGGTCGCACCGAACTGACGACAGTCGGTGCCTGGTACGGCACCCCGGACTACATGGCACCGGAACAATGGGACGACTCCCACACGGTTGATTCGCGTACCGACCTATATGCCCTGGGATGCACGCTGTACTACCTGCTGGTGGGACATGCGCCCTACGACAATCCCAAATACAAGTCGATGGTCGGCAAGATGACCGGCCACGTGATCGGGCGGATTCCTGATTTGAAGACGGCCCGCCCGGATGTGCCCGACGGCCTGGCGGCCATCTACACGCAGCTCATGGCCAAGCGGCCCGAAGACCGGATTCAGACGGCTGCCGAACTCGCCGTGGTCCTGGAGCCATACACCAGGCAGGCGCAGCCTGGCGGACCGTCGAGCCTGCCTGTCAGAGTCCCGCCGGCTGCACAAGCCTCCCCGAGTCAACGCACCTCCCAACGGCGGTCTGAAGCGACCCTCGACACTATTAAATGGCGTGGCTGGCCAGCGTCCGCCCCGACTCCGGCGATCGCCCCGTTTGAGACGGCCACGGCGGCGAATCTTCAACAACTCTGGGCGAAGTTCCTGAAGCTGCCGGTCCAGCACACCAACAGCCTGGGCATGAAGTTTCGCCTGATTCCGCCTGGCGAATTCTTCATGGGCAGCACCGACGCGGAAATCGCGGTCGCCCTCAAGGAAATCGACAACGACCTGAACTGGCCCGACTTCATCCGGAGCGAGGGGCCGCAGCACAAGGTCATCCTGACGCAGCCGTTTTACCTGGGTGTGCATCTGGTCACCCAGGCCGACTATGAAGCGGTGACGGAGCTGAACCCCTCCCATTTCTCGCCATGGGGGGCTGGCAGCGAGGCGGTGAGCGGCCTCGCCACCTCGCGGCATCCGGTGGAGATGGTGAGCTGGGATGATGCCACGGACTTTTGCCAAAAGCTCCGCCAGATGGAGGCGGCCAAGCGTTCGCTGACGCGTGACGGCGACACGGCCAATCCTTTGGATGCCATCCAGTACCGCCTGCCAACCGAAGCGGAGTGGGAATTCTCCTGCCGGGCAGGCACAACCGCCGAGTTTTGGTTCGGAGAGGGAAGCCAGGATCTCTGTGATGTCGGCTGGTATTCCGGAAATTCCGAAGAGCGTACCCATCCCGTCGGCGAGCTGGCGGCCAATCCCTTCGGCTTGTACGACATGCATGGGAACGTCTGGGAGTGGATCAGCGACTGGCATGGCCTGACTTACTTCCAGCAGTTCGTGGACCGGCCGGCTGTGAACCCCACCGGCCCGCCTGAGTCCAGCTCGCGGCACGTCCTCCGTGGCGGTGGCTGGAGCAGCAATTCGCTCCGTTGCCGTTCCGCCTTCCGCGGTCGCGCCAGCGCCGGACGGCACGGCAGCCGGCTTGGCTTCCGCCTCGCCTTTGCTCCGCCGGAAATTCTTGGAACGCAGTGGTAGCCCTCGGTCGCCAGCCGGCGCGCTTCGGTTCGCCGGAAGACGGGAAGCTCGGTGACAGATTGCAGGAGTCCATGGTGAACTTTCCCCGGTGCATCTTCTGGGTCGGCGTGACAATTGTTTTGTGCTGCGGATGCAGCTCCGAACGTGCCACAAAGGCATCGACGGGCACGAAAGGCGGCTCGGGCAAGGCGAAAGCCGCGCAACGGGAACGTGGGCTGGGTGCGGTGCCGCCCAAGTTTTCCACAATTCCCTGGAAGATTTACACGCCGGAGCCCGGTTTTTTTGTGCTGGTGGATGGGGTCGAGGCTCGCGATGAGAGCGGGGCGAAACTCACGACACCCTGCGAGGTGGGGCTGTTGGAAGGCAGCCACGCGCTGACGCTTGTCCGGCCCAAGTACCAGGATTACACGGAAGAGATCAATGTTTACAACGAGGACGAATTCAAGGCGAACCCCACCTTCGAGCCGTTCACCGCACCGGCAGGGTACAACGCCTCGCGGTTTGCCAACGCTGCCGTTGGTGAGCCACTGGCACTGGAGACATTGAACACCGGCGGGCGGGTTTTCGACCCGTTCCTCGCGGACGGCGGCCGGACCCTGTACTTTGCGGGAGAACGCAAGGCAGGCAAGGCGGTGTATGTCGCCCGTCGGCCAACGCCATTTGACGAGTTCGGCGAACCAGAATTGATCGTCGCCTCGCGCGGCGCGGACCTGCCCGCGAGCCCCAGCGTGAGCGCCGACGGACTGTGGCTCACCTATACCATCGTCGACCGCGCGCGGCTGGTGGGCATTGAAAAGGTCGGCGAGACCTTCACCATCAAGAAGGAACTGCGCGCTTCCCAGGCGGAGGACGAAGTCTGGCGCTCGGCACAGCTCTCCGGTGACGGACTGTCCGTATTGTGCATGCAGGAGCGGAAGGGCAAATGGGGCACCTATCACCTGGCACGGGATGGCGTCGAGGCTCCGTTCAAAGGGAACTGGAAGCTCAAGCCGGTCGATGGCCGGCATCCCTGCCTGACTTCAGACGGGCTGCGGCAGTTCTTCTTCAAGGAAGCCGAACTCTTCCGCACCACCCGCCGCGATCTCTCATCCGCATGGGCGGAACCGGAGAGCGTGGTTGCCCTGGACCTGAAAAACTTCCGGCACGACAAGGCATACCGGCAGTTTCATGTCTCGGACGATGAGCAGTGGATGGCCTACACGGACGAACCAGCCCATGGCGGCAATCTCTACATGGTGCGGCTCAGCGATGGTCCGCGTTGGGGTTACGTGCCGCGTGGCAAGCCGGTGGAACAGGTGGAGGTCAAGGTTGCCATTGATGCAGAGCCCGAAATGGAAGCTCCCGCGGAATCAGACGCGATGCCCGAGAAGCGGCCGGGCAAAGAGGGGCTGCAGCCACTGCCGTATCTCGCTTTCCGAGCCAAGCTGAATCCGCTGCTGTCACGTGGCGCGTTCAATGAAGCCGAGGCGCTGCTGACCGCCGCCAAAGCAGACAAGGACCTGACGGCGGACGCCGATCTGCTGGAATGGGATGCTGATCTCGTCAAACTGCTGAAGGAGTTTCGCGCCGACATCGACAAGGGCCTGCAACAGTTGAAGCCGGACGACACCATTCGTTTCGGCCAGGTGACACTGAAGTTCGTGAAGTTCGAGGGTGACATGGTCACAGGAAAATCTGGCGACAAGGAGATCACAAAGAAGCTGTCGGAACTTCAGGGGGGCGATGTCGTGGCTCTGGCGGAACATGGCGGCGACAGGTCGAGCGAAATCTTCAACCTGCGGGCCGGCGCGTTCTTGAGCGTGGCTCCCAAAATTACGGCCACCACCGTCACTGCCCGGCTGAACCGCGGAGGCGCGGCCGGCCGGGAGTTTCTGGATCACTTGGCACAAAGAAAACTCCGTGTCGTGCAACGTGAATTTGAGCGGGAGAACATCGTCGAGGGACTGAAACTCGTGGACCAACTGGTGGCGGAGGCTCCCAGGGCGGCATCGACAACTGAAGCCGTGCGGTTGCGGGAGGGGCTGTTCTCGCGGCTGGAGTGGCGGCCGGTTGGCGGACGCAAGTGGGACATGAACACACCCGGTGAATACATCGCGGGCGATCCCCCGGGCCGGGCCGACAGTTCATTCTTGGTGTCGCCGCACGAGTACGGAAACTTCCAACTGTCACTCGAATGGAAAACCGTGGGTGGCGCGGCGTCCCAGGGCGGAGTCTACTTCCGCTACAAGACCGGCGTCGAACTCCGCGGCAATGCCTACAAGCTGCACGTGGGCAACGATGCCGGCGGACCTTTCGACCAGTTCAGCACCGGCGCACTCTTGGGCGTGATGTCTGCCAAGGCCCGTGCCGTCAAGCCCGAAGGACAATGGAACACGCTGGTGATGCGCGTGGTTGGAGACAAGCTGACAGCCACGATCAACGGCATCGAAGTGCAGAACACGACCCTTTCGAACCCCAAGATCGGACAATCGGGCTTTGTCTGCCTGGATGGGGAATATATCGGGATCACCTACCGAAAGGTGCTGCTGTACGAACTCAAGTGAGCGGCGCGGCATCAACGACTGCGTCGACTATGAGAGTACGTCCACGTATTCGCGGACGACGTGATCGAGTCCCACGAACAGGGCACGGCTGATCAGGGCGTGGCCGATGGAGACTTCGTCCAGATGCGGGAGGGTGCGAAACAGCGGCAGGTTGTTCAAGTCGAGATCGTGTCCAGCATTGATGCCCAGCCCTAAGGCATGGGCTCTCTCTGCTGCCAGCGCATACTGCGAGAGCGACTGTTCACCCTGGCCCTGTTCAAAGGCCCGCGCGAACGGTTCGGTATAGAGTTCGATGCGGTCGCCCCCCAGCGCGGCGGCCCATTCGACGGCTTCCAGAATGGGATCGACAAACAGGCTCACGCGGACCTGTGACTGCTGCATCCGCTGGATGATCTCGCGAAGGCTGTCTGGCGGGGTGTCGGCAGGCCAGCCAGCCTGGCTGGTGATCTCACCGGGCAGGACCGGCACCAGCGTGCATTGATCAGGTCGAACGGCACAGACCATGTCGACCAAATCGGGCCGCGGATCACCTTCGATGTTGAACTCGATTGAGCCACGAAGTGTCGCGAGGCGGTGGGCAATTTCTTGCACGTCGCGGCGTGTGATGTGGCGCTCATCCGCGCGGGGATGCACCGTGATGCTGGTCACACCCGCCTGCAGACAGACATCGACCGCCTCCAGCACACTGGGGACACTGCCGCCGCGCGAGTTTCGCAACGTGGCGACTTTGTTGACGTTCACGCTGAGGCGAGGCATGGTGACCCTTCGGGAATGACCCCAATGACCAATGACGAGTGGAGCGCGAGGTGTGAACTATTGAAGTGGATGAAAGGTGAAATCAGCCACGGCGGTTGAGCCAATAGTTCGGCTGGTATGCGCGACTGCGACGATGAGGATCTCTTCAGACAGACATTCGAAGATGACTGCGTAACGAAAGATGCCCATCAGCGCACGCCGGTATGGCTCGTCATCCGGAAGCGTTTCCACCTTGGGAAAACCAAAGGGCCGGTTGGTGATCTCGCGTACGGTGAGGTCGAGATCATCGAGAAAGCCCGTTCCAAGGTCAGATCGCTGACGATTCAAATAGCTTCGAGCGGATTCGATCTCCGTCTCTGCGTCGGCCAGGAATGAGACTTTCACTTCGTTGACTCGAGGGCTTGTCGCTGTCGAAGTTCTGCCATGACAACTGCCGCATCACGGGCAGTGGTCGTACCTGGATGAGATGGTTTTCCACGGCCTGGGCCACATAAGCCTGATCTGGCAGCGGCAATGCCAAAACCTGCTGCAGAACCTGTTCACGGAGTGTCATGTTTTTGATCCTTTGTCTCTTCTGATTCTGCCATGATCAGAGTCTGTCGTCGAGCATGTTCTACCTCGATCCTCTCGGTCATGCAGTCACCACCCCACCGCCGCATTCTCCCGCTAGTCCGAGGCCACCAAGCCAGCCTGACGGCAAAGTTCCCTCGAACCGCCTCGGCGAACCATCGACCATTTTGTCATTTGTCATTTGTCATTTGTGCCTTCAACCTTCCCCTTCCGCGCCGCCACAATCTCCTCCGTCATCGCTATCAGTTCATTCAGCAGCTTCACCGAAGCCTCGCGTTCCAGTTGATTGGTGCCGATCCAGGTTTCATAGCCACCGAGGTCGTGCTGGCGCGGGGTGGGCAGGTAGCCCATGTAGCCGTGGTTGAGTGAGACCATGAAGGCCCGTTGCTGCTGGCAGCGACTGCGGAACTCGAGGCCGATCTCGCAGAAGACTTCACAGGGCATCGTGCCGATCATCGCATCGCCGATGGCCAGGACTTGGACGGGCATGGCAACGGATTCAGGTGCAGCGGCCAGCGCCTGGGTCCGTTCGGCATAGATTCGCGACAGGTCGGTCTTGCCGGCAACTTCGGGACGCGTCTCCAGCGTGGTCTTGGCCCAGGCCAGTTGCTCGGGGGTGAGCGGCCTGCGCTTGAGGACCGGTTCACGGTAGCGGGCATCGAGCCGGATGTCGCGCGCATACTTCAACTCGGGCAGTTTCGCGTGCACCTTTGTTGCCACGTCTTCAGCCACGTACTGCATCTGCTTGTAAGCTGGCTGACCCGCACGCGGCGTACGGAAGTTGATGTTGTTGATGTCGCCGCTGGTGCCGTTCGCCAGCAGAGCCACGAAGGGAGGATCGAACTGGTCCGCCTTGAGCAGCCGCGCGAGATGCTCGCAAAAGTACCCGTAATAGTCCGCGGAGATGTGTCCGTTGCCCACGCCGCCGACATAGTGCAGCGAGTATGTGGTGAACACCGAGATCGGCTTGCCATCGGGTTCGCGCACGGCAAGGAATGACACCTGCGGATCGGTGGGGCCGGCGGGTTCCACGAGGTTGGGGCTGCCCGCGCCAGGGTTCATTTTCACCAGGTCGATCGTGCCGAAGGGGTTCTCGGGCATGGTGCCGGGCCGCAGATGCCAGCGGCGGTTGAAGACATGCTCGGGAACGTCGACCGTGCCCACGGCCAGCTCGGCGGGCCGCAGCGTGTTGTGCGCGCACTGCACACTGTCGGCAATGCGCTGAGCCACGAACTGCTGATAGGCATCCAGTGGCACATCGCGCACGAGGCGGCTCTTGCCCAGCACGCTGGCGGCGGAATGGGTGTGCGTGCCACTGATGAGGACGCACGACTTGGGGATGCCGGTCGTGGCTTCAATCCGCCTGCGCGCCTCATCGCTGACATTGGAGTGCAGGCCGAGCAGGTCGCAGACGACCAGCGCCAGCTTTGTTGTGCCATCATCCAGCACGAGGCACCGCGCATGCAGTTCGTCATGCACGTGTGTGGCCGGGAAGGGGGCAAAGCCACCGATGATCGGACTGCCCAGCGCTGGCGTGAGTGTGCTGGCGGCGGCCCCCGCCCGGAGCGCGGCATCAGCCGCATGCGCCATGTTGCTCAAGCCGGGAAGGAATGCCAGAAGGATCAGGCAAGTGGCCACGATGGGACGCGGCATGGAGTGGTTCTCCGGTTGATGGTTCCAAGGGAATGCCAGGAGGGTCGCGAAGCGGTCGGCAGAGCCCATCATAAACTGTGGCGCGGGGCGGCGGCGACCGTGCCGGCATGGAGCGGGGGAGAATCGAGAAGCGGTCAATTCCCGTGGAGAAACTGCATTTTGGCACGCTGTAAATAGCCGAAGCGGCCGAGAAACCTCGACCGCTTCGCACTCGTTGTAGCTTGCGGGTGGGATGACCCACCAAGGCAGTTACTTCTTGGCTGCCTTCTTCGTCGCCTTCTTTGCTGCCGCCTTCTTGGCGGGAGCTGCGGCTGCTGCTTTTTTCGCAGGGGCTGCCTTCTTCGCTGCTGCTGCTGCTTTCTTGGCCACCGAAAGTTCCTCCTTACAGAGCCAACACTCGCAGTCGTCTTACCGCTGGCACCGGATTTGGATTGGGTAAAACGCGCTGCATGCTTGCAACCAACCGAACAACCTTGACCGGCTGGCGGTAAGTCCTCGTTGGGTCTGCCGTGACTTCAGCACCATTGTTTTTCAGTCACGCGGCGTTCACTCAAGGACTTACACCTTTCATGCGGTCATCCTAAGCAATTCAAAAAAATGTGCAACCTTTTTTTCATCACAAAACTCCGCAATTTCTCTGAATTTTTAAAAACTTGCATGCGGAGGACCTTCAACAGCGCGCTTGAGAGCGTCATGCAGCGCGTCATTCATCATCCGCGCGGGCCTTCACGCGTGCTGCATGCGCGCGTGTGATGCACCGCGCGCTGTGCATCACACACGGCTTCGCGGTCCGTGAAAAAGTGTGTTTTCCCGTGGGAAAACACACTTTTTTGATGCCGTGGTTGATGGTGAAGATGATCATCTCCTTCAACTTCATCATGCGCGCATGCACTGCGCAGCGCACGAGTCGCTGTGCTCGATGGTCGCTGTGAACCTCGCGCGAGCCGCCTGCGGCGAACTCATCCGTCATGCACACGGACTGGGAGTCATGACGGCGCGCTGGGCTTCAACACTGCCCTGATGCGCGCTCGACAGTCGTGTGGGTGAACACGACCCACGCTCCGCCATGCAGCGAGAATCATCATGAACACACGGGAAAAGTGCATTTTTCAGCACACCCGTGGCTCATCAAGCATCATCAACACACCTGTCGCGCGCTTGTCCCACATCCGTGAAACGCGCGCATCGCGCGGTGTGTCTTGCCGCACATTTGACCGCATGTGCGACATGATCGATCAATCAATCAACAGTTTCATGCTCATTGGTCGATGTTCGATCACACACACTTCAGAGAGTCACGCGCATGCCGGTCCATTGCTGCGAAGAGATGCGACGAGAGGCCGTCGCTGTGACCAGCACCCCATCGGTTCGACTGTCCCGACTGTCTCACTGCAGTTCCGCGAATACCGCCCGACTCACTGCGGATGCAGTGGCATGACGCCATCGTGCAGTTGGGCATCGATCCTTATGAAGCGGGAGTGCCGCTGGCGTTTCAAGCGGACGCATGGTGGCGCGGCGATGAAGTTGAGCCACGGATTGAACACGGATGAAACACGGACCTGCGGCAGATCAACCGCGTCCAACATGTGTCAGCACCTCCGGGTTCACGACATGCTTTGGTGTCTGCCCCGACAGCACCATCGCGGCATGCCGGGCACCGCGCGTCTTCGAATCGATTGAGGATTCCACCGAACTGCCGGCGCAGTGCGGAGTGAGCAGGACATTGTCCAACTCGAAGAAGGGATGCGCGGGAGGCGGGCCGGGTTCGGCGAAGACATCAATACCCTGGAACACGTCGAGCGCAGCGCCACCAATGCGGTGGTCCCGCAATGCATCAATCAGCGCCGCTTCATCGACCAGAGCCCCACGCGCCGTGTTGATCAGCACGGCCGTCGGCTTCAGCAGCTTCAATCGCGCGGCGTTGAGCAAGCCACGGGTCTCGGCCGTCAACGGGATGTGCAGTGAGATGTAGTCGGCGGTCGAGAGCACCGTCTCCATGGGTGCCAGTGTCACTTCAGATCGCGCCGCGATGGCCGCATCCTTCTCGGCGTTGCGGACCCAGGCGATGAGCTGCATTCCGAACGCGGCAGCGCGCTGGGCCACCGCTTGCGCGCTCGCGCCGAAGCCGATCAGCCCCAGAGTCTGTCCCGCCAGGCGATGCACGGCCTGGTGGCTGCGCGCAGTCCAGTGGCCGGCGCGCATCGCCTGCAGCATGTACGGCAGTCGGCGATGGAAGGCGAGCAGCAATGCGAAGGTGTGTTCGGCCTGCTCATTGATGCAGAAGTCGGGCACATTGGTGACGAGGATGCCGCGTTCGGTGGCGGCGGCAATGTCGATCTTGTCGGTCCCGGCACCCAAGCGCGAGATCACCCGGCAGCGCGGCATTTGTTCGATGACCTGCCGTGGCACGCTCGACGAGACGACCAAGAGCGCGTCACAGTCTGCCGCCGCTGCCAGGATCTCCTCAGGCCGCTGCCCTTCCACCTCGACCAGTTTCGCGCCGACGCGCGCCAGCTCTTCCCGCTCGACCGCCTCGGTCGGATATGTCGTGGCATTCAGCCGCACGGCTTTGAACATTGGCTGCTCCGCCATGGGATATTTTGGATTTTGGATTTTCGATTGGGGCTGCCGAAACGGCCCGGTCTTTCGCGCTCAGTGGAGACTCATGAACAATCCCGCGGCGTTGATCGTCAGTCCTGGCGTCGAGGAAATGCTGGGCGGCGGCGAATCATTCAATCGCTTGGCAAACGCGTCTCCAAACCGCGTTCATGAGGAAAAGCGGTATTTCACCGTGGAGGAGGATTTGCCTTCCAGGCACAACTCGCATCAAGCGAGCCGGCAGCGCACACTCAGGATGATCCTCGCTTTCCCTCTGCGGTTCTCTGTGTCCCCTGCGGTTTATAATCCTGCGGTCAACCCAAAGTCACGAGTGCTTCGCATTGGCACTCTTGTCACCGCTGTCCTGTAACCATGACAGCCCGTGTGGCAATCTTCTATGATCGTTCCGTCCGCGCCTCACCGGCCGACCGACTTTACGTCATCGAACCTCGAAGAATTTCACCATGAGCGAAGCGCAGGTTTCTGCCGACGATGTGGCTGCGGTCCAGCAGTGCGAGCGGGCGTACAACCGCATCCGCGATGAACTGGGAAAGGTGATCGTCGGCCAGAACGATGTCGTTGAACAGGTGTTGACGGCGATCTTCGCCCGCGGGCATGCGCTGCTCGAAGGTGTGCCCGGCCTGGCCAAGACGCTGCTGATCAGCTCACTCGCCAAAGCGCTGCATCTGACCTTCAAGCGGATCCAGTTCACACCCGACCTGATGCCCAGCGACGTGACCGGCACGGAGATCATTCAGGAAAACCTGGAGACCCGCGCCCGCGAGTACAAATTTCTTCCTGGTCCGCTGTTCGCCAACCTGATTCTGGCTGACGAAATCAACCGCACGCCGCCCAAGACCCAGGCGGCCATGCTGGAGGCGATGCAGGAGCGGCAGGTCTCGGCCGGCGGCAAGGTCCACACGCTGCCCGCGCCGTTCTTTGTCCTCGCCACGCAGAACCCGCTGGAGCAGGAAGGCACCTACCCATTGCCCGAAGCGCAGCTCGACCGCTTCCTGCTCTATGTGAAGGTGAACTATCCCTCTGGTGCCGAAGAATGGGAGGTTGCCCGGCGGGTGACCTCCGGCGAGATGGGCGAGATCACCCCGGTCATGACCACCGAAGAAATCCTCCAGGTGCAGAAACTGGTGATGCGGGTGCCGGTCAGCGACCAGGTGCTGGGCTATGCCTGGGCACTGGTGCGGGCCTCACGCCCCGGTCAGCCGGAATCACCCGACTTCGTCAACAAGTGGGTCAACTGGGGAGCCGGCCCGCGCGGCGTGCTGACGCTGGTGACCTGTGCCAAGGCCCGCGCGGTGCTCTATGGCCGGTATCATGCCACGGTGGGCGACGTGCAGGCGGTGGTCAAGCCGGCGCTGCGGCACCGCCTGGCGGGGAACTACGCCGCCCAGGCCGCGAATGTGACCAACGAAAAGCTGATCGACATGCTGCTGGAGGCGGTGCCCGCCGACCGGAAATACGAGAAGCCGGCCGCCTGAGATGTGTCAGTTTGCGTGATCCCGAGACACCTGTCGTGGATCCGCTCTCTGACGCTCACTCCGATCCACTGGCGGTGTCCCGGAGCCACGCGGGCTGTGTCAGTTTGCGTGATTCCGAAACACCTGTCGTGGATCCGCTCGCTGACGCTCACTCCGATCCACTGGTGGTGTCCCGGAGCCACGCGGGGGCTGTGTCAGTTTGCGTGATTCCGAAACACCTGTCGTGGATCCGCTCGCTGACGCTCACTCCGATCCACTGGTGGTGTCCCGGAGCCACGCGGGGGCTGTGTCAGTTTGCGTGATTCCGAAACACCTGTCGTGGATCCGCTCGCTGACGCTCACTCCGATCCACTGGCGGTGTCCCGGAGCCACGCGGGCTGTGTCAGTTTGCGTGATTCCGAAACACCTGTCGTGGATCCGCTCGCTGACGCTCACTCCGATCCACTGGCGGTGTCCCGGAGCCACGCGGGTCAGTTTGCGTGGTAAGGAGCCATCCAGGCAGCCGGCCCATTGGCCGACACGGGCGCGCCGCAATAATAGGGTGAAGGATCATTCCATTCTCCGAGGAGCGGAACCATGACAGCCACGGAACTTGCCGAAAAGAAATGTGTCCCCTGTGAGGGCGGCATCCCCACGCTCACCAGCGACCAGGTCGAAGATCTGCTCGGGTCAGTCCCTGGCTGGAAAGTGACGGCCGATGGCCAGCGCATCCGCCGGGAATGGACCGTCAAGAACTTCCTGGCGGGAATGGACTTCTTCCATCGCGTCTCGGGGCTGGCCGAACGGGAGCAGCATCACCCGGACCTGCACCTGACCGGTTACCGCAACGTCGCCATCGAAATCTGGACGCATGCCATCGGCGGACTGTCTGAGAACGACTTTATCCTGGCGGCCCAGATTGACCGTCTGCCGATTTCGGTGAAGAAGGCCGGCTGAGGCCGGCGTCGCATGGGCAGTTTCGCCATGCGACGGAATTTCAAATTTGAGGCTTCCAACAAAAGTCGTCTCCGTCATTCTCAACGAATCTCAGATTTCAAAAATTGCTGACCGTCACGCTTTTTGGGGGGCGGGTCGGTAGCCGTTCATTGAGGCCGAGACCAAGAGGTTTTGCAGCCAGTTGTCGTGGTAGCGATGTTTGTTGAGGCGTTCGGCGGGAGACCGCCAGCGATC
>JAKFUF010000197.1 GCA_021732845.1 Planctomycetaceae bacterium | reverse complement strand
GGCTGGTTCGAACGCCGGCTGCGCCTTCCCGCCGGTGGATCAGGGGTCGGTTCCGGGGGAGCGCCGCCTGTCCGCACCCGTAGTGTGGACTTCAGTCCACAACCAAGTTGCCGGCTCGTCATGGCCGTGTCGGCTCAAGCCGACGCTACGGAAGCAGCCTGTCTCGCGCCCCCTATCTCTGACTGCCAGTTCCAACGTCGGCTGCGCCTTCCCGCCGGTGGATCAGGGGTCGGTTCCGACGAAGCGCCCCCTGTCCGCACCCGTAGTGTGGACTTCAGTCCACAACCAAGTTGCCGGCTCGTCATGGCCGCGTCGGCTCAAGCCGATGCCACGAAAGCAGCCTGTCGTCGGAGTCGTCCTCACACGAAAAGTCGAACCACGAGCCACACGCCCCTGGACGAAGCTTGATGGTTCCCAAGGTTCCCAAGTTGATTCAGTCGTGCGTTTCTTTCGTGCCGGGGTAATAGTAGCGTTGAAGCCGGGTAATGCCGGGGGAGCGAAGGGAGGCAGGAAGATGGATTCATTCATGACCAGATCAGGCGAAGCAGAACCTGCGCTTCATCTGGCAGTTTCTGTCAACAGAAACCAGTGCCGCCGGTGGCCCAAACCATCGTGGCTCAGCAAGCCGGAGACCCCCTGTTCCGCTGGGGCTGGGGGGAACGCACGGTCTGGACGGAACGAATGTTGAAGGCCCTCATCGACAGTTCCTTTTCGACGCAAGACGCCGTTGATCGAACAATCGTTGTGTCGCGAGTCAATCAGTGTTTAAAGTGCCGCACGCTGGTAAACACCATGGCCATGCCACGTTCATTGCAGGCGGCGATGGCGTCGGCGTCGTTGCGGCTGCCGCCGGGCTGGACGATGGCGGTCACTCCCGCTGCCGCGGCGGCATCCACGCCGTCGCGGAATGGGAAGAAGGCGTCCGAGGCCAGTGACGCTCCGGGGCTGCGGGCTGCGGACTTCTTGACGGCGATTTCCACCGAGTCCACGCGGCTCATCTGCCCGGCTCCGACACCGGTCAGCATGCCGCCCCGCGCGATGACAATCGCATTGGACTTCACATGCCGCACCACGGTCCAGGCGAACGCCAAGTCGCTCCATTCCTGCGGAGAGGGCGGACGGCTGGTGACCAGCTTCCAATCGGTGGGGATGTCCAGCTTGTCGTCTGCGTCCTGCACCAGCAGGCCCCCGGAGACTCGCCGATAGTCTTTGCCCAGCCGGCCGCTGACCAGCGGAGCTTTCAGCAGCCGCACATTGGCTTTCCACTTCGGGCGGGTGGTCAGGGCCTGGAGTGCGTCAATGTCGTAGTCGGGGGCGATGATCGCTTCAATGAACCGGTCCGGCAGGCAGAGCTGTTCGGCGGTGGCCAGGTCGACAGTGCGGTTGAACCCTAAAATGGAGCCAAAGGCGCTGACGGGATCGCCAGCGTAGGCGCGGTCGAAGGCTTCGGCGAGGGTGTCGGCAATGCCCGCGCCGCACGGGTTGTTGTGCTTGAGGACCACGGCGGCCGGATCGTCGAAGCCACGGACGAGGTTCCACGCGGCGTCGAGATCCAGCAGGTTGTTGTAGGACAGCTCTTTGCCGTGCAGTTGGGTGGCGGTGGCCAGTGAGCCACTGGCGGCGTTTGATTCGACGTAAAACGCCGCCGACTGATGGGGATTCTCGCCGTAGCGGAGCTCTTCCTTGCGGACGAACGACAGTTCCAGCTTGGCCGGGAACTGTTCGGCCTCGGCACCTGAATTTTGGCCGAGGTATTTTGCCATGTAGGCGGCGATCGCGGTGTCGTAGCGGGCGGTCATGTCGAAGGCGGCGGCGGCCAGTTGCTGCTGCAGGGCCAGCGGGATGCTCCCTGCTTTGAGAGCCTCCAGCACCTGCGCGTACTGGTGAGCACGGGTCACGACAGCCACATGCGCGTGGTTCTTGGCCGCCGAGCGAACCATGCTCGGCCCGCCGATGTCGATGTTTTCCACCGCCTCTTCATGGGTGACACCCGGCTTGGCCACCGTGGCTTCAAACGGGTACAGATTACAGACCACCAGCTCAAACGGAATGATGCCGTGCGCCTGCATGGAGGCTGCATCCTCCGCGAGATTTGGCCGGCCGAGAATTGCCCCATGCACCTTGGGATGCAGCGTCTTCAGCCGCCCGTCCATCATCTCCGGGAAGCCGGTGTACTCGGCCACATCCAGCACCGGCAGCCCCAGTTCCAGCAGATGCCGCCGCGTGCCGCCGGTGGACACGATCTGAAACCCCAGATCCACGAGTCCGCGGGAGAACTCCGCCAGACCGGATTTATCGCTGACACTGACCAGGGCACGGCGCACGGAAACAGACATGAGGAATTCGGTGATGCGGGAGGCGGGAAATCAAAAACGGATCTTGAACTGTAGCGGAGCCCGGCGGTCGACGCAAAAGCCGTCAGCGAAATTCGCCACTCCGCGGAGTTTACGGCTGCGTGGCTGGTCTGGCGACACCGTGCCTGGATCGGATGGTCAGAAATTGAACCGTCGCGTACCTGCCATCCGAATGAATCCGGCCCCGCACAGGCCCGGAATCTGGGTGGCCAAAAATCCCCAGGGACGGCGCCGGGTGGCGTCGTCCCCAGGACTGGCAGGTCTTCAACGATGGTCATTGCACCAGTTCACGTTCCACCTGTTCCAGTTTCTTCTTCAGCTCATCGCGTTCCTTCCGCAGCTCGTCACTCCGGGAGAACTGGGACTGCTGGTCGGCCAGTGGCTTGCCGGTTTTGGCGAACTCGCCTCCGGCCACCTTGGAGGCCATCGCCTTGAACGCCGCCGCCAGGGCGGGGTCGGCAAGTTCCTGCTCCACGCTTTCCGGAGTCAGGGGCTCAGCGACCTTCACGCTCCCTCTCTCGCGCCCCGCTCGCTTCCCGTGCCGCGCCATCCGCTGCTCGGTCGTCAGCGGAATAAAGTAACCATCATTGGGGTCCAACCCCCAGTCCTTGGAATCCGCCATGCGGCTCCAGGCGCGGCCTTTGGGGGTCAACATCTGCGCCGTGGTCAGGCGGACGGCGGGTCCGGTGGTGTCATTTTCCAGGGGGATGATCGACTGCACCGAGCCTTTGCCAAAGGTTCGTTCGCCGACCACGATCGCCCGGCCGTTGTCCTGCAGCGCGGCGGTCAGAACTTCACCGGCGGAGGCGGTACGGTTGTCGACGACGAGGATCAGCGGCAGGTCTGCATAAGGCGCGTCGGCACCAGCCTTGAACGACCACGAGCTTTCGGCGGTGCGGCCCTTCGTCTGCACGATCATGCCCTCCTTCAGGAAGAGCTGTGCGGCTTCGACCGTGCCATTGAGCAGTCCGCCGGGATTGCCCCGCAGATCCAGAACCAACCCTTTCAAACCCTGCTCCTTGAGCGTCTTGAGCGCGGCCTTCAGATCTTCCACCGCCGCCCGGTTGAATTCGGTCAGTTGGATGTACGCAATCTTTTGGGGGGCGTCGAGCCAATGCTGCCAGTGGCCCTCGGCATCCATCGACAGCCCGCGAACCGCGGAAATCTGGATCGTATCCCGCTTCAGCGACAGGATCGATTCCGTTTGATCGCGGCGGATCTTGAGCCACACTTCGGAGCCCACGGGACCACGCACCTTCTTGACCGTGTCTTCCAGGCTGCCGACAGCCTCGCCGTTGACCGCCAGAATCACGTCGCCAACCTTCAGTCCGCCCTTGAGGGCCGGAGAATTCGGCAGCACGTTGATGACCGTCGTGACATCCTTTTCGCGGGAGAGCGCGGTGCCGATGCCCACCAGTTGGCCGTCAATGTGGGTGTGCAGTTCCTTGAGTTCGGCGGCGGTGATGAACGTCGAGTACGGATCCTTGAGCGATCCCAGCATCCCGCGGATCGCCGCTTCATTCAGGGTCGTCGGGTCGACTTCGACGGCGGAGAACGCCTCGATCTTTTTCAGCACGTCGACCAGTTTGCCACCGGCGGCATCATTGCCCGCGGCAGCAGGCTGTGGCGTCCCCGGGTTGGCAACCGTGCCTCCGCCCGCCGCAGGGGCCGCCGCGGGCGGCCCAGCCACGGCCTGGCCAGCCTGCTCCCCACTTGCTTTGGCATCCGCCGCCACTGGGTCGGCCATCGCCAGAGCCACGGGCGACGAAGAAGCCCCTTTGATGACCGCAGGTGCCGGTGCGGCTGTCGCCGTGGCTAGAGCCGGCACGACGGGCGACCTGGCCTGGGCCTCCTGCCACTGCACGCCGGCGACGCCGCACACGAAGCCACCCAGGAGCGTCAGGCTCAGGGCGACAGTTCGCAGGGAAAGAGGAAGTCGATTGCTGTTCATGTTCAAAATTGCCTTGATACGGTGTTCGAGACGTGTCACCCGGCTCATGGCGAGCGCCACTGCCGACTCTGATCCGGTCGACTCAAATCCTGCTGATTCGCATCCCTTCGTTTCAGTTCCCGCATCCCACATGCTCCGCGGCAGCCGTGCCGAAACCATCAGCAGTTCTCCCGCGTATTCGTCCGCATCCGTTCCCGCATTCAGGACCACGTCATCGCTGGCCTGTTCCTGTTCCAGCCGCAGTTCGTTCAGCGCCAGCCACGCCAGCGGGTTGAACCAGTGCAACGCCCGCACAACCTGTCCCAGCATCTGAAACAGGCAGTCGTGGCGGCGGACATGCGCCAGTTCGTGCAGCAACACCAGCCGCCGCCGCTCGGCCGTCCACATCGCCGATTCCGCCGGCAGCAACACGACCGACCGGAACAGGCCCCACGTCATCGGCATCGTCCGCGCGGCTGTCATCAGCCCCACCACCGACAACCCGTCGGCAAGTTCCTGCAGCTCTTCCTCAATGTGCGCCGGCAGTGGCTGCGACTTCAGTCGCAGCCGGCGGAGGCTCCAGCAGCCTCTCACCAATGGCACGGCGAACAGCAGCGCTCCCGCGAGCCACACCCCGATGGCGAGCACCCGCCAGGGAACCAACCAGGCTCCCGGCGTGGCTGCAACAAGGAACGCCACCTTTCGTGGCTCAGCCGCAACCCGGGCCGGCCTCACTGTGGGCTCCGCATCGAGCATCGCCGGCTCGCCGACAGCATCCGCTTCCAGATCGGCCGTTGCCGCGGCGAACTGTGGCAGGGTGCTGGAGCCGACACCTGGATCTCCCGGGTGCTCAATCGCCTTGACAGGCGGCGGGCTGGCAGAACGGGTCACGGCAGGCAGCGCAATGGTGACCGGCGCGAGCATCGAGAACACCGGCAACAGCAGCACGCCGACCAGTGCCGCGCTCCATACCAGATGCCGTGCCGCGGCCGTCGCCCGCGACATGCCGCGCGTTACCAGCGCGGCGAACGCCAGGACGATGGTCGCCCGCAGGGCCAGATCACATCCCGCGCCGAAACTTGCGTCGAGAACCCGGTTGACCGCGATCCAGTCGATCATGACCCCGCTCCTTTCCGCGACTTGCGCGCTTGCTGGATGATGCCGACCAGCCGCTTCAGCTCGGTGTCGCTCAGCTCCTCGGTGTCTCCCAGGTGCGCCGCCACCGCCTGTTCGAGTGAGCCACCGAAGAACACATCCAGCACCCGCCGCAGGGCCGACGGGCCAGCCGCCTCGCGGGGCCGGACCGCGCGAAACAGGTAGGTCTGCCCAACCTGCTCGTGGATCAGGTGTCCCTTCTCCTCCAGGATCCGCAGAAATGTCCGCACGGCGGTCTTGCCCGGCGGATCAGGCAGTTCGGCCATCACCTCCAGGGCCGACGCCTGCCCCTTGGCGTAAATCACGTCCATGATCTGCCGCTCGCGACCGCTGAGCTTCGGCTCGCTCCGCTTCCCCATCTCCGCCTCCTCCCGCACAGTGCTGCCGGCCTCGGTGACCGGCGTCGCTTGTCAGGCTAAAATATTAACCACTGCGGAAAGGCAATGCAAGCGGGGTGGCTAAAATTTTCGCTTGTTGTGGATCGGGCCTGCCGCGCGTGGTGCCAGGAGTCCAGTCGCTGGTTGCAACGCAATTTCAAATTTGAGATTTGAAATTCACTTCTGCCGGACGCGTCAAATTTGAGGGGCTCGGTTTGCCGTTCGACCGCTTTCCTTTTCCGCCGGCAGTCGATACCACATAAGCATGTCTCGCATTCAGCAACTCAGCCCTCATGTCGTCAACAAAATCGCGGCCGGCGAGGTGATCGAGCGGCCGGCGAGCGTGGTGAAAGAACTGCTCGAAAACAGTGTCGATGCGCTCGCCACGCGGATCGAAATCGACATCGAGCAGGGTGGCACCGAGCTGATCCGCATTGTCGACGATGGCGAGGGGATTCACCCGGAAGATTTGCTGCTGGCGGTCGCGAGCCACGCGACCAGCAAGCTGCGTGAAGCTGACGATTTGTTTCGCGTTCAGACGCTGGGCTTTCGCGGCGAGGCGCTGGCTTCCATTGCCGAAGTGAGCCACTTCCGCGTTCGCAGCCGGACCGCCGATCTGCTGCAGGGCACCGAGCTGGTCGTGCGCTGCGGTGACCTGTCTGAGCCACAGCTCTGTGGCTGCCCGCTCGGTACGCAAATCGAAGTCGAGCAACTGTTTGTCAACACGCCGGTGCGGCGCAGGTTTTTGAAGACAACCAGCACCGAGTTCGGGCACATCAGCGAGCAGTTCACCAAGATCGCGCTGGCCAACCCGCGGCTGCACATGGTGTTGCGACACAACGGCAAGACGATCTACGAACTGCCGGCCACGGAAAGCGTGCTGGACCGGATCACGCTGTTTCACGGCGGAGAACTCGCCAAGCAACTGATCTGGGTTGAATCGGAGATGGACGGCATCCGCCTGTGGGGCTACGTCGGCCATCCGTCGGTCAGCAAGAGTACGCGGAAGAGCGAATGGCTGTTTTTGAACGGCCGCTGGATTCAAGACCGGGCGCTGCAGCATGCGCTGACCGAAGCGTACCGTGGCTTACTGATGGTGGGCCGCAACCCGATCTGTTTCCTGTTCCTGGAAGTGCCGGCCGACCAGGTGGATGTGAACGTCCACCCGACGAAGGCCGAGGTCCGCTTCCGCGATGGTCAACGGCTGTACCGGCAGACGCTGTCGACCCTCCGGAGCAAGTTCCTGGGGATGAACCTCGACAGCATCCTCCGCGTGGGTCCGCTGGCGAACACGGGGGCTTCCGGGCCACCGGTCGATCCGCAAAAACAGCGTGAGGCGCAGCTCGATCTGGTCTCGTGGGCCAGCCAGCAGGCGGAGCGCTGGGCTCAACCCGCCGCCGCTTCCGGCCCTCCTGCTGCCACCGTCTCTTCGCCAGCCTTCACCCCGCCGGACCGTCACGCAGCGCTTGCCGCGACGGCACCGTTTACACTGGTCACCCCCAGTTTTTCTCAGCCGACCGCGCCTGAGGGCGCCCCGGCCTGGGAGCAGTCCGACAGTGCCGTGGCGGTGATGGAAGCCCCGGAGCCGCGTCAATTGGAGGCGGCTGTCCCATTGGCCGTCGAAGATCGGCCCAAAGCCGAGACGGTGGAGAACGCCACCGCATTTGAAGCGGTTGAAGCGGCACCAGCGGTTTCTCCAGTCACGCCGCCATTGCAGCCGACGGTCATTGAGCGAAAGCCCCTCGCCATCGAGCAGCGGGCGATGCAGATTCACGATTCCTATCTCGTCGTGGAGACGGTCGAGGGCCTGCAGGTCGTGGACCAGCATGCCCTGCACGAGCGGATCCTGTATGAGCAGTTGCGGAACCGGATTCTCGCCGGATCGGTGGAGTCGCAGCGGATGCTGATCCCCGAGACGGTGGAGGTCACCGCCGCCGATGCGGCGCTGCTCAAAGAACACGAAACACTGCTGCGGCAGTTCGGCCTGCATGTGGAGGCCTTCGGCGGTCAGACGGTGTTGGTCACCGCTTATCCGGTGCTGCTGTCGAGACTTGATCCGGCAGAGATCATTCGGGAGGTCAGCGAGCAGTTGGCGGCCTCCAGCCGCGGCCCCTCGCGGCGGGATCTGCTGGACACCATGCTGCACATGATGTCCTGCAAGGCGGCGATCAAGGCCGGCCAGCGGCTCACACCGGAAGAGATCGACAGCCTGCTGACGCTGCGGCACCTCGTGGACGACGCCCACCACTGCCCCCATGGCCGCCCGACCGCCCTGATGCTCAGCCGCACCGAACTCGACCGGCAGTTTGGCCGGCTGGGTTGATGTTGAAGTCAACTGGCCTCCGATATCGCAAAACGGACGGGCCGCGCATCGGGAAATTCGAGCGGCGCGGAATGCTGGCCCGTGTCCGCCACGACGGAGGGCGCTCCCAACATCACCTTGACACACTCAACCGGCAGGCGTAGTGTACGCCGCCCCATACACTCTCGAACAGCTTTTGAGCCTCGGTGGAACCGGCGGCGGAAAAGCGAAGGCAGCGGGTGAAGGTGTCTTCCCACGCGGCGGTTTCCGCTGCGCGGTGTTCGTCCCGAATATGTCCGTCTCTCTGGTGCGAATGGAGTCGCCAATGAGCGAGAATCCGCTTCAAGCCCCGCCGCCGGTCCCCCTGATTGATCTGGTGATTCAGCATCGGCTGATGGCCCCCGAGATCCGCGACGCCGTCCTCAAGGTCTTCTCCGAACAAAAATTCATCCTGGGTGAAGAGGTCTCGCTGCTGGAGCAGGAGATCGCCGCGTATTGCGATGCCCGCGAGGCGATCGGCTGTGCCTCGGGCACCGACGCGCTGATCCTGGCGCTGATGGCCCTCGACCTGACCCCAGGTGACGAAGTCATCACCAGTCCCTACACCTTCTTTGCCACGGCCTCGGCGATTTTCCGCCTGGGCCTGAAGCCGGTGTTCGTCGACATCGACCCGGTCAGCTTCAACATGGACCCCGTGGCTACGGAAGCCGCGATCACGCCACGCACCAAGGCGATCATGCCGGTGCATCTGTTCGGCCAGTGCGTCGAGATGGATCCGATTTGGCGCACCGCCACGCGGCTCGGCATTCCCATCATTGAAGATGCCTGCCAGGCGATCGGTGCCGAATACCGCAAACGCCGGGCTGGCGTCCTCGGGACGATGGGCTGCTTCAGCTTCTTCCCCACGAAAAACCTCGGCGGCGCGGGCGACGGCGGGTTGATCACCACCGACGATCCAGTGATCGCCACCCGCCTGCGGCGGCTGCGCGTCCACGGCCAGACTGGCATGTACGAACACGCGGAAGTGGGCCTCAACAGCCGGCTGGACGCCCTGCAGGCGGCGGTGCTGAGGGTCAAGTTCCGCTCGCTGGAACAGTGGACGCTGGCCCGGCAGCGGAATGCCCGCCGCTATGCCACGATGTTCCATGAGTACGGGATCGCCGATGCCCTGACCCTGCCGACGGCGTTGCCCGACCGGCGGCATGTCTTCAATCAATACTGCGTGCGCGTGCCCAACGGCAAACGCGACGAAGTGTTGAAATCGCTCAAGGAACAGGGGATCGGCTGCGGAGTGTACTACCCGCTGCCCCTGCACCTGCAGCCCTGCTTCGCGAGCCTCGGCTATCAGCCCGGTTCCATGCCGGCCTCGGAACTGGCGTCGAAGGAAACACTGGCCCTGCCGATCTACCCGGAACTGACCGAGCCCCAGCAGGACCGGGTCGTCAAAGCCCTCTGCGTCGCCTTCGGCCGCCCGGTCAAGCGGACGCTGCAGGGGGTCATGAACCGGCCGAAAATGCTCTCGATCCCCGTCCGGGTCAGCGAGCCGGAACGACAGTAGTTCCCTCGGGAGACAGACCCGCGGGTCTCGGACTTGAAGCCGGCGATCGTGTTTCACAACTCGTTCAATCCTTCCGCCCGCCCGTCGCCACGACGCGGCGGGCGGTTGTCTTTGGCCTGTTCGCTCTGATTTTCACGTGCGGGATGGGCATGGCGTGGGCGCATGCAGAATGTGGCCCTGATATTCGCGTGTGGGCCGAGTTCCTCGTGCTGGCCCGCGCCACCAACCCAGCCACAAGATATGAAGCGGCAGGTGCAGGCACACGGCCAGCGAATTGGCGCTCTCTACGACCTTCCACCAAATCCGTGTTTCATCCGTGTTCCAACCGTGGCTCAAATCTCTTTGATCTCGGTGTGTTCACTCGAACCACCCGTCGTGGCCGAACCTCGCCCTCCATCATTCCCCGACACCTGTCGTGGATCCGTGATCCGTGAAATGTGATTCAAAATGCTCCACCAGATGCGTATGCTGTGTGAGCGACTTTGTTCTGGGCCACACATCCTTTCGCACTCCAGCGCCGCATGTCTATTGCCACGGACGATTTCTGGGACGACCTGCTCGACCTGATCGAAGGTGGCAACGTGCTGCCGGTGGTTGGGCAGGGGATCACCACGATGGGGCCGGACGACGCCCTCCTCGCGCCGTGGCTCGCCCTCCGCCTCGCCGAACGCCTGAACATTCCCGCCACCAACCTGCCCGCGGAGCCCTCGCTGCACGATGTCATCTGCCGGCATCTGATGCAGGGCGGCGAACGCGGAGCCGTCTACACCCGCCTGTTCCGCATCCTCCGCGACCAGCCCGCCACGCCCGGCCCCACCCTGCAAAAGCTCGCCTCCATCGGCGGCCTGCGGCTGTTCGTCTCCGCCACGTTTGATCCGCTCCTGGCGACCGCACTGAATCAAACCCGTCACGGCGGCCAGCCGATCACCCGGGTCTGTGCCTATTCGCCCGAAGCCGAGTCGAAGGATCTGCCCTCACGCAAACGCGACCTGCCGGGCTCGACGGTGTATCACGTCCTGGGAAAGGTCTCGCAGGTCGGCGATTACGTCGCCTGGGAAGAGGACATGCTGGAGTTCATCTGTGGCTTGCACCAGCACATGCCCGTCCTGCCCAACCTCGCCCGCGACCTGGCCGACCCCAACCTGCGCGTCCTCGTCCTCGGCCTCAACTTCGCCGACTGGCTCGTGCGGTTCTTCCTCCGCGTCGTGCGGCAAAGCCGCCTGAGCACCGGCATGCCCCGCGTCGACTACATGGCCGAAGGCCCGCTGACGACGCTGCCGGAAAGCATGGTGATGTTCTTCGGCGACGTGGCTCGCACTTCCGGGGCAGTCAAAAACATCCAGGTCATCCCCTGTGAGCCACGCGAGTTCGTGAATGAACTCGCCCGCCGCTGGGAACTGCGTCATCCCCAGGAATCCGGCGGCCTGCTCCCCACCCTGCCCACATCAGAACCCGCGCTGGAAATGCCCCGCGGTGCCGTCTTCATCTCTTACGCCCGAGAAGACGAAGCCGCGATAAAACGCCTAAAAGCCGGACTGGAAGCCCACGGGTGTGAAGTCTGGTACGACCGCGAACGCTTGAAGAGCGGCATGAATTTTCATCACCAACTGGAAGACGCGGTGAAACGGCACTGCTCACTATTCGTTTCGGTCATCTCGCGGAATACCGAATCCCAGGGCGAAGCCTATTTTCATAGGGAACGGAACTGGGCGGCAGAGCGGGCGGCGGGTTACCCAGACGTGCGCCGGTCGGAGTTTTATCACCCGGTGGTGATCGACGACATCGACTTGGGAAACGTGAAGTATGAGCCACGGGCATTTGAGGGGTGCCAGAGGACGAGCCTGCTAAATGGGGCGGTAACGCCAGAATGGGGGCAAAGGTTGGTAAATTTGCACCGGTTGCACCAAAGCCGGGAGAAGAGTTACTGATCGGCATCCATCAGAGCCCGCACGCCAAACTCCGTGGACCATCAAAGCGGCTCACACCACTCAGCATCGAGTCACAAACGCCTGCAACCACAAGCCCCGCACCATGACTTCCGCTCCCTCCACCCCTCTCGGCGTCTCCCCCGAATCCCCGTGGCTCGGACTGCGTTCCTTCACTGAGGATGTCCGCGACTATTTTTACGGGCGCGATGCCGAGATTCAGGAGTTGTTTGAACGGGTGCAGCATCGGACGCTGACGATTCTCTACGGCCAGTCGGGACTGGGGAAAACGAGTCTATTACAAGCCGGATTGATTCCCCGGTTGAAAGAGGCGGGCTTTACGCCGATTGTCATCCGGCTGGTCCATGACGCGACCGACTGGCGGCTGGAAGAACAGGTGGTGTTCTTG
Organism: Planctomycetaceae bacterium; assembly: GCA_021732845.1. Classification (GTDB taxonomy): domain Bacteria; phylum Planctomycetota; class Planctomycetia; order Planctomycetales; family Planctomycetaceae; genus JAKFUF01. The sequence goes on along the minus strand of JAKFUF010000197.1, from coordinate 24,018 downwards.
CTGGAAATGGCGATTCCCGCCGTCAGTCTGCACAAGCCCGAGGGCGATGTCATCCTCTACGGGAAGCGCTCCAGCCGATGGGAGCAGTTTGGACATCCGATCGACCCAATCAAAATTCCGAGTGCGATCCTGGCGCAGTTCTCGGAATCGCGTGATGTAATCCGGCGTTTGCCATCGCTGTGGCAGTTGTTCCATGACCCCGAGTTTGGCCTGGTCAATTCCGGAGTGTCTCCCGTTCTGATCTTTGACCAGTTTGAAGAACTGTTCTCACAGGGTGAGGCGAAGCGGCCCGAGGAGGCCCGGGAGTTTTTGGAGTCCCTCGCTTGTCTCGTGGAAAACCGTCCGCCTGGATTTGTCCGCGCGGCGATGGAACAGGATGATGCCCTGGCCGACCGCCTGGTGCTGGGGCCGCAGCCATGCAAGGTCCTGCTGACGCTCCGTGACGACTTTCTGCACCGCTTGGAGCGTGGGCGGCGACAGATGCCGTCCATGATGGACAACCGCATGGAACTGCGCCTGTTGTCGGGACCGCAAGCCTATCGTGCCGTCTATGAACCGGCTTGCAAGCGGCCCGGTGGTGCAGTCTGGGCGACACTCACGAGTGGAGAAGGCGGCGGTCCCATCCTCTTTCCGGAGACCGCACGACGATTGGTGCGGTTCGTGGCCGGTGCCCCCGCCGACACCCCGCTCGAAGAAATCGACAATGTTCCGCCGCTGCTGAGCCTCATCTGCGAACAACTGAACACGAGGAGGCTCGCTCAAAACGAAGCCACGATCCAGGCCGATTCTCTGGCAAAATCTGCACCAGAAGTGTTGCGCGACTTTTACGAGTCCAGCTTTGCCGCCCATCCACCCGCTATCCGGCACTTCGTCGAAGACCAACTCGTTTCCGCCTCTGGCTTCCGCGAATCCAAAACCCTCGACACCGCCGTGGCTCAACTCACAGCCGCCAGCGTGCCCAACGCCGACGCCGTTCTGCGCAGTCTCGTCGACCAGCGATTACTCGTGATTGAAGACCGCGGCGGCATTGCCCGTGTAGAACTGACTCACGACATTCTCGCCCCAATTGCTGCTGCGGCACGCAAGGAACGCGCGGAGCGACTGAGCAAGTTGGAATCGCAGCGAACGCTTGCGGTTGAACGGCAACAACGGCGGCTGTTCATGGCAATCGCCGGCGTGATGACCGTAATGTTGATTGCGGCAATATCGAGCGGACTTCTAGCATGGCATGCACAGGCAGCTTCGTCCACTGCTCAAACTCTAATGCAGAAGCGCGAGGGCGAAGCTCGTGAGGCAGATCTCAAGGCTCGCGAATCACGTCAATTGACTGAACTAGCTCAGCATAATGAGGCGGCACAGCGTTCCCTGGCGGAATTCTACAAGGGACTCGTGTATCGATCCAATAAGGCAACATGGGTCGACTCCTCTTCATCCGCTCGACAGATGATCGGTGATGGGTCTTGCGTACGATGTCATTCCAATGAAAGCCCTTACGACTCTGTAGTCCCCCAAGACTTCATTCTCTTAGATGAATGCCGGAAATTTAACGACAGCGCCGAGCCGGACCGACATAGCCAAGCATACCACACGCTCCACAGTAGCTCGGGTAGAGATATTTGTCGGAATCTCGGAATCAAGGATACTGTTCAGGCGTTTGAATGCCTAAATTGCCACGCGAACTGGCGGCACAAGGAAGGATATTCGGCACCACAGTTTATGGAACTTGGTGTCAATTGTGAATCATGCCACGGTGCCGCCGAAGACTGGGAACAATTGCACACAACGATACCTTGGCGAAGTAAAACTCCGGATGAAAAATTGAGCTTCGGGATGAAGGAGATGCGTGACCCTCTCATCCGAGCCAGATTATGCATCAGCTGCCACGTCGGAGATTCAACCGAAGGCAAGATTGTGACACATGGTATGTATGCTGCCGGGCATCCGAGGCTGACTGGAGTTGAAGTGCTGTTAACAGCGGATCTGCGGCCATCACACTGGAGAAACCTGAGAGAAAAGGGGAATTTTGCATTTAGGCGTCAATATCTTGGAGCAAATGTCCCATCATCAGAGAGCGACTCGAATGATGAATTGCCGAGGTTCAAGAATGCTGTACTCGGGGGCGTAATGGTCCTGCGTCAGTCAGTAAAGCTCATCGCGGGAGAATCTGCAGGAACTTTGTCACTGGACCCTGGGATCTTGCAATGTGCCCACTGTCACCCGGGCTCAGTTGCCGATCAATCGGCTCCAACCAAGAAGGCCACATTTCCGGTGATATTGCCAAGGGCGCTTCTTCCACTTGCACTTGCTCAGTCGACGAAAGAGGCGAACGGCATCACGGCAATCTCTCTAGAACTCAGCCCGACACTTCAGCGATTCGAGAGCGCAGTCGCAACACGCGATTCAAGAGCGATAGATCTTGCGAAACTAAAGCCTTCGTCACCCGAGTCACAGGAACGTCTCAACCTCTCAACAGAAGTTCAAGAATTATCAAGGAATGTTGTCGCACTTTCGACAGAGATTCTATTGTTACTTGATGAATTGACGTTGCGGTTGCAATCAGTGCGATTTGACAAGCAAGCGGCAGAGCGCACATTGAAGGTGCTGACAACTATAGGGCGGGACGAGCCCGGCGATTTCCAAACCGCACAGCAATTGGTCTGGATATATAAAGTCATCTATACCGAACTGAACGCACCCTATCCCACTTTCGCCAGTCGCAACGAGATAGAAAAAAGCGGTGATAAAAACTCCAACCAGAAATCTCGCCTGGAAATGGCTAATCGTGTTCGAGACGATGTGGAGCGATTAAAAGCCTGGCGGAAGGATAAATGGGAAGCCTCGCTTGCTAGGACTCACGAAATTATCGCACAGTTCGGTTGGAACGAAGCTCTATTGCTGGAGCGATCCGCCGAGACTGCTCAAAAGGCCCGTGATGATTTTTCACAGTATCTGGAGGCAACCAAAGGTTTTGAATGGGATGAATTTCGCCACATGTTTCAGTCGCTTCCAACCAAATAATTTGCATTGGACGGTGAGTTGCGGGCGGGAGCGAAGCCGGAAAAGTGAGCCGCCGAGTTTCGCGTGGTGCGAACGGCAACGCCGGTTGCTGCTGTAACGACAAACGCCAGTTTTGAGACATCGTGGATTATGGGCACTCCTCGGTTGTTCGCTGCGTCGAAGAGGCTTGGCGGGTTTTTCCGCCACCTGCTGGGCTGCTACCTGACGGGAACTGCAATGTTCCTTTGGTTCTTTGCCATTTTCGGGCTGCTGCAGGTGGGGAAGGGCGCGATTCCGCTCGTCGGGAAGGTTCTGCTGTTTCTGGTTCCGCCGCTGCTCCGACTGCCGTTCGGCATCGGCAAGCGGCTGCTGGCACGGCCGGCGGTCGAGGTGACGGGAGCCGACCCGCGCCCCCCGGTGCTGCTGCTGCGGTCCTTTGCCGTCGACAACCTTCAGGTGAACACGATGTCCCTGCTGTGGAGGTTTCTGTTCACACGGTTTATGCCGTGGCACTACACAACCCTGGAGGAGCTGCTCGTCAGGATCTTTTCGCATTGCGGCCCGGTCGTGGCGATCGGCAGGCCGAACGAGACGGTGCCGCCGCTGGGTGCCGCCCGTGAGTGGCTGCCAATTGACAAGTGGCAGGCACGCGTCGACGACCTGCTGACCCGTTCACGACTGGTGGTGTTTGTCATCGGCGACCTTCAGCCAGGAAGCGGTCTGGCTTGGGAGGCACAGCAGATCTTGAAACGCTGCGACCCGCGAAAGGTCGTGTTCGTGCAGCCACCGGTCAGCCAGGATCGACTCCGCGAACATTGGATGCAACTGGAGACGCTGACGGAAAATTTGCTTCCCCCCCATGAAGGCGATGAACTGGCAGTCAGGTTCGCGCAGGATGGCACGCTGACGGTGCTTCGCACCCAGGAGACGACCTTTTCCATTCCGCGGCGCTGGGAAAATGACTACCTGCAGGTGCTGACCCCCATCGCCCATGACTTCCTGTCCCAGCCTGCGCCCAACTGGAGGCGGCGCGCCGCCAGAGTGCTGCTCCCCTCAGCCACCGGCGAAGTTTTCAACGACACGCTGCTTTTGGGCTGGCTCATCCTGGTTTTCGGAGTGATCGCCTATGTGACAATTGGCCTGACTCAGGCGGGACACGCAGTCTTTGCCGGCATGTGGCTGCTCTTGGGCTGGTGGCTTGTGGGCTGGATTGCGTCGCGCTGCGGGGACATTCGCCCCATCATCCCGATCCGCAACGAGCGCTGGGGCGTGCAGGCCCATTCGTTTAGAACTTTCATCGCCTTTGGCATGTTGCTCCAACTGGCATGGGTGTTCCTGGTCGTCTTCCGCGATGACGCGATGGAAACAAGGTTTGCGGACCAGCAGGAGCCCGAGCATTTTCAACTCCCAGCCCGACTGGCATTGGATTTCTCCGAAGCTGAGATGGCGCGGATCTCGAAGTCCAACGGCGATGTCCAATTGAAGGCAGGCCGGTTTGGGGAGGCCTTGAAAGAATACCAGTCGAGTTTGGAGCACCTAAACTCCAATCCCGGGACACCGCAGATCGAACTCCTGCTGATTCACCAGGACTTGGGCAAGGTGAGTTCCCAGTTGCGGGATTTCGCGGCGGCGCGCGACGCCTTCCAAAAAATGGCGGACATCGCCGACAAAATGGCGGAGTCTGACACGTCGGAACAGGCCCAGACCAACATTGCGGCAGCGCATCGACAGCTTGGCGATGCCCTGCGCGAGACGGGAGACTTCGCGGGTGCCCGGCAGTCAGGCCAGAAAGCCCTGGAAATCCGCAAGAAAATGGCAGAGGCCAAGCCGCAGGACTGGATGGCGCTGTACAGGGTCGCGCTTGCCTGGGAAAGCCTCGCCCATCTGAGCCTCAAGGAGAACAACCTTCCCGCCTCCCGCGATGAATATGCCGAGTGCCATCGCGTCTGCCAGCGCCTGGTGGAGGGCGCGCCTGCCGACAGCAAGACGCTGGAAAAGCGGGCACTGGAAAGCCTGGCACTGGAAAAGCTGGCCATTGCGGCTGCCGAGCTGGGTTCGATCCACCGTCAGTTAAAGGAGGTTGACGCCGCGAGAACTATGCTGCAGCAGGCGGTCGAAACTCGACAAAAACTTCTGGACATGTCGCCAGTGGAAGCGGCTCAGTTTGCCCTGCTGGTTGCGTGTGAAAAACTGGGAGACTTGAATCTGCAGGCAGGTGACTTGAAAGGCGCGCGGGCCGCCTATGATCGGCTGGGCGTCATCGCGGAAAAAATGGCGGCCGAGCAGCCAGCAAATTCGCAGGTTCAGTACAACCGGTCTGTTTTTCATGAAAGGGTGGGCAGAGTGTATGGAAGGGATGGGGACTTGGCGAACGCGCGCCTGGCTCTCCAAAAAAGCCTGGAGATCCGCAAGAAGCTGGCGGAGGCCGAGCCTCAGAATCCAATGGTGCAGCTCAGGGTCGCACGTTCCTGGGAAAGCCTCGCGCAACTGAGCCTCAAGGAGAACAACCTTCCCGCCGCCCGTGATGCCCATGCAGAGCGCCATGCCGTCCTCCACCGCCTGGCGGAGGGCGCGCCTGCCGACAGCGAGGCGCTTCAACATCTGGCAGTTGCGGCTGCGGAACTTGGTTCGATCCACGGTCAGTTGAAGGAGTTCGAAGCGGCGAGAAGAGTGCTGGAACAGGCGGTCGAAACTCGACAAAAGCTTCTGGACTTGTCGCCGGCGGAAGCGGCTCATTTTGCCCTGCTCATTGCGTGTGAAAAACTGGGAGACCTGAATTTGGAGGCGGGTGATTTGCAAGGCGCGCGGGCCGCTTATCTTCGGCAAGGGGTCATCGCCGAAAAAATGGCGGCCGAGCAGCCGGCAAACTCGCAGGTTCAGTACAACCTCTCTGTTTTTTATGAGAAAATTGGTGAAGTGGATGCAAGGGGTGGGGACCTGGCGAAAGGCCGCCTGGATTTCCAAAAATGCCTGGAGATCAGACAGGCGCTGTTTGCTGCGACACCTGCCGACACACGCTTTGGACGGGGCATCTTCTACCTGCACCGCTACTGGGGTCAAATCGACTTTTTTGACACTCGCTTTGCAGAAGCCAAGATTCACTTCGACGAAGGGATCAAAGTCCTGCAGAGCGTGGCTCAAACAGCCGGGCAGGCGGCCATTGAAATCGACATGCAAGAGTTGCATCAGCTTCGGGCGAATGCAGAATTTGGCGAACGAATGATGATGGACATCGCGGAAATCCAGAAGCTTCCGCTCTCGTCGCAACCCGAATGGTATCGACGTCGGGTCACAACCTTTCTAAATCGCACGCGCCAACATCCGAGCGAGCTTTTCTTGCTCCTGCCGGAAGTCGAGCGGACACTGGCGGCTTACCAGAGTGTGGAGGGCGCTGATGCAGAGCGACTTTACATCACAGGATGGGGGTATGCGCTCTTCCTCGCGGAATTGGAGAATGCCAAAGCCCGCGAAGTGGCGGTCGACACGTTTGCAGAGGCCCAATCGGAAGTCGCGGCCGCAGCGCGGGCCAGGTTCCAGATGGCTTCATTGGGGGCGCTAAAGACGGCGCTCCAAATGGGATACAAACATGGAAAGAATTTCGCCAACGATTCCAATCTGACAGCCCTGCGGGAACTGCCCGAGTTTCTGGAGTTGATCAAGTCGGCGGAGTCGCAGGCGGCAACCACGGACTCGCCGTGAATAACGAGTGAGGGACGACATGGCGGTTGATGAGACGCTTGCCGGGCGAGTTCGAAACGCAATGGCGCGGCGGAGGGGATCAGCGAGAAAACGCTGTTTGGCTGTGTGGGCTTTCTGCTGAATGGCCATGTGCTGGTGAGGCAGGCACGTGTCTGCTGCATGTTGCCTTCTTCGGCGGGCATGTAGTCGATGCGGCGCTGCTTCTCTTCGTCCGTGAGGATCGGCCCTCGCCAGGTGATCGAATCGAGGATGAGGAACGGATCGAGCGCGAGCCCCTCTTCGTCCGTGAGCTTTATCTGCCACGGGGTGCGGCCCAGCTTCGTGCTGACGAACGGAACGTGGCTGTGCCGACCGGAACGAGGCGTGTTCGACGGCCCGGGCACGTCGTTATAGTCATGAATGCTGTGGTGGCCTTGCGGAAGGTGCGCGCGAAACGTCACCGTGATTGCCTTGTCCTCATCTGCCATGATGTCCTGCTTGAACAGCACGCGCTCCAGCTTTTCCTCTTACACCTTGAGACGCGGGGCGCGGCCATTTGGCGGACGCAGGCCACTGAGCTTGTACACACCCGCCTCTGGCAGCGAACCCAGCGACGAGCCGCGGTAAATGTCGCCCGGCCACATCTCAAATCGCACTTTGTCGAGCAGGCCCAGTTCACGCAACCGCTGGCTTCGTACCGCCGAACGGTTCCGGCGGTGTCTGCCCCTTCTTCAACGGCGGCGGTTCGGGCGGATACGCTTCGTTCAGGATGACCTCCGCCGCCGCGAGATACTTCTCGATATTCGACGGCGACAGCGTGAGCACGGAGCCGAGACGTTCGAAGCCCTGCCACTCGGGATCTTCCAGAAAGTTTCCCGGATCTTTCGCGTCGAATTCGACGCCGATCAAATCGCGCACCGTGTTGACATATTCATCCCGCGTGAGCCGGTTGTAAGTCACCCTGGTCCGCGCGGCCATGCGTGCCGTCTCGCCTTCCCTCATTCGCGCCGCGATCCACTCGACGGCCTGCGCGCTCTCGGCGGCGGTGGGTCGTTTCGCCTCCGTCTTCGGCGGCATCTCGCCCGAGTTGATCCGCTCCATCACCTCGAGCCACTGCGGATTGTTCTCCGTGCCTACGTTCTTCGAGAGCTTGTCGATGCGAAACTCCCCCTCCTGCTTCTCCGCGTTGTGGCAGCGGACACAGTGCGATTGCAAATAGGGCAGCAAAGACTTGTCGAACTCAGCCGGTGAGGTCGCAGCCTGCGCGACGTGGGCGACAGTGATGAGCAGCAGGGAAGCCAGAGTCATACGCATGTTGGTCATGGATCCATGGTGCTCGGTCACAACTTCATTTCAGGCTCGTCGACTCAGCCGGAACGTGCTGGTGTCGAATTCGAATTGGGGGGGCATCAGCGATCAACTCGGCGGCTGTCAGATGCCCGTTAATCGCTCGTTCGAGTCGCCGAAGCGGTCGAGTTCCAGGCCGCCCCAGTCCATGAGATGCAGGAACAGGCTGGACATGCGGCGGTTCGGCGAATTCAGGTAGTCGAGTGCGCGGCCGCCGCGGAGTTTGCCGCCAGCGCCGCCGAGCAGGATGACAGGCAACTGCTTCGCGTCATGGTTGCCGTGCAACATGCTCGAACAGTGCATGATCGCGGTGTTGTCGAGCAACGAGCGATCCCCTTCCTTGACCTCCGCCATACGCTCGCAGAGATAGGCAAGCTGGGCCATGAAGAACTGGTTGAGTGGGATGAGTTCCGGCGGCTGAGTGTGGCTCATCTGGTGATGCTGATCTTTGGCGCCGCAGTGAGTGTGGGTTTCGGCGGAGCCATCGTTGCAGTATTTGAGGGTCGCGATCCGCGTTGTGTCCGTGCGGAAGGCCAGCAGCACGATATCGTTCATGAGTCTCCAGTAGTCCGGGATCTCGGCGGGAATGCCGTCAGCGGGTCGCGGGCGATCGGGGGCGGCCAAGCTCGGGGTCCAGCCGCCGGCCTCGCGCTCCTGGCCGGCCCGTTTGATGCGGCCTTCGATCTCGTGGACGCTGCCGAGATACTCCTCGAACCGCTGACGATCCGAGAGGGAGAGCCGCTGTTGCAGTGACTTGGCATCTTCCAGGACTGCGTCGACCACTTGACGGTCGCCTCGATTGCGATCAGTGCGGAAAAGCTGGTCGAACGCCAACGCCGGACGCGTCTCGGTCCAGGTCGGCGACACCGCCGTGCTCCACGAAATGTGCGAGCTATAGAGCAAGGGTAGCCCGTCCTGGAGTCCAGGAATCGGTCCTTCGCAGCCGAGAACCAGCGAAGGGATTCGCGTGCGGCTACCGATCCGCTGAGCCATCAACTGGTCAAAACTGACGCCCGTGCGGACTTCGGCCCCCGACAACGGCGCGCCGCTGAGCATGTTCCCGGTCTGCATGCAGTGGATGGCACCCTTGTTGGCCTGCTCGTTCCACAGGCCGCGAAGAAAGACCAACCGCTCCTTCCAGGGCTCGAGCGGCTTCAGGCACGGCCCAAGTTCCAGACCTGCCCCCGCGCCTTTGGCCCACCAGTGTTCAGAATGGAAACCCAACCCAGTAAAGGTGACCAGCGTGCGGATAGGTGGTTGATCTGCGGCGTTAGTTCTCTCACCTGCCGCGAAGGACAGAGATTCGAGCCACGGCAGAGCCATCGAGACGCCGAGCCCGCGCAGCAACGTGCGCCGCGAAAAGGGATTTGAGTTCGTCAACATCAGGAGACTCCTGTCGTGGGAGGTTCGTTACTTGTTTGAAACGGCTTGGACCGTCGGTCGAATCGAGCGGAACTGCTCGCTCTGAACGATGACGAGCAGGGCGTCCGACCAGCGACCACCGCTGGCCATGGATTTGGTCAATTCGTCGACCAGCTTGCGATCCGATGTGATCACGGCGCGACCCAGCGCGTAGCCCGTCAGCTTGCGCGCGAACGTGCGCAGCAAGTCCTCGCGCCGGGGACCGGCGAAGTAATTCCGCAAGCCGGCGATGTCCTCGATCTTCGTGCCGTCGCTCAGCGTGCCTATGTTGTCGCCCGGCTTCAGTTCGCTGGCGGGCCGCAGCCGACCGATGGCGTCGAACCGCTCCAGTGCCATGCCGTAGGGATCGATGCGGGCATGACACCCGGCACACTTTGCGTCCGCACGATGACGCTCGGTGATCTCGCGCACGCTGAGTCCGTCGGGGGGAGTCTCAGGCAGCGGTGGCGTGCCGGGCGGGACCTTGGGCAGCCGCTCGCCGAGCATCTGCACCAGCCACGCTCCACGCTTGACCGGGCTCGTCCGCGCGGCGGCCGATTGCTTGGCGATCACCGCGCCGAAACCGAGGAAACCCCCGCGCCCGTAGGCAGAAACCTTTTCGACTCGCCGCCACTCCGAACCAGACACGCCGGGGATGCCATAGTGCCTGGCGAGGACATCGTTGATGACCACCGCGTCGCCTGCGATCACGTCGGCGACCGGGCGGTCGTTCAACAACAGGTCTTCGAAGAACCACACCGGCTCCTCGGCCAAGGCGTCGCGCAGGGCGGGCGTGAACTCGGGAAAGTGCTTCAAGCTGCGACCATGACTGGCGGCGAAGTCCCGCACGCCGAGCCAGCGGGCGCCGAACTCTTCCGCCATGCCCCGCATCCGGCCGTCTTTCAGCATGCGACGCAGTTGCTCCTCCATGACCGCGGGCTCGTGGAGTTTCGCGGCCTTCGCCCGCAGCTCGTCGTCGGGGATCGAATCCCAGAGGAGGAAACTTAGCCGGGTTGCCAGTTCGTCGCCCGAAACCGGTTGCCAGTGCGACCCGCTCGCTGGTTGTTCAACCCGATACAGGAACCAAGGCGACGACAAGACGCGGGCGAGGGCGGCGCGGAACGCCGGATCGTGTTTGACGCCGTCTCTCCGGTCGGTGTGGTAGGACGCGAGAATGCCTATGCGTTCATCGGCGGCAAGAGGCCGGCGCCAAGCTCGGTTGGCGAAGGCCAGCAGCGCATCGAGATGCGTCGGTTCCGCGGCGACTTGAGCCGCGAGGAGTGCCGTCTCCTCGCGTTTGATCTGTTCCTCGAACTCCTGAATGTAGAAGAACATGATTCGCGCGCCGTCGTTCGGCTTGCGGTAGTACTGCACGAGTCCGGCATACGCGGCCGGGGTGGCGAGCGCCTGTTCGCTCACGAACTCCAGTTCGCTCCACAGCCTGTCAATCTCCGCCCGCCCCGCGTCGTCAAGCAGTAGCCGGCGCAACGGCTCGTCTTCGCGGCGGTACAGGAACACGCTCCCTTGGGCGTCTCGCGGGATGATCGGTTGGAAGAGGACCGCCGGAGGAAAGAGAGCACGAAACTCCGCAGCCGGTCGACTCCGTTCGGCGGCAACGCGCGGATGCACGATCTGCGCGGCATGCGGGTCGCCCACCTCAGCTTTGGCGACCGGCTCAGCCAGGGTGCCGCCGCCGCCGGTGGCAGCAATCAGGAACGCCTGAACCGAGGCTGTTTCCGGGCTGCCTTCGTCGAGGCTTACGTCAGCGCGGAGAAACCGAGGCAGCGTCAGTGCCTTCTTCAACTCGTCTGGTAATTTTTTCAGATCGATGACGACCTCGGCGCCGGCAACCGTGACCAGAGCGGATTTGGGTACGGGGCGACCCTGGGGATGTTGGCCGAATGTGAGTCCGGACGCCTGCTCAATGGCCGCGCCCAATTCGGGATGCTTCGCAAATACCAAAGGCGGCCCGTCGCCACCTTCCAGTCGCAGCCGATCCCAGACGACATACGTGTCGGGCTGGGCTGGCAACGCGACCATGCGGAAGAGCGGCTCACGGGCGGCGCCTTGGACCCGCTCGCGAGCGACCACGCGCCGCAGATCCTCCCAGGCGGGAAAGCCATTGCCGACCGCGAGGGCCGCATTCTTCCTGTAGTTGCCCTGGAACAACTGGTCCTGCATGGCTTTGATCGCCGCCAGAACCGGCGCCGGATCGGTCGTGGCTTCCCGCCACCTGGATCGGACAAGTTCCAGCACGTCGGGAGGCAGGCCAGGATCCGGCAGACTCGCTGGCACGCTGCCCAGATCAGCCAGCGACTGCCCCAAGTCCGGAGCAGCGACATGCGACAGCTCGAACGAGACCCCGTCGAGACCGGCAGGATGCGCATCGGCGACGCGGCCCGTGAGCAGCAATTCGCCATCGATCGGACTCGACCAGGCAACAGTCACCGGGCGCTTTGATCCCGGATGCACGAAGACCGATCGCGCCGGCAACGTCGTCCAGACTTTGATGGGTTCCGCAGCCGAGTTCACGAAGACCGAGGGTTCGGAACCGAGGCTCCACGATTTCAGTTCAGGCCGTCCCGCGTTGCTGTCCCGCCGTTCGGTGAGGAACGCCGGAGTCGATGTCGTTTCCAGAAAGCTCCAACGGGCCTCGTGCTTGTCCGACCAGGGGTTCCCCTGCAGCAGATTGGGAACCAGATCAGCGACGCTCCAAGTCCGCTGCTCACCGGCTGTCTCTCGGATCGTCCATTCGACGAGTGTGCTGTCGGCTCCGTGATTGTCGTTCGGCAGCACTGACAAGAGGATGAGTTCTCCGCGTTTCACCGAAACCTTTTTCTCGAAGGGGACCGAGCCACCTTCCGCGACTTTGGACTCAGCCAGGACACGTTTCGCAGACGCCCACTGAGACTCAATGGCCTTCTTCGCCGATTGGAGGGCCGTCTGCCGACGTTGCGTCTCGGTTTCAATCTGAGTCGCATTCTCCTTCCATTGCTTCGTCAACGCATCGACTTCCGCCGAGGCCGACTTGCCGTTGAGCCCCGCCCAAAGTGCCGCCAGATAAGTGGCGTTGAGCTTTTCCTCGGCGGCCACCGCAGCGATGGCGGCGGAACCGTCGCGCGTAAGCCGGTCGCGGTGCTTCAAGGTCGCCGCGAGATGTGCCGCCAGCGGCGGCTCTCCATTGGGTCCGGCATAGCGCGCGTGGAAACTGCGGAGCGGCTTGAGCACCTCCTCGGCCCAGTCCGGACGGTCGGGCGAGGCGGAAAATCGAAAGCCGCCGGGCAGCAGTACGGCCCGCGCGGCCACGTCGCGAGCGGTCTGGTGATAGCGTTCGACCAGTTCGGGAGTCACCGGCATCGCGTCGCCGACGTTCGCAAACCCCTCGCCGCCGACGCTGTCGGTGGGAAACTCGCGAGCCTGCGTGGGACGTATGTCGACACCGGTGAGATCGCGGATCGCGTTGTCGTATTCGGGGTTGCTCAGGCGACGCAGCGTCACCGGCCCGGGGTCACCAGCCCGCGCGGCCGCTTCCGCATCGAGCGCCGCCGTGATCCAACTCAGCAGTTGATCCCGCTCGGCCTGAGTCGGTTGCGGCGCCTCCTTGGGCGGCATGTCGCCCAGGCGCAACCGTTCGACGACATCGACCAGCACTTTGGGCTTGGCGAGGATCGCCGGGGCCGAACCGAAGTTCGTGAGATCGAGATCGTTGTCCGTGGGGACGTTGCCATGACACTTCCCGCACGTCTTCACAAGCAGTGGCTGAATCTGCCTGGCAAAAGACTGCGCGAGGTCGTCAGCACCCTTGGCCTCGGCCACTGTGAGTGTGAGCCACGCAATGAGCGTCACGGCGCAAGCCGTCCGGTTCCGCAGTAACGCTACTTCCATGAGGCATCGCATCAGATTCGGTCCTTGTGGCTTTGGGGAAGGGCCGGCTTCAAGGCTGTTCGGGGACTCGATTGTGACTTTCGTGAGGTAGGCTCACTCATTCCGCCGGGTCGAGGACGAGCAATTGCACGCCCCGCACGTACTCCTTGACGTTGACGCGGTACGCCTGCATGTGCGGTGAGGCCGAGTGCGCCTTGAGTGCGGCGAGGTCTTCCCATTTCTCCACGACGACGACCTTGTCTGGGCCGACTTTCGTCTGATTGGCCAGATCGGTCTGCGCGTCGATCGCAGGGCCGTATTCGATACAGCCTCTTTCGGCACGAACGTCGGGAATAAGTTTACGGAACACAGCCAGATACGCATCACGCGTGCCCGGTGCGAGTTCGATGGTGGCAATCACGTGAATCATGGCAATCGCTCCTTGTGGCTCTCGATGTGCTTGCGCAACTCGGCCGTCGCCGCAGCGACATCACCTTTTGCCAGTTTGTCCACAATGAGCTGGTGGCTTTCGACTCCAGTCTTCCACTCGGCCTTCTTCACGCTCTCGCGGAAGCGTTGAAAGAAAACACGCAGCAGGTCGCCGAACGCGACGAGCGGTTGCAGTCCGCTGGCGTTCAGCAACGAACGATGAAAAAGGATATCCAACTCGATCCAGGTCTTCAGATCGCGCGCCGACCGAAACTGCTCGACGAGCTCCCGCAGTCGCGCCTCAATCGCCGGGTCATCCTTCATCCGTCGCGCGACATGCGGCAGCACTCCAGTTTCCAGAATCACGCGGCTGTCAATGAGCTGCTGCGAATCGGCCTCCAGCAAGCCGGCATGAAAGCTCAAATGTTCCGTGAGCCGTTCCATGTCGATGCGTCCGACCGTCAGCCCGACGCCGGTTTTCGATTCCACGATCCCGAGAAACTCGAGCGACTTGGTGGCTTCACGCAGGCTCAACCGGCTGATGCCAAACGTCTCAGCGAGCTGAGATTCCGTCGGGAGTCGATCTCCGGGACCGAGCCTTTGCTCGACAATGTATTGCTGAATTTGACCAGCAACCTGATCGCGGACTTTGGGACGACGGAGAGTTTGCACGGCAGTTTCGCTTTCGCTCGGGCGGATTGACGTCGGGGCGACGAGTGCCTAGATTATCTGACAATCAGACTGTCATCAAGATGCAAGCCGAGCGACGGAGCAGACTCCAACGTATGATGGACTTCCAGTCCGTCGAAAGAACCGACGGGTAAGATGTCCGTCGTACGGCAAGCCGCGTCGTGAGGCCGCGTTGCGACTCGATGTCGTGTTGCGGAGCAACTCGGCCACAGCAAGAAACAACGAAGAACTGGAAAGGTCCCAATGTCCCTTGTCGCCATCACCGATTACACGTTTCCGTCGCTGGAGATCGAGCAGAGCATCCTGCAGGCCGCCGGGGCCGAGGTTCGCGCGGGAAACGACAAGCAAGTCGCGGCGCTCAAGACATTGGTCGCCGGGGCCGATGCGGTCATCACGCAATTTGCACCCGTCAATGCGGAAGTGATTGGCGCGATGGAGCAGACCCGCGTCATCGTGCGCTACGGGATCGGCGTCGATAACGTCGACTTGAAAGCCGCACGGGAGCGCGGCATCCCTGTCTGCAACATCCCCGATTACTGCATCGACGAGGTCGCCGATCACACCCTGGCTTTTATCCTGTCGACGACGCGGCAGGTTGTGCCCAACACTTTGTCCATTCGCGACGGCCAATGGGGACTGGCGACGCCGCTCGATCAGTTGCGGACTCTGCGCGATCAGACGGTGGGGATCGTCGGCTTCGGTCGCATCGGCCGCGAAGTCGCCGCGCGGCTGGGGCCGTTCAAGTCGCGTCGACTGGTCTTCGACGCCTTCGTGCCCGCCGACGTCGTGCGCGAGGCCGGTTGCGAGCCGTTGACACTCGACGAACTGCTGGCTCAGTCGGACATCGTGACGCTGCACTGCCCGTCGACGTCGCAGACGAAGAAGCTGTTGAACTCGGAGTCGCTGGGACGCATGAAACGCGGAGCGATCGTCATCAACCTCGCTCGCGGCGATCTGATCGACACGCCCTCGCTGGTTGCCGCGCTGCAATCGGGACAGATTGCCTCCGCTGCGATCGATGTTTGCGACCCCGAACCGATCCCCGCCGACAGTCCGCTACGGTCTTTGCCAAACGTCATCGCCGCGTCGCACATCGCCTCGGCCAGTCCCATGGCGGTGCGGACACTCCGAGAAACGGCAGCGAAGATCGCGGCGATGGCTCTACACGGCGAGCGGTTGCCGAACGTGGTGAATGGAGTGAAACAATGAGTCCTGCGGTACTGGTTACGGGCGGGAGCGGCTTTATTGGCGCGTGGGTGCTCCGCGAGCTGCTCGAAGCGGGGCAGCGAGTTGTCGCGCTCGACGTACGGCCAGCGACTGAGCGCTGGGGCCGCGTGATCGGTTCACCGGAGACGAAGCGGCACCCTCACGCTTCTTGTAGCCCTTCACCGAATTGGTGAATTCATCGGTGCCATCCCGTTTCTTGCAGGCGACCTTGGCCAAGATCGAGGCGATGCAGGAACGCCTCCTGACCGCGTACCTCGCGGGAACGGTCGACGAGTCGACGCTGGCCGCCAAACAGACCCAACTTCGCGACGAATCGGCCACCGTGGCCGCGACGTTGGCCACGTCCGGGGAAGTCGACGCCGAGGACGTGCGAACGGCCCTCGGCGTCTTTCAGTTCACCCACAACGCCGCCCAGATCTGGCTCGGTTCAAAGATGGACCAGAAACGCGAAATCCTCGACGCGGTATCTTTGAACCGCCTGCTCGGCGACGTAACTCTCGTTGTGGAAAAGAGAAAGCCGTTTTACGAACTCGCCAAACGGCCTTCTGTCACAAGTAGTCGGGAGGATGCCCGCAGATTTGAACAAATGGACGCCTTGGCGGCGGCGTGCGTTCGCGAGTATCCCGTTGATCGCCCGGTGCAACTGCAATTTCTGGCGCGCCTTGTGAACGATCCGAGTGAATCGTAGCGACGTGCGATGACAACTACGGCGGTTCAAAGCACGCACGTCTTCCCTCGTTCGGCACCTGGTTTCGCTGCTCTAAGCGCCCGTTTTGGCGATCTCGTCCCCAGTGCAGGCACCGGAAATGATACTGTTGATACTGATCGAGGTCGGTTTTCAGGATCATCGGGATCATGATCAGTATCATCAGTATCATTTTGGGCTGCGATCAGTATCATTTTCTTGCCGATCAGTATCATTGGTCTCGTTCAGCGGTCAAAACGCTTGCCGACGAACTGGAGCGAACTCAGGCAGTGATCGAATCGCGAATGAGCCTGACCTCCATGTGGTTCATCCATGTCGCCAATATATAGTTTGCACCAAGAGCCACTTCGGGATTCCTTGCAATGGTCCGGACCGTTGGTGCGGTGAAAATGAATCTCGAAATCGCTGCCACTCGAGTCCACGCCGATATCAGTTCATCAAACCATGCCACCACTCTCCCGTCTGCTTCAGCGAATCAGCCCCAAATACCAGACGTCCTTGGCGTGTTGGTGCGACAACAGCGTTGATAAGCCGTGGAATGCGAATCGTCTGACCGCGTGCTTGAGGTGGATGCACTTTGTCATCCTGACAACGGCGATCCTCACATTGAACAGCTCGACGGCGGTCGCAGATATTCCATCGAAGCAGTTCTTCACCCAACACTGCGAGAAGTGTCACTCGGGTGAGAAGCCGAAGGGTGACTTCGCGGTCGCGAGTCTGACGGATGATTTCAACGACAAACAGAACCGCGAGCAGTGGCTAAGTGTGCTGGAGCAGCTCAAAGAGGGCAACATGCCGCCGAAGGACGAGCGGCGTCCACCAGCGAAGGACGTGCAAAGCGTAATCGATTGGATCGGCACAAAAGCGGAACAAACGGAGATCGCTCGCAGGAAAGCGGAGGGCCGCGTGGTTATGCGGCGTTTGAATCGAGCCGAATATGCGAACACTGTACGCGACTTGCTGGGTGTCGAAGTCGACTTGGCCGACCTGCTGCCGCTTGATACTTCAACAAACGGATTCGATAACAACGCAGAGCTGTCGCACACGTCGTCATTTTTGATGCGGAACTACCTCGATGCTGCGGATCGCGTACTCGATGAGGCCATTGCGAACAAGCCTGAACCGTGGATCTTGAAGAAGCGATTCGACATCCGGGAAGAAAAATCGGTCGCAGCCAAGGGAAGTGTTTATCGACACACCGACGACGGCGTCGCCATCTTCGCCACTTGGGAGTCGGCGAACATCCGCGTCACGATGTGGAACTTCCGCAGCCATGTGCGAGGGAAGTATCGCTTTCGCATCTCGGGCTACGGATTCCAAAGCGAAGGCAAGCCGATCACGTACCGGGTCACTGCGGGCACGCTCAAAGAGGTGACCGAAGAGCGGCTTATCGACTACTTCGCTGTGCCTGCTGACAAACCGACCGTCATTGAGTTCACCGAGCAACTCGAACCCGAGAACCGCATTCGTATCCTCGCCGAAGGACTGCCGGCGCTGCCGCCAGCTGTCGAGAAAATCGGTGCTGACAAATACACCGGCCCGGGACTGGTGATTCAATGGGTCGATGTCGAAGGGCCCCTCCTTGAGTCGTGGCCGCCGCCGAGCCACAGGGCGATCTTCGGTGATCTCAAGCAGACGCGCCTTTCGCCAGAGCGTTTCGAAGTCGTCTCGCAGCAGCCGATGGTTGACGCCGAACGCATCCTCCGCGATTTCGCCCGTCGCGCGTTTCGCCGCAACGTCACAGACGACGACATCAAGCCGTTCCTCGCACGCGTGAAGTCGAAGCTGGATCAAAACGATCGCTTTGAACAAGCAATGCGCGTTGGTCTCAAGGGGGTGTTGGTTTCGCCCGACTTCCTGTTCCTGCGTGAACAAGGCCCCAAGCTCGACGACTTCGCGCTCGCCAGCCGCCTGTCGTATTTCCTGTGGAGTTCCATGCCAGATGAGGAACTCTTTCAACTCGCTGCGGCGAACAAACTGCATGAACCCAGCGTGCTCCGCGAGCAGGCCGAGCGGTTGCTGCGTGACCCCAGGGCCAGGGCGTTCAACACGAACTTCACCGGCCAGTGGCTCAGCCTCCGCGCCATCGATGCGACCATGCCCGACGGCACGCTCTATCCCGAGTATGACGACATCCTAAAGACGTCGATGCTCAAGGAGACCTCGCTGTTCTTCGACGAAGTCTTAAAGAATGACCTGCCGTTGACGCACTTCGTCAGTTCAGACTTTTCCTTCCTCAACGCGCGCCTGGCGAAGCACTACCGCATTCCCGGCGTCGAAGGGATGGAGATGCGCAAGGTGACGCTGCCCAGCGACAGTCATCGCGGTGGACTGCTCACGATGGGAAGTGTGCTGAAAGTCACGGCCAACGGAACCACGACCTCGCCCATCATTCGCGGTGCCTGGGTGTTGGAACGCATACTCGGCACGCCGCCGCCAAAGCCGCCTGCCGATGTCGAAGCGATCGAACCGGACATCCGGGGAGCCATCACAATCCGCGAGCAACTTGTGAAGCATCGCACTGTCGAGAGCTGCGCCAGTTGCCATCGCAAGATCGATCCACCCGGCTTCGCGCTTGAGAGCTTCGATGTCATCGGTGGCTGGCGCGAGCATTACCGTGCCACCGGCGAACCGCGAGAAGTGAACGGTCGCCGAGTGCGCTTCTGGAATGGTCCCGCCGTCGATCCAAGCGATGTCTTGCTCGACGGACGACCGTTTCGCGACATCGACGAATACAAGAAACTCATCCTCGCGGACAAAGACCAACTCGCTCGCAACCTCGCCGAAAAGCTGCTTGCTTATGGCACCGGAGCGGCACCAACACGTACCGACAAGCCGCAGATCGAACTCGTCGTCAGTCGCGTGCGTGACAAGAACTATGGATTCAAATCACTGATTCACGAAGTTGTGCAGAGTCCACTTTTTCAAAACAAGTAGTCGTCGGGAACGAGCATTCCACCATGAACATCGCCCGTCGCACATTCCTCCACTCCGCAGGCATTTCGCTGGCGCTCCCTTGGCTGAGCGCTCTCGCGAATGACTCCAAGGGTGCTTCAAATCTCGATCAGCCGCCGCGTCGCATGATCTGCATCTGTGCACCGCTCGGGCTGCATCCCGACAATTTCTTTCCGACGCAATCCGGCAAAGACTACGCGCTCTCGCCCTACCTCGACATCCTCAAGGATTTCCGTGACGAGTTCACCGTGATCTCGGGGTTGGCTCATGCGGGCATGGGTTCCAGTTTTGCGCATCAAGCTTCGGCCAGTTTCCTCACAGGAGCACCCGGCGCGGGAAGACCCGGCTTCCGTAACACGATCTCGCTCGACCAGTTGGCCGCAGATCACATCGGGACTCAGACACGCTTTCCCAGTCTGGCGTTGTCCGGTGAAGGTTCCGGCGGTTTGTCGTGGACTCGCACCGGCGCGCTGATCGCCGCCGATAACTCACCGTCCCGTGTCTTCGCCCGCCTGTTCCTCGAAGGTAAGGCCGAAGATGTGCAGGGGCAGATTCGCAGCTTGGAAGACGGTCGCAGCATTCTTGATGATGTCCGCGATCAAGCGCAGTCGCTGCGATCGGGCCTCGGCAGTGACGACCGCGACAAGCTCGACGAATACCTGACCAGCGTTCGCGAACTCGAACAACGTATGGTCAAAGACGAAAGCTGGGCGAGGAGGCCAAAACCCAAAGTGAATGTCGAGCCGCCGAAAGACATCCCCAACGCCGCCGACCTCATCGGCCGCACACGTCTGCTCTTCGATCTGAGTCATCTGGCGATACAGACCGACTCGACCCGGTTGATCACCATCATGCTGGCCGGCTCTAGCTTCGCTCCGCCGATCGCCGGCGTGTCACTGGGACATCACGACCTCTCTCATCACGGCAAAGATCCGAGCAAACTCGAACAGCTCAAGATCGTCGAACTGGAAACAATGAAGACCGTGCGCGACTTGCTCGGCAAGCTCAAGCAATCAAAAGAAGACGGCACCAGCCTGCTCGATCGCACGAGCGTTTTTCTCGGCAGCAACCTCGGCGACGGCAGCAGTCACTCCACCAAAAATCTTCCCGTCCTGCTCGCAGGCGGTGGCTTCCAGCACGGCCAGCACCTGGCCTTCGATGCGGACAACCCGCCACCATTGTGCAATCTGTTCGTCAACATGCTCCAGCGGCTCGGCCTCGAAACCAACAAATTCGGCACAAGCACCGGCACGTTGACAGGACTGGAACTGAGCCAGGGATGACGTTGCGGTTCGTCGAGGACCACCACGCCGGTTCAAAGCACGCACAGCACCCCTCGTTCGGTACCTGGTTTCGCTGCTCTAAGCGCCCGTTTTGGCGATCTCCGCCCCAGTGCAGGCGCCGGAAATGACACTGATCGAGGTCGGTTTTCAGGATCATCAGTATCATTGATCGGATGATGGACTCCCAGCAGCGGGCTTCGTGCCGGTGGAGGTCAGTTGGTAGTGACCGGCTCGGGCGGAGCCGACGAAGCGGACAGAGCCGGCGGTTTTGAGGGCGTTCAGGTCGCGTTTGGCGATGATGGTCGAGCAGCGAAATCGCTCAGTGACGTGGCGAACCTGGAGAGGAACACCCTGCTTCATTTGGGCCACGGCCCAGCGCTGCCGTTCATTCAAATCGATCAGTGGCTGGGACTCCTGGTGATCTTTGTTTTCGTCGTAGTCGATTCCCCCTCGGTCTTCAGTCCCGACTTGGCGAGGTCATCGGCCTTCGCCGAGACCTCCGTCCCCGCGGTGACTTCGATCCCGTAGCCCGCCACGATCTGCACGCCGAGTTTGCAGTCACCATCCCACCGTTCGTTGGCGATCGGATGATCTCGAGGACGCCATCGTGGCCGACCTCGAAACGATCCGCATCCCGGAAGACGACCTCGCCAACTGGTTTCACCAGGCGTTCCAGGCCGCGTTCCGAAACACGAGCGAAGTCCAGCGGCAGCAACGACCCAGCCACAAGAAGCGGGTGGCCAAGATCGAGGCGATGCAGGAACGCCTCCTGACCGCGTACCTCGCGGGAACGATCAACGAACCGACGCTGGCCGCCAAACAGACCCAACTCCGCGACGAGGCGGCCCAAATCGCCACCACGTTGGCCACGTCGGGCGACGACGCCGAGGACGTCCGCACGGCGCTGGGGGTCTTCCAGTTCGCCCAAAACGCCGCCCAGATCTGGCACGGTTCAAAGATGGACCAGAAACGCGAAATCCTCAACGCGGTATCTTTGAACCGCCTGCTCGGCGACGTAACTCTCGTTGTGGAAAAGAGAAAGCCGTTTGACGAACTCGCCAAACGGCTTCCAATCCAGTTAAGTCGGGAGGATGCCCGCAGGTTTGAACCAATGGACGCCTTGGCGGCGACGTGCGTTCGCGAGTATCCCATTGATCGCCCGCCCCAACTGCAATTTCTGGCTCGCCTTGCGAACGAACCGAGCGAGGCGTAGTGGTCCGTGATGACCACACCGCCGGTTCAAAGCACGCGCGCCATCCCCCGTATTGAGCCTGATTCGACTGATCTGCCCTCTGGTTTTGGCAACCGCCGAACCCGGATCAGATGCCGATCGGTATCACATGATACTGATCGAGGCCGGTTTTCGGTGTCATCGGTATCACGATCAGTATCATCAGTATCATTTCAGGCCCCTGATCTGGGTCATCGCTCCTCCGATCGGTGTCATTTTCAGGGTCCGAACGGTAAGCAACTGCGACCGTCATAAAAGCGTACTGCGTGGGTGGCGAATGGCATCCAGGGCACGAGTGTCTCGACAA
Organism: Planctomycetaceae bacterium; assembly: GCA_021732845.1. Taxonomy (GTDB): domain Bacteria; phylum Planctomycetota; class Planctomycetia; order Planctomycetales; family Planctomycetaceae; genus JAKFUF01. The sequence continues at coordinate 1,903 of JAKFUF010000197.1, read as the reverse complement.
TCCTTTCCCAAAGCTGCCGGTTCAAGATTTTTTCAAAAATCGTAACTCCATTGACCATGCGACTTGCGGCGAAAGTACCGTACGTCCTGATCACAAAGCACTTCTCGGCCGCTTGATATCTTTCGGAATGATGTGAAAATGCTTTAGTCACGTTTCCGAAAGGTGTTTTTCAGATGCCATTGATCGCCGTAAACCTGTCGGACAAGCTCCTGCAGGAAATCCGCGACCTGATCGACAAGGGGCGTTACGCCACTTTGGAGAGCTTCATCGAAATTGGGGCGTTTAATCAGCTTGCGCTTGAACGAGGAGCGTCACCTGCTGAAATCGTTGAACGTGGCCACCGCCGATCGTCATCGGATGCCCCCGTCCAGTCAACTAAGCCGCCAACAGCAATAACAAAGTCAGCCAGAGCCACTGCTGCAAATGTTTCCCGGAAGGAAGCAGTCGTTCAAATGGCATCAAAGGTTGATGCGATTGAGCCAGTAACGGAGGACGAAGCAAAGGTTGTGTTCTCGCGGTTCGCACATCACCCGGAGACAAAAGCGGTGCCGCTGAAAATGCCGCAGCAGCCGCAGCCCGGTGAGCGGATATTTGGCCAGGTCAATCGCTTGTTTCCGCTGAAGCTGGTCTGCCGTTGGTTGGCCGCCGCTGCAGCCGACGAGGGGCAATGGCCCAAGTACACCGCGATTGCCGCCCCCCTTTCAGATGACGCGGGCACCATCGGCTCCCTTTTGGATGATTGGGACAAGGCACTCGAACGAGAGCGCGGCAGCGAACTTGCGACCGCGCTCCCGCGCCGAAAAAACAATGCTTCTCTCGATCGGTTCCTATCCCAGTTTGTCGCTCGGATCACTAGGGCTTCGGAGATTTCCGCTGGTGCCGTTTGCCAATATGAATTCGCGCGGTTCGACGATTCCACACTCGCATTAACTGAGCAAGGGGCGGCTTTTGCGGCGTTGAAGAACCCGATCTTGGACGCCAATGACAAGAAAGCAGCATCGGCGCTCGCCAAGTCTGAGGCTGAATTCCTTGCGGCACATATTCGGACATGGGTGCCGACGGAATGGATCGACATGAAGACCGTGCTCGAAGCTGTTCAGGCGGGCAAAGCTTCCCCAACCGAGGTAGCGACGGCTGTCCGAGCCGAGCTTCCCCCTGGATGGAGCGATAGCATGGTCCAGACGCATGTGAGCGGAGTGATCGCCAGGCTTGGCGAAATCCGTTTGCTGAGCAGGACATGGCAGGGACGGAACGTCCGGTATGAGCTAGGAGGGGCAGACTATGTCACATCATTCCTGGGAACCAAAACCGAGGGCCATTCGTGAAACCGATCCCGCGCACGGATATCACCAAACTCGTGGACTGCAACAAGCTTCTAGCCTCAACACTGGAAGCGATCACGACGGACTCCGTCGACAAGCTGGTGGCCAGCTTGCCGGTCGTCCCTGAAGGCGAATACCGCTTTCATGAAGAAGACCCGACCGAAGGTTGGCAACCGGGGAAACTCCATTGGTTTCCCGTTGGAGGCCTCCTCGGCAATCAGGCCAACATCAAACATGCCGGTTCCGCTGTGAACCCAATCGGCGAACGTGTCGTGAACGCATTCGAGGCGCTCATCGAACTGGAACGCCAGAAGGAACTCTTAAGAGACCCGAACGCATTGCCCCCAACGTCGCCCCGCGACGCAGTGCGCCGATACTACCGGGATTTCCAGGTCGAGCAGGGCGTATGAATATGCATGCCCGTTGAGCAACTGGCGGGCGGCATCCTGACACGAGGCTGTGCGACAGCGGCGACGCTGGCGCTGGTGGCTCCGTCGGCCCCGAGATCCACAAAACTGATCTCGCCGAGCGTTGACTGGCGAACCACGTTGATTGGTCCGCTGTACTGGCGACCGTTGACG
>JAKFUF010000050.1 GCA_021732845.1 Planctomycetaceae bacterium | reverse complement strand
GCGGCCGCCTTGGGCAAAGAGCGGCTGCGGGCCACCGGAGAATGCGATTCCGGCGATCAGGGCGAGAGTTCCAGCCATCCCTGCGATGCGAGCCGTGCTTGGACGGCGAAGCTTGAAGTTCATCTTGAGTTCCTGTTTGCCGGTTGACTGCGAGTTGATCCGGGGCTGTCCCCAATCACTCAAACGCAGCGGCGAACTTGTCCTCAACAGGAATTCTCAAAGAATTCCGTGCTCTTTCTCGGCAAGGCTGCGTTCTCCTGCAGCCGGCCTGCATTCTCAAGTAACACCCCCGTCACCCGCGGAGCGCTGTCAGTGTGTTTAAAACGTCCATTGGCAGGGGGGCCTCAATGGCCTGATCGGCATTGCTGACCGGGTGCTGGAATTCGATGCGAAACGCATGCAGTGCCTGCCGCGCGATCAGCAGTTCTTCACCTTTGCCCGCATCCCGTCCCCCGGGCACATCGCTCCAGCCGAAGGATTGCCGGCCGCCATAGAGTCGGTCAGAAAGAATCGGATGGCCAATATGCAGCATGTGGACCCGCAACTGATGGGTCCTGCCGGTCCGCGGCCGCAGCCGAACATAAGTAATGCCATCAAACCGTTCGAGAACCTCGTAATACGTGACCGCCTCGCGCGAATTGCCCTCGGGGTGGCAAACCTGCATCTTCTCGCGGTGCTTTGGATTCACCCGCATGTGAGTTTCGATGTAATCGCTGTCCCGGTCGATCTCGCCCCAGACGAGCGCGCGGTACTCCTTGCGGACCTCACGTCGCTCAAACTGGCCGCTGAGCCGGCCATGGACCTGATTGTCCTTCGCGACCAGGATGACGCCGCTGGTGTCGCGGTCGAGCCGATGGACAATGCCCGGCCGAAACCGCCCGGCCGCATCGCTGAGCCGGTCGAAGTGAAACTGCAGGGCTCCGCACAGCGTTCCGCCGTAGTGACCCTTGCCAGGGTGAACGATCAAACCGGCAGGTTTGTTGATCGCCACCATGGCGGCATCTTCGAACAACACCTCCAGCGGAATGTCTTCCGGCGGGATATTCCGATCGGGAATTTCGGGCAAACGAATCGAGACAATGTCGTTGACCCGTGTCCGTCGGCTCATCTTCACAGGCAGGCCGTTGACCAGCACGCGCTGTTGCTCGATCGCCTTCTGCAGCAACGAGCGGCTGTAGTTGGGGAACAGCCGCGTCAGAAAATGGTCGAGCCGCCAGCCGTGGGCGCGAGCCTCCACCGTCAAAACGACCGGATCGTCCGAGAGATCGCCTCCGGCTACCGGTTCAATCCCGTCGTCGTCAGCGGGCAGATCGTCCGCTGGCGACGTGTCGCCAAGCGATGGCTCCCGCGGTTCATCCTCGCCATCACTCACGGCTTGGCCGGTTCAGCAGGTTTTTCTTCTGCGGGCTTCTCCGTTGCCGGCGCTGCAGGAGCGGGTTCCGCAGGCTTGGCTTCGGCAGGCTTTTCTGGAGCGGGCTCTGCCGGCTTTTCGGCGGACTTGGCTTCCGGTTTTGGCTCCGCTCCCGGTGCCTCCAGCTTGGGTGCCGGCTTCTCTTCGGTCTTTGGTTCTGGCTTGGCATCTGGCTTTGGTTCTGCAGCGGGTGTTTCTGGTTTGGCCGCGGGCTTCTCGGTTTCGGCAGGTGCTGCAGGGTTTTCCGCCGGTTTTTCACCTTCGGGCTTGGTTTCAGTCTTTGGCTTGGAGGGTGCGGGCAGTGGGAAGTCCAGATCCGGGAGCGAACTCCCTTCCTTGGCCGGCTTTTCCGTGGCATCCTTTGGTCCCGGAGCCACCGGTGGCTTCGGCTTTTGCTTGGCGAACCAGGCGTAGAACTCTTTGGAGCGTGGCTGCTTCAGGGTGGCGATCCGTTCTTCCGCCAGCGGCTTGTAGATTGTGTCCTTGAACTCTTCGAGCAGGGTCTCATACGCCTTGATCGGCTTGCTGACATCCCCGTCGCACCGCGCCTCTTCGCAGCGGGCAAGATTGTAGAGCGCTCGCTCGCGGATCTCTGCAGGAGGATTCTCCGCCAACAGGTCGATCAGTGCCGTGTGTGCCTCATCGAGGTTGGTCTTGGAGGATTCGCGATCAACGAACGAATCCTTGACCCCGTCGCTCAGCGCCAGTTCCGCTTCCTTGAGCTTCGCCCAGGGCGCGGCACGTGTTCCCAAGTAAGTCTCGGAAATTGTCCGATATTCACTCGGTGTCGAGGCGGAGGTGAACTGATGCCAGGCCGCAATCTCACGATTGGTGGTGGTGCGGGACCAGTAGATCCAGCCCGCCAGCAGAATGGCCCCGACGCTGACGGCGGTCAGCAGGTGATTCCCGTATTTTTCATAGAAGTCAGTCTCCAGCCAATGCTTTGCTTCTTCCGTCGCTTTGGCCAGTTCGTTCTTCTGCAGTTCGTGACGTTCGTGGGTATTCATGATCGACGGACAGGCGGTGGTGAGCGCTCGTGAAACACCTCGCGGCGCTTCTCAAAGCCATAATGGATAGGGACTTCCCTCAGCGCGGAGTATAGGACGGTCAACCGGGACGGTCAAGACGTTGCCCCGTGGCGTCCCAGTGCTTCTGGAATCGGCGTATCACCGATTCCAACAAAGCCGCCGGCCATTGGCCAATTGAGCCACGCCTGCTGAAATCGGAGTCGGGGTTGACTCCATTGGTCCGACCTCGAAAATCAGCCCATCGGGATTCAAGTTAAAAATCAGGCACGCCTAAATTTGAGGCCAGCATGCGGCGATGGGTATCATTTCTGTCAATCGCCACTGTGCTGGCGTGTGCGACCCCGGTGCTCGCGCATCCGCAGCATGTGCCGCACAGCCACGCGGCTGAGTTTGCCGCATCCGGCTTCGAGGCGGGATTTGTCCACCCGTTCGGCGGTCTCGACCATCTGTTGGCGATGGTGGCCGTAGGCGGGCTGGCCGTGATGTTCGGCGGGGCATCCCATCGGCGCTGGGTCCTGCCCGGCAGCTTTGTGGGCGGCATGTTGTTGGGGGGAGTGGCTGGGCTCATGCGGCTCTGGGCACCGGGTGTGGAACTCCTGATCGCCCTGTCGGTTCTGGTCCTCGGATCACTCCTGGTCGGCGGCGGAAAACTTCGCATCGCGTGTCTCCCGGCTGCCATTGCAATGTTCGGCGCGGCCCATGGGTACGCGCATGGGGCGGAGATGCCTGCCATTGCCGCGCCCTGGCTCTATGGTGCCGGCTTCGTCACCGCCACGGCAGTGTTGCACGGCCTGGGCATCGCGGCTGGGATCGGTGCGGCAAGGCGGCCGGTGCTGCGTCTGCCGCTGCGACTGTCCGGCGCGGCGATCGCCATGGCTGGCCTGTGGATGGTGTGGCAGGTGCTGTAGGAGCGTTCGAGCATCCTCGTTTTTCCGGTTCCAGTCATCGGCGATGCCTCTTCCATTATGACTCTGCAGTTCAACGCGCGGCGGTACGACACGGGCGAGCCCGTGCGGATTTCCATCGCCGGCGAGCGGATCGTCACCGTTGAACCCGCCTGGCCTGGCGGAGCGGTGGCTGACTGGCCGTATGTCGCACCGGGTTTGTTCGACCTGCAGGTGAACGGCCACGGTGGCGTGTGGTTCAGCAGCCGCGAGCTGACCACGGCCGAGGCCGCGACCGCCATTCGCGCGTACTTTGCGCACGGGGTGACGCGCCTGTGCCCGACGCTCATCACGAACTCCTTCGAAGCGCTGACGCAGGGGTTTTATGCGCTGCGCAAGGCCTGCGAACAGGATCCCGTCATCAACCGCATGGTGCCGGGCTTTCATCTGGAGGGTCCCTATTTTTCCAGCGAGGACGGACCGCGCGGTGCCCATCCGCGCGAGCATATCCGTCCGGCCAACTGGAACGAATTCTGCAAATGGCAGGAAGTCGCGGGCGGCCGCATCCGGCTGGTGACCATTGCCCCAGAGGTCCCCGGTGCTGTCGAATTCATTCGTGAAGCGGCAAAGGCCGGGGTTCGGTGCGCTTTGGGACATACGGCGGCCAACAGCGATCAGATCTGTGCGGCCGTCGATGCCGGCGCGGTGCTGAGCACGCATTTGGGCAACGGAGCCCACGGGCAGTTGCGGCGGCATCCGAATTACATCTGGGACCAGTTGGGTGAGCCACGGTTGTTCGCGAGCCTCATCACCGATGGCCATCATCTGCCGCCGGCGGTTGTCCGCTCGATGATCCGAGGAAAGTCGCCGCGTCAAATTGTCATCACCTGCGATGCCTCGGGCTGGGCCGGCTGCCCGCCGGGCACCTACCAGAACGAGTTGGGGACCGTCGAGGTTCTCGCCAATGGCCGGATTGGCGTGGCCGGACAATCACAGATGCTGGCCGGTTCCGGGGCCGGAACGATGGAGTGCGTCTCGAAGGCGATCGAGTTCGCGGGCCTGTCGTTCCGCGAGGCGTTTGACATGGCGGCAAGCCAGCCCGCCCGCCTGCTCGGCTTCGACGATTACGGCCTCCGCCGCCGCTCCCGCGCCGATCTCGTCCTGTTCAATGACGAGCGGGCCACGGGGAAGAGTTTGAAAGTGGTGGCCACGGTTGCCGCGGGAGTGGTGCAGTATGGGACGGTCGGTTGATGACACGTGATGTTGTGGTAAAAGAATTTCAAATTTCAGATTTCAAATTTCACAGTCTGTGAAGCAGTTACAATCGGCTTGCCAGATTTGCACTGCGGGCCTCTCAACGCAACAAGCGGACGTCGTCGAAGGTCGCCGTACTGTGAAATTTGAAATCTGAAATTTGAAATTATAACGTATTAATTTCGCGATACGCTGATCTCCATAGACCAGCACCCGCAGCCTGACCCGCTCCAACCGAATCTCAAACCGAAACAAATTCTCATTGTGCAGACCAACCGATCGCGGCCCGTGGGGCGTTTCGAACATCAGTCGCATTCGCCGCATGGCTGGGAAATCGCCATCGCCGGCGACCTGACCGAAAAACAGTCGGACCTGATTGAAAAGCTGCTGGAGGTCGCGCCGCGCAGCCGGGGCACAATCTTCTTCGACTCCTGCGGTGGCAGTGCTTTTACCGGACTCGGGCTGGCAACGCTGATTCGCATGCGGGGCCTGAAGGCTGCCGGGGTGGTGCTGGGCGAATGCTCGTCAGCCGCATTGCTGCCGTTCGCGGCGTGCCCCAGGCGGTATGTCACCGCCCACGCTTCACTGTTTTTTCACCCCGTGCGGTGGTCGAGCGAAGAGGATGTGATTCTTGAAGAAGCCGCCGAGTGGACGCGGCACTTCAAGGTCCTTGAGAACGGCCTGGACCAGATCCTGGCGCGGCTGTTCAACCTGCCGATCGAAACGCTTATCAGTTGGTCACGACCCGGCCGGTTTTTGACGGGCACCGACGTGGCGGAAGCCGGCATCGCGCAACTGCTCGACCTGTATGGTGGCGACCTGCGCGACCAGATTGCCGGCCATGTCTGGTAATCCCGCTCACGTCGTCGCCTGGGCGACGCTCAACACGCAAATTGTCGGCTGCGAACGCTGCCCAAGACTGCGCACGCATTGCCAGTCCATCGCCGCGGAGAAGCGCCGGGCATTTTTGGATTGGGAGTATTGGGGCCGCCCGGTCTCCAATTTCGGTGACCCCGCCGCGTGGCTGTTGATTGTGGGGCTCGCGCCGGCGGCTCATGGCGCGAACCGCACCGGCCGGATGTTCACCGGCGACCGCAGCGGCGAATGGCTGTACCGCGCGCTCCACAAGGCTGGTCTGGCCAATCAACCCAACTCAGCCAACCGCGACGATGGACTGACACTGCGTGGCTGCGCCATCACCGCCGTCTGTCACTGCGCTCCGCCCGACAACAAGCCCGAACCCGCAGAGATCCTGGCCTGTCAGCCGTGGCTCAACGCCACGGTTGACCTGCTGCCGGTCTGTGTCATCGTGGCGCTCGGACAGATTGCCTGGAAGGCCACGCTCGAGCTGGCCCAGGCGCGTGGCTGGCAGATCGGCGACGGAACTTCAAAAGCCCGGCCAAAATTTGGACACGGAGTTGTCGTAAAACTCGGCGACAAATGGTTGATCGGCAGCTATCACCCCAGCCAGCAGAACACGTTCACCGGGCGGCTCACCGAATCCATGCTGGATGCCGTGTTCGCCGCCGCTCATGAACGCCATTCCGCGTTGCGGGACTCGGCTTACTCTTCGCCCCCGACTTGAACGAGGCACGAATCCTGGACGATGCGGGTTTCGCGGTTGTAGTGGGCGGCCAGCCGGTCCATCCAGTGCATCAGTTCCAGGCGGACTTCGCTGGCGATGCGGTCGGTGGGCAGGTGCCAGGCGACACGGTTGCGCAACTGCCGAAGTTTGAATGACAGGTCCGCATGATCTTTGCGGAGCGCGATGACGTACTGGTCCCAGGCGGGATGCTCTTCGATGACATCACTGAGGTAGCCGCCGTCTTCCTTGAGGGCGAATTCGCGGGGCACCGTGTCGAGCAGTCCATCGAGAACCGCCAGGAGCCAGCGGGCATTTTCGCGGTCGAGGGGTTCCTCCAGCAGATCCCGCAGATCGCCGAGCAGAATGTGCTCGAGAGCGGAATAGTGACGCAACAGTTCCACCGACTGCGGACTGGGGGAGTGCATCAGAGGTGCTCCTACGTGTTAGCCGAACGGCCCGAGACTTCACCGGGATTCTTGCCTTGCCGCGCGCCGTCTGTCAATCTCAAAGCGAGATTTCGCCGTGCATGATTCTCTTGGAAGTGACGTTGAAGCAATCCCGGCGACCCCAATTATCAGCCTGGTCGATGCCGCGCGACCGGCATGCCACAAATGATGCAGAAGCCAATCGCCGTTGGCGTGGGGGACTGGACCGACGGAACTCGTGGATGGGAAGAGGTTCGCAGCCAGGTGCCAGGCAGCGATGGAGTTCCTCGATCGTGTGGATCGGATCCGCCGGTGGAGATTCCAACGGTCGGGTGTTCTCGAATGGGTCGTCAGACTGCTGGGAGGTTCATGGCCGCTTTTGCGGAAGACCGTTGAATGATCAGCGAATGCCAGCCTGTGGAGTACGTTTCGAATCCGGGAGCGCGGGCGTGCCCGATCACGGCCCCATCTGCCTCGCCGTCAATCACCGCATAATTCCTGGCTCCCAAAAGAAGCGGTCCAACCCCAGTGAGTGGCAACACTTCAAGGAAGCATTCCGCGGTGTCGGCGAGGATCCGGCGGTGGGAATCCACAATGCAGACGCGGGTCAGCTCCTTCTCGCGGTCTGTCAGCGGCGTGTTGCGGACGATCGTCTGCGCCAGCGCGTCCCAGCGGAACAGGACGGCCAGGACGCCGAGAACCCGCCCGTTGACATCCCCCTGCTCGCGAACCGTGCAGGAGTATGCGAGGACACGTTCGCCGTTCACCAACTCGGAACGGTGGACTGATTCGAAGCCGAACTCGGTACCGCTCGCCTTGCTCATGGCTGAGGTAAACCAGCCGGCCGAGTTTTGGCGGGAGCCCGCTGAGGCAAAGTGTTCCGGCCGGCCATTGGCGATGACCCTTCCGGTAAGATCGGAGACAACTATGTCAAAGTACACAGTATAGGAGTCGAGAATCTGCCCCAGCCGCATCGAGCAGTAGCCAGCGGACTCGGGTGTCGGATCCGCCAGAACGTCAACCACGCTGCGGTCGGTGGCCCACCACCGGCAATCGCAGCTCCGCTCATAGAGGTTGCGGTCAATCACGTCGATATTCATCAGGGCCAGATCCGAGAGGCGCTCCCCCTTCACCCGCGTGGCCAGTTCGGTGTTCACCTCCCGAAGTTCGGTGCAGACCGACCTTGAGTCGGTGGCCAGGTGCTGAGCCACCCTGGCGGTCTCGGCCGAGACCTGCTGAATGGATTGGGCGACGACCCCAAAGGCGGCACCGGCGTTGCCGCCGGCACGCGCGGCCTCCATTTTCGCGTTGACTGAGATGATCTTGGTTTGGCCGTTCAGATCGCTGATCCGCGCAATCGCAGCGTTGAGGCGGGCCTCCATCGCCACGGCGAGCTCGGTGATCCGTTCGGAATCCACCCGGCGGGATGACTGAACTTTGGTCCCAGTCAGGGCAGGGGCGCGCAGGGTTTGCATGAATTCCAATTGATGGGATTGCTGAATCTACCGTGATGAGAATCACCCACCATAAGGGAATTCCCTCCATTACTCAGTTGTCGTCGAGATCTGGGCGATCCCTGAACGGAAACGGCGGTCCAAATTCATTTTCCGCATTTTCTCTCACGGCCGGTGCCTCTTGCTCATGCCAAGGCGAGTTGGTCGGCCAACACGTAGGCGCTTGCGGACTCACGGCAGTTCAAACCCCTTGCGCTGTTCGCGGCTCAGCAGTTTGGTCGCCTCGGGAGAGTCTGCAAACTGTTCCGTCTCTGGATCCCAAGTCAGCTTCGTGCCCACGCGCATGGCGATGTTTCCCAGGTGGCACAGGCTGACGGAACGATGCTGGCTGACCACATCAGAGATCGGCATCTTGCGGCTGAGAATGCAGTCGTAGAAGTTGCCCATGTGATTCTTGATCGCGTCGATTTTTCCCATGCGTTCCGGGCGGTCGGTGTTGTCGTGGGCATAGACCTTGAAGTCCCCACGCCCCAAGGGTTGGGTCGTCAGGTCTTCGACCGGCCGCCCGCTAATGGTTCCCCGGTTGACGAACAGCCGCCCGGCATCGCCTTCAAACAGGATCCCGTCACGGGTGTACTGGCCGTGTGGGGAGTCGAAGACCTCCAGTTCCACGCCGTTGGCATAGCGGTACACGGCGTGGTACTCCGTGGCCACGTTGTAGCCGTTTTCCACCCCGGGATATTTCGCGGTACCCAGAATCTCCACTGGTCCCGAGTGCTGCAGGCCCGCAGCCCACTGTGCGATGTCCAGATGATGCGCCCCGGAGTCGGTCATTTCGCCGCCTGAATACTCATACCACCAGCGAAACGTGTAGTGGCTCCGTTCCGCCAGATAGGGTACGTCGGGTGTCTGGCCCTGCCACAGGTTCCAGTTGAAGCTGCGGGGCACGGGGACGGGGGTAAACGGGCCTCCCGTCGCATTCTTCCCCATCACCACGCCAATTTTCTGGAGCTTGCCGATCCTCCCCGCCTGGACCATTTCCACCGCGAGCCGAAAGCGGGCATCGCTTCGCTGCCAGGTGCCGATCTGGACCACCTGCCCGGAGCCATTCACCACCTCGCAGATTCGCTGCCCTTCCGCCACCGTCAGTGTCAGGGGCTTTTCGCAGTAGACATCCTTCTTGGCTTTGCAGGCATCAATCAGCATCTTGGCATGCCAGTGGTCCGGCGCGCCGATGAGCACCACATCAATGTCCTGGCGTGCCAAGAGATCGGCATGGTTTTCGAACAGCGTGGCCGTGCTGCCGAAGCTGGCGCGGGCCTGCTCCCGCACGTTCTTGTCCACATCGCAAATCGCCACGATGTCGCCGTAGGGGAGAGCCTCGCGGGCGATCACCGAACCCTGATACCGCATGCCAATACAGCCAATCCGCAGCCGCGCATTGGGCGACTTTGGGGCCGTCTCCGCGGCATTGGCGGTTGCGGTATACGGCGTCATTGCCCAGGCCGCGCAGCCGGCGGCGCTTGTGGTGGCAGCCTTCAGCAGGGTGCGTCGGGTGATCGGCGTGTTCATAAAAGGGCCTCCCACTGGATCACAGATTTCCGGACCAACGTACCACAAACGTCGCTTTTCCCACAGCAGACAGCTTGAACCTGATTCATGCAGGCCACCGATTGTTCGGATTCTGCCGGCCTTGGCGGCACGGGGATTTTCATCACGGTGTGAATTGCGGCACCCCCGCTCAATGTCTCCAACACGACTCGGAGTGTGGTGTATATCCCTCAGTAAAGGGGGACTGCGATGCGCTGGGCTGTCATGCTGATGTTTGGGACCGTCTTGGGGCTGTATTACGCCATCAAGGATGAACTGCCACGAGCCGATGGACCGCATGTCGAAGAGGCTGCCGCGGATGCTGAAGGCTCGGGGAGCACCGCCGTGGCCGCGTCTCGGCAAATCGAGGCATTGAACAGCAGCGAGGCGCGGACTGTGAACGACCCATCCGTCACGCCTGCCCGATGCGTGGTGCTGGCGGTCGAGGGATCGATTCTCACGGTTGGTCCCGGACGATCCGGCGGCCTGCGCGAAGATTTGGGCGTGCGCGTGTTCCGGGGTCGAAACTCCAAGGGCGAAAGTCAGTGGATCGGTCACGGACGGGTGATTCATGTGACCGACGAGACCGCCGAGGTGGAACTGACCGACGGCACCGCCGAAGTCTCCGACTTCCTCATCAGCGAAGTTCAGGAACTGTCGCCGGACATTTACCTCCCGCGAGCCACCCACACTCAGCGACCGGCCCCAATCATTCCCCGTGAATCGTTTATCAAGGTGCAACTGAAGGCCTTGGCGGAGACTCCGGGGCGGGAAGTCGTCAGCTTTGGCGTGCCATTCCCACCGGAAGTGCTGGCCGATGACACAAAACTGGCGGTTTTCTCTGGCGAAGTCGAATTGCCGATCGCCGCCAAAGTGCTGGCACCGTGGCGAATTGATGGACAGCCACGGACCGCCCGGTCTGTCCTCATCCAGTTTGAGCTGGACTTCACCAAAAAGCCGACCCAGTCCGTGACGGTTTCGTGGTCGCGTCCTTCCACTCGACCGCGGCGGCCAGTTGTGCCACCGGAAACGTTGCTGATCAAGAAGGACCACATCACCAAGATGCGCGACCAATTCGCGATTCTCCCGTATGAGGAGCCACGGGTGCTGGCCATTCTGCCGCCACGGTGGCTCTGCGACAGTTGGGCAGCGGGTCCGCAGGTCACCGTGGCCGACAACAAGTGGCTTCCCGACTACGACAAGGCCTGCCTCGACACCTACCACCGGGCCGAGGCGGACCGGTCGACAAAGGACGTGAACCTCAGCGGTGCCTACGCCGATCAGCAGCTTGACCGCACCATTCTGCTCTACCGCATGTATTTCCGCAGCGGAGATGCGAACCTGGCGCGCGATGCCTACCAGCACGCCTCGTTCTATCGGTCACAGGTCGTGTCGGCGGAACAGTCGCAGCGGGGCCGGGGGGCGTTCGCGTTGAAGCACTCGCCGGAAGAACTGGCCACAGGGTGGCTGGATGTGAAGTACGCCTATGCCGAAGGGCTGGCACTGCATTATTTGCTGACGGGAGATGCCCGCTTTCAGGCGAGCATCGATGATCAGTGCGCCTTCTGGGATTCGGAATTCGGATCTTTCCTTCGAAACGACTACACCAAACATCCGCGTGGCTGGAACGAGCGTTTCGCCGCGTTCGCGTGGCTCAATTGGCTGCATGCTTACCAGCTCACTGGCAATACCCACTGCCTGCTGCGGGCGCGTGAATTGTGCGACAACATCTACAACATGCAATTCCTGCCCACGGATGGCTTCAAACCCGACGGGTCATGGCGGCATTCCAGTGAGCACCACGGAGAAGGTGGCAACACCCTCGGCAGTTCAGTCTGGATGAGCGCGCTGTTGATCGACGCCATTTTCCAACATTGGCTGCTGACCGGCGACGAACGCTGCCCCCACATGTTGACGGCGTACTGCGAATTCGCCGAACGGTATGGCGTTCACTGGTTCAGTTGGGCCGACCAGCAATCGACCATCGACATGGTGCCCCGCTGGCCGCAGCCCTGGTACTACGCCAGTTCCCTCAGTGGTGGCCTGGATGACACGGGAGGCGAGAGCGACCACAACATCGAAACCGGCTATCTCTTCCTGATGGGCCACTACTTTCGCCCGGACCCCCGGTATCTGACCTGGGCCAAGGCCTTGCTGCACTCGCATGCCACTCGCGTTCATCCGCGCATGTTCAACTGGAGTTACCGGGCAAGTCCGCAGGCGGTCTGGTTTTTGAGAGAAACTGAGGCTCGAACTGGCCAAGCCGCCTCTTTTCTCGGCAGCCGCTGACCAACCAGCGGGTTGCGGCCCGATGTCGTGTAAAGCCTGTTCACCCCGAGGTGAAGGGCCTGTCGGTTGAATCGGTACTTGCCACCGCCAGACCGCCGTGCCTCTCGCAGTGCGAGAGGCAACACAAAGTCGCCGAGTCACTCCGTGACTCGCATCGTGGCTTCCTCGACAGCTTGCCCTCCAAAGCGAGCGGCAGGGCGCAAGCTTCTCCGGTGAGTCTCAAAGTCACCCGGCTGAGTTCAAGTCACGGAGTGACTCGGCTACTTTGTGATGGGCGGCACGGGCGTGTCTTGAGGAAGCGAGAAAAGACCGCGGCCTCGCCCAATCCTGCGTCAGCGAAAGATTTCGACGCTGGAGGCGGGAAACACGTTCCTGGAAGATCGCTTCTTGGGACCGTTCAACGAATGCATTGAGGTTGCCGACGCCAACCCGGCCGACCTGCACCGCGCCGGGTTACGCCAAAATAGATGACATTTCTATTGGTCGCTGACGCCTGTTGGCGACAACCTGCCACACGATTTCATCAATTGCTACACTGGCGCGGCTCAATATACCCCGGAGATCCCCCATGCGCGTTCAGGTTTGTGTCAGTCGATGCGCCGCCGTTTTTGGCTTGTGGCTTCTGTTGGCGTCGCAATCCCTGGCCGGTCCACCCGTCGCGCTGACCGACCCCCTCTCGCCGGCTGATGAACAGAAGACGTTCAAACTTCGTCCGGGCTTTGAAATCCAGCTTGTCGCCTCCGAGCCCGACATTCAAAAGCCAATGAACCTGGCGTTCGATGCGCAGGGCCGGTTGTGGGTCTCGCATTCCATCGAATACCCCTTCGCGGCGACGGACCCCAGCAAGGCCCGCGACGGGGTGACGATTCTGGACGGCATTGGGCCTGATGGACGGGCCACCAAGATCTCCAAGTTTGCCACGAATCTGAACATTCCGATTGGCATCCTGCCGCTGCCGGGGGCGAAAGAGGCGATTGTCTGGTCCATCCCGTACATCTGGAAAGTCACAGATACGGACAACGACGGTGCCGCGGACAAGCGGGAGATCCTGTATGGGCCATTCGACTTCGCGGACACGCACGGGGACCAGAACGCGTTCCGTCTCGGTGCTGATGGCTGGGTCTATGCCTGCCACGGGTTTCGCAACGCCTCGAAGGTCAAGCTTCGGGGTGAGGGGCCGGTCGTTCTGGAGATGCAGTCGGGCAACACGTATCGCTTCAAGACGGACGGCTCGGCCATTGAGCAAATCTCGTGGGGGCAGGTGAACCCGTTTGGCATGTGTGTCGACGCCCGTGGCGACATGTTCACGGCGGACTGCCACTCCAAGCCCGTGACGATGATCCTGCGCGGCGGTTACTACGACAGCTTTGGCAAACCCCATGACGGGTTGGGCTTTGCACCGATCACCACATCCGACGATCACGGCTCGACCGGCATTGGCGGGATCGCTGCCTACTCGGCTCAACAGTTTCCTGGCGAGTATCAGGGCTCGATGTTCCTCTGCAATGTGGTGACGAACCTTCTGCACCGGGACATCGTGCAGTATCGCGGATCCTCGCCGTGGATCGAAAAGTCCGAGGAGTTCGTGACCTCCAGCGACCACTGGTGCCACCCGGTCGACATTCAATTGGGGCCGGACGGAGCCCTGTATTTTGCCGACTTCTACAACAGCATCATCGGCCACTATGAGGTGGACTTGAATCATCCCCGCCGTGACCGCGAACGCGGCCGTGTCTGGCGCATCGTCCACACTGGTGCGGAGGCAAAGCAATCGCCTCCGTCGTTGCCCAACCTCGCAGCACTCTCTCAAAAGGAGCTGATCGCGAGTCTGTCTGATCGGAACGACACGGTCCGCCAACTGGCGGGATACGACTACGAAACTCGATTCGGTGCCGAGGGCATTGCCCGGCTGCAGGAGCGACTTGATGGCCCGGCAAAAGCCGATCAGCCTGTCGATTCCCTGACTTTCGACCCCAAGGCCAGCGAACGGGTGCAGACGCTGTGGATGCTCTGGCGGAACGGAAAGCTCGACGCGGGCCTGATCGCGCGATTCAGCCACGATCCCGCCGCGCTGGTGCGGATTCATCTGATCCGGGCTTTGGGCCAGACGGGTGATTGGAATACCGATCAAACCGCCGTTGTCCGAACGGCGCTGGCGGACCCAGATCCGTTCGTGCGCCGCGCCGCCGCGGAAGCGATCGCGCGGCATCCTGATCCGGCACATTTGAAGCCACTGCTGGAATCGTTGCGTGTGGCCGCGCCCGACGATCTGCAACTGATTCATGCCACGCGAATCGCGCTGCGAAACCAGCTTCGGAGCAGCGCGGCGATCGAACAGATCGCGTCGCTGTCGCTCTCGAAAGAGGAGCTGGCAAAGATCGTGGACATCGCCTTGACCGTGCCAACGGAAGCGGCGGCCTGGTTCAGTTTTGACTATGTCCGCCAGCACGAGGTCGCGCAACCAGTGGTGGAGAGCTGTCTGAGCCACGTGGCGCGCAATGTTGGAGAAAAGCGGCTGGACGAAGTTGCCCAGTATGTGCAGCAGCAGTTTCCGAACGACCAGTTTCGGCAAACGGTCCTGTTTCAGGCCATCTTCAACGGGCTCACCCAGCGGGGAAAGAAGCTGCAATTGAGAACTTCCCTTGGCCAATGGGGAGAGAAGCTGGCCAACCTGCTGCTGGATCCCAAGTCTGTCCGCAGCATTCCGTGGGAGAACCTGCCACTGCCGGGCGTCGCCAGTGCCAGCCCATGGGGAGTGACTCACCGGGGCTCGACCGATGAGGACACGAAGGCCCTGTTTTTTGACAGCATCGCCAACGGTGAACAGTTGACTGGCGTCCTGCGCTCAGCCCCGTTTGTGATTCCCGATTCGTTCACGTTCTGGATGTGCGGTCACAATGGCCTGCCCGGGACAAACCCACCGCCGGTGAACCACGTGCGACTCAAGCTGGCAGAGACAGGAGAGGTGATCGCCCGGGAGATCCCGCCCCGCAACGATGTGGCGCGAGAGTACACCTGGGATCTGAAGAAATGGGCCGGCCAGAAAGCGGTCTTGGAAGCCGTAGATGCAGACGTCGGCCCCAGTTATGCGTGGCTCGCGGTGGGACGGTTCTCGCCGGCGGTGGTCGTTTCCCCTGCCAGCGGCCTCTCCTTTACGGATGCCGCGACGACCATGGCGGTGCAGATTGCCGATCAACTCAAGTTGGAACCGCTGGGAAAACCGGTGCTCAACCTGTTGAAGGATTCGCATGCGGAGCTGCCGAACCGCATCGCGGCAGCGACCGCGAGTCTGAATCTGCAGCCAAACGACGGCATCGCGGTGCTGGGACAGATAGTTCAGAATCCAGAGGAACCCGCCGCCCTGCGGACGCAGGCGGCACAATTGCTCGGCGCGGTGAATTCCCAGGATTCCCGCATGGCTTTGGCCAACGCATTGGCCACGGCCCCAGGACCGTTGCAGCAACCGTTGGCACTGGCACTGGCTGGCAATCAACTGGGTGGAGAACTGCTGTTCAGCATGATTGCCAACGGCCGGGCCTCGGCGCGGCTGCTGCAGGACAAGCCGGTCCTCGACCGACTGGGCTCGCTGACCTTGCCGAAGCGCGAAGAGCGGATTGCGGAGCTGACGCGGGGCATTCCCGCCGCCGACGACCGGTTGAAAGCCCTCGTGACCAAGTTGACCGCCGCCGCCAACGCCTCTGAAGCCGATCCTGCGGCCGGTGCGGAGGTCTTCAAGAAGACCTGCGCCGCCTGCCACCGGATCAACGATGTGGGTGGCAAAGTCGGCCCCCAGCTCGACGGCGTCGGGCATCGCGGGATTGAACGGCTGCTGGAGGATGTGCTCGATCCCAATCGAAACGTCGACGCCGCCTTCCGGGCGACCGTCATCGAGACCAAGAGCGGTCTGGTCATTACTGGCCTCAAGCTGCGTGACGAAGGCACGACGGTCATCCTTGGCAACAGCGAAGGCAAAGAGGTGCGCGTGGGTCAGGACGACATCGACGAAAGCCGCCTCTCCAACCTTTCGCCGATGCCCTCGAACCTCGCGGAGCAGTTGAAAGAACCCGAGTTGCGGGCCCTGCTGGCCTTCCTGTTGAAGCAGCGGCAGGCGGTGCCGAAGGCTTCGCAATGACACAATGACCAATGTTCCAATGACCAATGCTTCACGCCATAATCACTGCTAACTGGTGGCCAAGTTTATTGGTCATTGTTTCATTGGTCATTGGGACATTGCCGAAGGCCCTCCATGTCTGAGTTCAAAACGGTCGCCCGTGTCGACGAAATTCCCGCCGGCGAAGGGCGGTCGTACATTGTGGGCGATAAGATGATCGCCGTGTTTTTCGTCGATGGGAAATACACGGCGATCGATGATCTTTGTCCGCACATGGGGGCCTCGCTGGCCAGCGGCTACGTCGAAGATGGCGCGGTCACCTGCCCGTGGCATGCCTGGAGATTTTCCACCTGCAACGGCCTGTGGCTCGACAACCCCAGGTCCAAACTGCGGCAACGCGTCTATCCCATCCAGGTCGAAGGCCAGGAGATCCGCGTCAGCCCCGAACCGCTTCCCGAAACACCAGCGGACCCTGCGACCGCTGCGCCGGCGGGTTGATCATGCCGCGGTTGTACGTCGCCAATTTCGAGTTTGAGCACGAGCTGGCCGGCGGCCAGAAACTCCCGGCGAGCGCGGCCCAGGTGGCGGCGGATTTGGCGGAGGTCTGGTGGGCCGTGGCCGAACCTTCCGACACCGTGATGGCCGGCCAGCAAACGCCTAAAGCCGGTAGCTGGGATGAGATTGTCCCCTGGGGCTGGACGCCCAGTGTCGTGGCACTGGCCCGGCGGGTGGGTGCTCCACTCATTCACCCCCCACTCGAAATCGTGAAACGCGTCAACCAGCGCGGGTTTCGGTGGGAGCTGGAAACAGAACTTGGCGTGGCCGTCCCGGGATCGGCACTTGTCCCTTCCGTCGACGAAGCCACGCTCGCCGTGGCTCGGATGCCTGGGGCCAACTGGGTCTTCAAGGCTTGCTACGGGACCTCTGGGCGCGAGCAGCTTCGTGGCTCGGGAACCACGCTGTCCCAACAGGCGCAGTCCTGGCTGACGAAGCGGTGCAAAATCGGACCCGTCGTGCTTGAACCATGGCTCGACCGCATTGCCGAAGCGGGAATCCAATGGGACATTCCCCGGACCGGTGATGTCAAACTCATTGGTCTCGCGGATCTCATCACCGACGAGCGTGGCTCATACCTCGGAAGCCTGATTGACCCAGTGGATGCTCCGACCATCCCACTCGGCCCCATCTCTGAAAGCCCAATTGAAAATCGAAAATCAAGAATCGAAAATCCCTTCCAATCCGCCATCGACCTGACTCGCCGTGCCGCGGAGCATCTCCAGCGACTCGGATATTTCGGCCCGGTGGGGATCGACGCCATGCGGTACCTGACTCCTGATGGACATGAACTGGTCCGTCCACTGCAGGACCTGAACGCCCGCTGGACCATGGGACGACTGGCCTTGGAACTCCGCCGCCAGTTGGCTCCCCATGAATGGGGAGCGTGGCTGCACGTCGACCTGCCCAGAGTTGTCCCACGACTGCCTGAAGGTGTCCGGCTGCTGTCGACCGAACGTGGTTTTCCCTCGGTGACGACAGAGCCACTCGCTGGCACCACTAACGCCTCTCGGCGGAAGGGGCTGTGGCTTGTTGCGGCGTCTTCTGCGTCCTTGCGGAACGCGATGGTGACGAACCTGCTGGCTGCGACTGGATCGGCTGTGTCCGTGCCGCCCGTTGAGGATCACCCGCGGTCCGTGGAGGCGGACCGGCCGATGGCTGTTCCTTCTGCGCTTCCCCCTCAGCCTTCGGACGAGTGAGCGGCCGGGGCGGCAGAATGCTCAACTTCGGAATGCGATCGGGCAGCGACTGAATGAACTGCAGCGGATTTGTGCCTTTGTTGGGTGGTGCCGCCGGCCGGGCCTGTTCCAGGCCGGGTGGCTCATGCAGGGTGACTGACAAATCATCGAACAGAATTTCGCCAATCCCCGACAGAGTCAGGGTGATCTTCAATTCGTCATCATTGATCGCCTCCCGCAGAATGCCGAACTGCTGCCAGTCGGTGGGAGTCGTCCAGCGCTGGGCGAGCTGCGACCCGGCAAGGCTGTCATACAGCATCGCGCCGTCCAGGTTCCCCGCGCTGGGACCCGCCACGCGCACCCAGCCGGAAATATAAATCAACTGCCCCTTCTGCACCGGAATGCCGGGAGAAGTGACCGTGACTGGACGCTCGTTGATGACCTTGGGCGGGTCGCTGCCAGCCTCTGGCACCGCCGCCAACCGCAGGGAGTACTTTCCCTTGTGTGGCCGGGGGTAAAGTTCCGCGACGGACCGCAACCCTTCAACCGGCTGCTGCTCGCGCTTCCACCCCTGATCGACAACGTATTGAAAGTCTTCAAAGTCGCCCCCGGGCAGCACTTCTTTTCCAGCAGGCTGAGAGATGCGGAAGCGGCTGATCATCCGCCAGTGATCGGGCAAGGTCTGGAAGCACAGCGTGTGGGGACTGGCGGTGGGAGCGTACAAGTCACGCACCGCATCGCTCCAGTAGGCGTGCTGCAGAATGCGCATCGACTGCAGCGCAATGCAGGCCTGCTTCCGGCAGGCATCATAATCACCGCGGCGAAAGTAGCTGTTGGCGGTGTTGATCGCGCCGCCGGCTGCCGCCAGCAGGCGGATGGCATCGGGCTGGGGCACGCCCAGGGAATGCAGCTCCTTGTCGACCGCAATCACGCGTTTGAGCTTCGCTTGAGCCAGTTCCAGCATGACCTGCGCGCTGGCCTGGCTCAGCGTGTTCATCTTCTGCCGCAGTCGCTCGATCAGTTGCCGGTCGGAGGTGAAGATCACCGCCGAAGTCATGTCGAACTGCCGCAGGGTGATCTGATGCCCACCGGTCACCCGTTTTGTATCAAGGCTTTGGATGCCAGTGGTCGTGATCTCCCAGGCCGCCGCGGACTCTTCCACGCCATGCACGACAATCGTGGCGTCGTGGGCGTCCATCTGGTCCGGCACGAACTGGCCGCTTTCCGACAACCAGACGGGCAGCAGCAACAGACCGTAGTCGGTGCGGATCATGGCGGCGTCGAGTTCGCGGCCCATCTGCGACTGCCGGCGCAGTTGAATGTCGCGTTCGCTCAACAGCTCGTAGAGCTTCTTGCGGCCCTCTTGGCCAGCCGGCATCCCGAGACTCAGTTGGTTGGTGTTGGCACCTGTCGGAAGCACGGCGCTGAATGGGGTATGGTTTTGGACCGTACCGGTGGCGAGCCACGG
The DNA here is from genome assembly GCA_021732845.1 of Planctomycetaceae bacterium. Classification (GTDB taxonomy): domain Bacteria; phylum Planctomycetota; class Planctomycetia; order Planctomycetales; family Planctomycetaceae; genus JAKFUF01. Next base: position 17,106 of record JAKFUF010000050.1, on the reverse strand, counting down.
TTCGAGGAGTTCCAGCTCCATGTTGAGCTGGGCGACCATCAGTTTGCGTTCCAGGCTGCCCGGCTCATCGGCGTCCAGCGACTGGCTGGTGAAGAACCCAATCCCGCGATAGCCCGCGCTAAGCGCGGCGTAGACCTGCAGACGAATCTGCTCGGGTTCCACCACCACCGGGTGCATTTCGGCCCCCCGCGGCAGTATGGTTTCCGGATCGGGCTGGGTCTGGACCCATGTCCAGAGCAGACTGCCCGGCTGGGCAACGTTCTTGTGTTCGGTGAGCCACTGGCGATAGATGCGCGGGCTGAGTGGGCCATGCAGGATATGGCGGCTCATGCCCATCATCGGAATCTGCCGGGAGATGGCGCGTTCATTGCCCGCCACGTCGGCCATCAGCGGGCGTTTGAACTTCTGGTCGGCGTTGCGGATCTGGTCGGCCCACAGCGAAATCGCTTCGCCTTCGGAGGCCGGGACGGCTGTTCCCAGGTTCCAGGCGAGAATCGGTGCGGTCTCCGGTCCAAACGGTGCGAGGCTCGCCTGTTCTTCCGTCAGCATCCGGCCGTCAGCAGAACTGGCATGGGGCGGCGTGGCGATCGCCCGCAGCCCGGCCCGCTGCATTTCGGCCATCAGCGTGTAGTCGTGCAGATCGGGAATCCACAGCAGATTGAAGTGCATCCGGGCGAAATCGCTCGCCGGCTCACCGTGATAGGGGATCAGCCGCGGAAAGTAGGGCCGGCCCTGTACATACAACCGGTCCAGCCGAAATTCGGCATCCGAGCCCGGTTGCGTGTCTGTCAGTTCATCCGCGGCCTGCTTGACGGAAGTTCGCACCTCAACTTCAACCAGCGGGCCGAGTGCCAGTTCATCCAGGAAGTACTCGGTCGACCCATTGCCCGTCTGGGCATCGATCACGGCCTGGTCGATGTAGGCATTTTCGAAGTTCATCCGTTTGGAGCCGAGCTTTCGTGCGAGGAGCTGCCGCAACCTCGGCAAATCCTTCTGCAGCTTGGACAAAAAGCCCGAGCATTCGAGCTTTTGCCATGTTCCGAGCTGCGTATACTGGTCACCCCGCACAAGGTAGGTCAGAGCCTTGCCAGTGTCGGGGTTGACCTGGTGCGGAAACACAACCCGCCCACAGAGCTGCGCCCCGTCGCGGTTCGAGCGAAACCAGACCGACAACGTCAGTTCGTCCAGCGGGTGGCAGGCTGGCACGTCATGCGTCAATCGCAGGGCTGCCTTGTCACTCTCATTCAGCACCTCGATGTTCTCGGAGGCGGTGCCGCCGTGGAGCGTGAAGCGGTTGCGGCGGTGCGCCAGCATGCGGACATTCGCATTGGCCCGCAAATTCCACGACACTTCATCGCCATCGCAGGTCTCTTCGTAATCCCGCGCAGACGCAAAGCACGCGCAGGCCAGAAGCAGGCCAGCCGTCAGCAGTCGCAAAATCGGACGAAGGGACATGGAAACTGGCAAAGGATCGCGCCGTGAAGTTCGCACATTCTCACTAACAGGCATCGACTGCCTTGCCGGAGAAATTGACAGTTTGGGCAGCAACTTTGCGAAAGTGGCAACTCTGAATGAGAGTTTTGTGAAAAATTGACAATTTTCGTGCTGCGGAAATGCAACGTGGAGCGAAAGTCTCAACCTGAACGCAAGTCCGGGAATTTAAAGAGTTTTAGGGAATGAGCCAATACCAGTCGTGGCCTTCACGCAACGTCTGCCGCATCAGCCACCACACGGCTCGAAATGGTGCAACTCCATTTCTGACAAGGAGAAATGTTTATTCCTTGAAAGCCGCTCGCTGCTGGCACAAAATCTGATGTATGGAGTCCCAGTCGCAAGGGGTGGTCACTAGGGCGGTTGCCGTTGTTGACGCTCGCAGACAGTGCGGTCTGGAATTGGAATTCGATCAACAGATGCGGCACTTTGTCGTATCGGGAGCCCCCAACAGTGCTCAGCAAATCACGAATCCCTGGCGATGCGCCAGACGAGTTGCCGCGCGAGTTGATTGACTTGGGGAAACGGATCGCCGCGTTGCCGGCGGGGCAGCAACGCGATCTGGATCAGGCCTACATTCAGGTTGTCGACTCCGTCCGGCGTCGCCGCCGGATCCTCAATCTGGTCCAGGAAGCCCTGGCTCAACTGCGGCTCGACATCAAGTATTTGATGTTTGATCTCGACGCCACCCGCCAGGAACGGGATGCCCTGAAAGCCCAGCTTGAGGAGTGATGGCCTTTGCCACTTTGCACATTTCCGGCACACCTGTCGCGGATCCGCTTGGCAGGCCTCGCATTTGATCCGCTGGCAGCGTCCCAAGATCATGCGGCCGGTCAGCCCTTGAACGTGCTGCCATTTTCGAGCGCGGCCGCCTGATCGGGTGCGAGTACAAAGATCTCCACCCGGCGGTTTTTGGCCCGTTCGGCGTCGGTCTTGTTCTCAACCTTTGGCTGATGGGGACCATAACCCGAGAATCCCATCCGGGAATCCGCCACCCCCAGCTTCGACAGTGTTTCCACCACCGCAATCGCCCGGTCGCCCGAGAGATACCAATTGTCGGGATGCTTGGCCTTTGTGGAGGGTTTGGAAACCTTGCGGTCGTCGGTGTGGCCAACCACCAAAATCTTCAGATTCTTGGATTCGCCCTCATTCAGGATGGCGACATACTTCTTCAGCAGGTTGACAGCTTCAGGTCGCAGTTCGTCGCTGCCGGAATTGAACAGCAGTGCCTGGCTGAACTCGCTGACGCCTGTGTTGGGGTCAAACACGAAACCCTTGTATTTGTCCTCAAGACCCTGGAGCGCCCGGTTGGCCGAGTCCGGCAGCGGATTGGTGTTGGGGGTGTTGCCGTTGTAGCTCGTGAACTGCTCCTGCAGTTTCTGGCGTTCGCTCAGCAGGTTGTCGACCCGCGACTGCAGGCCTTCGCGCTGCGACTGGGCGTCGGCCAGTTGCTGCTGCAGGGTTTGGTTTTGTGAGGCAGCCTCCTGCGCCAGCCGCATCTGGTTGTCGCGTTCGGCGGCAATCGCCATGTTCTGCTGATAGAGTTGCTGGGTCCGGAGCTGCGCCTGAGCGAGGTTCCGCTTTGGCACCATGTTGCAGCCCGTCAGGCCGCTGCTTGCCAGCCCGAGGACACACACGCCAATGATTCGTGCCGTACCGCGCATCGGTAGACTCCTTTCAATCGTCTGGCACCGCGCGGTCAATTTCCAAGCCGGTCCGCGGCGACATGCGCACGAACACGAAATCAGAAATTGATGGCCGGCAGCACGGACGAGCCCGCTGTCGTCAGACGTAATCGTCGAGTTGTGACTTGAGAGTTCGAGAGAGAGGAACCCGGCCGATCGGCTGTCGCACAGTTCCCGCCGTGCGAAAGTGATGGTGGCCGCGTTTCGGCGGGTCTTTTATCAGAGCCGGCCGGATGTGCCTAGAGCGTTTCTTTCAAATTTCTTTCAAGTCCTGTCCTTCGACTGACGGCAGGTTTTCAGCGGGGACCATCCAGTGGCTTGGAGACAATTGTTGGCCAGCAACACTCTCCTGTCAGGGCTGCATCTCGTGGATCAATAGGGAAGATTTAACCACGAACCACATGGCGCGGGCTTCGCCTTCACTGCCGCGGCTCGCCTTGGTCCAGTCGGCTGCGATCTATTGAACGATGAGCATACTTCACCCACCCAGCTCTTTCACAATTCCCGCATAGATTTCCCGCGCCTGGTCGTAGGCCGCCTTGGCCGCGGCCTGCTCTTCCGCGCGGATCCGGGGTTCTTTGGCTTTCCAGCAGGTGTCGACGGCTTTCACGCACCATTCGGCACTTTTGCGGCTCGTGTGAATTGGTTTGCCGCCGACTTCCACAAAGACCGGATTGGTGTGGACCGAGGGCAGGATGCGGACGGCGACCCAGCTTGATTCCTTGAGATCCAGATCGAACCCCTGAGTCTGCACCGAGCCGTCGGCCACAATCGGCTTGCTCGCGGCGACTTCGCCGTTGACGATGATTTCCAGGGGCACCGTGCGGGTGTCGCCAATGCGGGTCCGCTCCAGGTGCCAATACGGCTTCTGATCCAGGCGGCGCGAACGGATGGCATCGGTTTCCGGTGTCGGCTGTTGGGCGAGGAGCGCCGCCACATCGAATTCCACCCGCACCTTGCCTGCGGCAGGCAGGTTAAGCTGGCTCACCTGGCCTGCGGCGTTCGGTTCGCCAACCGCCACAGGCTTGCCATCACCGGCGGAGACACGAAAGTCCATCACGTGGCTCAGCCCATCGCCGCAATAGCTGCGGCCGTTCTTCAGGCCCTCCACCCAGTTCTCGTAGGTCAGCGGCTGTTTCTCGCCGAGCTTCACGTAGATCCGCCCCAGGCCGACCTTGTCGCCGTAGATGCAGGGAAAATCGGTCTCGCCGCTGATTCGCGAACGCATCCCGCAGTTCAACGTGTGATACCAAATGTTCAATTCCCAGATCGAGGGGGTGTCGACGGCGGAAATGAAATCGCAGGTGCCGTTGGCGGTGGTCACGATGTACTCGTTCGCACCGATGCCGTCGAACGGAGGCATCGCATAATCGGGAAGCGTGGCTGCCGCTTTCCCCTTGCCGACCTCGACGCGGTCGCCGTTGGGAGCCACGTCTGGCAGGGCCAGGCCCCAGCCGCTGTGGCTGTAGCCAACAACAGCTCCCTGCTTCTGGCCCCAGGCCAAAATCGGCTGCGTCCAGCTTGGCCATTGCTCAATGACATCGGTGCCTTCGTAGTCGTCTTCAGCCAGCCGCAGCAGACACAGATGCCCGGCATGGGACGATGGGAATCCGCTGACCTCGACGTCGTACCGCATCAGGTACGATGGACGGGAAAGCGCCGACGTCTTGCCTTCAAAGTACTGCTTCTGCGAATACCAGCACGGTCCCCAGCTCAGGACGCAACCGACGTTGAGATCTTCCCCCAGAATATGCCGCATCATGTCGGCAGGCGTGACTCCCTCCGTCGGGCTTTCGTAGTGGGCGCAACCAGCGGCATGCACATGGTGGTCGCCCGAAATCCATCGCCGCGTGGCGGGGTGAATCCAACGGTGCAACTGAAATTCAGCCTTTTGGCTCACCACGCCCGACTGGACGAGCAGCGGATGCGTCTCCACCTGATACTCGGGGCCGCGCGAGACCTCGACTTTGTATTCGCCTGGTGGCAATTGGAACGACTCGCCATCGGCCCGGTAGATTTGATTGTGGAAGAAAAAGTCTGGAGCCAGGCGGCGGGCGGGGTTGGGATAGACGCGGTTCAGGGTGTCTCGGATTACAAATGCCGCGGTGGTCGGCTGACCGTCGAAATCCTTGACGCCCACCACAACTTCCACGGCGGGAACACAGTTGAACAGTACCGGTACCGCATTACGGAACCCCAGATCCTGCGTCCCTTGCCCGACATGAAAACCGAGCTTGGCCTCGCGCCGGCCGAATTCGCGGCTGTAAAGCTGAACAATCCGGTACTCCAGGTTGAGTCCCGACAGTGCCGGCTTGAGCGGCTGGTTGTTGTACATCACCCCATCCAGCCAGCGCTGGGGCACATCGCTGGGGGCGACCTCCACCTTGGGGCGAGAAGCGGACGTGCTGCGTTTATACAGTGGAGCGAGGTTCGGGCTTTCGATTTTCAGTTCGGGGTTGATTCCGGCGTCGTTCTGGACTTTGACCAGAAACGTCCGCCAGCCGTTGTTCATCAGTTCCTTCTTGACCGGCCCCTCCACGACGGACACCCGGCTTTCGGGGTTGATCGTCACACCGGCGAGGCAGTATGGGTCCAAAATCTGCTGAATTTGTTTCGCCGCCTTTGCCGCATCGGTGCCCTTCATGGCGTCTTGCAGGGCGGAGACCTTGTCGGCGGGAAGAGGAGAGCCAACCGCATGCAGCGCCTCGATCAGCCGCTCGGTCGCCGCCACCAGCGGCTGCTGTTCCACTCCGGTGACCAGCGGCAGGTCCGCCGCGGAGGCGGTCGACTCCGCAACCACGAAGGCCAGCAGGAGGCTCCACGCCACGACCAGACGCCGCATTTCGCAAGGCACGATCCTGCTCCTTCGAGTGGGGCTGCATGCACCGTGGGGTTGAGCCACCGGTCCGCAATCCAGATTCGGGGATGACGAAGTGAACGACGCTCATTCTCAATCGCGTCGCTGAATTGTCAATCACCGCCGGAAACTCGGCAGTTCTGGCTCGGCATTTCGCGTGGACCACTGTCGCGACTGTGGGGATCCGACGACATTGGAATCGTTGTGGACAGCGGCCTGAAAGGCCTCGACATGCCGGCCCAGGGCCACTTTCGGAGATGGTGCCGTGGAAGTTTTCCAACAATGCCTTCTGACGATCCGTAAAATAAGAACAGACGGCACTGGCCACCAGGTCGTAACAGACGGCCTCGCCGTCAAAGTCCGATGGATAAATTGCGCGGAAGCCGAGAACTCGCCTCAAGTCGAACTGCGCGGCAGAGGCCGCGTAAACCGTTTCCAGAAACGTGACCAACGCAGAACCCGCAGCGAATCTCAAAAGTTTTTTTCAGGAATTGGATTCCTTCCCGTAAGTTGGATGTACTGGGTAGAATTCAATGACCTTTCTGCCTGAGTGTCCAACATCCATGTCGGAGTCGATTGTATGAGACGCGGATTCCTGTCCCTCTTGACAAGCGTCATCCTCGCCGCCAACGCCGGCGGGTTGATGGCACAAGATCCAGCGATGCCTCCCGGCGCTTCGCCGTTTGATGCCGCGACCAAAGGCACCAAAAAGGTGGAGGGGGGGCTGTTCACGATGTACTACAAAGACCAGCAGTTGCTGGTCGACGTCTCCCCGGGCCACCTCGGACAGAATTTCATCGTGCTGGCGTCCATTGCCAAGGGTGTGAGCCAGGGCGACGTGTTGGGCGGGATGAGCTGGGGCTTCGGTGACGACGTGATCTGGACGTTCAACAAGTCGGGCGAAAAACTCCAGGTGCTGAGGCGGAATGTGCGGTTCAAGGCCAATCCGGGCAGCCCGGAGTCGACCGCGGTTAAGCTGGCGTACAACGACAGCATTCTCTACGCCCTGCCGATCATCACGACGACACCGTCTGGCGGAATGCTGGTCGACATGACCCGCATTTTCTTCAGCGATGACCTGCAGATCGGGCGTTCCCTGGGCATGTCCTTCGCCCCCGACCGTTCCACATGGGCCAAGGTGAAGGTCTTCCCCAACAATGCCGAACTTCAAGTCGCGGCCGTCTACGCCGGTGGCTTCGAGTTTGACACCGTTGCCGACCCGCGTGGAGCGCAAATCAATGTGCACTATAGCATCAGCCGGCTGCCGTCCAACGGCTACTCTCCGCGCGTCGCCGATGACCGCGTGGGGTACTTCATGTCGGTGTTGAAGGATTTTTCGGACAAGAAGGACGACGAGCAGTTCGTGCGGCTGATCAACCGTTGGAACCTGCAGAAACTGGATCCGGGTCTGAAGTTGTCGCCTCCCAAGGAACCGATCAAGTTCTGGATTGAAAAGACCGTTCCAGTCGGACTGCGGCCGCATGTGCGGGCCGGCATTGAAGAGTGGAACAAGGCGTTCGAGAAACTCGGCTTCTCCAACGCCATTGAAGTCGAACAGCAGCGCGATGACGCCGATTGGGATCCGGAAGATGTGCGCTACAACACGTTCCGCTGGATCACCGCCAATGCCGGTTTCGCCATGGGACCGTCCCGGGTCAATCCGATGACCGGCCAGATTCTCGATGCCGACATCATCTTCGATGCGGATTTCCTGCAGAGCTGGAAGCAGCAGTACGAAACGCTGACCGTGGCTGACGCCAAGGCGCTGTTCAACCACGAAGATCCCGATGTGACTCCGGTGGGCAAGCTGTTTGGCATGCACTCGCACGACGGGCATGCCTGCCGCCTGTGCCAGGGGATGCAGCGGCAGATGGGCTTCGCCGCCTCCACGATGCTGATGCGCGGTGAAGTCGCAGCCGGCAAGGGAGTTCCCGATGAACTGATCGCCCAGGGGCTGAAGGAAGTGGTGATGCACGAAGTCGGGCATACGCTCGGACTGCGGCACAACTTCAAGGCCAGCACCTGGAAGACTCTGGCCGAAATGTCCGATCCCGCCAAGGCACACGAGCCCACCGTGGCGAGCGTGATGGATTACTCTCCCGCCAACATCGCTCCCAAGGGTCAGCCACAGGGTCCGTACTACACGCAGACGCTGGGGCCTTATGACTACTGGGCGATCGAATACGGCTACAAGGTGATCGCTGGCAACGAAACCGACGAGCTGAAAGCAATTGCCGCCCGCTCGGCCGAACCTGGTCTGGACTACCTGACGGATGAAGACACTCGTGGAATCACTGATTCCGATCCGCTGTCGAACCGTTTTGACCTGGGCAAGGACCCCATCGAATACGCCAAGCGGCAGATCGCCACCGTCACCGAACTGATGCCCAAAGTCGTGGAACGGGCCGTTGCCGATGGCGAAGGTTACCAGCGGGCACGGCAGGCGTTCGGTCTGCTGCTCAGCCAGTACTGGCAGACCGTGTCCTTCGTCTCGCGGATTCCCGGTGGTATCCATACTCATCGCGACCACAAGGGAACGCCAAATTCCCGCGTGCCGTTCGTCGCGGTCGAGTCCGCCAAACAGCGGGAAGCAATGAAGTACCTGGGTGAAGTGGCGTTCAACAACCAGAACTTCCCCCCGGAAGTTCTCAACTACCTTGCCAGCACCCGATGGTCGCACTGGGGGATCAATTCCCCCACTCGTCTGGATTATGCGATTCATGACACCGTGGCCAACATGCAGGAGCGGGTCATCTCGCAACTGCTGTCCCCGAAGGTCATGCACCGCCTGCGGGACGGAGAAATCAAAGCGCCGGCTGAAGCCGATGTGTACACTCAGGCCGAGCACCTGCGACTGTTGACAGAAATCCTGTTCACCGAGATTCGCGAGGCGGCGAAGCCCGGGGACTACACCAACCGCAAGCCGTATATCAACAGCTTCCGCCGCAACCTGCAGCGGATCGCCCTGGTGCGGTATGCCTCGCTGGTGACCGACCCGCAGAACGGCATGCCAGAGGACGTGCGAACCCTGGCCCGGATGCATCTGACGGACTTGGAGAAGCAGACCACGACCCTGCTGACCGCAGCCGGGCTCAATCTGGACGACTACACCAAGGCCCACCTGCTCGACACGCAGGAACGCATCCGCAAGGCGCTGTCGCAGCAAGTTGTCACGACGTCGATTGACTGACCGTCAATCTGCCGAGCTGACAACAACTTGAGTTCACCATCATGATCAATGGGTTGGCGATGCCGATCCATTGGTCATGTTGTTTTCGTGGAGTGCTATTCAGTGGAACTTCACCAGTACAGCACTTGGCCCGGCGGCGGGGCCGGATCGGTTGCCGCGGGGGGCAGGTCTCCGCTTGGGATGGCCAAGGACGAGACACCGGCGATGTGCAGGAAGTTCGCCAGCAATTGGTGCCCGCCTTCGGTCAGGATCGACTCGGGGTGGAATTGCACACCATAGGCGGGCCAGGACACATGCTCCAGGGCCATGGGGATGCCGACTTCCGTGCGGGCCACGACCTTCAACTCCGCGGGCAGCGTGGCTTCTTCTGCAATCAATGAATGGTAGCGCGTCGCGGTCAATGGATTCGGCAGCCCGGCAAACACCCCGTCACCATGGTGCAGGATGCGTGCAGTCCGTCCATGCACCGGCTCCCGCGCGCGAACGACCCGCCCGCCGCAGGCTTCGGCGAGGGCCTGGTGACCGAGGCAGACACCCAGCATGGGAATGGATGGCCCCAGCCGCCGGATGACCTCCAGGCTGATGCCGGCATCGCGGGGAGCGCATGGCCCCGGAGAAATCACAATCGCCCGTGGTGCCATCGCGGCGATTTCCGGGACGCTGATGGCGTCATTCCGGGCCACACGCGTCTCGACCCCCAGTTCGTTGAAATACCGTGCGAGGTTGTAGACAAAACTGTCGAAATTGTCGATCAGGAGCAGCATGATGGGCTGGAGACAGTCCTTCAGTTTTGTCTGCTGGGCTGCATCTCAACGCGGCAGCGGAGCCACGGTTCCGACTTCCGGACTCGACGCGGTGGCGTACAGTTTTCGCGGAATCCGGCCCGCCTTCGACGCCAGCCGTCCCGCCAGACACGCATGCCGCAGCGCATGGGCCATCGTCAACGGCGCCTGGGCCGAGGCGATGGCGGTGTTCAGCAGCACTCCGTCGCAGCCCAGTTCCATGGCGAAGGCCACGTCGCTGGCCGTCCCCACGCCGGCATCGCAGATCACCGGATAATTGGGATCGTTCTCCTTCAGATACTCCATGCAGATGCGGATGTTGGAAGGGTTCAGGATCCCCTGGCCGCTGCCGATGGGGCTGCCCGCGGGCATCACCGACGTGGCACCGGCGTTCTTGAGCCGCATCGCCGTGATCGGGTCGTCCGTCGTGTAAACCAGAACCTGAAACCCTTCGGCAACGAGTTTCTCCGTGGCTTCGAGGGTAGCCACCGGGTCGGGAAGCAATGTCTTCTTATCGCCCAAAACTTCCAGTTTGACCCAGTCCGCTCCGGGATTCTCCAAGCCTTCAAGAATTTCGCGGCCCAGGCGGGCGACGCGAATCGCATCTTCCGCCGTGAAGCAGCCGGCGGTGTTGGGGAGAATGGTGTAGCGCGACAGGTCGATGAAATCGAGAATGCTCCGCCCCTCGCGGTCGATCAACCGTTCGCGGCGCACCGCCACCGTGATCACCTCGGCTCCGCTCGCTTCCAGGCAGTCGCGCATCAGGTCGTAGGTGGCGTACTTCCCCGTCCCGACAATCAGTCGGTTGTGCAGGGTGTGGGTCCCCAAAACCAGCGGTGAATCGTCCTGCAGCGACGGCGACACGGTCAATCTCCCTTGAACCCCGGCAATTTGATGTCGTAAGCGAAACGTGGATCATTGGACCGTCAAGCTCAGCCACCACCCACGAGGGTCACGATTTCGATGCGATCTCCGGATTGCAGTTCACAGTCTTGATGGCGGCCCCGTGGCACAAGTTCACAGTTCCGTTCCACAGCCAGAAACCGAGGCTGCATCCCGAGTTGCTTCAGCAAATCGGCGATGGTGCTGCCTTGGGAAACCTCTTGGCGATCCCCATTGACTTGGATTTCCACCGTCATTGCCGCCTCAATTTGCATCGGACGCCAGTCTCACCGGCGTTTGAACCGCTGGCCATGAACTGCTAACCTGCTGGCAGTCTATGAGGCCAGCCGCGCGACCGTCAAGGAGCCTCGGAAGCGACGCGATGCCAGGTGTTGCCGCCGAATTGGCGCATTCGATCGTGGCGAAAGTCCCAAAAAGGGTGCATCATGTTGCTGTGGGTCGTGCGCCATGCCATCGCCGCCGACGCGAGCGAATACCAGACCGACGATGAACGCCCGTTGACAGACAAGGGCCGCCGGAAGTTTCGAGGCCTGGCCGATTTTCTCGCCCGGCAAGACCGGCTGCCGAATCTCGTCCTCAGCAGTTCGCTGGTCCGCGCCGTCCAGACCGCGGAAATCCTCGTGGAATCGCTGAGTCTCGACACCACCCAACATCAGATCTCGGCCAATCTCTACCCCGCCTTCCGGCTGGAGTCTCTCGTCGAACAGATCAACTCCATCGCCGCCAAACTCCCCTCTCGAACAGACTCGAACATGGCCTTGGTGGGGCATGAGCCCGACATGAGCCGCACGGTTTCCCAGCTCACGGGTGGGAGCCACTTCGATTTCGGCCGAGGCACAACGGTTTGTCTCGAATTCGCGGGCGAGGTTGCGATAGGCACTGGCTCGGTGTCGTGGATGCTGCGGCCCGGTTTGATGGGCGGTCGCTAGTTCAGCAAATCTCAAGCAGAGAGAATGACTCAGGACGGCGGCAAGAATAGCTGTCGATTTTTGACGAGCCGCACGGCCAATGAGCCGGAGGGCCTTAGCCGGCTAAGGCCCCCGGTTGGAGGATGATCGGAAGACGCCAACGCCACGAACCGGACGCTAACGCGCGCCGGCTGATGAATCTGCCCTAAATCGGCGTCCATCCCAAGCAACTTCACCATGTTATTGTTGCCGCGATCCTCAATGACCATTGCTGCCCAACAAGATCGATCCGGGCCATAGCATTGGTCATTGGTCATTCAATCATGTCCGCAGCTTCCGGCACATTGGCCGGAAGTTGTATTGCGTAGTTCGGACTGCGTTCGCTGCACGAAGGCTGTTGTCGGACACGTCTAACCTGAAATTCTACTGGTCCGGCGGCGAAACTCTTTCGGACCGGTCGGATTTGAGATTCCGCTCTCGTCACTCCCGTCAAAGTGCAGTTCTCAGATCCCCTCGCCGCACGCCTCATCCTGGCTGGCACTTGCGGCTGGTCGCACTGCCTCGGCTTGATCGGCAAGCTCGCAGAAAACCTGCATTTCGCGGCTCTCGGCAGGATGTCATGCGATCTTGACCCATTTTTTGGATTCCGATAGAAACCCGCCCGCAACGGTTCTGGCAGGTCCGATCCACGGTCGCGGGTATTTTGGAACGTGGACTCCCGCGGATCTTCCGGGTCTCACCCGTCGCATCATCTCTCTCGCACATCCCGCTCCTTTCTCTGGAAGACCCTTATGTCGCGCCATTCACTTCGCGCCATGATTGTCGTCTGCACGGTGCTGGCGAATGCCAACGCCTGGGGACAGTCATGGTTTGATCCGTGTTGCTGCTGTCCGCAGCCCGTCTGCGCCCAGCCGGTGGCGCAGGTCTGTGCTCCACCGGTCGTGGTGCAGCAATACCAGACGGTCCCCATGACCCAGATTCAGGAAGTGCGGCAGGTCGTCCAGCGCCCCGTTGTCGAGACCGCCTATGTCGACCAGCCGGTGACCGAATACCGGCAGGTTGTCGAACAAAAGACCGCCGAAGTGCCCACCGTTCAATACCAGACGGTCACCGAATGCCAGACCGTGCAGCGCGACATGGGCCGCTGGGTGACCCAGTACCAGTGCAACCCCAAGATGTCCGCCTGCCAATATGACTCGCGGCCGGACCTGTTCGGCTGGTTCAACCGCACCGGCTATCAGATGCGGATGGCGTTCACCCCCAACGTCGTGGCCAACCGCGTCTACGTGCCGAATGTCGTGACCCAGCAGGTCCCCACGCAGCGCCAAGTCGCGATCCGTGGCACACAGACCGTGAACTACCAGGTGAGCCGCATGGTTCCCTACACCACCACCCGCCGCGTCGCGGTCAACACGACGCGCATGGTGGCGCAGGAAGTGGTCAACCGCGTGCCGGTGACTGTCTATCAGACGGTCCCGGTGGGCACGGCAACGGCGTTTGGTGGACAGTACTACGGCGGCGCGACGGCGTTCGGTGGAACGATCATTGGGAACGGAACTTCGACGGCGCAGGTGCCCACACCAGCGACAGCTCAAGTTCCTGCACCTCTGGGACGTACGGTTAATGTTCTGCCAGGGGACGGACAGAAACCTTCGTCTGGCAACAACGGAATCGCCCCGCGCCCAAATTCGATCAACGGTCCAGAAGATGACGCCATGCCCCGTCGCCCCGGCACCTACAACGACTTGCCCGTCCGCGATGACGAACCGATGGTCTCCCGTCGCGAGGCACCGCCGACCACTCGTTCGGCCGCAAAGCCTGTCCCGCAAGTAGCCTCATCGGCTCCGACCGCAGTTCGCGTCGGCCGTTGGGTCGCCCGCAAACCGGCCGTTCAGTCGACTCCAGTGCCCGCGTTCGGAAACGAGCCAGACACGGCTGTCGCCGAGAACTCCAAGAAGCGGTAATACCCGGTAGCTATCTCCAGCCCGCCCTGACATTGCAACAGGGCGGGCTTTTTTCTTCTCTGCCTCCACGCCGTTACATGAAGGGGCTCCCTCTGTGTCGAGCTGGCGTTGCGACAAGATTCCCACACGTCCGGCCCAGCCACGATGCTGGCCGTGGCTCATTCTTCTGGGTCTGATAAGCAGTGGCTGCGCCGGCCGCGGCGCGGCGCCACGCCTCGCCGAGCGGGAATACTTCGCAACTCCGCACCGCGCGGCCCGTCCCAAAACTCGAGCGAAGTCGCCCGAGGCTCCCGTGCTGACCGCCCGCCTGATCGGCTGGCAGAGTCGCTCGCCACGCCAGGTGTTCCGGGCTCAAAGTGAGCCGGAATGGTCTGAGACGGTGATTTCCGAGCCACTGGGTGTCGAGCCATCTCTGGTCACGGCACGCAACGCCGATGGCCCACTGAGCGACGAAGAGACTCACGAAGGGTGGACCGTTCAAAGCGAGCCGGAATGGAACTATCACTCTGCCGCATCGACCCCGTTCGAGCCCGTCCCGCCCCGCGGATTCTTCCCCAAACTGATTGATGATCATCGTCAGTTTTACAGCCGCAACAGCCTGCTGGCCCTGGGTGTCGGCTTCGGTGCCGGGGCGGCGATGGCCAACACCAACTTCGACCAGGAAGTGCACGACCACTACCAGGACGAGTTTCGCTCGGATGCCTCCAATCGAGCGTCGCGGATTCTCAAAAAGGGCGGCGAAGGGATCTATGTGATCCCGTTGGTGGCTGGTGCCGCCATTTGGGGAGCGCTTCCCGCCGACCTGCCCGGCAAGGAAGTCGTGGGCGAGTGGGGCAGCCGCAGCACCCGTAGTCTCGCCGTTGGTGGTCCCTTCATGCTGCTGATGCAGAATGTGACGGGTGGCACGCGGCCCAATGAAACGCCCAAGGCCCCCAGTTCTCACTGGAATTTTTTCGCTGACAACAACGGTGTCAGCGGGCATGCCTTCGTGGGTGCCGTGCCGCTGATGGCCGCAGCCCAAATGACCGATGATCCGCTGCTGAAGGGCAGCCTCTACGCCGCCTCGACGATCACCGCCTTCACCCGGATCAACGACGGCGCGCACTATTTTTCTCAAGCGGTCCTCGGCTGGTGGGTCGCCTATGTCGCGACGGTGGCCGTCAATGCCACGGAGACGGGAAACCAATCCTTCTCGATCCTGCCGATCCCCGTCGGAAACGGCCTGGGCATCGGCATTGAGTTCCGCCGGTAGCGGGTTCCGCATTGATAGAACCGACTTTGCCGACCGGTAGAAGCCGGCGCAAGCCGGCTCGCGCCCAACCGCTTCCATTTTAGCGGCACGGCGCAAGCCGTCCGGTGAGTGCGGATCTCCCCGCGGTGGCTCAACGGAGGTCTCGCGCCCAATGGCACTTGGTCTAGGGGGCATTGGTGTTTGTAGAATGGCCTTCCTAGGCCGTTCGGAGGGCGGTTGACGCCCACTCGTAGCTTGAGTTGGGATTTGCTAAATCGACGGGCGAAAGGAACATCAACCGTTCATCGGGACGGCCTCGGAAGGCCATCCTACGGCTTCGAATGTGACCTGCGGACGTGGCTGCGCTTTTTCGTTGAAAGGGGCCGCACACGCCGTTTTCGGGTGCGGTCGCGGGATTGGGCTTTTTGTTGCTTGCGTTTCGGCGATGGCGAACACTTTGCGGGTTTGGTGGGCGCACCGTTCGGTGGTGGCGCGGGGTCCAAAGTGGGCGCGGCGTCCAAAGTGGGCGCTGGTTCGAGGGTGGGCGCGAACGGTTCAGGCAGGGTTACTGGGGTGAGTGGAGCCGCGGTCGGCATGGCGGAAATGGGGTGATTGGGGATGTCGGTGGACTTGCCATCCACGGTGGGCGTGAAAGCGTGGCTCAAATTCTGTCCGTTCACTGAAACAGTGGGTGCTGATCCTGTTTCGAGGGTGGGCGCGGAAAATTCGGGCTGTTGTCCCCGTGCCGAAGAGATCAGCGATTCTTCGTGGCAAGCCACCTCTGTTATCAACACCGGCGCGGGCGAAGCGCTTTCTTGCGCGGTCTCGACGATTGCTTTGGGCTCGGCCGCAGGGGCGTCAGAATCACAGACAGGCGGCGCAACTTTCTCCTGGCGTCGGCCTGTCCCACGGCCGCGTTCCGCATCAAAGACCGCCTTCGCCAACTCGGCGGCGACTTCATCAATGACGACCGGCGGTGCCACCGGCGGGACCTGTCCAACCGTGGCTTCCGCCTGCCGGCCACGGGATTTCTTCGCATAGCGGCCGCGCGGGTCCAGGTGATTCAAACAGTACTTGACCGCCCACGGCTCCCCGCGCTCCACCGCGCGGATCAGCCGCCGCAGCGACTTGCCCGCCCGCTCCGGTTGTTCCTCGACCTCCTCCGCCTCTTCCAACTTCGGCTCGCGCGGAGCCCTGTTGGCCTGCGCTTCCGTCGGCGGTTGTGGCTCATTGAACGGCGTCCAGAGCTGGTATTCGCGGCACATGACGTAGTGGACCGCCCAGTCAATCCCCGCGTGCAGTGCCTTGCGCAAATGGTAGGTCGCCCGCGACAACAGCATCCGCCGTGCCCCATCGCGCGCCGCCTGCAGTGCCGGCGCACGCTCGATCCGCTTGTACAGCGCCGAGCGGTTGATCCCCACCGCGATCGCAACATACGACAGGACTCCGAGGTGAGCCACGATGGCGTGGTACAGCCCCTCGTCCGTCACCTTGCAATCCGCCCGCTCCTTCCGCGCCCGCCCTTCGCCGAGCGGAGCCACGCCTGGAGGAGTTTGGGGAGCCACCGAATCCTGAATGAAAACTTCCATAATTCACCCGACAAAACACAATGTACCCATGTATAACACACATTATCCGAGTGTCGTGTCTAAGTCAAACACAAAAACGGCAGACTTTCTATGTCGTTTCGCGACGCCGGGTCAAGTAGGCGAGTCACTCCGTGACTCGAACCCAGCCGGAGTGGCTGGGCGACTTTGAGACTCACCGGAGGGCTTGTGCCCTGCCGCTGTCTCTGAATTGCAAGTCGTCGAGGAAGCCACGATGCGAGTCACGGAGTGACTCGACTACTTTGTGTCGCCTTTCGCTGAGCAAGAGACGACATTACGCCCACTTGTAGCGGCACGGCGCAAGCCGTCCGGTGAGCCGCTGGGAGAAACCGGTTGTTTCCATTCGCCGATCGGCGTGGCGGATAGGGGTAGGGAGGGCCGATTGGTTTCGGCTCCCCCCTCCCTCCGAACCGGACTGGCGGATTTCCCGCATCCGGCTCTCCAGTTGATGGTCTTACCTGGGACAGGGTTGAAGTGCGAGTTTGTGG
>JAKFUF010000031.1 GCA_021732845.1 Planctomycetaceae bacterium | reverse complement strand
CCACAAACTCGCACTTCAACCCTGTCCCAGGTAAGACCATCAACTGGAGAGCCGGATGCGGGAAATCCGCCAGTCCGGTTCGGAGGGAGGGGGGAGCCGAAACCAATCGGCCCTCCCTACCCCTATCCGCCACGCCGATCGACAAATGGAAACAACCGGTTTGTCCCAGCGTATCACCGGACGGCTCGCGCCGTGCCGCTACAAGTGGGCGTAAAGTCGTCTTTTTATCCGCACAAGAACGCGAACGTCTGGCGACAATGCCGACAGCGTGAATCCAGAGCCTCCGTGTTTGTCCACGCCGGACCACGCCCGCGTCCTCTCGCAGAGCGAGAGGCAACACAAAGTAGTCGAGTCACTCCGTGACTCGCATCGTGGCTTCCTCGACGGCTTGCCCTCCAGAGCGAGCAGCAGGGCACAAGCCCTCTGGTGAGTTTCAAAGTCGCCCAGTCACTCAGGCCGGGTTCGAGTCACGGAGTGACTCGGCAACGTTGCGGTGTCCGAGAGAGGACGACGTGAAGCTTGCGATCGACGCGGCGGGAGGGCTCCAGCTCCTGCTGAGCCACGGTGAAGGGTGGGCGCTGCTTGGGTGTGTGAACGATTCGCAAATGACTCGAAAGTCCTTCGAAAACCCCGGATCGTCTGTTGCCCGCGGCTCTGGAGGACCAAAGCCCTCCCGCCACGCCGATCGGCGAATGGAAACAACCGGTTTGTCCCAGCGGCTCACCGGACGGCTTGCGCCGTGCCGCTACAAGTGGGCGTAATGTCGTCTTGTGCTCCGCAACAGAACGCGAACGTCTGGCGACAATGCCGACATCGCGAATCCAGAGCCTCCGTGTCTGTCCGCGCCGGACCATGCTCGCGTCCTTTCGCCGAGCGAGAGGCAACACAAAGTAGTCGAGTCACTCCGTGACTCGCATCGTGGCTTCCTCGACGGCTTGCAATTCACAGACAGGCAGGGCACAAGCCCTCCGGTGAGCCTCAGAGTCGCCCAGCCAGTCCGGCTGGGTTCGAGTCACGGAGTGACTCGGCAACGTTGCGGTGCCCGAGTGAGGAAGACGTGAGGCTTGCGAGTTGCCCGCTGCTCTGGAGACCAAAGCCCTCCCGCCACGCCGATCGACAAATGGAACAACCGGTTTGTCCCAGCGCATCACCGGACGGCTTGCGCCGTGCCGCTACAAGTGAATGGCGTAAAGTCGTCTTTTGCTCCGCACAAGAACGCGAACGTCTGGCGACAATGCCGACAGCGCGAATCCAGAGCCTCCGTGTTTGCCCGCGCCGGACCACGCTCGCCTCCTTTCGCAGGAGCGAAAGTCGACTTTACGCTGACAAGCGCGAAACGACATAGAAATTCTGCCGTTTTTGTGTTTGACTTCGACAGGACAGGCGGATAATGTATTTGATACATGGGTACATTGTGTTTTGTCGGGTGAATTATGGAAGTTTTTATTCAGGATTCGGTGGCTTCCCAAAGTCCTCCAGGTGTGGCTCCATCCGGCGAGGGGCGGGCGCGGAAGGAGCGGGCGGACTGCAAGGTGACGGACGAGGGTTTGTACCACGCCATCGTGGCCCATCTCGGCGTCCTGTCGTATGTTGCGCTCGCGGTGGGGATCAACCGCTCGGCGCTCTACAAGCGGATTGAGCGTGCCCCCGCACTGCAGGCCGCCCGCGATGGGGCGCGGCGGATGCTGTTGTCGCGGGCGACCTACCATTTGCGCAAGGCACTGCACGCGGGGATTGACTGGGCGGTCCACTACGTCATGTGCCGCGAGGACCAGCTCTGGACGCCGTTCAATGAGCCACAGCCGCCGACGGAAGCGCAGGCGAACAGGGCTCCGCGCGAGCCGAAACTGGAGGCGGAGGAGGTTGAGGAACAGCCGGAGCGGGCGGGCAAGTCGCTGCGGCGGCTGATCCGCGCGGTGGAGCGGGGGGAGCCGTGGGCGGTCAAGTACTGTTTGAATCACCTGGACCCGCGTGGCCGCTACGCGAAGAAATCCCGTGGCCGGAAGGCGGAAGCCACAGTTGGAACGACTCCGCCCGAGGCACCGCCGGTGGTTATTGATGAAGTCGCCGCCGAACTGGCGAAGGCGGTCTTTGATGCGGAACGCGGCCGTGGGACAGACCAACGTCAAAAGCAAGCTGCGCCGGCTGTCTGTGATCAGCGCGCGGCGGCGGAAGAACTTACCACGTCGATTGAGACTTTGAACGAAACCGCTTCGCCCGCGCCCGCGCGGGTGTTGATGTCAGAGGCGGCTTGCCAGGAAGAAGCGATGACCTCTTCGGCACACGCTCAACAGCCCCTGGTTTCCGCGCCCACCCTCGAAACAGAATCAGCGCCCACTGTTTCAGTGAACGGACAGAATCTGAGCCACGAGTTCGCGCCCACCGTGGATGTCGGGTTCACGCGCAACTCCACTTCTCAACTGCCAGCCGCACCGCACCTCACGGGGACCGCGCCTGAACCGTTCGCGCCCACCCTCGAACCAGCGCCCACTTTGGACGCCGCACCGCCACCGACCGGTGCGCCCACCAAGCCCGCCAAGTGTTCGCCATCGCCGAAGCGCAAGCAGCAAAAGGCTCAATCCCGCGACCGCACCCGAAAACGGCGCGTGCGGCCCCTCTCAACGAAAAAGCGCAGCCGCGTGCCGAGGTCACATTCGCTCATCGGCCAGTGAGTGTCCAGATGCGGCCAGATCTTGCCTGAAAGCACCGACTCTGGTGGACCGCGCCAATCTCTGGCTTGGGATCGCAGCAACAATAACTATGACATTTGTGGCCCGATCCAGCAGCGACGCCATCAGGGACAACGAATGAAGTCGACAGGCCTGGCAAAACGGTGCGGGAGTCGCAGGGTCATAAAGTGAACCACGATCCCCCTTCTCGTTGCCTAATTCCGGCCTTCGGTCAGCATCTTGAAGCGTGCTCTTATTCTTTGTGCGGTCCCTGGTGGTGAGCACCTCGACGGGCCAGCCCTGGCCGAAACCATGCCCACGCTACGAATTCCACACGGCATCCAGCACAATGGCGAACTGCTCGTCACATCCCTCGCGTGGAGCGTCCCGTGGCTCAACTGAAACTCGTTTTTCAGCCACTCCTCGCCCTGGGAGTCGTGGCGGGCATCGTGTTCATCTCGGCGGGGCGCTGGGACTTGCCGTTTGTGTGGGTGATCCTCGCGGAAATCTGGGTCTTCTATATTCTGCTGGCCGCCGTAGGCGATTCCGGCATGATCCGCGAGCGACAGGCACCGGCCGCGGCCAATCAGGATCGGGTCACCCAGCCGCTGGGGGCAGCCTGCCTGTTGAGCCACTGGGTTGTTGGGGGGCTGGATGTGGGCCGCTGGCATTGGTCTCTCGTACCGTGGCAACTGCAGTTGGCGGGAGTCATCGGATACGGAGCGGCACTCTCCGTGAACCTTTGGGCCATCCGCTGCAATCCGTTCTATTCGTCTGTCGTTCGGGTGCAGACCGACCGGGACCAGCGGGCGGTGTCGGTTGGCCCCTATCGCTTTGTCCGCCATCCGGGCTATGCCGCCACGATCTGTGCCACGCTGCTGGGCGGGATGGCAATGGGCTCGTGGATCGGGATGCTGCCGATTGTCGGCTTCGCCCTCTTGTTCGTTCGGCGAACCCTGTTGGAAGACCGGCTGCTGCAGCGCGAGCTGCCAGGGTACGCCAACTATGCCCAGTCGGTACGATTCATGCTGGTTGCGGGGGTGTTTTGATCGGTGTCCAGTTCGGAGATGATCACCTCCAGAGTACGATGATCCCCTCAGGGGCCTTCCCGTCCGGAACCGCCAATCGATCTTGCCCCGAAATTGCGGGGAGTGATAGACTTCCGGCGATCGCTGCGGCGTGCGAGGGGGGGCCTCCGCGATGGTGACGATCACGCAGCAAGGAGGCGCGCGTGTTTTTCACAAAGACGATCCAACGCAAGTTGGTGCTGGGGCTGGGACTGGTCCTCGTCATGGTCGTGACGCTCGCCATCAGCGGGATCACCGGCCTGCATTCCTATCGCAACTTCGTGCGGGAACTCGACCGCAACCAAAATCAGGCCCCGCATCGTGCCCAGCTCGCGCGCAGCGTGGCCATGCTCTTTGAACCCCTGCGGCTCCCCATCCCCGAGCCCGCAGCGACGGAGAACACGCGGCCCGACCCGAAACGCCGCAAGCCGGCCGCGGACAGTTCGTTGCGACAGGAAGCGATCAACGATCAGCAGAAGCGGTTCCAGGAGCAATTGGGTGAATCCTATAAGGGAATCGACCAGTTCCATCGGAGGATGGACGCGCTGACCAGCACGGAACTTCCCTCGCTGCAGCGCACCTTCATCGAAGGGACACTCATCGACATCCGCAAGAAGATGCGGCAACTGGCGGTGGACCATGAGTCGCTGAACGACCTGGAAGCGCATGACGCGGTGGTCAGCCGCATGCTGCAAACGGTGGCAGACTTGGAACTATTGGCACAAAAAGTCGACGATCCTGCGGACGCATTGGGCAAGACCCTGCAGCAGGCGTTGACCGTTTCCAAAAACAAGCTCAACATCATTTACGCCGCGGCGGGAGCTGGCGTGCTGATTTTTCTCAGCCTGATGCGCTTTGCCTACAGCGCCATCTTCGATCCGATCCGCAAGCTGCATCAGGGAGCGATCCGCGTGGCACATGGCGACTTCGATTTTCGCCTGCAGTTGACCACCCGCGACGAAATGGCCGAACTCGCCGCAGCCTTTAACGAGATGGCCAACCGCTTCCAGGATACCGCCGGCGACCTCGACCGGCAGGTTCGCGAACGCAGCCAGCAGCTCGTGCGGTCCGAACGGCTGGCCGGCGTCGGCTTCCTTTCCGCCGGTGTGGCTCACGAGATCAACAACCCGCTCGCGGCGATCAGCATGGCGGCCGAATCGGTTGCCGAACGGATGTCTGGCAACCTCGAACAGCTCAGCCCCGACGAAATCAAAATCGTCCGCCAGTACCTGGAAATGATCCAGAACGAATCGGTCCGCTGCCGGCAGATCACCGAGCGGCTGCTTGATTTTGCCCGCGGCCGCGACCATGTCCGCGAGCCGACGGATATCACGCGGCTGGTTACCGAGGTGGTCGGCATGGTTCAGCACCTCAGCAAGTATCGCGAAAAGCACATCGACTTCGCCCCCCACAGCTCGTGCCTGGCCGAAGTCAACGGCCCCGAGATCAAACAGGTGATCTTGAACCTGGTCGCCAACGGACTGGAGGCGATGGACCGCGGCAAAACCCTGCGGATCCAAATCTCGGAACAGACCGACAACCTCCGCGTGCAGTTCGACGACGAGGGGTGCGGCATGACTCAGGAAGTGATCGAAAAGATCTTTGAGCCGTTTTTTACTCAAAAAGAAGTCGGCCAGGGCACCGGCCTCGGCCTTTCAATCAGCCACCGGATCGTGAACCAGCACGGTGGCTCAATCTCCGTCAGCAGCCCCGGCCCCGGCCAAGGCAGCAGCTTCTGCGTCCGCCTGCCCCGCCGGGCGGCACAAAGGGGAGCGGCGTAGGCCTTTCTTCATGCCCGTCAGATTGGCCGTAACCGCACATAGTTATGGGTTAAATACTTTCAAATTTCAGACTTCAAAATTCACAGTCTGTGGAGCGGCGTCGAACTGTCGGCAAAGGTGGTCAGGAATTTTGGACAGGATGGAAAAGGATGTGAGAGGATCAGCGAAGGATCTGTTTGAACCAGCTTTCAATGACATAATCCTTTCTTATTATCCTGTCTCATCCTTTCAATCCTGTCCCAAAGTCCTCTCTCCAAACCTCCGTTAATCTGACAGTCCGCCCCCCAAATGATTCGTGACGGTTCGCCTCCCCCTGCAGCCCCCAACCAACGCCCTCGTGATTCATTCCCGTGCCCGAAGAAATCTTTGATGTCGTTGATGAGCAGGACCAAGTCGTCCGGCAGGCTCCGCGGTCGGCGGTGCATGCCAACCATTGGCTGCACCGGGCGGTGCATGTGTTCGTGTTCAATCCGCAGGGCGAACTGCTCCTGCAGATGCGGTCGCCCTGGAAGGACGAGTACCCGTCAACCTACACCTCATCAGCATCGGGACATCTCGGCACAGGGGAGTCCTACGAGTTTGCCGCACCCAGGGAATTGGAGGAAGAACTGGGACTGCGAATTCCCGAGGATGCCAGCCCGCTGGAGTGGGTTCACAAGTTTTCAGCCGGACCCGAAACGTCGTACGAACATACGGTGTTATATAAAACGGTCTGCAACGTCCGGGCCGAAGACATGCGGATCGATCCGCAGGAGGTCACCGCGGTCACCTTTCATCCGCTGGAGGAAATCTCCGCGATGCTCGACCGCCAGCCGGACCTGTTCTCGCCCTGCTTGGCGACGCTGCTGCGGTGGTATGTACAGTTTCGCTGACCCAGAGGCTTGTGCCAAGCGCAAGGGCCGTTTGACGGCAACTTCCGGTCAGCTTCAGGCCGCATTAATGAATGAGGCGATCTCATCCACAAAATCGATGTTCAATGCGAAGTACTCGATCGACAATTGCTGAAGCCCATGTTTGACGTCGTTGCTCGTCAGGTAGTCGGAAGCAAGAAATCTCTGATACTCTTCTCGATTTGAGGAACAGATACGGATGGCGCGGACGAAAAAGGCGTGTGCGCAGCACGCTTGAGCGCCGATGAGCATGTCCTCCGTCTCATGAAGATACTCGCCCTGCAAATTGAACAAGAGCTGCGAGAACCCTCCCTGCGAGATGTCATACCAGAATCTCGCGGCGAGCAGGTGCGGCAACGGAGGCTCGGCTTCTGGGCGAATGGGCTCCCCGGCCAGTTGCTTGTGCCGCAGCGCATGAAAAATGCGTGAAAGGTACTGCTCGGCGCGTTTCATGGGACGAGTCGTGATCTGACTACGAATTAAACGTCGGCGTCGTCCGTGCGATCCGCGGCCCCAAGTTGGCGAGGTCGTCCAAGAGTAAGTAAGGATCGCCGCAAAAACAACTGTTCGATTTCGATTCGTTGATCCGCCAATGAGCCGGCACGCGTTAGCGTCCGGTTTTACGACTGCCGGAACCGGACGCTAAGGATCGCGGCAACAATAATATGGTGAAGTTGCTTGGGATGGACGCCGATTGAGAGCAGATTCATCAACCGGCACGCGTTAGCGTCCGGTTCGTGGCGTTGGCGTCTTCCGATTATCCTCCAACCGGGGGCTAAGGCCCTCCGGCTCATTGGCTGTACGGCTTGTCAAAAGTCGACAGTTATTCTTGCCGCGGTCCTAACGCGTGCCGACTGATGGACTCGTTCACATCGGCCAGCCATCTAGCAAGCAAAATGCCCCTGTTATTGTTGCTGCGATCCTAAGTCACACAAACTACTCCAGGTTAGACTCATGCGCCGCAGCACGGTCGTGATCGAAATTCGCCCGAGTGCGACAACATGTGGTGACTGCCGCTAATGAATCAGATTTCGGCTCCAACCGCTTGTCACTCCTCAGAGTGCTCAAAGCTGTTCTCAACTGTACCGAACCCGACTATCTTGCCGCCTTCCCGGACAGTGAATGGTGCACCAGTGTGAAGTGCGTCATACTTGACGTTCGGATGATACATCAGCTCCATGGAACAGTCGCATGGTTCATCACGAATGACATTTGTCGGACCGGATAAAAATCTGACTCCCAAATAGTCATCAACGATCTCTCTGTGGTTGATCGTTCGGACAACACGGACGGCGTGGGGTTGCACAACGAGATGCGGCATGTACTGGCCGGACTCTAATGCTGGCATCGTGACTCGTCCGCCATTCACCTGACTGAGAAACGTCACTTTGGCGAGGATGACAGGTAGATCTCGCATTGCTCGAATCCGCCTAAGGTTCAGACTAAAGTCGACCGTCAAGAATTAAACGTCGGCGTCGTCCGTGTGATCCGGTGCCAGAAGTTGGCCAGGTCATCGAAGAGCGAGTAGGCCACGGGGGTGACGAGCAGGGCGAGGACGAGGCTCAGCATCTGGCCGCCGATGATCACCTTGGCCATGCTGGC
This sequence comes from Planctomycetaceae bacterium, assembly GCA_021732845.1. Lineage (GTDB taxonomy): Bacteria > Planctomycetota > Planctomycetia > Planctomycetales > Planctomycetaceae > JAKFUF01. Next base: position 28,372 of record JAKFUF010000031.1, on the reverse strand, counting down.
GCGGGCTCCGGCACCCGGACCCTGGCCGAGGGCGATCGGCACCATGGCGGCGATGAGCATCACCGTGGTCATGAGGATCGGCCGCAGGCGGGTGTGGTTGGCTTCGAGGATCGCCTGTTCTCGGCCCATGCCGGCGTGCCGCAGTTCGTTCGTCTTGTCGACCTGTAGAATGCCGTTCTTTTTGACGATGCCGATCAGCATGAACAGCCCGAACATCGCATACAGGTCCATCGGCTGCCGGAACAGCACCAGTGAAATCAAGCCGAACGGAATGGTCACCGGCAGGGCGGCGAGAATGCTGATCGGGTGCAGCCAGCTTTCGAACTGGGCCGCCAGAATCATGAACATGAACAGGATGCTGAGCACCAGCGCGACCAGGAAATAGTAGGCGGTGTCGCCCAGCGTCTTGGCCTGCCCGCCGTAGGTGACTTCGAACTCCGGCGGCAGGTTCATCTCGGTGACAAACGCCTTGGCGCGGTTGACGGCATCGTTCAGCGAGACCTTATCGGGATTGGCCAGAATCGTGACGGTGCGTTGGCGGTTAAACCGGTCAATCTGGCTCGGGCCACGGGCTTCCGTCAACGTGCCGAGGCTGGCCAGTTGCACCAGTTTCTTGTTGGGTGAAGGGATGGTGAGCGATTCCAGCGTTTGGGGGATGGCGCGGAACGGCTTGTCGGCTCTGAGCCACACGTCGTACTGCTCGGTGCCTTCCTTGTAGCGTGAGATTGGCTGGCCGCCGACGAGGATGTTCAGCGAGTTGGCGATCGTCTCCACCGAGATCCCGAGGTCGCTGGCCCGCTCGCGGTCGATGGTCACCTGCACTTCGGGCTTGCGATTGGCCCAGGTGGTGTCGACATCTGCCAGCCCTTCAATCGATTTGAGCTTGCCTTTGAGGGTGGTGGCGTATTGTTCCAGCTTGTCAAGGTCCGGACCCTGGATGCTCATTTGGAAGGTCCGCGTATCTTGACCTGAGGCCTGAATCGCGGCCACGTCGGAAACCGAACACCGCAGGTCGGGGTACTCTTTCAGGATCTCGCGGGCGGCGGCCATGATCTCGAATTGCGAGCGCTTGCGTTCGTGGAGCTCCTGCAGGCGGAAGTACATTGAGCCACGGGTGACATCGCCCTGCCCCTTGCCGGCCGCACCGTTGTTTTCGCCGATGACCGTGAAGCAATTGCGGACCTCCGGCAGTTTGGACAGCCGGCCCTCGATCTCGGTGATGACAGCGTTGGTGCGTTCGAGCGAGTAGCCTTGGGGGGTGATGTAGGTCACCTGGAATTCGCTCTGGTCGTCACGTGGCACAAGGTTGGCCCCCATCACCATGGCGATGGGCACGGTCGAGCAAACGACCAGAAAGCAGAGCACAACCATCGTCAACCGGTTGCGCATCGCCCACCGAAGAGCGATGCCGTACGCGCCATCGACCAGCTTGTAGATGAATCCGGATTTGGATTTGCCATGCCCCGCCTCAGATGGGTCGAGCTTCAGAAACCGCGAGCAGAGCATCGGGGTGAGTGTGAACGAGACAAACAAACTCATGATGATGGCGAAGGCCACCGTCATGCCGAAGCTGCTGAAAAAGCGGCCGACCATCCCGCCCATGAACGCCACCGGCAGGAAGATCACGACCAGCGACAGGCTCGTCGCCAGCACGGCGAGGGCGATTTCCCGCGTGCCGATTCGCGCGGCGGTCATGGCATCCAAGCCGCCCTCTTCCATATGTCGAAAGATGTTCTCATGCACGACCACCGCGTCGTCGATCACGATGCCGATGGCCAGAATCAAGGCCAGCATGGTGATGTTGTTGAGCGAGAAGCCCATATACATCATGAACAGAAACGTCGGCAGGATCGACGTGGGGATCGCCAGCGTGGCGATCACCGTGGTTCGCCAGTCGCGGATGAACATCAGGATGGTCAGCGAGACCAGGACGCCCGCCAGCAGCAGGTGGAACTTCACCTCTTCCATCGACTGCCGCACGAACCGCGACTGGTCCTGAATCATCTCCACCTTGATGTCCGCCGGCAGCGCCTTCTTGATTCGTTCGAGGCGGCGAATGACGGCATCGGCTACCTGGATGGTGTTGGTGCCCGACTGCTTTTGCACGAACAGGCTCACCGCGTTGCGGCCATCGAGCCGCGTCAGACCCCGTGGCTCCTCCTCCGAGTCCTCCGCCCGGCCAATGTCGCGGATGCGGATCGGGTAACCGTTCTGTGTGGAGACAATCAGATCGTTGAATTCGGCCGCCGCCTGCACGCGTCCCAGCGTTCTGAGAGTCAATTCCCTCGGCCCCTGCAGCACCGTACCGCCCGGCACTTCGATGTTCTGCGAAAGGAGGGCACTCCGCACGTCTTCAATCGACAGACCGGACGCCGCCAGCCGGTCGGTGTTGACGATCACCTGAATCGCGCGGCTGCGTCCACCCGAGAGAAACACCGAACCGACGCCATACACCGTCTGCAGCGATTCCTGGATCTGATGCTTGGCGATTTCCGTGACTTCGCGGACATCGCGGTCACCGGAGATGCCCACCGTGAGAATGGGTGCCGCATCCAAGTCGAAGCGGTTCACGAGCGGCGGGTCCATCCCCTTGGGAAGCTGCTTGACGATCGACGACACCTTGTCGCGGACCTCCTGGGCGGCCACCGTACCGTCCTTCTCCAGCAGGAACTGGGCGGTGACCGTGGTCACGCCCTCCCGCACCGTCGACCGCAGCTCGTCCACACCCGACACCGAGTTGATCGCTTCTTCGATGAGCCGGGTGACACTCGTTTCCATCTCCTCGGCACTCGTGCCGGGAAGATTGGCCGTCACCGAGACGACAGGAAAGTCGACCTTGGGAAACAGGTCGACGCCCAGCTTGAAGTAGGAGACCAGCCCCAGCACGACGGGAATGGAGACCAGCACCCAGGTGAAGACAGGCCGGCGGATGCAGAGATCGGAAATCGACATGGAAAACCACGAAGGAAGTTAGACGGGCCGATGAACAAACCACGCGGACCGTAGTCCCATCTCAACTACAAAAGTCACCAAGTACGGCAAGGCTGCCGGTTATCGAACGACCATAAATTTGACCACGAATCTTCACGAATCCTACGAATCTCACGAATCGTCAACCGGATTCGCATCGCGGGTGATGGGGTTCACTTTGTTGTGATTCGTGTCATTCGTCGTATTCGTGCAAATTCGTGGTTCCTCTTCTCGCTATCTGTGGTCGACCTTCGAGAAGCACTTTGAAGCGTGCAGCGATTGTTGCGCAGATCCTCTACCGCAATCCGGCTGATGAATAGCGGGCCTTCTTTTTCATAAGAGCCTGCCAGTGCGCGTAGTCTCCATATCCGATAAAAGGCTCAGGCACTGATGTGCCTGACACGCCGCTGAGTGCCTGGAAAAAGTAATACTCTTTCGGTTCATCCGAGATGCCCAATCTCCACGAGACAAGGCCACAAAGTGAGCGGCCGGCCCCGACACGGTCTGGGCCTTTCAGCAAGCCGGCTTCGAGGGACCAGGCGTACTCCCGCACCTCCTTAGGTTGAGAACACCTCAGCACCGCGGCACACACAACGATAACCACCACTGTCGAAAGTATTTTCCAGCATTTCATCCGTGACACTCCGTTCCCCGTCACCATCGAAGTCGGTGCGGCGCTTCGTCTCATTGTGCTTTAGCCCCGCTACGCACACGCTCCTTGGTTCCCGCATTTACTGTTCGCACCATTACCGATGCCCCATTTGTCAGCACAGACTGTCCGCTGGTAACGACTTTTGCCCCTTCCGGGAGTTTCGGCGAGGCGATCTCGATCCATTCGGTTCCCTGCAGGCCCAGGGTGACGAGGATCTCGCGGGCCTTGCCGTCCTCGGCCAGGAAGATCTTATTGTTGCCCGCAAAGGAGACGACGGATTCCAGCGGCACTGTCGTGGCTTCGGATTCCGTGCGGGTCACGATGGCCACCTTGGCAAAGCTGCCGGACTTGAGTTCACCCGTGGGGTTGGGAACCTGAATCTCCACGTCGAAGGTCCGGACCGTGGCGTCGACATGCGGGCTGATGCGGGTGACTTTGCCTTCAAAAGTCTTGCGTGCGGTCGTGGTCACGTGGACCAACTGGCCGAGTTTGACATCGCTGATATACCGCTCTGGCAGCGGGGCACGGAGCTTCAGGATATGGTCCATCACCAGGCGGAAGACCTGCGTTCCCGGCCGCACCATGTCGCCCTCGGCCACTTCACGTTGAGAAATGACATACGTTGGCGGCTGTCCGTTGGGCAGGGCCTGTGTCGGTGCGGGAACCTTGATTTTAGTGTCCTGCAGTTTTTGCTTAGCGGTCAACAGTTCGGCCTGCTTGAGTTCGATGGTGGCCAGGCTGGTGCGGGCGATCAGCACCTGGTTGTCGAACTCGGCCTGGGCGGTCCGCTGCTCGGTCGCCTTGTCGGCCAGCTCTTCGGGAGTGATCGTTTTCTGCAGCCGCTTGGCCCGTTCCCACCGGGCCTCGGCGTTCTCCAGCTTCGCCTTGGCCTGCACCACGACCGGCACCTGCCGGACATCGAACCCCTTTTCCGGCAACTCGCTCAAACCAAGTTTGGAGAGGTCGACGAGCAGGTTTTTCTCAGCTTCGCGAACCGCCAGCTCGCTGTCGGTGGGATCGATCTGGAGCAGCACCTGGCCCGGCTTCACCGAGTCGGCCATGTCGTGGTCGACCTTGAGGACATACCCCTCCACCTTGGCGGCGACCACCACCTCCTCGAAGCCGTGGAGGGTGCCCACGGCGTCCACCGTCCGCTCGATTTTCCGCTGCTGCACCGGAGCGAGCGTCACGCTCACCGGCTCCCGCTGCGTCTCCTGCACCTGTGGCTTATGCGGTCCGGCGGCGTGGCCGGTCAGATGTCCGCCAAACCACAACAGCCCCACGACACCCGCCACGAGCAGGACCGCCGGAACAAACAGTTTTTGCACGAATTTCATGGAACTTCTGCTTGAATGAATGCTGGAGGACTACTTCGTGACTTGAAAGCGTCGACGTTCGGACTCGGTCAGGATGCCGAGAAACACCAGGTCCACAATATTTCGCGATTGAGTCTCAAACGAGACCCGTCGCCCCGTAAAGTGGTTTGCGAGGATGGTGCCATAGAGCAGGTCGCTGACCACATCGTGCTCTTTTGCATGGTCACAGTCGCGCACCCGACCGGCAGCCACGAGTTGCTGGTACATCTCCCGCCACGGCCCGACCTTCGCTTGATGCACCGCGAAATAAGCCGGCTGGGCGCGGTCCTTGAAGTGCGCCCGCTCCTGCACGAACAGTTCAACCAGTTCCGGCTGTTCCGAAAAGAACTGCAAAAACGCGGTGATCGCCGTGACGATCCGTTCCAGCCCGTCGTCGACCTGAGCCACGCGAGCTTCGACGGCGGCGTGCAGCCGCTGCATGCCTCGATCAACCGTGGCTAAAAACAGCTCGCGCTTGCTGGGGAAATACCGGTAGATCGTCCCCTTGCCCACCTGCAACTGGTCGGCCAACACCTGAACATCGGTGTCGGCATAACCCGTTTTGGCGAAGAGCACTGCGGCGGCATCAAGGATTTCTTCTTCGCGCCGTGCCTGTAACTGTTCATCCTTTGGGCGACCGGGTTTCTTCGTAACCGTCATGTCGAGAGCAGCACCTTGGCGAGCGAAAATAATCGGACGGACGGGTCAGTCCGTTAATTGTAGACGCGATGCCAAGGAGGACCAAGACCAATATTTGGCCTCAGGGGCGACTTGTGATCCGAAGCCTCGGCAACGGCGTTGGTCGTCCGATCTCGCCGACATGTCGCGTGTGTCGGGGCTTCGTCCACTTCAGCAACGGGACAGGATTCTCGCTTGCATGGAGAATCTTCTGTCACTCACACAGTGGAGCTGATAAAGTGTCGCAAATGCCTGCGAGATCGACCTTTCCAGTATCCAGACGAGGGGGCGGCGTCATGTCGTTTCGGTTCAACTGTCCGGAATGCGGCCAAGCCACCAAGTTCAAGGATGAATCCGCCGGCAAGAAGGCGACGTGCCGCGAGTGTGGCACAAAGTTCACGTTGCCTGCGAACATTGGACCGCCGCAGAAACCGGCCAAGTCCGACCGCGAAAGCGACAAAAGCGACCCGGTGAACGAAGGAAATCTGGACCTCGACCTGCTGGCACAGGCGGAGCGCGAAGCGAGTGTCTTTCGCCCCGCCCCCTCGCCCAAAAAGGCCAAGAAAAAGAAGGAGCCGAAGGAGCCCGAGGTCACATGGATCACCATCCTGAAGACCCCGATCGACGGCGAACTCTGGGGCAAGGCGCTGATCGTCACGCTGATCTCGATTGGCTGGTCCATGGCCAATGCGATTGGGTTCATTGTCTGTGTGTTTCCCGGATTGATCGGCATGATTTACCACATGGGATGGCTGTTCACCCGGATGTCCGAAGTCTGCGCCGACGCGGCGGGTGGAGACATTCAACCGGAAGAGAACTCCGTGGGGACCGTGGTGCTGGTGGGCCTGCTGGCTGCAGGGCCACTGGTACTGACCGGCTTTATCGCGGACATCGCTGTGGGAATTGCCATGAAAACGGAGACCCCCGCGCTGGTGACCGGCGCGGTGATTGCCTCCGCCGGCCTCGCGCTGGCGGCGACGACCTGGTTCGCCGTGTACATCCCCATGTCCATCGCCACGCACGCGACGACCGGCAGCGTGTCCCTCGGCACCACTTGGCGCTATTTCACCCTGAGTTTCTCGGACCCAAGGTGGAGAGGGGACTTGATCCTGTGGTGGCTCTACAACGGCGTGGTCAACGTGGTGTTTTTCGGAGTTGTGCTGCTGATCCCGATCTTCACAGGGGTGCTGGCTTCGGTGGGGGCGTCCAGAGAGTTGTTTGGGTCTCTGTCGGTGCTGTCGATCCTCGGCGTGATGACGCTGTGCTACATAACGGCCATGACCATTCTGGTCATGACCAACTTCATCAATGTGCAAACGCTGGGACACATTCTCCGCCGCAACCGCGATGCGCTGGGCTACGGCTCGCGCAGGACCCGCGACCATGCCCAGACAATCGCGATCCCCACGCCGGCCGATGTGGACCTTTGAGGCATTCCGAACCCGTGGTTTTTGAATTTCGGCTCGACCCTCGCAGGCCGTGACCCAAACCAAACGACATGGATTTCCCGCAGTGCAAGCGCAATGGCGCAAGCCGTCCGGTGTGAGGATCAACCTGCAAAACTTCTAAAGTTCTGTTGACAACGATTCTAAGTCTGCCGATAATCACTTATGGAATTGAGACTCATTCTCAATAGCAGTGCAGGCCGCAAGCGTAGTACGACTCTTCTAGCCTCGCCGACCCCGCCATGCCCGCCCTCCACGACGACGCATCCGAAGCACATACCGACAAAATCGTCTGTGCCTGCTTCAAGGTCACGGAATCGACGATTGTCGACGCGGTTGAGCTTTGGAACATGACCACGGTCAAGGAGCTGTGCCGCTTCACCAATGCTGGTGCCGGCTGCACCGCCTGCCGCCTGCGGCTCAAACAGTATCTGCAGCCGAATACAGTGCCGCAGACCTGTCACGTTGCCGTGCATTGAGAGGCTTTCAAACGACATACTGCCAAGCGACGTCAGCGTTTGAGCGCGATGCCAATGTAGTGCCGCTGATCCGGCCCTTCCACGAGGGTGGCGCGCTCTTCCGCCGGTAACCGCAGGGCATGATCGTGGTGGTGCAGGGCGACATCCCCCCGGGTCTGGGCGAGGTGAATCACTGCCCGGTCAAAGGTGGGTTTGTCGAGCGTGGGCAAAGCCCGCCGCAGATCGCGGAAGAAAATCAGGCTTCCCAGTTGCGCGGCGGCATCAATCTGCGGCATGGCCCGCAGAAGGGCCTCGCCGCATTCTTCCAGCGACGGTGTTTTGACTGCCGCGACACTCGCCGGCCCAGCATCCGCCGCCGCGTTGGGCGAAGGCAGATTGAGGCTCTGGGAGACAGCCTGCAGCGACTGTTCGCGGGAAATGCCGTTGTGTGCCAGGTAAGCGACAATCTTCTCCAGCGCTTTCAAAGGCGACTTGAGATAGGTCGCTGGATCCGGCGGGAATCCCGCATACTGGGGCTTCCCCTTGGCCGTGGGGGCCGGATGGATGAATAGCTTTCGAGCGGTTCGCGCGGCATCGACGAGCGTCTCAAACTCGACTGGCGACACCTGCGGAGTCAGCTTGCGGACTTCAGCCTGCAGTTTGTCTGGTTTGTACTTTTTCTTCGGCTTGGCGAGCATCGATTCCAGGGCCCGCCGGGCATACACCACGGGTGCCAGCGCGCCGTAAGCCACGCCCTTGCCCTGCGGGAAGCGGTGGCAGCGGCCGCCATGAACCAACGATTCCAGCAGCTCGACGAGCACTGCCGGTGCCATCTTGTAGGCCCCCGTCAGCCGTGGCTTGATCTTGCCGACCGCCAACGGCATCCCATCCGCCCCCAGCAGACCCAGTATGACGTCTGGCAGGTCGGCTGGCGGCACCCTGACTGTCTTCGCCATGGAGAATCTCAAGTTGTGGCGTCAATGCGCTGTTGTGGCGGGTCTTTGCGGGAGCCAATCTCACCGCGAAACCGACACTTCCACTGTGCCCCGTTTGGGCAGTTGGAACTCCTTGAACTTGACCTGCTTCAGGTTTGGATCCTTCAGCACGCTGTTCCAGTGGACAATTTGGCGGCGAGTTCCGTCGTCGAGTCTCCAGTAATACTTGTGAACGGCCTTGAGATGCAATCCGCTGCCCAGATTGGAATCCAGCTTCAGTTCCAGCGGCAGCACCCTGTGGCTCTCCAGGGCGGCATTCAATGCCAGCCGCGGATTGGGGAGCACCTGCGGGTGCAAGATGTAGTTCAGCTTTGCCGTCCAGTTGATGTAGTTGCAGTAGGTGGCCAGCGCCTCTTCGCTTCCCTCGGCACACTCCACGTTGTACGAAAGCAGGGAGTGGTTGAGCTGCAGTTGCTTTCGGGCCTTGTCGTAGCTCGTTTCGAAATCGGGTTTGAGCTGAAAGGCAATGGCGGCCAGGTTCGCCCCGTCCTTCTGAGCCACGATTTGCTTGGCGCGGGCTTCCGTCTGGTAGATGTACGTTTCAATGTCGGCGAAGCTCAGGACCGTGGCGACCATGCCACCAGTGTTGACGATCAGAAACCGCTTCTGAGCCGGCTCAAAGACTGTCAGTTCACCGACAGTGTCCACGTAGTCGTACACGCGCCCGGCGTGAAATACCGACATGCTCCGCGCGACCAGCGTCTCCGTTGGCTGCTGCTGGTAGAGTTTGGTGGTGACCATAAACTCCTGTGCAGCACCAGTGTTGATGGTCGTGGCCAGCAACAGGCAGGCAAGGCTGATCCGGAGACGCATGGCGAACTCCTCGCCGTGGCTCAACGCGCGAACGAACGACCCCACGCGTTTGTCAAAAGGAAGACAAAGCGAAGGCAAACGCCGATCCGCCGCCGGAAGCCCGGTCGATGGGACGAAACGAGATGGAAAGGGGGAGAGAGGAGGGAAGGATATCGGTGTGGTGAAAATGACTCAAGATTGGATTTTTGCTTTTGAAAACAGAGATCCGCACCGTCCGCAGCGAACGCGCCGGCATTGGAAGCGCAAGGAGAACGGATGTCTCACGCCGCCGAACAGCAGGGCGACGTCGCGGGAGGGCGAAGCGTACCAGACACTCGAATCTTTCCAGACTCGCGGCTCTGGTGGACCAGGGTCTTCCCGCCACGCCGGCCGGTGAATGGAAAACGGGAATGCCAGCCCGCCCCCGTACCTGTCCTACCAGCCCGCCCCCTTGGTTGTCAGGCGGATGCGGCAGAGGTGGGCGTCGGCGCAGATGAACAGGGTCGAGCCCTCTTCGCCCCAGCCACAGTTCGCCGTGGCTTCGCCCGTCTCCAGCGTGCCAAGGTGTTTGGCGTCAGGCGCGAAGATCAGCACGCCGCCAGGGCCAGTCGCAAACAGGTTTCCGTGCTGATCGACCTTCATGCCGTCGGGCAGGCCCTTTTTCTTGCCGACCAGCGGGGTCATGTCCGTGAAGATCTTGCTGTCGCCCAGCGTGCCATCGGCTTTCACGGGGAATGTTTTGATCACCGCGGCGGCGGGATCGGACTGGCCGACATAGAGGATCTTTTCGTCGGGGGAGAACGCCAGGCCGTTCGGGCGCGTCATCTCCTTGGTGAGCAGCGTCAACTGGCCATCTTTCCCCAGCCGATACACGCCAAAGAAGTCGAGTTCGCGTCTGGGATCCTTCTCGCGGTCGGGCAGGCCGTAGGGTGGATCGGTGAAATACAAATCGCCGTTGGACTTGTAGCAGAGGTCATTCGGGCTGTTCAGCCGCTTCCCCAGATAGTTATCTACCAGTGTCCGCTTGCCGCCTCCGGGCGTCAGCACGGAAATTCTCCGGTCGCCATGCTCGCAAGAGACCAGCAACCCCTCGCTGTTGATCGTCAGTCCATTGGAGCCGGGCTCCAATCCGTAATAGACGTGACCGGTGTACCCGGACGGTTGCAGGTAGACGCTGACGCCTTCCCCCTCCTTCCACTTCATCACGGAGTTGCGGGGGATGTCCGAGAAGAGCAGGTGGCCGCCGTTTTTGAACCAGATCGGACCTTCGGTCCAGGTGAAGCCCGACGCCAGAACCTCAATCTTGGCGTCTTCGGGAACGAGCGCGTTGATTACGGGATCGAGCCTCGAAATGCCGCCCAGTATCTTCATCGACTGTGCCCTTGCTGAGGTGCCCGCCATCATCACCAAGAAGAGGGCGAGAATTGAACGAGGGAACCACCACGCCATCGAGGCAGCCTTTGTCATAGAGACCTCGAACACGCGGAACGCATCCGTACCCATTCAATCGGTGGCTCAGGCAGACGTCAATGAGCCACGGCACTGGACGGGGCACAGACCACGCTCTCACCAACCTCTGCGGGACGGAGGCAAATTTCCAAGCCGAGCGAATGACCAAGCGCGAGCAGATCCTGCTCCAGCGCTTCGACCTCCACCAGCTCGGGAACCAGCAGTTCCAGCATGAGCATGAACGACGCGTCGGGAGACTGCTGCACTCCGTAGAGGTCGCCGATGTCGACGTTGTCGCGGGCGAGGCGGGCGGAGATATGGCCAATGACGCCCGGAGCGTTGAGCCCCGACACCGTGAGGCTGTACGGTGATGTCCGCACATCTCGGTTGCTCAGGCCGTCGAACGAATCGCGGGTCGGGTCGTGAATATAGATGTCGACGCCGAACGCCGCGCAGATCCCGCGCAAATGCGTTTCAATGACGTGCATGTTGCGGTGCGCCGGAAAATCGGCAGCCAGCAGAATTGTGAAGTGCCCCTGCAGGACCTTCTGACTGGCTTCGTGAATGTCGCCGCCGAGTTCCGCGAGCGCGTTAGTGACAGCCGTCAACACGCCGGTCCGATTCGCACCCATCAGCCCAATAATGTACCGCTTGGACATGGCTACTCCTGCGAAAGGCATCGTCCCTGAGAAGATCGATTGTATGCCGCGTTCCACCGAAGTGGAAAGGACAAAGCCGAAATGCCCGATGTATTTGATGGCAATCGGCGGGAATTGCTCCGATTCCCGACAGCGCGGACGCGTTGGGAAGTCGGGAAATCCGCTCCTTGACGATCTGCGGGTGGGCTCTGATAATGAAAGTGCGAGCAGGCTGGGGTCGGGCGGACCTGATTCCCGGGCTTTCGTGTTTGACCTGGCGGGTTGTTCGACCTGTTTTCAGTGTCGCTGGGGACATGGCGATCGTGTCCCACTTGGAAAGTGAGCCATGACATGCGCTGGTTCCTGACACTCGCACTCGCTTTCGGCGCAACAACGACCGCATTCACTTCCGTCGCCTCGGCCCAGCATCACCATCACGGAGGTGGCGGATTCGGCCATAACCACGGCTACGGAAACATTGGTGGATATCGCGGTTACCGTGGCTACGGCGGCGGCGGCGGGCTGGGCTACAGTGGCTTCGGCTACCGGTCCTTTGGTTTTGGCGGGCTCGGATACAGCACCTACGGCTATGGCGGACTGTATGGTGGGTACAATGGCTTCAGCCTCTCCACGGGATTCGGCGGGCTGAACTATTACAGAGGGCCTGTCTATGCCGGACCATTTTATGGTTCGTATGGGGCGTATGGTGCCTGGCCCCAAGCTTACGTCACACAGGCTCCGGTGATTCCGCCAGTCTTTGCCTATACCGCGCCGTTCCCCGCAAACAACCCCGTGTTGTTCGACGATGCGGCGGGGGTGAATGTCGCCCCAGGTTTCAATGGTGCCGCGGTGCCGGGCTTTGACGGTGCCGTGAATCCCAATCCGAATGCACAGCTTGAACAGCAACTGCGCGAACAACTTCAGGCCGAGCCCGTCAACTTGTTGAATCTGCAGCCCTCCAGCGCTGAGGCGCGCCTGAAGAGCCTCCGTTTCCAGGCGCAGGGCGATGAGTGGCTTGCCAGACGCAACTGGATGCAGGCCTACACGCACTACAAACAGGCGGCCACAACGGCGATCGACCTCCCCGCTCCGCGCCTGCGGATGGCCGTGGCTCTCTGCGCCATGAACAACGGAGACCTGGCTGTTCGCGAGGTGAAACGGGCCTTGCGAACCGATCCGCTGTGCATTCAAACGACCGACCGCCTGGAAACGATCTTTGGAGAAGCCGGTGCCATCGCCCGCAATGGAATGTTGCTCACTGTTGCCGACTGGGTGAAGGAAGATCTCCGCGACCCCAACCGCATCCTGGTCATGGGGACCCTGCTGTTTTTGAATGAGGACCTCGACCAGGCGCTGCCGTTCCTGAAAACGGCCTCCAACCTCCTGGGGTCGCCAGAGTACATGCGAGGTTTCTTCAAGCGTGTCGAATTCGAGCCGGCAGCGGGTGCCAAGGCACCGCAGGTCATTGAGCCGGGCCGGCCGAAGATTAACCCGCCGGCAGTGGATGGGGCTGTTGAGCCACAGCCCATGGATCCCACCGTGACCCCGCCCTCCGTCCAAAACCGTCGGGCTCCCGTCCGGACGCCCGTCGGGCCGAAAGTGAACGGCGTGGCACGCGGGCCGGAAATCGTGACGCCTCGCGACAATTCGAACGAGGGACCGGAGTTGGTCCCGCCCGCCATTGCCGGACCGCAGGGGCCGGCCGTGGTTGACTTCCCGACCAGGCCCGCTCCAAAGGCCGTCCGCCCCACGCGGAAAATCGGTCCGCTCCTGCCCGACGACCGGTTTGGTGATGAGTTCTGAGAAGCTGCTGGTCACGCTGTGCACCTACAACGAGCGTGAGAATCTGCCGCCAATGCTCGCGGAGATCCACTCGCAGGTGCCACACGCGGACATTCTGGTCGTGGATGACAATTCCCCCGATGGAACCGGCAAGCTGGCCGATGACGCGGCGGCGCGCGATCCGCGCGTGAAAGTGCTGCACCGCGCTGGCAAGCTCGGGTTGGGGACGGCGATTCTGGCCGGACTGCAGTACGCCATCGATCACGACTATGAGTACGTGATCAACATGGATGCCGATTTCAGCCACCACCCGCGGCATCTGTCGGCACTGCTGGAGTGCATGTCCCAAGCCGATGTGGCCATCGGTTCACGGTATATTCCTGGCGGCGGCGTGGTCGGGTGGAATTTCAAACGGCACTTCATGAGCCAGGGGATCAACTGGTACGCGCGGCTGTTTTTGGGGATCCCGGCCCGTGACACCAGTGGCAGTTACCGCTGTTACCGGGTCTCCAAGCTAAGGGAATTGGATCTCACCCGCTTTCGTGCGCGGGGGTATGCCTTTCAGCAAGAGGCGCTGTATCGCTGCCGCCGCGTCGGCTGCCGCATGCGGGAAACACCCATTGTGTTCGAGGACCGTCGCTTCGGCTCGTCCAAGATCAACCTGCGCGAGGTCTATTCCGCGCTATGGGTGATCTTTCGCCTGGGGGTTGATCGCGTGACCGGCGTGCCCGTGACGAAGCCGGAGCAGACCTGAAAGGGCTGGCACGATTCGGGTGGCATGGCTCCACATGCGTCATCGGAACTGTCGCCTTGCGCTCCTGCGAAAGGATGCGAGCGTCGGTCCGGCGCGGGAAAGCACTGTTGTGGGAGGAGCAAAAGACGACTTTACGTCACGAGGCCGACAATCGCGGCCTCCACCCCACCGAGTTCATCTCGGTGGTGAACGGGCCTTTGCACTACCCCGCGCGGACTGCGATCCGACGTAGTTCAAAGGCCCGAATCCACTGAGGCAAGCTCAGCGGGGAAGTGTGACACAAACGATTCAGGGCGGCGTAATGTCGCCTTTCGCTCCTGCGAAAAGACGACAGTGTTGACAAAGCTGCGTGCAAGGCGTGAACGCTCGATGTTTACAAAATGAAACATGGGTTTTTCACGCCCGCCATGATTGGCGTTTGAACGCCAGACGGGGCGCGATGTTTCACGGAAAGGCTGTGCCGGTACAGAAGTTGCCGATTGAGGCTCTGTGGCTCCAGCGAGCCAGTTTTGGAATTTTGCAATTGCTCCTTCCCCATTGGATCACCATGCCACTAGCGTCGCCGCCCCCATGGTTGCAGGAGATGGCGAATGCCGTGGCTTTGTACTTGCAGCCGTGGGAGCTGTTCCCGCCACTGGGCTGTCACTACGTGCATGTGCATGACCAATGGGAAGTGACGCTGTTTGCCGCTTCGACCGAGATGGTGGGCGGCCGCCGTGACGGCGCGCGGCACCCGTCGCGGTTCAACGCCGATCTGGGAGGCATTCAGGGCATTTTCAGCGACGTCAAACGGTTCGAGTGGCAGTCTTTGCCCGTGGCCCGCGATGACGAGCTTGGGGCCCATGTCTCGCTCGAAGGAACCTACGAGGGCCACGCGGTCTGGCTGCGGATCCTGGCTCAGGCACCCGACCGGTTCCATTCGGGCCGGTTGGTGCATATTCATGACCAGGTCTGGGAAGAGATCTGGTAGAGCGCTGGTGCCGCATCCGTGACAGCGCTGGCCGGGGCATCTTCGATTCCGCCAGGCCATCGACTATGATGACACCGAACGGAGCAGACCAAGCGGTGGCTCCCGAGGCGGCTCGGGGCTACGCAGGCTGCCAACCCCCGGCCGGTGAAGGATGGAACCCATCGACACGCCCGAGCATTCTGCCTCCCAGCCCATTCAGGCGCTGTTGGATGTCATGGCCCGGCTCCGGGCTCCAAACGGTTGTCCGTGGGATCGCGAGCAGGACCACATGACCTTGCGGAAGTACGCCATTGAAGAGGCGTATGAACTGCTGGATGCCATTGAAGCGAATGATGACCCGTCGATCGCCGACGAACTGGGAGACGTGCTGCTGCAGGTCGTGTTCCACGCCCAGATGGCCAGCGAACGCGGCGCGTTCAATTTCACGGATGTCTGCCGCGGAATCACCGAGAAGATGCTCCGCCGGCACCCGCACGTTTTCGGTACGGCCCGCGCCGATGACGCCAACGAAGTGCTGACACAGTGGGAACAGATCAAGCAGGCGGAAAAAGCGGCCCGCGGAACGCGACCCCTAACGATCGGCCTGGAAGGGATTCCCCGCCACCTGCCCGCCTTACTGCAAGCGGAGAAGTGGCTCAAGAAACACCCCCTCCCAACCCCAACAGCCGCAGATCCGGAGGGCGTGGGAATTCAACTGCTGCGATTAGTGCAGGCCGCGTCAGCCCAAGGCATTTCCGCCGAAGAGGCCCTGCGAGCTGAACTGTTGCGTCAGGCGCAAACCGCCAAGCCCAACGCATCTGACAGTCAATAGGCCAGTCGCTTCGCTGCCCTTAGCGATAAACCCACTGGGCTTCGCCGACCAGCTTGATCTCTTCTTCGCTCTGCTGGAGAGCATCACTGGGGCGTTCAAATTCCTGCACCAGCGTTTTTCGCTGCACGACCTCCTTGTCCTCGACCATCGTCACGCGGTAGCCGTTGGAGAAGCCAGAGAAGAAGACCTTGAAGTAGTCGGTGTGCGGATCGACACCACGCCAGATCGCCACGCCATCCAGCGTGGGGGCGTCAACCACGTTGAGCTTCACGGGCGGCGGAAGCTCCTGGACAATCTCCACGGAGTTCAGCGACTTGTGCCGTTCCCGCTTGTTGATGGCGGCCTGCGCGATGGGAATCACACGGTCGAAGTACCGCTTCTGCACACCGTTGTCATCGGTCAACAACGTTAGCTCCGGGACGAACAGCGGCCGTTTGGCCTCTGGCGCGGCCGCCGATGCCAACGTGTCTTCGCGGTTGATGACGCGGTAAACGAGGTACCACAGCAGTTGCTTGACCGGCTTTCCGGTTTTGTCAGGGATCGCGACTTCAATCATCCGCACTGGCTTGTACAGGACTTCCAGCGTCCAGATGTCCGGTTGAGCGGTCCGCTCCTCGCCCGTAATCAGACCCGGGGCTCGCGTTTCGATGCCGGGAATCTGTGGCTTGGCAAACGCCTCTCCACCCATTCCAAACGGATGCAGCAGCCCGGTTGAGACTGCGCCAGTGGCGGCCAGCGAGGTGGCAAGAAACTGGCGGCGATTGATGAAGCTCATGCACCCACCTGAACACTGTCGGCCACAGGCCGGTGGAAGGGAATCTCCGCCGGCAGAATTGTCTCCAATCCACTATAGCCCGCGTTTTGAGCCTCTGGCAAGCAGCGATTCCGCCGGGCGGCAAGATTCAGCCAACTCCGTGCCGCGTCTGCGGGATGTACAGTCGAGAAGTCCGTCCGCTGGCAGCTATTCGCTGTTCACCTTCAAGTCGGACTGCATGCCCGAATTCCTGAACCCATTCCTGCAATGGAGGTGCTTCTGACCAGACGCGCACGCCTGCTCCAGCACAGACACCGCCAGGCGATGCCTGGCAATGATGGCGGCAGGAAAACCAATGACGGCTGAAAGCGTCACAACGACCGTGACGAATGTCAGTCTGCGGAAGGTCAGCATGATGCCGACTCAGTTATTCTGCAGTGAGACCAGCGTGGAGGAGTTGGCGAGACGCCAGAGGCCGTGAGGCGTGACCTGGAGGAAGGGAGGCGGATCGAGTTCGACGCCCTCGTCTTCGGAATCGAGATGAAAGCAGACGTCGCCGTCTTCAATGTCCACCACGGTGAGGGTGAACGATCCGATCCGCAGCGCATCTCCAACAGCTAGGTCGATCTCTCTCCATGAGCCCTCCATCTGACCCCTCCCTGTACGCGGATACAAACCACCCTGTCTGCGGATGCGACTATATCAGCGAGAAACGGACTCCGCAAATGCAAAATGCAGCGCGAAGTGTTGCAGATTCACACGGTTTGGTTACATCGCGTGGACGGTGAGGTCCCAGCCTGCGTATCACCAATCACTTGGAACCCGACGCGCCAGCGAGGCCGGAAGATCGTCCCCTCGCCGCCGCCATCTTCAACTCTCGACCTAACTTCAGACAACCGTACCGCGCCCTTGCCCTTCCTGCAGTCGATGCTCACAATGCAGTTTCGCAAGACATGGCAACTGCAATTCAATTGCGTTCGGTGCGAACAGCATAAACCTCGCGCCGGAATGTGATTGCAGCAGTGTGCCCCAAAATCAGTTTGACGCCAACTGTGCGTCCGCAAAGAGTTGGCCATGCGTTTGGACCCCCTGTTTTCTCCCCTGCCAATGGCCCTCATCGGGTCTTCGTGGCCAGCGTGGCTGCTTGTTCTGTACTGCCTGGCAATCTGTCTGGCCTCGCTGGCGGGTGGGTTTGCCCCGGTCATGCTGCGGCTCACCCACCGTCGCCTACAGGTGATCATCAGCCTGGTCGCGGGTTTGATGCTGGGCGTGGGGATGTTCCATATGCTTCCGCATGCCATCCACGAAACCGGCAGCGTCGACCGCGGTGTGTGGTGGATGATGATCGGCATGCTGACCATGTTCTTCCTGCTCCGGGCCTTCCACTTTCACCAGCACGGATCGGTGGAAAGTGATGGCGATGCGCACTCGCCCGGTCATCATCATCACGACCACGATCATGGACACGACCACGCGCACGATCATGACCATGATCACCGGCACGAACACTCTCAACCTGTCGCACCGCCCTCGCATCCGTTCAGTTGGCTGGGAATTGCCTTTGGGCTGGCGATCCACACGCTGATCGACGGCGTGGCTCTGGCAACGAGCGTGCAGGCGGATGCGGCCATGAAGGGGGCGAATCCGTGGATTCTGGGACTGCCGGCCTTCGCCGCGATCTTGCTGCACAAGCCTCTGGACGCGGCGTCGATCACCTCGCTGATGGCGGCGGGTGGCTGGCCACCCGCCGCCCGGCACCTGATCAATGGAGCCTTCGCCCTGATGGTGCCCGTGGGGGCCCTGTGCTTTTTGTTTGGCATCGGATTGTTTGAATCCCAGCAGCATGCTGTCGTCGGCTGCGCTCTGGCATTCTCAGCGGGTGTCTTTCTGTGCATCGCCTTGGGCGACCTGCTTCCGGAAATCGAGTTCCACGCGCACGACCGCCTCTTACTTTCCGTCGCCTTGCTCAGTGGCGTAGCCTTAGCATACGCGATTGGTTTCCTGGAACCAGCGCATCATCACCATGAGTCTGGCCCGCTCTCACCGCCTTTAACAACGCCGCGCTAGGATGGGGGCACGTAAGAATTCAGCACCCTCAAATTCGTGTCTTCATCGACGGTGTCGTTGCGGTCGCACCGCCCACTCCATAGCCCAATGATTCGCCTTCTCAATTCATTCCTGAGCCACACGTGAATTCTGATTCTCCAATTGAAGCACCGCCGCAGCCGTTGACCGTTCCCGGCAAATGGGTGGTGATCGGCGTGCTGCTGTTTGGCATGCTGATGGCCGGCGGGATGTGGACTTACTGGAAGCTGAATCTCGCCCCCTTCTTCCCACTGCAAAAAGCGCTGAATGAGGCCTTCCCCAAGTCGTCCCCGCGGGTCGACGGCGGCCGGCACAAGAACGGGCCGGTCATTCTGCGAATCGCCCTGCATGTCGACTTCCGCCCCGAACCGACGGATCCTCGCGTGCTGGCGATGATCCCGAAGGTCGTGGAGATCGCCAAACGGCAGATCAAACTTGAGAGCTACGAGGTTTTGGAGGTCTATGTCGTCTCACGGGAGGCTGAGCAGGCCCCCGTTCGCATCAAGGTCGAACTGCCTGTTCCCGAACTGCTTAAAGATCCAGCGGCAGCTATTCCCAAAGGGAAGTGGACGAAGATCTGAAGCATTGTCTGTCGAAAACGCCAGTTTCAGCTTTCAAATGTCACAGTCTGGGCAGGGACTTCGACTGTCTGATGCATTTCTCCAGCACTGAACGCAACTCTCGCCCTGCCGATCAGATGCTGCTGAAAGGCAGAGCACCACATCGGACAGACGGAACCGGCATTGGCGCTGTCTCGGGATCGGAGCCACGGATCACGGCAAAAACAGCGCGCGTTCTTCCCGCGTCGGCAGGCGGCAGGATTCTTTTTTCCCGAAGATCCGGTAGCGGTTGCGGGCGATGAGATCGTAGCCCCAGTCGCGGAGGAACCGCGGCAGCAGCCGCAACATCCAGCCGAGGCCGCCCCAGACCCCGCCGATCCCCACCAAAATCCGCCACACCGCGTCCGTTTTGCGGTAGTGCCCGGTCTGGTCTTCGTAGACGAGGGAATTCAGCAACTCGCCCTCGGGCAATGCCAACCGCCGGGCGGTCTCTCCCTGGAGTGGCGCAAAGTGAAAGGTGTGGCGACGGTCGCGGCGAATGATGAAATCCACCGCCTTGTTGCACATTCCGCAAACCCCGTCGAAATACACAACGGGATACACGTCCGTGGTTGCCAATGCAGTTGTCATGAGTGGCCCCTCATTGGGAAAATCCCCACGACATTATAGGGAGATGTCCAGTCAGTGATATCTGAATTGCACTTGCGGTTGGACCCTTGACAGCGCAGCCAAGAGGCTGGGCGCAGGCCGTCCGGCTGGTGCCGTTCGCAATCCGGTCGGGTCGTGGATAAGAGCAAAGCGACAAGCCGTTGCCGAAATTGAAAGGTGGCCAGCCCTTGTGACGCTCGCGGAAATCGTGTGACAATGGTTCGCTCCTGGTTCATACCGACCGATCCAGGCTTACGACGAAAGCTGAGGTTTGGCCGGTTGACAGCACCATAGCCAAAATTTGTATCCGGGCCACACCAATGCTTGAAGACAATCCCGCTCCGCCCGCGAATACTGGCCGGCTTGTCATGTCGGCGGCTTGGTTCGTGGTGCTGCTCGTGCTGTCGGCGGGCACTGTCATCGGCCTGGTGCGAAGCGAACGCCTCGCCCGGCGGGTCCAGCGCGACAACGAACGCCTGACTCAGGAGAAGGCGCGGCTGGTCGAGCAGCAACTGGCTCTCCCGCAGGTGCAGCAGGCTCTGGAGCAGCAGAAACTCCTCCTGCGGGAACAGGAACTGGCCACGCACGCGAAGCAGCAGGCTGCGGTTGAGGCGCACGCGGCGGCAAGCCTGCAGATCGCTCGGCAAAAGCAGCAGCTTGAGGAAGCCACGGTCTGGCGTCACTTTCAAAATGGGGTGACGTTGTACGACGCCGGGCAACATCCTGAAGGGGTTCGCGAACTGCGGCTGGCGCTGAAACTGCTGCAGCCGGGACACTCGGATGCGGATGGGATGCGACAGGTGCTGGCCGATCGCGTGCTGTTTGGCGGACGGCTGCTGGTGCCGCCATTGCGGCATGCAAAGGCAGTGTTGTCGGTCAGTTTTAGCCCCGATGGCACGCGCGTGGTGACTGCGGGCCATGATAAAACGGCGAGAGTCTGGAATGCCCTCACCGGTGTGCAGCTCTGTCGGCCCCTCGTGCATGAATCGGCAGTGACCATTGCCACATTCAGTCCTGACGGCTCGAAGATCGTCACGGGTGGGTACGATGACAAACTCCATTTGTGGAATGCCACGGATGGAGCAAAGGCGGGAGAGCCGGCCAAAATGGAGGGCTCCATTGTTCATTCGGTGCAATTCAGTCCCGATGGAGAGCGGGTCGCGGCAAACAGTGGAGACAATGGATGGCTGTGGACTCTGGCGGAGCCGACGGCGAGAAAACTTCCCCACAAGGGCATGGTCGGGTCGATCCGGTTCAGTCCCGATGGCAAGTTGATTGCCACTGCCAGTTGGGACGGGACGGCCCAATTGTGGGATGGCGTGACGGGTGAGCCACGGGGCAGCGCCTTAATTCACACGGCGAATGTTGGGGAAGCCGAGTTCAGCCCCGATGGGCAGCGCCTCGTCACCAGTTGCTGGGACCGCACGGTGCAGTTCTGGGACAGTCAAACGGGCGCGAAAATTGGTGACCCACTCCTGCAGGAGGAGGGTGCCGGTTCAGTCAAGTTCAGCCCGCATGGCGAACGGTTGGTTGTTGGTGGCAGCCGCATGGCCCAGATCTGGGACACCCGGACCATGACGAAACTGGGCGATCCGATGCGGGGAACCTATGCCCATTTGGCGAACTTCAGCCCCGATGGGATGCGGGTCGCCGTTCCGGGCGAAGATTCCATTCGCGTCTGTGACGGTTGGACGGGCGCTTCGCTGGCGGAGTTTCCCGGATCTGGACGCATGGGGGTGTTTGCTTTCAGTCCCGACGGCCTGCGGTTTGCATCGATCGCCGGCACTGCCGCACACATCTGGGATCTGCGCGGCGATGCGCAAGTCGCGCCCCCACTGATGGGTGGCCAGAGAATCTATGATGCCCAGTTCAGCCCGGACGGCACGCGAATTGTCACGGGAAGCTTCGACGAGACGATGCGGCTCTGGGACAGCCGCGACGGCCGGCCGATGGGCAAGCCGATGCAGCACGACGACGCTGTCAACAACGTCCTCTTCAATGCTGATGGCTCACGGCTCCTGGTCAAATGCAATGGTGGCGTCCTGCTGGGCGATTCTGAGTTTACAGCCAGCCTCTGGCATGGACTGACCGGTGCTGCGATTTGTGAGCCGTTGATTTTTGATGACTTCATCCATGACTGCCTGTTCACTCCCGACGGCAAACATTGGTTGATCACCGTGGAGGGGCGGGCTGAAATCCACGACGCACAAACGGGGGCGTTGGTCGGTGAACCCCTGGAAGTCGAGGAACGAATCGTCAAGGCATCCTTCAGCGTGGATGGCGAACGGGTGCTGCTGGCAATCAGCAAAACTGGCTTGCAGGTCTGGAATTGGCGGACAGGCGAATCATTGAAGAATCCAATCCCCTGTGACGACAGCCTGGAAGCGACCCTTTACTCGGACGCCGGATGGGCGACCTTCTCCGCCGATGGTCGAACGATCATTTCCAAGGCCGCCGGCGGCAACCTCGTGGGTCGGTGGGACAGCCGGACCGGCGCTGCCCTGGGCGAACTGGTGACGCTGGAAGGCAACATTGAGAAGATGGTGTTCAGTCCCGATCGCGCGCGGTTTGCCACATCCAGCGAAGACGGCACCGTCCGCCTGTGGGACAGTGAAGCGCTCAAGGCGGTCGGCCGGCCGATGCCGCACGACAGCCGCGTGCGGGGGATGATCTTCAGCCCGGACAGCTCGCGGATCGTCACGCGTGCGAGCCTCGTGCAGATGTGGGACGCGAAGACCGGCGCACCTGTCGGCCTGGCCATGCCAAACGGCGATGGTGGTCTCAAGTTTAGTCAAGATGGAAGCCAGCTCTTTTTCGGGCTGAACAACCGGCTGCGGAGCTGGGACGCGCGCACGGGTGCATCCCTCGGAGATCCAATGCCGCTCGTCATGAGCCGCCAGGCCCACACGTCAAGCAGTGACGACTATGATGTGAGCCCTGATGGAACGCGGGTCGTGACGGTCGACGAGGAGCAGATCGCGCGCATCTGGGATGTGAGCCACGTGAGTGTTGCAGCAACCAGCTTCGAACCGTGGCTCGAAGATGTGACCGCCGAATCGCTGACCGGCGACCCCAAGAATGGCACCTGGCGGTTCCGGCCGCTCGATCACCGGTCGGAGTGGGAGCCCCGGCACGAGGAGCTTGGCAAGAATGTCGAGTGGGTCAGATTCTGGTCCAGCCGCCAAGACCGGTTTCAGGTGCGCCATGAAGTGGAAGCCGCCGAAGCAGAGATCCGCGGCGACTGGATTGGGGCAAAATTCCATCTGGAGGAAACTCTCAAAACCGATCCGAACTCCGCACGGGCGCATGTGCAATTGGCGAACGTCAGGGCGGAACTGGGCGACCTGGAATCGGCTGCTGCCCTGTTCGAAGGGGCCGTCACTCTCGATCCGGCGGATTGCCACACCCTCGCGCGGCTGGCAGTACTGGCGGTGGCGGGAAAGGACCTCCCCGCGGCACAGAAGCACGTGGATCGGCTGCAGGCGGCCCTGGGTGTTGTGGGACCGGTGCCAGACCCACTTGCCCTGAAAATCCTGCAATCCATCCTGCCCATCGCCGAATTGGGGAACCGTCCTTTCCTGATGGAGCTGGCCGAGCAAATCAACGAACGCTCGCTGCCATTCCAAACTGAGAAATCGCTGCTGGCTCTGGCCAACTATCGGGCCGGGAAATTTCAAGAAGCAATCGATATCGACAAAGATCTTGTGCGTCCAGACAGACAACCGCCGCTCTTGATTCAGGCGGTCATGGCAATGGCACACCAACAATTGGGCAACGCGGAGGAAGCCAAGAGTTGGTTATCTGACCTGGACGCGGCCCTCAAAGTCGACCTGTCTCAGGATCCCCGTCGCGAGCGCTATCCCGTTCGCTTGCGTCCTCTGCCTCCGCCAGAACCGAAAGAAGAACTCACCGCACTTTTTGCCGCGATGACACCTCCGACGAACCCCGAACGTCTCGACTGGCAAACGCGCGTGTTGTACCAGCAAATCAAGCAGGAGGCGGCGAAACTCCGCCAAGGGGCCGCGCCCGCGACGAGATGACCGGTCGGGCAAGGCAGGTCGACAAGTTTCTGCACACCGAGGAACAAGGATCATGAAGTTGTGATCAAACCCGCCAACAACTGACACGATGTGACCGAGAGAATCGCCTACAATAAAGAATGCTGTCCGCCACACCGGGTCCGCCAGTCTTTATGATGGCATCTGGGGAAAAGGTGATGTCATCTTCGATGCCAAGTCCATCCAAGTTTGCCAGAATGGCGTGGCCGCGTTTCCCCATCGGCAACCCTAACGCCCGCATTTGAGCGGAAAGCACTTCGATGTTGCATCGTCGGTCCGGAGTCCATCCTCTGGCTCGAAGTGCCTGGCCGATCACTGGATGTAAAGACGCCGCGCTGATCGATCGTTCCATAGATAGTGAGTCTCGAAAGTGATCACCTTTCGCTGACGGGCAAAGTCGTATGAAAGCCTTTAAGAGGGCTATCGTTTTCAACAGCGGGCAACCGACCGATAGATCGTTGGCCGCAACGCAGGGATCTCCTGATCGAGGGGAAAGTAAGGCCGCTGCAACCGATAAAACTTCAGGTGCCGCAGGGTGGCGGGCGTGGGGCCAGGGGTGTCGAGGATGAAGACCGTCTTGGCGAAGGGGCCGTAGGCCATGCGGTAGTTCATGGGGTTTTTGGCGACGACGAACTTGGACTTTCTGGCGTCCAGGCCAACCGACTGAAACTGCTCATCGTTCCAATCGTAGGTGGCGTGCGTGCTGATCAGGATGTCGAGGGAGCCACTGCGGAACACGGCGGACGGACCCAGGTCTCCCTGCTGTCCGCCCCAGATGCCGCCGGAATAGAGGAATTTTCCGTCGCTGAGCCGCATGACTTCACCGGTGACAGGGACGGGGGCTCCCCAGCGGGGGTCGATCTTGTGACCCAGCGAAAGCTGTAGTTTTGTCCCAACTCCTGCCGCGTGGCACAGCGCGGCAGCTTCCGGGTCCACGACGGGCACCAGGGCAGTTTCCGTGGGCTTCAGCTCAGCCGCCAGCAGTGCCCGCAGTGTGGCCACACTGTCGCCGGCCGCGCCGCCGCCGCAACAATCGGCGGTTTCGAGCAGGATGACTGGCCCGCCTTCATGGGCCTACCCAAGGCGGATGGCGGATTCCGGCGTATGCAGGACAGGCTCCAGATCCATGCGACGTTGCCAATAGTATTCGGCAATCGAACTGGCCAGCGTGACCGCGGCTTCCAGGTCGTTGTCGGTGATCACCACGCAGCCACCGCCCATTTCGGGCAGGTCGACATAGGGATGCACCAGGAACATGCTGGTGGAGAGCACGCCGCTCTTGCCCTCCTCACGCTTGGCCATCCGCATGCAGTCGGCAAACGGCCCTTCGCCTTCGGTGCCGCCGTGGATGGCGGTGACCATCACGGGAACCTTGGCCATCGCCATCGTGGGTCGACACCGACCTTCCAGCATGTCCAGCAGCAGGCGGGCTCCACGTTCGCCGGTGGTGAATGCGTCTCGATGGGGATAGGTCTCCCAGGCGACCAAGGCGTCGGCGTTATGCACCATGCAGTCGGTTACGTGCGCATGCAGGTCCAGCGTGGCCACCACCAGCACCGCCTCGCCCACAATGCCCCGCACCGCTTCCAGCAGGTCGCCCTCCAGGTCATCCACATCCTCCACTGTGGCCGCGCCGTGCAGCGAGAGCAGCACGCCCGCCACCGGCAGGGCAGTTCGCAGGCGCTCCAGCAGTTCGGTTTTGAGCTGCCGGTAACACCCGGAAGAAACTGGCCCGCCGGGGCAGGTGCTGGCGACCAACAGCGGAGACACGTCGCAGCCCTGGTCAGCCAAGACATGCAGCATCCCGCCCACGGTCCCGGACGATTGCTCCAGCACTTCGGTGCCGCGCCGCAGTTCATTCCGGGAGAAGTCTTCGAGGGTCAGCGGATTGCCCCGAAAGTGATTGCACTCGGTGAAGATCGAGCCGATGGCGATGCGGTGGCTCATTGAAAATCGCGTCATCAATAGAAGTGAATTTTATGTCGGCACGATGTCAGGAGTGGCGTGACGAAGGTTGATCCTGGAGGGATGATCTGTCTGCATCGTCGCCCACGGTGGTTCGTCCGTTCCAAACTCGACAGTCATTCTTGATCTGGCCTTGAGCCACGGTCAACCGATGGGCGAGTGTGACCGGCGGACGTGGCTGCGCTTTTTCGTTGAAAGAGGCCGTACGCGCCGTTTTCGGGTGCGGTCGCGGGATTGAGGCTTTTGTTGTTTGCGCTTCGGCGATGGCGAACACTTCGCGGGTTTGGTGGGCGCGCTGTCTGGAGGTGGTGCGGCGTGCAAAGTGGGCGCTGGATCGAAGGTGGGCGCGAACGGTTCAGGCGCGATCGCCGTGAGGAGCGGCGCGGCGATCGGCGGTCGAGAAGTGGAGTTGTCGTCGAACCCGACATCCACGGTGGGCGCAAACTCGTGGCTTAGATTCGGTCCGTTCACTGAAAGAGTGGGCGCTGATTCTGTCTCGAGGGTGGGCGCGGAATTCTCGGACTGTAGTGCGAATTGCGAAGCGATCACCACTTCTTCGTGGGGAATCGCGTCGGACACCAACGCCAGCGTGGGCGGAGTGCTTTCTTGCGCGGTCTCGACGATTGCTTTGGGCTCGGCCGCAGGGGCGGCAGAATCGCAGACAGGCGGCGCAGCTTTCTCTTGGCGTTGGCCTGTCCCACGGCCGCGTTCCGCATCAAAGACCGCCTTCGCCAGTTCGGCGGCGACTTCATCAATGACGACCGGCGGTTGGGGCGCGACCTGTCCAACCGTGGCTTCCGCCTTTCGGCCGCAGGATTTCTTCGCATACCGGCCGCGCGGGTCCAGGTGATTCAAACAGTACTTGACCGCCCACGGCTCCCCCCGCTCCACCGCGCGAATCAACCGCCGCAGCGACTTGCCCGCCCGCTCCGGCTGTTCCTCAACCTCTTCCGCCTCTTCCAACTTCGGCTCGCGCGGAGCCCTGTTCGCCTGCGCTTCCGTCGGCGGCTGTGGCTCATTGAATGGCGTCCAGAGCTGGTCTTCGCGGCACATGACGTAGTGGACGGCCCAGTCGATCCCCGCGTGCAGTGCCTTGCGCAAATGGTAGGTCGCCCGCGACAACAGCATCCGCCGCGCCCCATCGCGCGCCGCCTGCAGTGCGGGGGCACGCTCGATCCGCTTGTACAGCGCCGAACGGTTGATCCCCACCGCGATCGCCACATACGACAGGACGCCGAGATGAGCCACGATGGCGTGGTACAAACCCTCGTCCGACACCTTGCAGTCCGCCCGCTCCTTCCGCGCCCGCCCCTCGCCGGATGGAGCCACGCCTGGAGGGCTTTGGGGAGCCACCGAATCCTGAATGAAAACTTCCATAATTCACCCGATAAAACACAATGTACCCATGTATAAAATATATTATCCGCTTGTCGTGTCTAAGTCAAACACAAAAACGGCAGACTTTCTATGTCGTTTCGCGACGCCGGGTCAAGTAGGCGAGTCACTCCGTGACTCGAACCCATCCGGAGTGACTGGGCGACTTTGAGACTCCCCAGTTTGCTTGCGCCCTGCCGCTCGCTCTGGAGGGCAAGCCGTCGAGGAAGCCACGATGCGAGTCACGGAGTGACTCGACTACTTTGTGTTGCCTTTTGCTCGGCGAAAGGACGCGAGCGTGGTCCGGCGAGGCCCAACACGGAGGCTCTGGATTCGCGCTGTCGGCATTGTCGCCAGACGTTCGCGTTCTTTTGCGGAGCAAAAGACGACTTTACGCCATTCACTTGTGGCGGCACGGCGCAAGCCGTCCGGTGAGCCGCTGGGACAAACCGGTTGTTTCCATTTGTCGATCGGCGTGGCGGAAGGGCTCTGGTCCTCCAGAGCCGCGGGCAACTCGCAAGCTTCACGTCGTCCTCACTCGGGCACCGCAAAGTTGCCGAGTCACTCCGTGACTCGATCCCAGTCACGGAGTGACTGGACGACATTGAGACTCACCAGAGGGCTTGTGCCCTGCCGCTGTCTCTGAATTGCAAGCCGTCGAGGAAGCCACGATGCGAGTCACGGAGTGACTCGACTACTTTGTGCCGCCTTTCGCTCCTGCGAAAGGACACGAGCGTGGTCCGACGCGGACAAACACGGAGGCTCTGGATTCACGCTGTCGACATTAGCGCCAGACGGTCGCGTTATTTTGCGGAACAAAAGACGCCTTTACGCCATTCACTTGTAGCGGCATGGCGCAAGCCGTCCGGTGATACGCTGGGACAAGCCGGTTGTTTCCATTTGTCAATCGGCGTGGCGGGAGGGCTCTGGTCCTCCAGAGTTGCGGGCAACAGACGATCCGGCGTTTTCGAAGGACTTTCGAGTCATTTGCGAATCGTTCACACCCAAGCAGCGCCCACCCTTCACCGTGGCTCAGCAGGAGCTGGAGCCCTCGTGCGCTTGCACGTTTGTTGAATCGGCGGGTGAAAGTCCCAGCCAGGAGGTTTAAGTTTGATCCTGTAGTCGACCGCAACTGCGTCGCCGTGAGGCGGGGTGGGGAGCAGCGGGAGATGATTGACC
>JAKFUF010000093.1 GCA_021732845.1 Planctomycetaceae bacterium | reverse complement strand
GGTCAATCATCTCCCGCTGCTCCCCACCCCGCCTCACGGCGACGCAGTTGCGGTCGACTACAGGATCAAACTTAAACCTCCTGGCTGGGACTTTCACCCGCCGATTCAACAAACGTGCAAGCGCACGAGGGCTCCAGCTCCTGCTGAGCCACGGTGAAGGGTGGGCGCTGCTTGGGTGTGTGAACGATTCGCAAATGACTCGAAAGTCCTTCGAAAACCCCGGATCGTCTGTTGCCCGCGGCTCTGGAGACCAGAGCCCTCCCGCCACGCCGATCGACGAATGGAACAACCGGGTTGTCCCAGCGGCTCACCGGACGGCTTGCGCCGTGCTGCTACAAGTGGGCGTAATGTCGTCTTTTGCTCCGCGAAAGGCGACACAAAGTAGTCGAGTCACTCCGTGACTCGCATCGTGGCTTCCTCGACGGCTTGCAATTCAGAGACAGCGGCAGGGCACAAGCCCTCTGGTGAGTCTCAAAGTCGCCCAGCCACTCCGGCTGGGTTCGAGTCACGGAGTGACTCGGCAACTTTGCGGTGCCTGAGAGAGGACGACGTGTTCGGGAGACCAGAGCCCTCCCGCCACGCCGATCGACAAATGGAACAACCGGTTTGTCCCAGCGGTTCACCGGACGGCTTGCGCCGTGCCGCTACAAGTGGGCGTAAAGTCGTCTTTTGCTCCGCGAAAGGCGACACAAAGTAGTCGAGTCACTCCGTGACTCGCATCGTGGCTTCCTCGACGGCTTGCCCTCCAAAGCGAACGGCAGGGCACAAGCCCTCCGGTGAGCCTCAAAGTCGCCGAGCCACTCCGGCTGGGTTCGAGTCACGGAGTGACTCGCCTACTTGACCCGGCGTCGCGAAACGACATAGAAATTCTGTCGTTTTTGTGTTTGACTTCGACACGACAGGCGGATAATGTGTTTGATACATGGGTACATTGTGTTTTGTCGGGTGTGTTATGGAAGTTTTTATTCAGGGTTCGGTGGCTCCCCAAACTCATCCAGGCGTGGCTCCGCTCGGCGAGGGGCGGGCGCGGAAGGAGCGGGCGGATTGCAAGGTGACGGACGAGGGTTTGTACCACGCCATCGTGGCTCATCTCGGCGTGTTGTCTTACGTCGCGATCGCGGTGGGGATCAACCGTTCGGCGCTGTACAAGCGGATCGAGCGTGCGCCGGCACTGCAGGCGGCCCGCGATGGGGCGCGGCGGATGCTGTTGTCGCGGGCGACCTACCATTTGCGCAAGGCACTGTACGCGGGGATTGACTGGGCGGTCCACTACGTCATGTGCCGCGAGAACCAGCTCTGGACGCCGTTCAACGAGCCACAGCCGCCGACGGAAGCGCAGGCGAACAGGGCTCCGCGCGAGCCGAAACTGGAAGAGGCGGAGGAGGTTGAGGAACAACCAGAGCGGGCGGGCAAGTCGCTGCGGCGGTTGATCCGCGCGGTGGAGCGGGGGGAGCCATGGGCGGTGAAATACTGCCTGAACCACCTGGACCCGCGCGGCCGGTATGCGAAGAAATCCTGCGGCCGAAAGGCGGAAGCCACGGTTGGACAGGTCCCGCCCCAGGCACCGCCGGTTGTTATTGACGAAGTCGCCGCCGAGCTGGCGAAGGCGGTCTTTGATGCGGAACGCGGCCGTGGGACAGACCAACGTCAAAAGCAAGCTGCGCCGCCTGTCTGTGATCAGCGCGCGGCGGCGCACGAACTTACCACGTCGATTGAGACTTTGAACGAAACCGCTTCGCCCGCGCAGGCGTTGATGTCAGAGGCGGCTTGCCAGGAAGGAGCGCTGATCTCTTCGACAGAAGCACAACAGCCCGAATTTTCCGCGCCCACCCTCGAGACAGAATCAGCGCCCACTCTTTCAGTGAACGGACAGAATCTGAGCCACGAGTTCGCGCCCACCTTGAATGGCAGGTTCAGCCGCAACTCCACTTCTCGACTGCCGACCGCCGCACCGCTCCTCACGGCGACCGCGCCTGAACCGTTCGCGCCCACCCTTGAACCAGCGCCCACTTTGGACGCCGCACCACTTCCAAACAGCGCGCCCACCAAACCCACCAGGTGTTCGCCGTCCCGAAAGCGCAAGCAACCAAAATCTCAATCCCGCGACCGTACTCGAAAACGGCGCGTACGGCCTCTTTCAACGAAAAAGCGCAGCCGCGTGCCGAGGTCACATTCGCCCATCGGTTGATCGCGGGCGTGGTCTGACGCTGGCAGGCATGGTTGCCCGCGATTCACCGATCGAGGTGGATTCGGGCCTTTGCACCACGCCCCCCCCAACCGCGTAGTGCACAGGCCCCGGAACCACCGAGGTAAACTCGGTGGGGGGACAAAAGTCACAGGCTCGGAGCACGCGGCGAATCAAAGTTGTCGAGTCACTCCGTGACTCGATCCCAGTCACGAAGTGACTGGACGACTTTGAGATTCATCGCAGGGCTTGTGCCCTGCCGCCGATTTTTTGACTGTCAGCCGTCGACAAAGCCAAGCATCGAGTCACGGAGTGACTGGACGACTCTAAGATTCATCGGAAGGCTTGCGCCCTCGTTGTTACACACAAGTCGACAGGGGCATTGGCCACGCGGCAAATGGTAGGGTTTGATTCCATGTCGATGTGGCGGGAGGGCGAAGCTCCTGCTGAGCCGCGGTCAACAGTGCATGCCCGCTTCTCGCCGCCTTTCCCTCACGAACGGGGCCAGATTCGCCGTAAAGACCGTGTGTTTTCTTGCTCGCGGCTCGGCAGGAGCCTCGCCCTCCCGCCACGTCGCCCTGTGGGTCGGCACCATGAAATCCCCGATGCCGGCAGACGCACATGCCAAAATATTGCGCCCGCGATCGGGTTTCAAAATCTGGCGGCTCGCGTACAATTCTGGCTCACGCCGGATGGCCGGCGTTTTTCCCCCAGCATCATTTGCGGAAGCATTATGAGTCAGGACGCGAAGGCCGAACTGTTGACCCTGAGCCACAAGCTGCTGCAGTCGATCGCCGAGGGCGACTGGGCCACCTATGCCGAGCTGTGCGATCCTTCGCTGACGGCCTTCGAACCCGAGGCTCTGCAACATCTTGTGGAAGGGCTGGAGTTCCACCACTTCTACTTCAAGCTGCCGGGCGGTAAGAGCAAGCCCCAGAACTCCATCGTCGACCCGCACGTCCGGATCATGGGCGATGTGGCGGTTGTCTGCTACTACCGGCTGACCCAGGTCGTGAACGCCGAGGGTGCCCCCATCTGCCGTGGCACGGAGGAGACCCGCGTCTGGCAGAAGCAGGACGGCAAGTGGCGGCACGTGCATTTCCACCGTTCGCCAAGCCGCACGTGATCGTTCTGACCGCTTCCCAGGCAGAATCCCCATCAGATTGAAATGAACTCGCAGGAGTGTTCGCGTGGCTGAGTCAGACACCATCGAAAAAGTCATCATCATCGGCTCCGGCCCCGCAGGCTGGGCCGCCGCGATCTATGTGGCCCGCGCGAACCTCAATCCCCTGGTGTTCGAAGGCGCGATCACCGAAGACAACCGGATCAACGGCATGCTGCCGCTGGGACAGTTGAATCTGACCACCGAGGTCGAGAACTATCCCGGTTTTCCGGTCGCCAACCTCGGCGCGTACCTGGACAATGCCATCGACAAGGAGACGCGACAGTACATGGCTCCGCATTCGGGGCATGGTGTCAGCGGTCCGGAACTAATGCAGTTGATGCGTCAGCAGGCGGCGAACTTCGGCACGCGCATTGTGACCGACGACATTGTGGACATTGACCTGTCCAAGCGGCCGTTCACGATGAAGACGCTGGAGGGCAAGACGCACCAGGCACACGCGGTGATCATCGCCACCGGTGCGCGGGCCAACTATCTGGGACTCGATTCCGAAAACCGCTACAAAAACAACGGTGTTTCGGCGTGTGCCGTGTGCGACGGAGCGCTGCCCCGGTTCCGGAACAATGCCCTGGTGGTCATCGGCGGCGGCGACACCGCGGTTGAGGAAGCCACGTATCTCACGAAGTACGCCACCAAGGTCTATCTGGTGCATCGCCGCGACACGCTGCGGGCCAGCAAGATTATGGCCGAACGGGCGATGAAGAACCACAAGATCGAGATCAAGTGGAACTCGGTCGTTGATGAAGTCTTGGGCAACGATCAAAAGGGTGTGACCGGCGTCCGGCTGCGGAGTTCCGTGGACAAAGACAAGACCGAAGAGCTGGCCGTGACCGGCTACTTCGCCGCGATTGGGCATACCCCCAACGTCGCGTTCCTGAAGGGGCAGCTCAAGACCGACGACAAAGGGTACTTGATCTGGACGACGCCGCAGCGGACCTACACCAACATCGAAGGGGTGTTTGCTGCGGGCGATGTGGCCGACAGCAACTACCGCCAGGCGATCACCGCCGCCGGCAGCGGCTGCATGGCCGCGCTGGATGCGGAGCGGTGGCTGGCGGCGCAGGGAATCGAGTGAGGATTTTCGATTGGTGATTTTCGATTTGACGCGCGGATGGCCAATCGAAGTGTGAATGACAAATGACAAATGACAAATGACAAATGACAAATGGGCGTTTCGTGGGTTGAACGGCTCGCGAAACGCCCATTTTCTTTTGTGCATTTCGCTCCAACACCGACCGTTTGGTCCAAAGCCAATCGAACATCATCAATCAAAAATCGAAAATGCACTTGGTCGCTTTGGTGAACCCCGAAAGCTGGTACGCGCGCGATTTGGCGCGTGCCGCGAGTGCACGGGGTCATACTCTGGCGGCGATGCCGTTTGCCGGGTTGACGGCGCATGTTCAGACCGGAAGTTCGGGGATTTGGGGCCAGCCGGACGCGCCGGATGAGTCGATCGAACTGGAGGCGGACGCGATCATTGTCCGGACGATGCCACCGGGGTCGCTCGAGCAGGTTGTGTTTCGGATGAACCTGCTGGGGTTGCTGGAAACGAAAGGTGTTCCGGTCCTCAACTCCGCACGGGCAGTCGAGTGTGCTGTCGACAAATACCTCACCACAGCGCGGCTCACGGCGGCGGGACTGCCCGTTCCCGAAACCTGCGTTTGCGAGACGGAAGAGGCCGCTTTGGACGCCTTCGCCAAACTCGGCGGCGATGTCGTGGTGAAGCCGATTTTCGGGGCCGAAGGCCGGGGGATCCTGCGGGTCAGTGACCCGGACCTGGCACAGCGGGTGTTTCGTACCCTGCAGCGGCTAGACGCGGTCTTGTACCTGCAGAAGTTTGTCCCGCATCGGGGGTTCGATGTGCGGGTGATGGTGCTGGACGGCAAGGTGCTGGCGGGAATGCGACGGGTCAGCGAAACCGATTTCCGCACGAATGTCGCCCGCGATGCCCGCGCCGAACCGATCCAGCTCACTGCTCAACAGGAAGACTGGGCCATCCGCGCTGCCGCCGCCGTCGGCTGCCGCCTCGCCGGTGTCGACCTGCTGTACGGCCGAGATGGGGAAGGGTATGTGATCGAGGTGAACGGTGTCCCCGGCTGGAGGGCTCTGCGCCGGGTCACCGATCGTGATGTGGCAATGGAAGTCATCTGTTCGTTGGAGAATCAGCAGCGTGCTTGAGAAGACGCGGCCGTCAGCTTGCGGGGAGAACTTTCAGGATGAATGGACAGGATGAAAAAGGATCCGAAAGGATTGAAAAGGATCTGTTTGGATCGGCTTCCATCCACATCCTGTCTCATCCCTTCAATCCTGTCCCAACTTCGAATTGGTCGTCATGACAAGGCATTTTGCCGTGAAATTTGAAGTCTAAAATTTCACTGACATCACGCACGTCGATTCTCAGTTGTCTGCCCACCGAACTTCCGTGTGTTTGTCGTGAAGCGAGTTTGAATGTCTGTCTCGGAAACACGAACGTCCATCGCCACCGCCGGTTCGCGCGGCCTGCTGCTCGCATTGGCGTATGCCGCCTTTGTCAGCCTGGGTTTGCCCGACACTGTCAGCGGAGTGGCCTGGCCCTCGATCCGTGACACGTATCGCCTTCCGCAAAGCGGACAGGGCCTGCTGTCACTGGGGCTGGCGTCAGGGTATTTCCTGTCCAGTTTTCTGGCTGGCAAACTCACGCAGACAATGGGGATTGGGGCGCTGCTGTGGGTCAGCAGCCTGCTGGTGGCCGTGGCGATGTTCGGCATCTCCGTGACGCCAAGCTGGTATGTAATCATCGGTTGCGCAATGGTCTGGGGACTGGGCTCGGGGGCCATTGACGGCGGGTTGAATGGTTACGTTTCGGCACGATTCTCCGCCAGGCACGTGAGCTGGCTGCACGCCTGCTATAGTCTCGGAGCCACGCTGGGGCCGCTGGTGATGACAGCCACGCTGCTCGCACTTGGCTCCTGGCGACTTGGTTATGCACTTGTGGGAGCGGTCATTCTGGCGATGACGGTGGCCTTCTTATGGACGCGGCAATTGTGGGAAGGCTCTCACGAACCGGCCCACGCGGACGAGCGGGGGGCGGCCACCATCTTCGAAACACTGCAGTCACCGCTGGTGTGGCTGCAGATTCTGGTCTTTGTGGTGTACTGTGGTCTCGAATCCACCCTGGTGCAGTGGACGTTCACTCTGATGCGGGAGTCCCGCGGTGTTTCCGCCGAACTGGCGGGGATTCTGGCCTCCGTTTATGTCGGTTCAATTGGCGTGGGACGGGTCGGTTTCGGAGCCGTGGCGGACTGGATCGGCGTTGATCGCTTGTTGCGTTTGTCGACTTTGACCGCTTTTATAGGAGCACTTCTCCTCGCCTTCGGCACGCCCCGCGAAGTCGGCTTCGCCGGACTGGCACTGGTCGGGCTGGGGCTGGCACCGGTTTTTCCGTGCCTGATGTCGCGGACTCCGCAGCGGTTGGGGCCACGGCTGGCGACCCATGCCATCGGCTTTCAGGTGAGCGCGGCCATGGTCGGTATTGCCACGCTGCCGGGGACCGCCGGTCTGCTGGGGGAGTGGTATGGGTTGGAGTCGATTCCGCGGTTTGCCGCCGGGCTGGCGTTTGGACTGTGGGCACTGCATGAACTGCTGGTGGCGAAAACAACCGCCAAACCGCCGGTTTGAACCGCTTCTGCCGATCACCCGGAAGTTCACCACGGCACCGGTCGTGGCGCGGGCTGGCTGACGCCACAAGTTCCGCAGAACGATTCGCCGATGAAGAATCGAGGCGGTTGAGAGCCAGAAATTGACTTTGACCGTTTGTCGGGTTGATTCTCACAGAACCGGCGCATAATCTTGTGTGCGGAACGCTGATGGAGATGTTCCCGACGTCAGGAGGGCGTTGCTGAACTCATGGACGCGACTTTTCCTTCAGAAAGCCAGCCAGAATGAGCGAGCAACTGACCGTTGCGCTGACGCCTACGCAGCGCTCGTTGATTGTTGAAGGTCTCCGTTACCTGCGCAGCACCCGCCGCTACGAATTCCGCGATCCCCTCGCTCCGCCAGACAGCGGTCGCGAGCAGGACATCCGCGAGATTGTCGGCCTGCTGGGGCAGTTGAACGTGGAAGCCACGAGCCCGGTGGGCGCGCAGCACTAGACTAGAAGTGCCTCAGCCAAATTCCTACGCGTCGTCGGCAGCCCACGGCTCCAGTTTTGCCAGGTATTCTGGCGGAATATCCATCGACTCCAGGTGGTTTGGCCGGCACAAGCAGCAGACGGTTTTCAGGTCGCCCTGGGCGATGAGTGTGTCGCCCCGCTGGAACCGGATGCCGTAGGTCAAGGAACGAACACCAATCCGGGTGAGCGACAGGTGGATGTCCAGCAGGTCTTCGTAGTAGGCCGGTGAGGTGAAGCTGCAACTGCAGCGGACGCGGGGCCAGCCGATCACGCGGCCATCGGGCTGCGTTTCGATGATCCGCATGCCCAGTTGCCGGAAGAAGGCATGCTCGGCTTCTTCCAGGTAGCGGTAAAAATTCGCGAAATGCACAATTCCGGCCATGTCGGTGTCGGAAAAGGCCACGCGGCGGGTGACGGTGAATGTCGGCATCGAAGACCTGGGCTAAAAACTTGCGGCTTCTACAACGCCGATTCTACCAGACATCAGCAGCGGATGAACCGAGAACATAAGATTCATCTGGCGCGTTGGGATCGTTCTGAATGTCATGCAATCATCCAACCCCAACTCAAGCCTGACGACGGGAGACTACATTGGCCGTGGAAAATAAAGACAAGGCTTGCAGAGGGGCAAACCCATTGCTCAGCACCCAAATGGATATTAAAATGACCGTCTCTAAATCCACCTCCGCGTGATCGAAGCATTCAGTCCCCGCGAACCGACTGACTGAATCCGCCATCAACATCCGGTTTGGAGTGAACGAAATGTCCGCCGAGTGGTATTACCGGAGAAGCACCGGCCTCATTGATGGGCCGCTGACGGCGGCCCAAATAAAAAAGCTTGCCGACCTAGGCGAGATCCTGCCCGAGACGGAGATTAAGAAGGGGGCCGACGACCCTTGGTTAGCCGCTCGGAAGGTGAAGGGCTTGTTCGGCCCGTCGCACTCCAGACGAGAGAATTCCACGCGACTACAAACCCCGGGCGACTCGCAAAGGCCGGCACCGGCAGTTCCTCGATCTGATACGTCGAACCTGAGTTTGCCCTCATCCCGTATTGAAGGCGGCATCCATCGCTCCACTGCGGCAAGGCCTCAGGCTCAATCGAAGAAGCAATCGCCGCTCCTGCTCGTCGGACTGGGAGCTATTGGTGGGTTGTTAATAGTTGCACTAGCATTCCTTGCCCTCTCGATTATGGAGAATAATAAAGGCAGTCTGGCCCTGCAGCAATTGGAAGATCGGACGAGCGAGTCATCGTCATCACTTAGCGTCATCTCAGAAAATCCGAACAGATCGTTGGCAACTTCGTCCACACCGGAGTCAACTATTCAAGAGTACTTAGCCACCAGCACATGGGAGCAGCGGTTGCCGCTTATTTTGAACGCTGATCGGCTGCGGCCAAAGTTGGCCAATATCTACCGAAACGTTCAACAATTCAAGCGGGACGACTTCTTGCCGGGTACAATCAAGTCGGTTGAAAACCGAAACGCCTCAATCGGCGAGAAATGCATAGTAACGGTCGACGTTAGTAA
Source organism: Planctomycetaceae bacterium (assembly GCA_021732845.1). Lineage (GTDB taxonomy): Bacteria > Planctomycetota > Planctomycetia > Planctomycetales > Planctomycetaceae > JAKFUF01. The sequence goes on along the minus strand of JAKFUF010000093.1, from coordinate 27,801 downwards.
ATCGTCTCCGGACACTCCAAGCTGGACGTACATACTCATTCGTACCGTAGACGGTTTCAAGGTCGACTGGGAAGCCAGCCAGAATGAAGCTGTTCACGATAAGTTTCGGGATGTGAACCCAGTCATCGAGGTTGAGATCCTGCGTTGTAGGCAGAGTTATTCCCGTACGGAGTTTGAGTTCCGGATTACCAACAAATCAACTACACTCTTTAGCTATGTCGCCATCACCATGAGCATTCATAACGCGCAGGGAGGCTATTTAGGAAATAGCTTCACAAATGAAACAAACGTGCGTGCGGGTGGAAGCGTCATCAAAAGTATTAGTTTCGACAACGTAACCGTAGGTGAAGTTGCATCGTGGAAGATCGGAATTGATGGGGTAACGATTGATCGCGGTGACGGCCGCCGTATCGACGCAACTGCCGCTTTCACACTGAAGGAACAATCTCTCGGGGCTAACAATGGATACCCCCAGAAGCTGGAGTCACGCTTGGCCGGCCACTGGCGCGGCGAACGAAAGAAGTGGAATTATTATTTCTCGTCAGTGAAACCTGAAGCGACCCTAATTGACGGCTCGAATTCTCGGAAGGATTGCTCGGTCAACGTCATAGAACGCAACTATTCTACTGGTGAGGTGCAATTGCAGCTTATCTTTTCTGATCCGAATGGTATGGGCATTCAAGAAACTTTCAAAATCAGAGATGCGTCGACGTTATCCGTTCAGTGGACGCACGCCTGCAAGAATGATAATTGGATGGAAATGACTGACGCGATGAAGGCTGAGTGGCTTGATGAGTGCGTGCTCGTCAATAAAAAAGAGGCACCATGAGACATTCTCATACCTGATTGGAAGGTAATGATGACAGAGCAGCAGCTGCGGGCAATAGCGGAATTTGGTCACCTACCGATCTACGGTGAGAGCGACAATGCGGGGTGCGACCGGCTAGACCCCACAAAGGTAGGCGACCCTCGGTATGAGGGGGCATTCGTGGAAGCTAGTGATGGCACGGAGTTCTGGGAGTTGTTCCGTGATTTTCGGTACGAACTGAAAGGAGCAATTCGGTATACATCTGATGATGTGCGAGCTGTCTTCTGGCAGAAGAGAACACCGATCAAGTAAAATTCACGACGCACTCATCAGTCCCCATTTTTCTTCCCTTTGCATTTCGGCTTTGTCGATGATCGGGGGCAGAGGTGTGCGAATTGGACAAGGTGACTATAGATGTTGTGCAGGCGCAGATTATCACCTTCGGCATAGCCGGTTCAAATCCTCGAAGAACCTGGGGTAGGTCTTCCCCGTGCATTCGGGATGTTCAATGAACAACCCCGGTGTGCGCAGGCCGAGGACGGCGAAGCTCATCGCCATGCGATGGTCGTCGTAGGTGGCGATTTGTGCCGGCCGCAGCGGAGCAGGCTCGATCCGCAGGCCGTCGGGAAACTCCTCCACCCCCTGGCCGAGGCGGCGGAGTTCGGTGGCGAGTGCGGAAACACGGTCGGTTTCCTTGTGGCGCATGTGAGCCACGTTGCGGATGCTGGTTGGCCCCTCGGCCAGCGGAGCGATGGCCGCCAGCGTCTGGGCCGTGTCGCTGATGGCGTTCATGTCGATCTCGATGCCCCGCAGCGGCCCGCCGTGCAGAGTGATCTGATCGTGGCTCCAGTCCGCCCGGCAGCCCATTTGGACAAGGGCGTCGACAAACCCCACATCCCCCTGCAGGGAGTCTCGCGACAATCCGCGAACCGTCACCGAGCCACCGGTCGCGGCAGCCACGGCAAAGAAGTAGCTCGCGGCCGAGGCATCGGGTTCGATGGCGTACTCCCGCGCCTGGTAGGCTTGGGGACGAATGTTGAACAGGCCGCTGCGCGGCGAATCGACGCTGACACCGAACTCCTCCATCACCCTGAGTGTCATGACTACATACGGTTCGGAAACCAGATCACCGCTGACCTCCAACACCACCTCCCCCGTGGCTCCCGGTGCCGCCATCAGCAGGGCCGACAGGTACTGGCTGGAAGTGCCGCCGCGGACGGATGCCGAACCGCCAGCCAGGCCGGCGGCTTCGACAATGACCGGAGGGCAGGCGTTATTGAGTTCGGTGCGGACACTGGCACCAAGCTGATTCAGCCCGGCGACGAGATCCTCGAGTGGCCGCTCCCGCATGCGGGCGTTGCCGTCCAACCGGTAGGTGCCTGAGCCACGGGTGCAGAGGGCGGTGAGGAACCGGATGCTGGTGCCGCTGTTTTCGAGCCACAGGTCGGCTTTCGAGGCGGTTGGTCGACCGGTCCCGCCGCTGAGTACGACCGTTGCCGTGGCGAGATCCTGTTCGACGCTCCAGCCGAGCCGTTTCAGGCTCTCCAGCATCACCCGCGTGTCCTGGCTGTCGAGCACACCGGTCAACCGACTGGTTCCGGCCGCCTGGGCGGCAATGATCAGCGCGCGGTTAGTGATGCTTTTGGAGCCTGGCGGACGGATTTCTCCAGTGATGGGACCGGTGACGGGGAGGATCTCGAGCGGTGCGGACATTTCGGCTTTGCGGTGAATGACAAATGACACATGACAAATGGCAGATTTGTCGCCTGTTTACGACATGGCTAGAGCAGGCTGCGGCGTGGTTGTGCCGTTTCCAAAAAACGGGACAACATAGGGACCTTCTGGGATCACCGCCACCGCCTTGTCGGGGCTGCGGGCGAGGCTGCTGCGGACAGCTTCGTCGAGCGAGGGGGCCATCGCCACGCCGGTGGCCGACTGGTGCGCGGCGGGCAGCTTGTCGCTGTAGAGATGCACATTCCCAATTGCCTGTGGCTTGAGCTGCATCTGCGTCTGCCACTCGTCGATCGCCGCATGCGATTTTGACAAGAGACTGCTGAGAAACGTGTCCGGCCCCAGCCGCACCAACCGCTGCTGCGACTCCAGGAATTCGGCTGACCCGATCCCTTCTGAACACTCCGAGGCGATGATCAAATCGCCGCCCGGTTCGAGGATTTCCATCGCCCCAACCATCCCCTTCACGGTCTGGTAGTAGGTTTTGTCGAGAGGATATCCGGCAGCACTGGTCACCACGGTATGGAACCGCCGGGGCAGGCGAACTTCACAAAACTGCCGGGCCACCTGCACCGCTTCGGCGTGGCTCGTCAGAATATCGCCAAAATTGACGAACGACAGGCGGCGATGTTCGTCGAGCACAGTATTGAGAGCCAGAGCCCCGCCGAGCATCCGGACGATTTCCAACTGTTCTTCGTGGAGCGGATTGCTCTCGAAATTGCAGTTGGCGGCATTCACGTCGGCCATGAACCGGCCGCTGTGAAACGTGGTGATTGTCTCCGCATGTGCCAGGCCCGGAGCGATCACCTTCCGCCCGCCGGAGTAGCCCGCCATGAAGTGGGGCTCGACCAGTCCCGTGGCGATGCGCAGGTCCGCCTCGACGAACCGCCGGTCCAGCCTCACGACTGTTCCTCGCGTCCGGGTCCGCCCCAGATTGACATGGTCCGCATCGTTACGGGCAAAATGGTTCTCGACCTTGACCGTCTCCAACACCCACGGATCGCCCACCAGTTCGGCCAGTTCAGCGCCCTCGTTGGGCCGGTGCAGCCCCGTCGCCACCAGCACGGTGATGCCCGCGGCAGGCACCCCCGCGTGCAGCAGCGTCTCGATCATCGGCCGCAGGAACAAATGATTCGGCACTGGGCGGGTGATGTCGCAAATCGCAATGCAGGCGGTGGTCCGGCCCCGCGCGAGTTCACCAAGCGAAGGAGCTTCAACCGGCTTCAGCAATGCGTTGAGCACACCGGCCACCGGATCCGGCAGCACCGGCATGACGGGCTTGCGGATGACGGTGACTGCCGCTTCGTCGGGCAAGTTGAGCGGAACGGTCCCCCGGCCATAGTTCAGATGGATTTGCACAGAAACGCTGACTGTTGGGATGCTGCTGGGGAAGGACGATCGAGCGTTATTCTACGTCCGCGCGTGCCGCCCGTCAGGTCAGCGGTCCGTCCCGGCCTCTGAGATGGCCAAATAGACACGCCCCTGACTGCAGGCAGCCAGGGGCGTGGTGAAGGTTTAAGCTCTCTGAATTCATCAGTCAGCGTAGAACCGCGTCAGTTCTTCGACGACGACCGGCTCTGGCGAGCTGGTGCTGGTCAACTGAGCCCGGAAGCGATGCTGGCCGGGGGCCTTGCCCTTGAGCATCACACGGAAGGTGATCGACTTCTGTGGGGCCAGATCAGCCACCGAGGCGAAGACGATCTTGCCTTTCACGATGCTGTGCCGGGTGGGGCCGTCAGCGTTGATCAGTTCGGTGCCGGGCGGCAGTTCGCAGGTGATCGCCAGGTTGGTGGCGGCCTTCGAGCCATCGTTCTTCACGCGGATTTCGTAGGCGGTCTGCGTGTTGACTTCGACGGGATCATCCAGATCCGAGACTTCCATCACCAGGGCGGACGCACCGTCAACCTTGGTTTCGGTCTTGGATTCGGCTGTCACGCCACTGTCGCCCGAGACCTTCACCTTGTGCTGGTGTGTGCCCAGGGCACTGGCCATCAGTTCGACGCTGGCGGTCACCGACCGGCCGGCTTCCAGGTGGCCGATGAACCAGTTCACCGTCCGCGTGGAGTCGTCGTAGGTTCCGCCGCCATCGGCTTTGACGAATTCAAAGCCTTGTGGAACCACGTGGCTCATCTGCACGTTGTTCGTCGCGGCCGGGCACTTGTTGCTGACCGTCACCTGGTACTTGGCGGCTCGGTTCAGGTATCGCAGACCAGGACCAGAGATCGCCACGTCCAGTTTGGGAGCGGTGATCTGAATCACGGATTTGCTGGACTGGCTGATGTTTCCGGCCGCACTGGCTTCCACCAGCACGACCTGCTCGCCGTTGCCGACGGCGGTCATCGCCAGCTTGACTTCCCGCGATTCGCCGGCGCTCAGGGAGCCGATCGGCAGAGTGACCTGTTTGCCCTTGCCATATTCCAGGCCCGCCGGAATTGTGGCTCGGATTACGATGTCGCGAGCCACGCCTGTGCCGGGGTTGGAGACGGTGACGACCTGTGAGGTCGACTCGCCGACCATGGCAATCGGGGAACCCTTGATCGAGATCGCCAGTTTGGGTTCTTCAACATGCAGCTTCGCCACCGCCGCACCGGAGAACCGGACGGTGGCCGAGGTGGCGATGTCGCCGCGGGCCGAAGGCATCATGGTGATCGAAATGGTCTTCTCTTCACCAGCGGCCAGTGCGGGCAGGTCCCACGCCAGGTGGTCGCGGGCTTCGGACGGAGACGGGTCGGCCTTGATCAGCCGGACATCACGAGGGAAGTGGGCGTCGATCCGCACGTCGCGGGCGGTGCCCTCACCCTCATTCTTCACGACGAGCTGACAGATTGTTTCCTGGCCCACCGAAAGCTCACCGCGGGCGACCCATTTGAGGGTGACCTTTGGCGTTTCGGTCGCGGATGCCGAGTGGCTCGGAGCCTCGGCGGAGACCTGTGTCACACTGGAGTCCGCGATTCGCGGCAGAGCGGCTTTCGCCGGAGCGATCTTGTTCGCCGGCAGTTCGCGGGCGGCACGAGCAGGTGCCGCGTTCACTGGAGGCGCGCTGGCAGGCAGTGTTTTGGCAGATCGTGGCGCGGGTCCCGCCGGATGCGAAACCTGTTGGACGGTCACCTTCTTCGAATCCGCTTCGTAGTCCGCGGGAATGACTTCGCTGGACTTGTCAGCCGGATCGTAGGTTTCCGCGGCGAACGGATCACCGGCGGCTGGTTCCTCGGACTTTTCACCGGAGACCGGCGTCACTTCGGCCGCTTCCTCGCCGAACAGTTGATCGTAGTAGTTCTTGGCGGGCGGGGCTTTGGCACCGGATTTGGAAGCCACGGCGCTGGGGGCTTCGGTCTTGGACAGTTCTGCCTTGCTGGCCTCAGCCTTCGCCGACTTGACGGCTCCGGTCATAGGGGCGGCGGGGGCTGCCGGGGTGGCGGCCCGCGAGCGAACATAGGGCTTGGGAGTTTCCTTGCTTTCAGCCTCGGCTGCTCGTTTCACTGCGGCTGAAGAGGATGCCGGCGTCTTCTGTGGCGGCAGCCGGCGAGTCGACAACTCATCCGCCATTCCGACGGCCATCGCAAAACCTCCGACGACCACCGCGGAGGCCGACAACATCCAAAATCCTTTTCGCATGCTGATCTCCCCCCAGCCGTGCCGGGTCGTCCACCGACTGAGAACCCGCCGGTTAACGCCCCGGCTGCCTGGGTTCCTGGGCAAACGGCCAACCTCGACCGCGCGCCTTCATCACAATCGGTATCGACAGGAAGCAACATGCCACTTGAAGCAATTGAGCGGATTTTTCGGGTTGTAGGGGAAAAGACGGTGAATGGCCGAGTGAGCATCGGCGGCACGGACTTCAGCGTGAGCCGATATTTTGGGCGGTGCGAACGTACAGGAGCCTGACGAGAATGAACGGCGAAACGAGCCGCTTCATGGAAATCAGAAAGTCGATACGGACCGCCTCAGCAGGTCCGTTCGACATTCAAGTTCGCCCATCAATATGGGCGGATCAACGGAGTGCCGAGACTAGAAGCGCAGGCCGAAGCGGGTGATGAATCCGCCGTCGATATTGAAGTCCGGCGTTCCGTAGTGGAAGTCCGCGTGGCGGGCGAAGACATAGCCAGCCTCGACGAATCCAGTAACCATCCCGTTGTCGGTCCGCAGACCGAGCATCGCCCGGTAGTCCTCGATCTGAATCTGCTCGTCGGCGCCGCCAGGTCCCATCAGATCGATCTGGTAGGCTTCGATGTTGTATTCCAGTGATCCATAGAGCCAGGTCGTATAGCCGCCGGCCCCGCCCAGCAGGTAGCTGATGCGCGTCTTGGGAAACATGATGCGGGCTTCGAATTCGTTCGACGGTGCCCAGATCACGCCGGCATAGGGCAGAATCTGATCGTGGACGCGGTCGAGATACATTGCCCCGAGAGCCACGGTGAAGGTGGGGTCGAGCCGGAAGAACAGCGCACCGCGGGCATCGTATTGCCAGGCATCAGAAGAAGTGCTGCCCCGCAGGTCGCTGGCAAAGGACGAAGTGAACCCCAATTGCATCGCGACCGGGTTATTGGCCGGTGTTGAAAGTTCATAATCCGAGGCGAAGCGGTAGACGCCACCGGGGAGGTTGGGAGTGGACGGCCCCTGCCACGAACGGTAGTTGACTTCCGGGGTCCAGGCGAGGATGAAGTTCTGCGAGAGCGGCGTGGTGTAGCGAAGTGCGAGATTGGATTCCCAGACCTCGAATTTTCCCGCATCGTTGTCTGTGTTAGATGCGGAGAGGTATCCGCCGTCCAATCGGGTGGTCCAGCCAAACCGATATGGCTGTGGCCCGGTGATCCCATAGGTCAGCCCCTGATCGTACTGGGGAACCGGCAGGACGGGTCCGCCGCTCAAAAATGGATCGCTGCCAAACGCCTGATTGGCGGGCGGGCTGCCGAGGGGTGCGCCTCCCAGCGGCGCGCCGCCAAGCGGAGCCTGGTAGGTCGTTCCCGGCGCGGCATTAAAGTTGCCCGGCGGCAGCCCGGCATCATCGTAGGGAGATTGTCCCCGGATGGCGGCGGCAAAGGCTGGCGAAGTGCGAAAGACTTGGGATGGAGTTTCATTCGGCGGCGCAGCGCACACCGAACACAGAATCAGCAAACCGGTAGCGGTCACCGACGCCCCCTTTGCGGGAAGAGGAAGTCTTGGTGTCTGGGAAATCCTGTCTCCGCAGAATAGCAGAGGTTCAGACCGGGCGGGGATTCTCCACAATTCCCGCGCACGGTCAACCGCAGTTCTTGAATGCCATTTGCCAAAAAACCGCGAATTCCGCGAATTCCTTGGCGTTTTGTCCCAGAACGGCCGGGGACAAGCGGACGCAGCCAACGTCAATCTTTGGTCAGCCGCACTTCCAGAAACTTTGGCCCCTCAGGTTTCGCCGCATCACCGATGGTTGCCTGAATGCGGGCGGGTCCGGACGGTGCCGTCACTTTCAAAGTGGCATGCGTGGCTCCGGCCTCGAGCTGCGCGGTAATCTGTTGCCCGCCCCACTCAAGCTTGACCGGGCGGCGGTCTCCGGGTCCAGCATGCACAGTGACCGCGTAGTGGCCCGCAGCCACGGCTTCGATTTCCCAGTGGCCGACATCCTTCGGACTCCAGCCGGCCGCCGGACCACGCCAGTCCTGGCGGGTGAGCAGGACCGGATTCTCGCGGGTGTCGCCAACGTGAATCCTTGGCGGTGCGAACCCGGCCGCGGTCACGTCGCGAAACCACGCCTCGTACTGCTGCTGCAGTTGCTGGAGGATCTCTGGACGGCTGGCGGACAGATCCTGTTTTTCGAACGGGTCGCTGGCAATGTGAAACAGTTCAAACCGGGGCTCGTCTTTGAAGGGGCCTGGGCGGGTGCCCTGCATCTGCACCAGCTTCCATTCCGCCGACCGGGCGGAGAAGCACCGATACAAGTCGGGCTCATCACCCCGATGCCACTGCGTAAAGATTGTCCGTTCTGGCCATGTCTCTTTTGTCGGAGTTTTGCCTTCCAGCAGCGGCAGCAGGCTGCGGCCGTCGATGGCTTGTCCCGTGGCCTCCACGCCGGCTGCCGCCAGCAATGTGGGAACCACATCAATGTGGGCCGCCACCGTGTCGATGGTGCCAACGGGAAAGTGTCCCTGCCAGCGGACATAAAACGGGACACGCATCCCGCCCTCATACGTGCTTCCCTTGAGCCCCCTCAGGCCCGCCGTGTACCGCGGCTGCTGCGGCCCGTTGTCCGTCAAAAAAATGACGATTGTGTTTTCAGCCAGTTTCAGCGCGTCGAGTTTGGCGAACAACCGCCCAAGATTGTCGTCAATGTTCGAGACCATCCCATACACGCGGGCGGTCACGTCAGGATCAACTTTCCCTTGGGTCGCGTTCATTGTCAGTGGCTTGCCGCGGTATGGGGCCAGGTTCTCTTCTGGCACCTCAAGTGGAGCATGCGGTGCGTTAAAGGCCAGATACACAAAAAATGGCTGATCCTTCTTGCCTTCGATGAACCGCATCGCTGCATCGGTGTACACATTGCTGCAATAGCCGCTGGTCTTCTCCAGTTTCCCGTTGTGCAGGAGCAGCGGATCGAAATAGCTTTCGCCGCCCGGCGGATCGGAGGGCTGGCCAATCCCGCCACCTTTGAGCACCAGCGACTCCTGAAACCCCTGGTCCATCGCCCGCAACGGCGCGTTGTCCCCCAGGTGCCACTTTCCAAAAATTCCCGTGGCATACCCCGCAGGGCTAAGGTGCTCCGCCAGCGTCACCTCCTCGGGACGCATGAGGGCGCGGCCGAGGTAGGTATCGGTGACTCCGGTCCGGTAGTTGTAGCGACCGGTCAACAGCGCCGACCGAGTGGGGGCACACACTGGGCAGACATAAAACTGCTTCAGATGCACACTCTGTTTGGCGAAGGCATCCAAGTGCGGTGTGTGAATGTCCGGATTCCCGTGACAGCCCAGGTCGCCGTAGCCCTGGTCATCCGTGATGATCAGGACGATATTCGGGCGGTCAGCCGCAGCGGCGCTGTTCGCCGAGTGGGAGAAACTTGCGGCAAGGACCAGCAGCAAAGCGACGCACGACCAACGGTGGCTCATGGTAGGACTCGCATCTCGAAGTGGATTCCTGAAGTCTGCTCAACGTCCTGAACTGATCGCGGCAATCACTCCGGTGGCGAAGAGTCCTCCCCAGAGCAGGAAACAACCCCCACCCAGAATAATGCCGATCCACGCATGAACCTGGCCCTTGATGGCCGGAGTCTGCTTGGCACGCTTGAGCCCCATGATTCCAAGGACCACCGACACCGCCCCAAGGAAGAAAAAGCAGGGGATCAGGGAGGCGATGCTCAGGTAGTAAGCGGTCAGCGCCATCGGGTTCTTGTAAGGGATCAGGCCCCCGGTGGCGTCGCCCTCTCCGTGCGACTTGGATTTGGCGGTACGCCGCAGTTTTTCGCCGCAATGTGGGCAGGCGGCCGCATTCAGTGACACGTCTTCGCCGCACATTGGACAAGGTTTGAGCGTGGCCATGCACTACTTTCTGTCAGAGGGAATCGAAGGGAGGGCTGACGTGGTGCACAACCCGCGGAATGATTCTACAGCATTTGCACAGAGTTGCATCGCAGCCACGCAGTCTGGCCAGCGATCCCCACGGCTGGCCGCATTTTCCGATATTCGCAACTTCGATCAATTCCTTGTAACTCGACGCGCAAGCGAGGCCGGGAGATTAATCGGCCTCTCTTACGCGTCGGGTTACAAGATGAATTCGCCACCTTCAAAAACTGGCCAGCCCTGAGCTGTGCAATCCAACATTCAGCGATCCGGCCAACGCGTTCCCAAACTCATCCGTTGCTTGGTAGGATTTCGAGGCCGTCCAGCACCTAAGGTCACCCCCTCGAATTCTTCCGTCCCTCCAACAGCCCGAGTTCACATGCCAGCCACGGTTCAGCGACAGCGTCTCATCGACACCATCACGCGGATGGTGTCCATTCCCAGCCGCACGGGCGAATGTGGACTGCTGCTCGATGACATGGCGGCGATGCTCACCGCCGAGGGCTTCAAAGTCGACCGGCCTGTCGGTGGTCACCCTGCCGCGCCCGCTGTCGCCGTGCGGTACGATTCCGGACAGCCCGGCCCCACAATCCAGTTCAACGGACATGTGGACACGGTCCATCTGCCGTTCGTGCCCCCGGCCGTCACCGCCACGCAAATTACCGGCAGTGGCTCAATCGACATGAAGGGCGGAACGGCAGCCGCCATCGAAGCCCTGCGCGTCATCCGCGACAGTGGCGTCCTTAAGAAAGGCAGCGTGCTGTTCACCGCACACGATCTCCACGAGGCTCCCTGGGGCTTCGGCCAGCAGTTGAATCAGATGATCCGCGATGGCCTGGTCGGCGATGCAGTCCTGATCCCCGAATATCTGAACCAGTGCATCCCCACCGTCAGCCGTGGCTCAGCCACGTGGAAAATCTTCATCCGCCGCACCGGGGCGCCCGTCCACGAGGTGATGCGTCCGCTCGACGAACCGAGTGTCATCAACGCTGGTGCCGAACTCGTGGCCCGCTTCCGTCAACTCGGTGACGCCATCGCTGGCCGAACCGATCCGCTGGCGGGCAGCGAAACCGTGTTCATCGGGCAAATCCACTCCGGCGAAATCTTCAACCAGTACCCCCAGGTCTGCTGGATGGAGGGCACCCGCCGCTGGCTGCCGGGACGCAGCCCAGATGAAGTCGAAAAGGAGTTCCGCCAACTCGTGGCTCAGGTCGAACGCAAGACCAAGACCCAGATCGAAGTCCAGTTCCAGGTCATCCGCGACGCCTTCAAGCTGGACACCACGCATCCCTTCGTCGAAACCTTTCAGCAAGCCCTCGTTGAAGCCGGTGGCCAACGCCTGCCGCTGGGAGCCAAGCCGTTTGTCGACGACTGCAACAGCTTCTGGTCCCTGGCCGGCATCCCCGGCATCACTCACGGCCCCACCGGCGGCGGGGCGCACACGGTCGAAGAGTGGCTCTCCATTGATGACGCCGTCCGCGTGGCCAATGTGTACGTCCTCACGGCGGCGAAGTTCTGCAACGGATGAGTCGTTCACGCCGCGAGCATCAGCATCCGGATCAAAAACCCGTATTCGGGAACCATCGGCTATAGTGGTTGTCGGCCCAGCGCTTGAGCGGGATGGCGTGTGGCTCGGGTGGGCCATTTTTGGCCCACCCGGCAATCAGGTCCCGGTGGCCCAGGCGGGAGGCGATGTCGAACACGTTGCCCGGCGAGCCGTCGCGGTAGTGGCCTTCGATTGCAGGGTCCCAGACGGCAATCCCGTTGGCACCGCCGTCATAGAACCCTTTGACCTTGGCACATAATTCCTGGGGCTTGCCGGTGAGCCACGCGATGACGAAGGGGTAGAGGCTGACCTTGGTGCCGGCGGTCACGCGGCGGTAGTAGGCCATGTCTGGCTGCGTGAATGAGGTGTGATGCGCGAAGAAGGCGATCCCCAGTTCGTCCACCAGCCCCGCCTTCGCCCACCGCCCGACATCCAGGCCGAACTTGCGGTTGTCGATCTCCTTGCTGAACGTGGCCAGCGAAATCTTGAACTTCTGCGTCCGCTTTTGCCGCACCGCGACTTCGTCGAGCAACGCCCGAACCTCCTTCATGAAGCGGGTCATCAGTTCGGCGCGAAGCTCAAGAATGCGCGGGTCATCCTCGGCCACTTCGCGGGCATTGGTTGAGTAGCGTTCCTGAAACTCGCGGAGGAACGGCTCTTCCCACAGGATCATGGGCATCCCACGGTGGAACAGGAAACCCACGCCATCGGGCTGCAGTTCCAGCGTCTCGCGCAGCATGTCGAGGACATGGCGGCGGACTTCGGGATACGCGTAGCTCATGAACAGGGCCGGCGTGCCGTCGCGGTCCACGCAGCGCCATTCGGGGTGGGCCTCGAAGAAGCGGCTGTTGAACACTTCCTCCCACGGCAGCGAACCCTTCCAGCCGGCGGGGCGGATCATCACGTGAAACTCCGCCCCCTGCCGCGTGGCTTCTTCGCGAGCCACGCGCAATGGGTGGATGCCAGCGGCGGCCATCGCCTCCACCGAGCGGGTGAACTCCTCGTGCTGCCAGGTATTGAAATCCTGCGTTCCGGCGCCCGCGATGTTGCCGACCTTGGATGGAAAGCAGGTCAGGTCGGCCCCGAGGATCTGAAACCACCACTTGCGAATGTCGGAGCGTTCCAACCCACGGAACGTTTCGAGGAGATGTTCCTTGGTCCGGGGCTGGTAGGGCCAGATCCAGCTATGTCCGTCGAACGTGGCGATTTCCGTGCGGGTGGATTCATCCCGTGGCTTCTGCCAGTCGGCCACCTCGGCGTCGGTGAGGGGAACAATTTTGACATAGCAGACATTGGCCGAGGTGAAGGGCACGGCGGCAACGTCGAGGGACTGCCCGGTCAGATCGGCCCTGGTGAGGAACAGTTCTTGAATCTGGTCGCGGCGTGGCTTGAGCAGTGGCAGGCCGTTTGACATCCGCTTGAACACGGTCTCGCCGCTCAGCTTGACCCGCACGGCATTCTGGTCGGCCTTGTCCAACCCGGCGGAAACCGTGCAGAGACCAACATACACGGCATGCCACCCGACTGCCTCCAACGGGAGACTGACGGTCGGCGAATGGGTGTTGCTGAAGGTCGAGAGGGCGTGGCCCTCCAGGGTGTCGGTCGCGTACGAGATCACCTTCCATTTTCCCTTCTCGCGCCGGCCCGTGGTCAGGCCGCTGGCCGGCTGCGCTCGGGAAAAGTCCGACAGAATGCGGGCTTCGGACACTCGGGCGAGGTGGCGTGAATCGTCCGGGAAGTAGTTCGCTGGAGCCGCAGGTTTGGGAGCGTCCTCACTGCGGGCGGTGCCGGCTGAAAGGAACGCGACGAGTACAGCAACGGAAAGGAAAGTCAATGAATTCGACCGCATCGCACTTGCCTCCGACGGAACGCCAAAACAGCGACAGTACTCTGTTGTGGAGAAAAAGACGACTTTACGTCGGTAGACGCCGGAAGCCGGAGGCCGGAGGCTGGCGAGCCTATCATCCCGTCGCCGTCGTCAGTATGTATATGGATGGTTGTGTGACACTGAGAAGACTGCCCGTATGCTGACATTGTGCTGACATGACGGTGCAATCCCTTTTTGATCTCATGCCGCAACGGTCCACCTTCATCCCCAGCGATTTTCGAGATGACAGCATTCGTTCGCCGCGATGGCCGCAGTCCGGCTGATTTGCGGCCCATCACCATTCAACGGCAGTTCACGCGGAACGCCGCGGGCAGCGTGCTCATTCAGGCCGGGGGGACGGTGGTGCTTTGCACCGCCTCCGTCGAAGAGACGGTGCCGCCCTGGTTCGGCGACAAGCAGACCGGGTGGCTCACCGCCGAATACAACATGCTGCCCGGCAGCACCAGCCCGCGCAAGCCACGCGAACGGGCGGGCAAGGTGGACGGGAGGACCACGGAAATCCAACGGTTGATTGGCCGCAGCCTGCGGACGGTCGTGGACTTTGCCGCGCTGGGACGGCGGACGATCACCGTCGACTGTGATGTCCTGCAAGCCGACGGCGGCACGCGGACGTTGAGCATCACCGGTGGCTGGATCGCCCTGGCGGATGCTGTAAGTACTCTTCCCGTCGGCCCCAATCCCATCCTGACGACCAGCGTGGCTGCCATCAGCGTGGGGATTGTCGGCGGCGAGGTGCTGCTGGATCTCGACTATTCCGAGGATCACCGCGCCGAGGTTGACACCAACGTGGTGCTGACCGGCAAAGGCGAGTATGTTGAAGTCCAGGGAACCGCCGAAGGTCGCACGTTCACGCAGGCGCAGCTCGACGCCCAACTGGCCCTGGCCCGCAGTGGGATTGAACGGCTGCTGGCCCTGCAGCAGGCGGCACTGAACAGTTCTCCGGCGAAGCAAGGCTGAGCGGGACATGACGGCACCGACGCATACGCATCAGTCGCCCGTCGACCCTGCCAAGCAACGGGCCGAACGATGGTTTCGGGTGGCGGCCGCGGCTCTGCTGCTGTTGCATGCGGGGCTGGCCTTCGATGCCGCGCGGCGGATCAGCGTCACGCACGACGAATACTGGCATTTGCCGATTGGTCTTTTGAACCTCCAGACCGGGCGGTTCGATTTTGACATCAAAAACCCTCCGCTGACCCGCATGTGGGCGGCGCTGCCGCTGTTGGTCACGGCCAACAGCGGGCCGCGTGAGGTTACCACGGACGACACGCGCTACGGCGATGAGTTTGTGCGGGCCAATCCCGACAGTTTCGAACGCTGGTTCCTGCTCAGTCGCGGGATGAACATCCTGCTGTCGCTCGCCACGGGACTGCTGCTGGCCGTGTGGGCTCGGGAGTGGTTCGGCACGGCGGCCGCGCTGGCCACTCTGGCAATCTGGACGGTGTCGCCCACCATTCTGGGCAATGCGGCCCTGGTGACTCCCGACCTGGGGTTGGTCCTCGCCTTCACAGCCACCTGGTATGCCGTCTGGAAATTCGCCCAGCATCCGACCTGGCGGCGGGCGCTGTGTCTGGGCCTGCTGATGGGCGTGGCTCAGGGTACGAAGTTTACCGCCGTTGTTCTGCTGCCTTTGTCCGTGCCGGCCTGGTTCTGTGCCTGGCGGGTGTGGGGGTTCATGCTCGTCCCCACGAGACGCCTGCTGCTGCAGTGGACGCTGATTGTGGCAACCACCCTTGCCGCCTGGAACGCCTGCTACCTGTTTCAAGGGACCGGCGCACCGCTGTCGACCTACCAATTCGGGAGCCGTTCATTGCAGCGGTTGAACACCGCCCCCCCGTGGCTGCGGGCCATGCCGGTCCTGTTGCCGCGGGCGTACCTGGAGGGCTTGGACCGGCAGAAATCGATCATGGAATCGCTGCATCCGGTGTACCTCGATGGGCAATGGCAAGAGCATGGGTTTCGCGAATATTTCATCCTGGCACTGTGGTACAAGGCCCCGCATGCGGTGCAGGCGTTGTTCGCGCTTGGTGTCTTGTTCGTGGTTTGGCCGGGACGTGAACCCCGGCTGTGGGGAAAGCTGTTGTTTGTGCTGACCCCCGGCTTGACGGTGTTTGTCATCTCGAGCCTGTCCGAAATGCAACTCGGTCTGCGCTACGTGCTGCCCGTAATTCCCGGTTTGATCCTCGTCGCCGGACAGTCGGCCCGGTGGCTCTCGTGGCACAGATACAAGCTTCGGTTCGTGCTTCTTGGCGTCCCGCTTTTGCTGCTCCCCCTGCACATCCGCTGTCATCCAGAGCAACTGGCCTACTTCAACGAGGCGGCTGGCGGCCCCGCCGGTGGCCGCGCACACCTGCTGGATTCCAATCTGGATTGGGGTCAGGGTCTGTCTGCCCTGCGGGAAGTGCTCAAGCGGCATCAGGTCCAGGCCGTGGGGCTGGCCTACTTTGGCACGCCA
The DNA here is from genome assembly GCA_021732845.1 of Planctomycetaceae bacterium. GTDB lineage: Bacteria > Planctomycetota > Planctomycetia > Planctomycetales > Planctomycetaceae > JAKFUF01. Next base: position 11,850 of record JAKFUF010000093.1, on the reverse strand, counting down.
TCGCCCACGGCCTATGGCATCCATTACCGTCTTCCACCACGCCGTTTTCCCCAGCCCGGATGGTACGCGGTGAGCATCAATTTGCTAGAGAACCGCCCGTACAACGTGCGTCTGCCGGATGGCACCTATCAGGGGGTGAACGTCTCCGTGCCACGGGACCGGTTTGGAGATTTTGGGTACTTCAAGTTCTTCAAACCGATCGAACACGCGGGAGCTTCGATCGAGGTCTACCATTTGACCGAGGCGGATGTGCGGCGGTGGAGGAATGCGATGGGGGGAGGGTGATTTTCGATTTTGGATTTATGATTTTCGATTGTGGAGGTGGGCGGTGGCTGCGAGCAGAAGCGGCTGTTTTTGGCAAGTGAATTCCTCGCCAAATCTTCGTATTGCAGGCTGGCAGCGGTTTTACGCAAGTCGTTTTTGCGTTGTCTTTTGCGTCTTGTGTTGCGAATTGAAACAGGTTGCCGCCGAGGTGGCCAGCGGGAAATTTTTGGATCGCGAAAAAACTGTGACTGAAGTTTTACACAACCGTGACATGGCCAAGTCGATTTGTACATAAAATCCTGATGTCGAACCAAGCAATTCAACCAGTCAGGATATAGAGGACTAGGCCGTGTCACACGAATCTCTCAACGCCGTGGAAGCCCCGGCGATTGACGCTCCCGAAACCACCGAAACAGTGGTTGAAATTGCCCGCCGCAAGGCGCGGGCGGCGGCTCAGGCCTCCGCGGCGACTGAGGCTGCAGCAGAGTCCGCCGTGGTGACACCCGCACCGGTCCGGCACCAGACGCGCTTTCGCGATCGATTTCCCGACGGCATCGCCTGGGGCATCTTTTTCTGGATGGGCGCCATGCACGTCGGGGCCGTGGCTGCCCTCTGGCACTTCAGTTGGGTGGGTCTCGCCAGCTTCTTCATCTTCCATTTCGTCACCTGTTGCCTGGGTGTGACACTCGGCTACCACCGCCTGCTGACGCACGGCAGCATGATCGTTCCGAAGTGGGTGGGGTACTTCTGCTCGTTGTGCGGGATGCTCTCCGCCGAAGGCAGCCCGCTGATGTGGGTCGCCACGCACCGCATGCACCATGTGCATTCCGACAAAGAAGACGACCCGCACAGCCCCCTGGATGGGTTCTGGTGGTCGCACATGCTCTGGTTCTACCCCCGGCACACCGCCAGCGACCAGGATGCCCTGTACCGCCGCTGGGCACCCGACCTGTACAAAGATCCGGTCCACCGCTTCTTCGACAAAGCGTTCTTCCCCTACCTGATTGCTTCCGGTGTCGTGTTCTACGCGGTGGGTGAATACTTCTTCCACCAGGGCCTGTCGGTGCTGCTGTGGGGCGTGTGTGCCCGCATGGTCGCCTCGTACCACACCACTTGGTTTGTGAATTCCGCCACGCACATCTGGGGCTACCGCAACTACACCACCACCGACGAATCCCGCAACCTGTGGTGGGTCGCCCTCATCAGCTACGGTGAAGGCTGGCACAACAACCACCACGCTCACCAGCGGATGGCGGTGCATGGCCATCGCTGGTGGGAATTCGACGTGACCTACAACGTCATCCGCCTGCTGCGGGTATTGGGCCTGGCGCGCAACGTTCAGGACAAGCTGCCAAACAAGTAACCGAACGGCTTCTGCAACGGTCGCTTCCTCAAGCGGGCTTCACCTTTGGCGAAGCCCGCTTTTTGTTTGACAGGATCACTTTAGCGGCAAGGCGCAAGCCGTCCGGTTATTGATTTCTTGCACTTCATGTGCCCCTCCCGCATGTCACGGGACGGCTCGCAATTTGTGCCAAAAGCCGGGTCGTCCGTTGATCGCGGCTCTGGAGGACCAGAGCCCTCCCGCCACGTCGATCGGCAATTGGAAATCGAACTTCTACCTCGGGTATGTGCATCAACGGAGGGCTTGCGCCCAACCTTTTGAAGGTGCATTGTCGTGAAAAACACCGAGAATTCGGGACTTTAGCGTCTTTCGACGCTGGATCCAGGTGGCCGGACTCTTCAGAAAGCCCGGAGTTTCCCGTTGTTTTCACACCTTCAAAAGGCTGGGCTTGCGCCCTGCCGCTGATGTGCTCCGCGGATCAGTCCACATATAAGAACGCATTGGAGGCCAGCAGCATCTGGCAGGCATCGGTCCACACCAACAGGGTTCGATCAGGTGTGTCCGGGTATTCAGAGGCTTGACTCGTTAGGAATTGAACCGTGGCGGTCTGTTCAGCCGGCAGGGGGTTGCGACCCACAGTGAGTTGGAAGGCGGCGAGGACTTGTTCCTCCCGTGTTCGGTCCGGAGACACGATTTTTTTTGCCAGCGCCGTTGCCCGGCTCCTCACGAAATTTGAATTGAGCAGGGCCAACGATTGCAGGGGGACGGTCGAACTCGGGCGGACGGCGCAGTTGGTCACGATGGTTGGGGCATCGAACAGTTCCAGCAGGCTGTTCACCTGTGACCGACGCTGCTGCAGGTAGACAGACCGCCGGAGCACGCTCTTTGCGGCGTCTCCTGCCGGTTCATCGACGATCACTTCTCCATCGGCCTGCCGTGTGGTGGGCGTGTAGGGACCACCGTTCGATTCCTGGAGTTCCCCGGAAACGAACAGCATCGCGTCGCGCAAGGCCTCGGCTTCCAACCGCCGTGGGGGATATCGCCACCAGAGGCGATTGTCGGGGTCGACTTTTCTGGCCTCGGTCCGTGGGAGGCTCTGCTGCTGATATGCCGCCGACTGCAGGATGGTGCGGTGCAGTGATTTGAGTTTCCAGCCGTTGGTCACCAATTCCCTGGCCAGGTGGTTCAGCAATTCTGGATGGACCGGGCGGCTGCCCGACAGTCCGAAGTTGTCGGACGAGGTGACCAGGCCGACGCCAAAATGCTGCTGCCAGATGCGGTTCACCAGCACGCGGGCCACGAGGGCCGACGCCCGGGTGTCGGGGGCGGTCAGCCACCGGGCGAACGCCAGCCGCCGGCCTGTGGAGACATCTGGAAGTTCGCTCACCGGTTTGCCGCCGGTCACGGGCTCGACCACGAACGGGGCATCGTTCACCGCCGAGAGGATCCCCGGCCCCACCGGTTCCAGATGGTCTTTGTAGTTCCCACGTCCCAGCAGCCACGTCTTCGGCGTGTCCATCAGATCCGTGGTCCAGGCCATCAGCCCCGGCTGCTGGGGTTTCGCCGCCTGCTTCGCTGCGACGGCCGCGGCCAGTTCCTTGCGCTTCTCGGCGACCTTCGCCAACTCGGCGGCGGGCTCGCCGGCAAACTGTTCGACCAGAACATTGTCCACCACAAAGCTGCGCTTGCAGCAGTATTCAAAGCCGAAGCCACCGTTCGGCAAATCGCTGGCCTCCAGTATCACGGTGGGTCCCTCCGGGTGTCCGCCGACCAGATGCTGCACCAGGAACTTGTCCTCCTTGGTGCGTGAGATCCGCACGCCGTAGTTGCGGCCGGCCTGATAGCCCGCCTCTCCCACCGTGCCGGCCGCGCGGGCGTCGGTGCCCGGATAATCAATGTGCAGCGCGGCCCCGCCGGCGGGATTGCCATCGAACAGGATGTTTCCCGCATCCGCGTCGGTCGAGTTGTCGTTGAAATCGTGCAGGGCGAGGAAGAACCCGATCCGCGCGGCGGGGTCGCTGCCTTCAATGCGGTCGGCCACCAGGTCAAAGGTGACCTGCACGCTGGCTCCAACCACATCGGGCGTCCAGTCGAATACCTGGCGTGTGGAGAGCCACCGGTCGCCCGCGGCACCCGACTCGAGAATGGAAAGGTGCCCGTCACGGACCGTGGCTGCGGCCACCGCCGCGTCTCCCACTTCCGGCTCAAGCTGAACTGCCGGAGAACCACCCTCGACATCGTCACCAGGGGCGGTGTTGCTCCAGCGGTCTGCCAGTTTGTCATCGAACGGGTCGGCAAACAACACGGTCCCATGGGGACGGTTCTTCTCCTCCCATTCAGACAGGGTGTGCTTGAGGGCCTCAACCTCGGCCTCATGCGCCTGCATGGCCGCCTCGTAGGCCTGCTGCTCGGCCGGCACGGCGACATGGGCTGTCCGGTCTCTGGGTTTGACCCATTTTTCTGGATTAAAAGTGGGAAAAGCAGGATAGAAAATCGACTGCAGTTCGTAATACTCCTTGTGCGAGATGGGCTCGAACTTGTGGTCATGACAGCGGGCGCACTGGATGGTGAGCCCCAGCAGCGCATTGACCGTGATCTGCAGCGTGCCCTCCAGCGCCGTGAACCGGTCCTGCAACACCTCGTCGGCGTTGCCGTCGCTCTCGCTCGTGCCATCCTGAGAATTGCGGAGAAAATGCGTGGCTGTCAGCAGGTCCACGGTGTGTGGAGTGACTTCGCCGGACTCCAGCCGCGCCAGTTCGTCCCCGGCGAGCTGCTCGCGGAGGAACTGGTCAAAGGGCTTGTCGTCGTTCCACGAGCGGATCACATAGTCCCGGTAGCGGTAGGCCAGGGGCCGGTCCGAATCGGCATTGAAATACCCGTTCGAGTCCGCGTAGCCCACGACATCCAGCCACAACTTTCCCCAGCGTTCGCCGTAGCGCGGCGAGGCGAGCAGGCGGTCCAGCACCCGGTCAAATGCCGCGGGATCCTTGTCGTTGACGAAGGCAGAGATCTCGTCGGGTGTGGGCGGCAGGCCTGTCAGATCGAAGGTCACCCGCCGGATCAGTGTGTGTCGTTCTGCTGCGGGCGAAAGCGACAATCTCTTTTTCGCCAGCTCCGCGACAATGAACCGGTCCACAGCGCTCAGCGTGGGTGCATTCGGAACGACTGGGACCTTGGCAGCGTCCAACGACTGGAAGGCCCAGTGCTTCCGCGCCGCCTCGGGCTCCACCGCCAATGCGGTGGAGCCCCATGTCGTCCCCACGGCGACGACCATCAACGTACAGACCGAAAACCGATTCATGCCAACTCCCTCATTCCCGAAACGCATCCACGGTTCATTATAAATGGGACAGCGGTGAAAGGGATGCGACGACTCGCAAATTGTGAGTGCCGCCGTACTTTGCCAAAATGCCGAGTGCTGCATCATCCGCCCGAGTCTGCATCCCAATTTCGGCGATGGCTGCACGTCAATCGAAAATTACAAATCGAAAATCGAAAATGCCCCACCGTCAGATTGAACGCGAATTCGGCGTGCCGATTGCCGGCGAGATCCTCGCCCCCGAGGCTTGGACGCAAACCGCCTTGAAACGCCTCCCTGCCAGATGCCTCAACTGGCCCGAACTCTTCGGACGCGAGGCTCCCATTGTTCTCGACCTGGGCTGTGGCAACGGACGTTACCTGCTGGGCAGCGCGGTCTGGCGGCCGGAGTGCGACCATCTGGGGATCGACACGCTGCCGGTCGTCATCCGCTATGCCACGCGGCGTGGCAACCAGCGGGGACTGTCAAACATCCGCTTTGCCGTCAGCGGCGGCCGAGAACTGCTCGCCAATCACGTGGCTCAAGCCAGCGTCGACGAGATTCACTGCTATCACCCACAGCCGTACTACGACCCGGCAGAAATCCACAAGCGGCTGATCACCCCCGAATTCCTGCGGCTGGTGTCCGTGGCCTTGAAGCCTGGCGGCCTGTTTCTGCTGCAGACCGATCATCCCGCCTATTGGGACTACATGCGAAAGATCGTGCCCCTGTTCTTCGATTTTGAAGAACTGCCGGGACGCTGGCCCGACGCCCCCAAGGGCCGGACCCGCAGGGAGATTATCGCCTTGCGCAAAGGGCTCTCGGTCTTTCGCGGAATCGCCCGGCAAACCGCGCGGCTCAGCCCCGAAGCCGCGCAGCAACTTGCCGAGTCGTTGCCGCCCCCCACCTTCAATGCCGACCGTCGCCTGCTGGAACTGGATGCCCTGGAGCGGGAACCGGATTCTGGAACATAGGGCCAGGGGAATTGGACAGGATGAAAAAAGATGCGAGAGGATGTCGTTGCTGAGCCGGTCGAAACCGATCCTTTGCCGTCCTTCGCATCCACTTTCATCCTGTCCTGAACGACCATCAGTTGTCCGCCGAAGTCTCCGCGCCCTTGTTGGTCGCGCCACCCCAGGTCCAGTGGTCGATTTCTGGAATATCCTGGCCGTGTTCCCGCACGTATTCGTGATGTTCGACGAGGCGGTCGTTCATCGCCTGCAGGACATACGCGGCGCGGTCGGCGAGGCCTGGCACACGCACGATGACATCCTTCACGAGGTTAAAGCGGTCCAACTGGTTCAGCACGCACATGTCGAATGGCGTGGTGGTCGTGCCCTCTTCCCTGTAGCCCCGCACATGCAAATTCGCATGGTTGTGGCGGCGGTAGGTCAGGCGATGGATGAGCCACGGATACCCGTGGAAGGCGAAGATCACCGGCTTGTTGCGGGTGAACAGGGCATCGAATTCGAAGTCGGTCATCCCGTGCGGATGCTCGGTCGACGGCTGGAGCTTCATCAGGTTGACGACGTTGACGACGCGGATCTTGAGATCGGGAAGTTCCTTCTGCAGCAGTTCGACCGCCGCCAGGGTTTCCAGCGTCGGCACGTCGCCGCAGCAGGCCATGACGACATCCGGTTCCTGTCCTTTGTCGTTGCTGGCGAATTCCCAAATGCTGGCACCCGCGGCACAGTGCTTGACCGCCTGATCCATCGTGAGCCACTGCGGAGCAGCCTGCTTGCCGGCCACGACCACGTTGATGTAGTTGCGGCTGCGCAGGCAGTGGTCCGTCACGCACAACAGGGTGTTGGCGTCGGGCGGCAGATACACGCGGATGACTTCCGCCTTCTTGTTGACGACATGGTCGATAAAGCCGGGATCCTGGTGGCTGAACCCGTTGTGGTCCTGCCGCCAGACGTGGGAGCTGAGCAGGTAGTTCAGGCTGGCGATCGGCCGCCGCCACGGGATGTGGCCGCACACCTTGAGCCACTTGGCGTGCTGGTTGAACATGGAATCAATGATGTGAATGAACGCTTCGTAGCAACTGAAGAAGCCATGCCGTCCGGTCAGCAGATAGCCTTCCAGCCAGCCCTGGCATTGGTGTTCGGAGAGCACCTCCATCACCCGTCCGTCGAGGCCAAGGTGGTCATCCGTGGGATAGTGCTCGGCGTTCCAGGTGCGGTTGGTGACCTCCAGCACATCCTGCCAGCGGTTGGAGTTGTTCTCGTCGGGGCTGAACAGGCGGAAGTTCTTCTGGTCCAGGTTGAGCTTCATGATGTCCCGGAGGAACAGGCCCTGGACCCGGGTCGCGGAGGCCTCCGTGCCGCCCGGAGCTTTAACCTTCAGGGCATAGTCACGGTAGTTGGGCATCTTCAGGTCGTGCAGGAGCAGGCCGCCGTTGGCATGCGGATTGGCCCCCATCCGCAGCTCGCCTTCCGGCGCCAATGCCGCCAGTTCCGCCTTGAACTTTCCGCAGTCCTCGAACAGCTCTTCTGGTCGGTAGCTCTTGAGCCACTGCTCGAGGATGGACACATGTTCGGCTGTCGCCGCGTCGCCCATCGGCACCTGGTGGCTCCGCCAGTAGTCCTCGCACTTCTTGCCATCGATCTCGGCGGGACAGGTCCAGCCCTTGGGGCTGCGGAGCACAATCGTCGGCCACAGCGGGCGTTTCGTTTCACCGGCCCGCGCGGCCTCCTGGATCTTGCGGATTTCGGCCATGCAGTCGTCGAGAGCCACGGCCATCTGTTCGTGCATCTGGTCCGGTTCATGGCCCTCGACGAACCGTGGCGCATACCCATACCCGTGGAACAGCGCGGCCAGCTCTTCGTGACTGATGCGGGCCAGCAGCGTCGGGTTGGCGATCTTGTAACCGTTGAGGTGCAGGATCGGCAGCACCGCCCCGTCCTTGGCGGGGTTCAAAAATTTGTTCGAGTGCCAGCTTGTGGCCAGCGGTCCAGTTTCGGCCTCGCCGTCCCCCACCACGCACGCCACAACCAGGTCGGGGTTGTCAAAGGCCGCACCATAGGCATGCGACAGTGAGTATCCCAGTTCGCCGCCTTCGTGGATGCTGCCCGGTGTTTCGGGAGCCACGTGGGACGGGATGCCGCCGGGAAAGCTGAACTGCTTGAACAACCGCTTGAGGCCGGCTTCGTCCTGACCGATGTTTGGGTAGACCTCGGAGTAGGTGCCCTCCAGGTACACGTTGGCGACGATGCCCGGTCCGCCATGTCCTGGGCCAATGATGTACAGCATCTTCGCCGCGTCACGCTTGATGATGCGGTTCAGGTGCACATAGATGAAATTGAGCCCCGGCGTCGTGCCCCAGTGCCCCAGCAACCGTGGCTTGACGTGTTCCCTCTTGAGCGGCTGCTTCAGCAACGGATTGTCGAGCAGATAAATTTGGCCAACCGAGAGATAATTTGCCGCCCGCCAGTAGGCGTCAATTTTACGCAGGTCGTCTGGTTGCAGGGCCATTACAAATCCATTGTCGATTGAAGGGAGAACCACGTCCATTCATTGAGGCTGAGAGCTGCCTCAGAGATTCTCAATGCAATCTAATTCGTCCGCCGCGACTTGAGAAGGATCCCGCTCCGGGCACCAAGCGCGTAGGGTATTTTACGGTCAGCGCGAAACGGACTCGGCGTGTGAAGATTCTGTAAATTCCGGTTCCGGCAGCGGAATCGTGCGTTTCCAGAACAGCACCACGCAGGCGGGCAGCATCAGCAGAACACCCAGCAGATTGCCCGCCAGCGTCACCAGCGTCAGTTCGCCAAAGCGGCGCGTGGGCAGGAAATTGGAGAACAGCAGAATCAACAGGCCGCTGACGACCAGCAGGCTGGTCTGGACAATCGCCCGGCCGGTTCCAAGAAACGTCCGCTGAATGGCATCGATCACGTGCAGGTCTTTGCGATATTCTTCGCGGAAGCGAAACAGAAAATGGATCGTCGTGTCATCCGCAAATCCCAGGCTGATCGTGAACACGATCACGTTGCCGACGTTCATGTCGTAGCCCCGCAGGCCCATGTAGCCCAGCGTCAGTGCCAGGGGCGTCAGATTGGGGAGCGCGGCGATCAATCCGACGCGGATTGATCGAAACAACAGGGCGATCATCCCAAAGATCGAAAAGGACGCGGTCAGCAGGGCGCCGAACAGATCGTGGATCAGGTTGTCCATGGCAACCGCATTGACGTAGGCATCGCCCGTCAGGTGTGCGGTCACTGGACCGCCCGCTGGAAACAGGTCGGTCAAGGTGGCTTCGAGCCGCCGGGCGAGCACCAGGGTCTCGCTGGTGCCGATGTCTTTCAGACGCAGCATGACCCGCGCCTGCGTGCCATCGGTGGTGCGGAACTTTGAGTAGTGAAACGCCTTTTCCAGCTTGAGCAACAACACGTTGCTCTGATTCAGCCGCCGGCGTCCATCGTCATCGTCGGCCGGCAGCACATCGCGGTCCGTCCGGCTCCAGCGGGAAATCAGCTCCTGATGCAGGTCGACATATGACCGGGCAAACAAGACACCTTCTTGTTGCAGGGCGTAATGCTGAAACTCGGCGACCTTGCGGTAGACATCGGGCTCGATCAGGGTCGCCCCGTCCTTCGCCTTGAGCGACACCTCCAGTGCCAGCAGGCCGGAAAGCTCGCGTTCCACCAGACGCATCGTTTTCAGCGTGGGATGGGATTCTTCGTAGGTCTCAAAGGTGTACGAATTCACGCGGACAAACATTCCCGCGCTGATCGCCGCGACGACAACCAAGGCACTACTGGCCAGCATGGTTCGCGGGTGACGGGCGACGAGCGTGCCGATGTTGGCCACCGTCTGTTCGAAGGCCCGCCCCAACCGTCCCGCGCTCCGCCGTCGCGGCGGCCGAAAATAGGGAAACAACGTCCCCAACACCGTCATCAGGGCGATGTACAGCATCGCCACGCCGATGCACGACTGAATGCCGAACTGCTTGAGCACATCCGAACGCGCGGTCATGAGGCTTAGAAAGCCGATGGCGGTCGTGACGGAGGCCACCAGCGAGGCCTCCGCCATGTGGCCGATGGCACCCCGCGTCGCCGCCTCGCGGCCCGCCAGCGCGCGGACATCATGCCCATGCTCGTCGGCGTCCTCGCCATAGGCGGCGACCACCTGGACGGACGAGGAAATCCCGATGATCAACAACAGCATCGGCAGCACATTGCTGACCACATTCAGTGTCTGTCCGGTGAGCGCCAGGATGGCGAAGGTGAACGACAGTCCGACCCCCACCGCCACCAGCGGCAGCAGACCGCCGGACACGCAGCGAAACATCAGCATCAACGCCAAGAGGTAGACCACGCCGGCAAAGGGCAGCAAGCCCGCCTGATCCTTCTGAAGATTTTCGACGGCATCCACCCGCAGGTCGGGGAGGCCCGTGAGGTGCCACTTGAAGCCGGCGGGAGTCGCCTCGTTCCTCAGCACGTCGCGAACCTGATGCACCACCGTCTGCATCGATTCCAGATCGCGCTTCTTGGGATCGACGAAGACGGGAATGGCGGCAACCCGGCGGCTTTCACTCAGCAGGGCACCAGAGATCAGCGGCATCCGGTCCACGCGGACTCGGACTTCCTCGGCGGTCACTGCGTCAACCGGAAAGGCGGGAATCAGCGGACCCAGCCGCATCTTGAACGGGTCGCCGAAGGTGAAGTGTATTTGGGGGACCTGCAGGGAAGCCACGCTCTCGACGCTTTGGACGTCGTGCAGCGTTCGCAGTTTGGCGACAACGGCGTTCTGCCAGTTCAGGGAGGCGGGCGTGAGCGTGTCCTGTTCCCCGGTGGCCTCCAGGATCCCCAGCAGAATGGCGTCTTCATGGCCGAATGTTTCGCGGAACCGCTCGGCGTCAGCCACAAGCTGGCCGTTGCCCGAAAAAATGGCCTGCGGCGAGAAGTCAAACTTGACCCCAAACGACAGCAGCGACGCGACGACCACCACGGCGGTCAACAGCGCCAAAATGGGGATGCGGCGCTGAACCAAAAACGAAGCCAGATGGGCAAACATCAAACCGCCGCATTTCCTCGGGACCATTGGCGACGGTATTTGTCAAAACCCGTCAGCGAACGAAGTGCGTTGGCGACGTGGGAGGTTGCGCCGCACGATTTCGTTCCACTTGCCGAACCACGGCAAGTGGCGCGCCTCTCAGACGCAACTTGCTGGTTCAAATTTTAGCGACGCGCGCGGCGACAGAGTAGGTCCCGTGGTCATTGTGGTGTCGGCTTGGCGACCATGAGCCGTGTGAACTGAAATTCACGCCACGGTTCAGCGTGGCCAGTTTTCACGCAGGCGGCTGGCCGCGCACGGCCTGCAACAATGCGTCGAACCGCACGGGTTTGGAAAACCAGCCGTCGAGTTGCAGGGATTTGCTGTCGAAGTCGCTGCGGGATGACCCACTGACGGCGAAGATGCGGAGCTTGTGCAGACGGTTGTCATCGCGGACCCTCTTCAGGAAGGCGGGACCATCAATGTCGGGCATCCGCATGTCGAGCAGGACAAGGTTCGGCAGTTCATGTTGGTGCAGAGAGTCCGGAAAGTGGTGCACATCATCCTGAGCCGCGGAGATGCGGAGGCGGCAAAGTGAGTCGCAAGTGCGATTGCCGCACGGTTGAAGCGAGTGTGAGTGACCGCAGTCCGTCTTGGGACCGCGTCGCGGCGGAATCGTGCAGGCAACTTAGAATCGCGGCAACAATAACATGGTGAAGTTGCTTGGGATGGACGCCGATTGAGGGCAGATTCATCAGCCGGCACGCGTTAGCGTCCGGTTCGTGGCGTTGGCGTCTTCCGATCATCCTCCAACCGGGGGCTAAGGCCCAATGGTACTTACTTTACTGTTTTGGTTCAGGGGCCTCCTGTTTGCGTTTTCGTTTTTTGAAACTGGTGGCCTTGTGTTGTCTGTGATAGGCCTCGCGCTCGAAGGATCGTCCGGGACGGTTCG
>JAKFUF010000110.1 GCA_021732845.1 Planctomycetaceae bacterium | reverse complement strand
AGTCAAACCTGAACGGTTTCATGCAGAAACTTGCCCAGCTTCCCGGGCACATCATGTCCTATTTCCAGCACCCGTGCGCTCAATACGCGGCGGGCGATGTGTGATGTTGTTCCGCGCCGAGGTAATACCACTACTGAGAGTCACCGCAGGGGAAGTCAACGCGTGAGTTTTCTGCAGACTCGAGTTTCGGGACCAGACTCCATCGACCAAGTGCAGCAAGCGAGCAGTCAACACGATATGGTCTTGTCGCCAGGAGATTCGCACAAAGCCGCAGTTTCAGTGGTGATTCCGACGTATGGGCGACCTGAGCAACTGCTGCAGACTGTCGGCAGAATCCTGAGTTGCGATCCCGCCCCGGATGATATCTTGGTGCATGTCGATGCGGGTGACCTGGTTAGCGGGCGTCGGCTGCACGACGCTTTTCCCCATGTGTGCGTGAACCACGCTCGATCGCGACAGGGGCCGGGGGGCGGGCGAAATCGATTGGTTGAATTGGCGCGGCACAATATCGTCGTATCGTTTGACGACGATTCTTGGCCGTTGTCCCCGAGTTTCTTTCGGCAGGCCCTTGATCTGACGGAACAGTATCCGGATGTGGCCATGTTCGCCTGCGAGATTCTCGAGGGGGATGAGTTGGAGCATGCAGCAACGATTGCATGCAGGCCGGTAGAGACGTTGGGGCCTGTTCAGATGCAGGAATCCGCGGGATTCGTCGGTTGTGGCTGCATATTTAGACGTTCGGCTTTTCTAAAAACCGGAGGATACCTTCCGCTGGAACGCGCCTATGGCATGGAGGAGGCGGACGTCACGTTGAAACTTCTGGATCAAGGAGATCGCATTGCCCTTGTGAAGGGGCTGCAGGTGTATCATGATTGCAACCGCCCGTCGCGACACGGACAAGCGAAAATCAACGCAGCGCACATCACGAACACGGCCCTGCTGGTGTTTTTGCGGTATCCTCCCCTACTTTGGCCCTATGGTGGTCTGCAAGTGTTGAACAGATTGTGCTACTGCCTGTCGCAAGGGAGATTTTCAGGGATGCTGCGCGGCGTTTGCGCCATTCCGGCGGCGCTTTGGTGGTACAGGTCGAACCGCAAGACCGTCCGGTCGGAGACCCTCAAGCTGCTGCTGCGGATTCGGCGACATCCGTCTCCCATCGAGCGAACTATTGATGATTAGTGCGATCGTCTGTTGCAAAATCCGCGGACGATTTAGGAAGGGTGGCAGACGATGAAGCGAGGCATCGAAAGGCGTTCAACGGTGCCGCTGGAGACGAATCTGAATCTAGAATGCGGCGGGTGGATTGTCTGCCAAATTGGCGCGCGGGAGCACTTTTCGATAGCTCGAGCTTTGTATCGTGTCGGCGTGCCTGTCACGCTGGTCACGGACTACTGGCATGACGCCCCGTTTGCGTGGCCGTTTTCGCCCCGGTTGTCCCAGCGCCGGCACGCTGAGGTGCCGCGAACCGCGGTGCGAGCATTCAACGCCCGGTGCCTACTGAATGAGCTGGTTTCGAAGCTTCAAGGGGCGAACGGTTGGGGACGCATTTTGGCACGCAACCGCTGGTTTGGCCAACTCGCCGCCCAGGCGGTTCGACGCGCGGCTAGGTGCAATTCACCTCCATCAATAGTCTTCAGCTACAGTTATGCAGCCGAGGAGATCTTCGAGTCCGCAAAGCGGTTCGGTTCACGGACGATTCTTGGACAAATCGATCCCGGACCCGCCGAAACGCGAATCGTGGCGGAACTGCATGAAAAGGCCGGACTCCCCTTTCTCGATGAGCCACCGCCCGCCTATTGGCGCCAGTGGCGGCGCGAATGCGAACTGGCCGACATTGTAATGGTCAACTCGAATTGGTCAGCTCAGGGACTGCTCAACGAGGGGATTCCGGAGGGCAAGATTCGTGTGGTCCCCTTGGTTTATGCAACTGATTGTCCCGCGCCCGCACGAGATCTACTGATTCCAGAATCGTTTGGAACCAACCGGCCGTTGCGAGTACTCTTTCTTGGACAGGTGATTGCCCGCAAAGGAATCCTGGAATTATGCGAGGCGGCCAGAAAGCTGGCGGGAAAGCCAATCGAATGGACGATCGTCGGCCACGGTGACCACCGGTTATTGGACCAGTTACGCGGACTGGCACAGGTTAGGGTTGTCGGCCCGGTGAGCCGGGACACGGCTGCGGAGTACTACCGTCAATCGGATGTATTTCTGTTGCCGACGCATTCCGATGGATACGCAATTACCCAATTGGAGGCGGCATCATTCGGCCTGCCGATCATCGCCTCCCGGCATTGCGGGGATGTGGTCCGGGACGGCGTGGACGGATTGCTGCTGAATGAAGTCACGGGAGCCTCGATCGCCGCGGCCATCATGACCTACGTGACTTCACCGAAGGTACTTGCGCGCCATGCCCAGGCCCGCCGCGAGACTCCTTTGTCGACACTTGACGAACTTGGCTGGCGGCTCGCCAGATTGGGGAACTCGTTGTGCGAGCCATCGTCAGAGAAACTCGAGTGGACAGGTAACAACTAGGCCGGGACATGGCGGGCTGATTTGTCCTTAAATTGGGCAAGACTGCACGGGTCTACCCTCAGACGTATTTTATCAATTCAATGCAGATTCCGTGAATATGCCCGCGCCGATTTACGAACTGATTACTTATCAGGTTGCGGTGTTGCTGACGGCGATATTGCTCTATGAAGCGGTCTCCAACTCCAGGCAGCTTCGCTGGATCTACGCGGGTCTGGTGTACCTGGTCACAGTGCTGTGGTACCTGATCGATCCCGTCTACACGCCCAAGGACTATGCCCGGTTCACTCCCGAAGAACTGGACACAGCGTTCACGCAGGTAATAGTCTTTCTGCTTGCATTTCGCGTGCTGATGGGCGTCATTGTCCGAAAAACCCCCACCCTCGTGTTGAGATCGCTCGACCCGGCTCAATTCGACAAAGCCAGCGTCGTTCGTTCGCTTTTATTGGCCTGGTTCGCGCTCTGGATGATCGGTGTCGTCCTGGCGCGGTTCGAGGTGCTGGACTTGATGCTTCCGCTGAAAGGGCGGTTTGGGGGTGTCACCATGTTCGGCCGCGGCAGATTCGGCGGATCGACGGGGTTTCTTCTGTCGGCTGCGGGGTACATCTACTTGGTGCTCTGTTCAGGATTTGGTTTGTTGTACGTCTGCTCGAAACGCAGCAGCGTTCGCATGTTGATGTTGCTGATGATCTGTTTCACCTGGCCGATGTACTTTCTGGCAGGGACGCGGCATTTGGCACTGGCCGTGGGGATGCCCGCCATTTTCGCCGCGTTGCTGATCAAGCCCTGGACGCGAGCCCAGCAGGTCGGATTTGTGATCGTCTGTGCCTTGGTACTGAATATCGCGATGCTGGCGGCAATTCAATATCGTCAACGGGGATTTGCAAGCGCGATTGAACAGGGAACGATCACCAGTGAGATCCAGGATGCGCATCATCAAGGGCTGAACATGACGCAGGAACTCGTTTTCATGAACAGATATCAGGAAGCGGGGATGCTCCCCATCGAATGGGGAAACAATTATCTGGGGCACTTCTTGAACTTCGTCCCGCGTGCCATCTGGGCGGACAAGCCATTTGTAGGACGAGAGTTCGCGCTGCTCCGGGTCGGGAAATATAAAGGGGATGTATCAGCGACCATCTCTTTTGGATTTATCGGCCAGGGTGTCGCGAATTTCGGGGGACTTATCGGACCTCTTGCTCCCGCATTCCTGCTGACATTTTTAGGGCAATGGATTGTCAGTCTCCCAACGCATGGTTTTCAATCATTGCGAATCCTCTTGGTTCTATTTATCTTCGGTTCGCTTCCGAACCTGGGCCGCGACATTTCCTTGTTTGTGCTTTGGCCTATCGTATTTGCCCACGTCATAGTGGTCCTGTACGAACATAACACCGCATTGTCCCAACGCCGCCCGGCTTACCGTCCTCAGCAGACACGTCACGTTCCCGGCGGTATTCCGCCGCCCGAGCGACAAATTCCAGACGATCGCTTCTCCCCTCTCCAGCTTTGACTGAGGTCCTGCTCGACACCTTCAAATTGTACTTCACGGCTCGACGCCTTCGCTCCGATACTCATGCATTCGATCTGCATCACAGTTCCCCGCATCGGCCCGTACCATCTGGCGAGATTCAATTCGGCGGGCGCGTTGGGGGAAATTCATGTTGTTGAGACTTGCCCTGTTGACGCGGAGTATGACTGGGACGAGGTGACGCAAACAGGAAGCTTCGCGCGTCACACGCTGTTCGAGGCCGGCTCGGAGGAAACACAGAGCCCTGATCAAATTCGATCACGAATGTGGAAGTTGCTGGATCAAGTGCGTCCCGACGCTGTCGCCATCATGGGCTGGTCGTTGTGCGACGCGCTGGCGGCGCTCGCCTGGTGTTCGCGCCACCAAGTCCCTGCTGTAGTCATGTCCGAAAGCCAGCGACTGGACCACAAGCGCACCTTCATCAAGGAGACGATCAAGCGGCGGATCATCGGATTCTATCGCACGGCGCTCGCCGGGGGGACGCCGCACGCGGAGTACCTCGAACAGTTGGGAATGCCGAGGGAACGTGTGTTCCTTGGTTATGATGTGGTCGACAATTTTCACTTTCAATCCGGCGCGGACGAGGCACGGAGCGACGCGGTTGCCGCGCGCATGCGTCTCGGGTTGCCGGAGAACTATTTCCTGGCGTCCAGTCGCTTCATTCCCAAGAAAAACCTCCCTGGACTGCTGCGGGCGTTTGCTGAGTACCGGCGACAGTCAGGGGACCAGGCTTGGGATCTGGTGCTGCTGGGAGACGGGTCAGGCAAGCCAGAACTGCTCGCCATGATTAAAATATTGCGTCTGGAAGAATCGGTCCGTCTGCCTGGTTTCCAGCAGTATCCAAGCCTGCCGACGTATTACGGACTGGCAGGAGCCTTCGTGCATGCCAGTCAAACCGAGCAATGGGGACTGGTGGTCAACGAAGCGATGGCGGCCGGTCTGCCGGTGCTTGTCTCGCAAACTTGCGGGTGCGCTCCAGATCTCGTGGAACAGGGAGCCAATGGGTTTACATTCGACCCGGAAATTCAGGAAGAGTTCGTCAACCGTTTGCTGTTGTTGGCGGATGACGACTCCATACGGGAAAGAATGGGTGCGCGGAGCAGGGAAATCATCTCCCGCTGGACGCCAAATCGGTTCGGGGAGAGTTTGTGGAAAGCCGGTGAACTGGCGATTGAACTGGGTCCGGTCTCCCCCAAGATGGTGGACCGCGCCATTCTGCACTGGTTGTCCCGACGTTCTGCATGACGTTCGTAGATGCCGAGACCGAAATCACGTTCTAAAGGTGAACTGACCGATGAGCCCCATCACGAATCCTCAACTTGAGCTGTTCCAGGAGCGGGCCGCCGTCTACAGCAACTACTACTCCAGCAAACCTTCCAGCGTCACGTTCTCGTTTCGCAAGCGGATGGAGCTGTCGTGCGGCCTAGCCGAACGCTTTCAAGGCCGACTGTTGGATTGCGCAACCGGAACGGGGGAGATCACCACCGCCATTCTGCGGAGCGGCCGCTTCCCGGCCGCCACGGTCCTCGATCTTTCCTCGAACATGCTGGACCAGTCGCGGCAACGCATCGAGGCGGCCGGAGTCGAGTCACTGATAGAATATGTCAACCAGGACGTCTTTCTGTTTGGTCCCCAAGGGTGCGGGAAGTTCGACTTGATCCTCTGCCTGGGATTGATCGCCCATACCGGACGGCTGGAGCAATTACTCGGCCACCTAAAGTCGATGCTTTCCCAAACCGGCGGAATTCTCCTGCAGTCGTCGCTGTGCGAACACTGGGGAAACCGGATTGTCCGTTCGGTCTCCGCAGGTCGCTATGCCCGCAAGTTTGGATATGAGATCGCCTACTTCAATGACAGGGACATTCGTGACGCCGCGGCGGGCGCGGAACTGAACGTTGACGAGAGCCGCAGATTTTGCCTCGGACTTCCTTTTGGCGACAGGGTCTGGGCGCGCGGGGCGCACTGGCTGGAAACCCATTGTCAGGGCTGGGCCGCCCATCGCGGCGGCGAAGCGTTGTATCTATTACGCCGCTGATTTCCTTGACCAACTCCTGCGACAATCCGCGCATGCGAACCGCGTTTCTGACTGGATCGATCTCCCGCCGCGCGGGAGGAATGTTCACCAGTATCCGCCGCACTGGTCAGGCGCTTGCCGAGCAAGGCGTTGACGTCAACGTGATCGGTCTGTCAGACGGAGATACCTCGGCCGACCTCCCTGCCTGGGCACCACTGAAGCCGGTCATCTGCGATTCGTGGCCGCCACGGGCGTTCGGATACGCCCCGGAACTCTATGGTCGGCTGTCGAAGGTAAACCCCGACTTGGTCCATGTGCAAGGGTTGTGGATGTACCCCTCCCTGGCGAATCTCCACTGGTCCTCGCGCATGGCGCGTCCGTACCTGATCTCCCCTCGCGGGATGCTTGATCCCTGGGCGCTGCAGAATTCCCGTTGGAAAAAACAAATTGTGCGCTGGAGCTTCGAAAACCGGCACTTGTCTCGGGCCAGTTGCCTGCACGCGCTTTGCCAGTCGGAACACCGGTCACTGCGCGCCATCGGACTGAGCAACCCGATCTGTGTCATCCCCAATGGCGTCGACCTCGACGACGAACCGTCTGCGAGTGTCCCAGACTCGGTCGCCAACCTGTCTCGGAATCGCCGCGTTTTGGCGTTCGTCGGACGAATTCATCCCAAGAAAGGACTTCCGGAACTGATATCCGCCTGGACGAAAGTGCGCCGCGCCAATCCGCGACTTGCCGACGAATGGTCGGTCCTCATTGCCGGATGGGATCAAGGAGGTCATGCGGCGGTACTCGAACGGCAGATTCGCGCCGCAGGATTGGAGTCCGACGTCCATCTGATCGGACCGCACTATGGCGAGGAAAAGACGGCTTTGTTGCGATCGGCCAGCGGATTCGTGCTCCCGTCCAAAAGCGAAGGGCTGCCGATGGCGGTGCTGGAAGCCTGGGCGCAGCGGTTGCCGGTCGCAATTACTCTAGAATGCAATCTGCCCGAAGCGTTCTCGCATCAAGCCGCGGTGGAGTTGGAGCCCGGAGTCGACGGGATCGCGCGCGGTTTGTCGAATCTTCTCACAATGCCGGATGGGGAGCGCTCGGCCATGGGGCAACGAGGGCGAACCCTTGTCGAAAAGCAGTTCAGCTGGCAATCGA
Organism: Planctomycetaceae bacterium; assembly: GCA_021732845.1. Lineage (GTDB taxonomy): Bacteria > Planctomycetota > Planctomycetia > Planctomycetales > Planctomycetaceae > JAKFUF01. Next base: position 29,749 of record JAKFUF010000110.1, on the reverse strand, counting down.
TCGCCGCACAAATGCATTCAACATATTGCTGGCTGCTCGGCGGCGGCGCCCCTCCTGATTTTGTCGAGCGCAACTGAGTGTCCTCCTCCGCACGCCATCGGAGCCCGTACTCCGCCGGCGAAAAACTGTTGCGGATCATCTGGAGCGTCTGCAGCCAGTCACTGTTCCGATGGAGCCCGCGACCCTGCTGGAATTTCCGAAATTGGTTATTACGTGTGTTCGGGGCGCGTATCGGTTCGAAGGTGCATATCCACAATACAGTCCGCATTTCCTTTCCCTGGAAGTTGACCGTAGGTGATCACACGGCGATCGGCGAAGATGCGTTGATCTACAATCTTGGCCCCGTGACGATCGGCAGATATGTGACAATTTCGCAGCGATCGCACCTGTGCGCCGGCACGCACGATTACTCCAGTCGAGAAATGACGCTGATTCGTGCGAAGATTCAGATCGAGGACGACGCCTGGGTCTGCGCCGACGCATTCGTCGGCCCGCATGTCACCATTTGTCCCGGGGCGATCGTAGCCGCGCGGGGAGTCGTCATGCACGACGTACCAGCCTGGACGATTGTTCGCGGAAACCCCGCCGTATTTGTCAAGCCGCGGTGCATGCTGGACCAGGTCGAGTTCGGCCAGATCGCAGCAGACCCAGACCTCAGAGAACATCGAGATATTGCACGCGAATGAATTCTTCCGTTGATATTTCCGGCTAAGGCTTTCAGGACGCCACGGACTGCTGCTCGCACCGGTATCTGTTGCCCAAAGTATCGGCGATTCTGCAATCAGCGTTCGCGGACGGGCGTGAACGGAAGCGAGTGTTTGATCTGGGAGCAGGAAACGGCTCGGTCGCCGCGCATCTGTCTGCTCTCGGCTATGACATCACCGGCGTCGATCCGTCGAAGCGCGGGCTGGAGGAAGCCCGTCGCGCTTACCCGCACCTGCGAATTGAAGAAGGTTCCTGTTATGAAGATCTGGCCTTGAAGTACGGCCAATTTCCAGTCGTTATCAGCCTCGAAGTCGTCGAACACCTCTATTCGCCCCGGGAATTTGCTGGGACTGTGTATAGTCTGCTGGAGGATCGAGGACTGGCGGTGATCTCCACTCCGTTTCACGGTTACTGGAAAAACTTGGGAATCGCACTGTTCGGAAGACACGATCAACACTTCAACCCCCTCTGGGATCACGGACATGTCAAGTTCTGGTCGGAGGCCACGCTGGGCAAATTGCTGATGCAGGCGGGATTTCGACAAGTGGAGTTCAAGCGTGCCGGACGCTTCCACCCGTTCGCAAAGTCCATGATTGCGGTCGCTCGAAAGTGAGCGAAACCACGGAACCGGTTCCGCTGTCCGTCGTCATTCTGGCGCGCAATGAAGCGTGTAACATGGCACGGTGCGTCACTTCGGTCGCCTGGTGCGACGACGTGGTGGTCGTCGACGACGGATCGACCGACGAAACCGTGTCGCTGGCCCAGGCGGCAGGCGCGCGCGTCGTGCAAAATCGGTTTGAAAGCTTCGCCAGGCAGCGGAACTGGGCGCTTGAAAATGCCGGACTGAAGCATCAATGGGTTCTAATGCTCGACGCGGACGAGGCCTCGACCGACTCATTTCGAAATGAGATCATCGGTTCGATCGGCTCCGCCAACGAATCCGCAGCCGCATTTCGTACCTGCCGGAAAACGATGCTTGGCGATCGCTGGCTCAAGCACGCGGATGAATTTCCCTGCTGGATTATGCGCGTTGTCCACCGCGGCAAGGCCCGATTCGAGGATTCCGGTCACGGCGAGGTTCCAATTCCCCCAGTCGATGGCGTGATGGGAACGATTCGTGAACCATTTCTGCACTACCCGTTCAGTCATGGGATTAGCGACTGGCTCTCCCGGCATATCCGTTACGCCGAACGAGAAGCGGCGCTGGAACTTCAGCAGGCCCGCCGGGTGCGGTTCGGCGACCTGGCGTCCCTTGACGCTGGCAGGCGAAGGCGCGCAATTCGCGACTTCAGCCGCAAACTGCCGATGCGGCAGTCTTTGCGGTTTTTCTACCAGTTCGTCGTCTGTCGCGGGTTCCTTGACGGCCGACACGGGTTCATTTTCTCTCTGTTGAAGGCTATTTATGAGGGGATGATCGTGGCCAAGCGCTGGGAACTTTCCGCCGCGCGTACCGACTCAGCTGGCGTCAAGTCTCCCCGCGACCTACCCTTGGAGGCCGCCACGACGCAACGCGAATTTATGGAGCCCCTTTAGGCGCTTCCATCCGCGGTGGAGACACTCTTGACTGGAAGCCACACGGCCAGCTCTCATAAATAGGCAGCCTGCAAAGGCTGGTGCATTCTGCCGAGGTCTGCCACTTCGTAAATTCCGCGATTGTGCGGGAACCGCTTGCCTCGACCGAATTCTTGTCAAGTATCACTTCCCGCGGCATCATCTATCTCGGCCCGGCACAGATGCCGGCCACCTGGTGGAAGAGCCGGGGAATTCATCTTACCGCGAACTCGCTACGAGAAAATCCCCCATCATGGAGATATGCGTGACCGAAAACCGCTTGTCACAAATTGCGATTCCTGTTCACTATCGACTGGGCACATTGACAGCATTGATCGCAGCATGCTATTGCCTGCAAATGTTATCACCCTTGCGCCTCAACACCGACTCTACGCGACTACTGTCCATGGCGGCGTCTGCACACGCCGGGGAAGGCTACTTGGTAGACGGCAACATTGATCAGTTCCCGAATGGATACCCGGCGGTGGTGCGAGTGATGCTGCGTGCCGGCATTGCAAACAGTAGTTCACTTGTCGCGCTAATATCGGATGCCTTGCCACCGGACTAGTCTTTATTATCCCCTTCAGTGACTTCCGCCGTAGTGCAAGTGACTATCTTTTAAAGATTTTGTTCGTCCTTTGCTCGTTTATTCTGATAAAGCACGTAACACTGCCCCTCACTGACATGCTGTATTTCGCATTCTCGTCGGCTGCAATCTATTTTGCGTGTCGATTCTACTGCGGGAACGGAGCACAAAAGTGGCTCCACTTCCTAACCGCATTTGCAATGAGCTGCTTGGCTCTGCAAGTTCAAACCGTCGGAATCGCGCTGTTCCCGGCATTAGTGACCGTGGCGCTGACACATCGTGACACCCACATTAGAACTTTTGCTTAGGAAACACTCGAGCTATGTTGCACTCACGATTTTCATGTTGGTGGGGGGGGGGGGTGGCGTTGGGCTTTTTATTTTTGAAAACCAGTGAATGGTACAAGGCACAATTCGTGCTTCCTCAAAGCTATTTCCAGTCGTTCATGAATCGATATGCAACACGAGGCCCCGTGGAGGTCATTATGCAGAATTCTCAGTTCCGCCTGAATGAGTTTGGGCAAACATTTGTCAATGTGCCAGACTCGAAGGCAGCCAGGGTTCTACCGCTTGTGTATGTCGCTGGCTTTTGCGGTTGGATTGCAGTATTGCGTGATGCCTATCTGTCATTGAGAACGCCACACCTTGTTCCTCTTGTGGTAAACTTGCTTTGGTACGCTGCAATGATTTTTTGTTGGCCGCACATTGACGGGAGGTTCTGGATCCCACTTCTTCCCATACTGGCGGTGATGCTCTTTGAAGCCATTCACGAATTTTCAGGTTTTGGCCAGGTGTATAGGGTCATGGCACGACTCTATCTCCTGTGGTACTTCACTCTTGGGATTCTTGCTTTGGGCTACAGCAGTCGAATCTCGATGTCAGGCAAGTTGTTCAGCGAAGCTTACGGTGATGGCACCGTTAAAATGACCTATCGCCATGCCTTTCACAATGGATTGCCAGTGAACCAGAGGCTCGTCAACGAAAGCCAAGCTAAGTTGCTGCGCTTATTCGAGCCACTCGCACAGGTGGGGAATGCAGGTAAGTGACAGGCCACCCTCCGAGTAGCTCTTCTTCGCGCGAAATCTGCATTGTTCGCGATTTGCGGAGTCATCAATTCGGGTTCATCCGGCAATTGCGCGCGTAGTTTGATAGTCTCTGGATAGTTCTATCCGACGAGTGGGGCAGGAATTTCCCAGCCGCGCGCTTGCCCGGCTGGGACCACAGCAGCCGCAGGTCTTCCTTGAGGTAGTAGGCGGTGGCCAGCGGGGCGTTCAGGTCCAGGGCCTCCCGCAGCCGCCGGCTTTCCCCCTTCGTGTCATCTAGGTTCTCGGGGTTCTTCAGCAGCAGCCAGCGGACCCCCTTGAGGGCCTTCTTCTGCATGACATCGGTGATGCTCCGGTGCAGGTCGCGGCGGAGCTGGGTCAGCTTCTCGTTGAAGAGCTTGATGATGTGAAAGTGGTCGTAGACCAGCGTTGCGTCCGGCAGGTTCTCGCGGACCGCCTTGGTGAAGGCCGGGGACATGTCGACCGCCACAGTGCGGAGGCCCCCTTGCCCTCGCCCACGAACACGATGGCCCCGGTCTTCAGGTCCAGGACCACCGTCAGGTACCGGTGCCCGCCGCCTATGCAGATCTCATCAATCGCAATGTGCTTCAGATCCCGCAGCGCGGGCCTGGCGTACCGCCGCTCCAGGTCTTCCTTCTTGAGATCCTTGATCAGATCCCAGCCGACCTGCAGGTGCCGCGCCACGTCCTGAATCGTCATCGAGTTTGTGAGTTCCAGGGCGTACCGGGCAAACTGCCGGGTGTGCCGCTTGTGCGGGTCGGCAAAGCCCACGTCCACCTGCCGCGTGGTGTTGCAACCACCTTGGCCATCCGTCAGGCTCGGCCATCGTCCTCCATCTGACGTAAACGCTGCGAGTTCGGGGAATGGTTGCGCAAAGTCGGCCATAAATGACTTGCTACGAGCAGTTTACGGGTGTAGCAGTCCACACGGGTAGCACACTCGACAGAAATATAGGGTATGCAATCGCTCGAAAATCGACCGCCTCGAGATCGAAACTTGGAATTTCCCTGCCGGCGCACGCACCAAGATTGGGGCAGTCATGCGAGCGGCTTTTACGCATGTAACTGTCAATCTTCAAGGATGTTAAGAGAAAACTGGCTGGTGATGCTAATTTGTCATTCTCCCCGAACTGTCCCGTGATTCTCTTTTACAAGCATTGCTGACAACTGTAGAATCGACCGTCGGGTGGCAAGATCAACTTCATTCTCAATTTGGATCAGAACGAGGGCGAAAAGGGCAACTCGACCGGGCACCGGTCGACCAAAGTGCCATACCGCCAAAAAATGGTCTGATTTTAACCAGCTATTACATTATTGATTTTATCTGGAGCAGATGTGGCAATGGCGCATGTGGAGGGGGCTGAATTTGGCTCGCAGGACACAGACACCCCGGAAGGTGCCTCCATTGGCCGGGTGCTGTGGCGCCGCAAGTGGTTAGTGGCGGTGATCGCGTTGATTGGAGTTGGGCTCGGTTACCTGCATTTCAGCAGGGTTCTGCCAACCTATTCGTCAACGGCCCGAGTGATGGTGATTCGGGATGTTCCCAAAAGTCTGCCAATCACCGGAGTTGGGGCGAGTAGTCTGGTGGATGGGATTGCAAATCAAGCATTGCTGGTTCGCAGTCCGCTCATCGTGGGTTCCGCCGTCAAGTTCCACAACCTGTCGGATCTCTCGTCTCTGTCGAAGGATGAGACAGCCTGCGAGGAACAAATCATCCGGGGGCTGTCGATTCGGGTGGTTGAGGAGGGGGCGATGATGCTGGACATCACCTATACTGGAGGGGATCCCCACGACTGTCAACTCGTCGCTAATGCCGTCGCCCAGAGCTACGAGAAGTTCCTTGGTGACACACGTCAAAGCTTGGGAAAGGAAACCGTCGAACTCATCGGTCAAGCGAAGGACGCACTGCTGGAACAACTTGCACAAAAGGAGTCCGCGTTCTCCGAGTGGCAGCATACATCTCGGCTAGTTCGAAAGGGCAAGGACTCATCGATTAATGTGCATGCCGACCGCCTCACGCAAATTGAGAGTGCGCGCTCGCAATTGTTGATTGAGCGGACCCAGACGAGCGCACAATTGCGCGCCATCGAGATGGCGATGAAGCAGGGGGGAAGTCGTGAAGCCTTGTCATTGATGCTTGACAAGGTCCAAGCCGGCACGGGCACGCAGACCAAATCCGTCGCCAGCGAACTGTTTCCGATGCTGCTGGAAGAGCAACTGCTGCTTGAGAATCTCGGATCTGACCATCCCAAAGTCCGTGGCATTCAGAAGCGAATCGCCATCACCCGGGCGTTTTTGACGAACACCGCTGGACCGACAGGTGATAATAATCCAGTGACCGCAGGTGCCTCAAAGGACTTCGTTTCAGTGTATCTGGAGTCGCTTCGACAGGAACTACAAACCAACACTGAAAAGGAATCTGAACTCAATAAGTTGTTCGCGAAGGAAGAAACTGAGGCGCGGAAACTTTCGGTCGATGAATCGGACGATGAAAGGTTTCGCAACGACATTCAGCGCACCCAGAGCCTGTTCGATGTAGTTGTGAAGCGGCTTCAGGAAGTGTCGCTAATCCAAGATGGTGGTGGGTATCGAATTCAGATCATTTCACCAGCCCCCTTTGGGTGGCGAACCGGGCCGGATTTTTTGAAAACGATCATACTGGGCGCGTTTTGCGGCATTTTTTCCGGGCTGGCGCTTTCCTATCTGTTGGAAGTTGCGGACAAAAGCTTCCGAAACTCGTTGGATATCAGCAAGTCGCTCGGTCTACGAGTGATAGGACACGTCCCACCGATTCGGATCGAGACGTCCGAAAACCAAACGATCGACGGGTCGCTGTGCACCCATCTGCGTCCGCGGTCAGTGACCGCCGAGGCATTTCGTGGAGTTCGCAATGCCCTGTTTTTCTGCACAAACGGTGAACGGCACAAAGTGATTCAAATCACAAGCGCAGACCCTTCTGATGGCAAATCGACGCTTGCCGCGAACCTGGCGGTCGTGATTGCCCAATCTGGAAAGCGAGTCCTGCTCCTCGACGCGGACCTCCGTCGGCCGCGTGTGCATAAGCTGTTTGGGGTCGACAATGACCATGGGTTGTCATCACTGATGACCAGCGACATTGATTTGGTAGACGTGACCCAGGAATGCGGTTTGAACAACCTGTCATTGCTCACTAGCGGCCCGCGACCCGTTAACCCATCGGAACTGCTTTCGCAGCCCCGCTTCGCGGAGCTGCTCGAGGCCCTGAAGGCCAAGTTTGACTACGTCATCGTCGACACCCCCCCCCTGTTGGCGGTCTCGGACCCCGCTGCCGTGGCGGCTCGAGTTGACGGCGTAATCATCGCGATGCGCATCCGGAAGAACGGACGCCAGAACTCGATAGAAGCAACCGACATGCTAAAGGCCATCGGGGCTCCGGTGATCGGAATCGTGGTGAACGGCATCAGCGCCAAGGCGGGGGGCAGTTACAACTACGGGGCCTACAGTGTTGATGGCTACAAGTACGCCTATGGACGCAACGGCTATGGCGGATATTATGAGGATGACGAAACGGCAAATATGCCAAGTGAAATCGGGGGCATTTCAAGCAGATAGAGCGACGCCTCACCAAGCGTGAGTTCCGCGCCCAGCTGCCCGATGAACGCGTGTGTCATGGCTGCGGTCACCTTCGCGGATCTCCGCGAGCACCAGAGGGTCGGAAGCGTAGAGCGATTGCAGAGCCTTCCCCGGTGGCGTCGACCGCCTGCACATATTGGACGTGCTGATTTCCAGCCTCAATGACCGCCTGGATCTGCGCATCGACCAGGGACAGAGTCTGAGCCACGGCGGCAATCAACGCCTGCCCATAGGCGCGAAGGGAGTCTTCATCGCCACGGCGTACTTCACAACCCTCCTAGCCGAATGAGCCGTCGAAGTGCGTCCGACGCTCAACCAAACCAGAACGTGAAGTCGCCATCCTCGGCACTTACAGCATCGGTTCCAGCAGTGCGCGGTGCTCCACCAACCAGCTGTAAATATCGTCCAGAATCGTGTCCACGGTGTGGGCAGGCCGCCAGTCGTAGACAGTCTGCACGCGCGAGCAATCGCTCAGGTAAATGCGGATGTCAGTGGCGGCGGTTTCCGGTACAGCCGAAATTGGGACTTGCTGGCCGGTGCGACGTTGGCAATGTTCAGTCAGCTCTTTCAGGGACAGTGAACAGCACAAACCGCCGCCAACGTTGAAAATCTGACCATCCCAGCCAGCCACATGTTGCATCTGTTTGACGATCAAAGCTGCAAGATCGGAGACGTGCAGCAGATCCCGGACCTGTTTGCCCGTGCCTCCGTAGCCCAGATAAAGCAGTTCCCGCTGAAAGAGATGCCGCGACATCCAGTAGGTCACCACACCCTGGTCGACCTTGCCCATCTGCCACGGGCCGGTCAGGATTCCGCACCGGTTAATCACCGCCCTCATTCCGTGGCTGTAGACGTATTCCTGAATCAACAATTCCGCGGCCAGCTTGGTCGCTCCATACAGCGAGCGGGCACCTGTCAACGGGAAGTCTTCATTGATCCCCGCCGCCGAGCTGCCAGACAGTTTCTGCTGGCCGGTGAGCGAGAAACGCGACTCGGCTTCGATGAAATCCAGCTGATTGACGGCGGTGATCGGGTAGACGCGGCTCGAACTCAGAAACAGAAAGGCAGCATTTTGCTTTCGCGCCGCTTCCAGACAATGAATCGTGCCGATCAGGTTCGGACTGAGGACATGCAACGGCGATTCACCGATTCCTGCATGGACCGAGGGTTCGGCAGCGCAGTCAATCAGCAGGTCAAATGCGGGAAGGCGTTCAAAATCTTCGGGGCAGCGCACGTCGAGATGGCAAAAGGCGATGCCGTGCCGGCTGAGCCTCGGCAATGCCAGTTCCGATCCGCGCCGCTTGAGGCTGTCAGCGCAGGTTATCTGCAGGCCGGTCCCCAGTTCCTGCAGGTGGACTGCCAGGTTCGAGCCCACAAAGCCGGCTCCGCCGGTGATGACCAAACGCTGCATATATTTAGATAGTGAGATTCGCTCGAAATTCTTTTTCGATGGCCACGACCGAGGCGGTTAATTCGCCATCAGTCTCCTGAAAATCGCGAAATGATTTCGTTGTTTTGGCCGGTTCATCGGAAATCCGGTTGGGCCATCTGTTGGCTCTGGACTCGGAGTACCCACCGCCGCTACCTTCCACTCCCGCTCCCGCTGCCCGAGAGGCCGTTGAAGAGGAAGTTGAACTGCACCAGTCTAAGGAGGGCGTTGTACGCCTCTTCAACAAATGTGTATTGAACAATAATCGTGTCTTCTGGCTGAATCAAAATCTGCTGTGAGGGATCGGACAGGGCCTTGCGGAGATCAACCCGGATAGGGATCTGTCCGCCGTTGCAGGTTTTCCGCAGGATGATTGCTCGTGATGGGGCGATGCCTCCTCCTCCTCCGCTCCCGCCACCAAAGCCCCCGCCGCCGCTGTTGCCGCCAGCCTGCCCAATCCCGGTCCCACCGGAACCGATGCGCCCTCCGGCAATGGCAATCGCCTGCAGGATGTTGACGTCATAGTCTCGTGGCAGCAGGAACTCACCCCCTGTAATTGCCCCGCCGGTGTAGTACTTTTCCCGATCACGCGACGAAATCATGACGATGTCGCCGTTGTTGAGGATGATGTCGTCCTGCTTGAATTTGGGGACTTGATCGGAAAAGAAACGCAGTGGAATCCGCACCACGTTCTTTTCATCCGGCAGCGGAGGCTCGCACAGGCAAGGGTCTTTGCCGCTCTTGATCCGGGCGATCAACTGGTCTCGTTCGACGGCGTCGGTGAATCCGCCTCGAAAAATCAAGATGTCGTTCTCGGCGTCCGTCCCGGGCAGGCCCCCGGTCTCAGTCAACGCGTGCAGCAGGTCATTTTCATAGGCCGGCAGGTTGACGGCATAGCCCGCGCCGCGTTTGGATGAAACCTGCTGGCCGCCGCCTCCCTGCCGACCCTGCCCTCCCGATGACTGGGAACCGCCCGACTCCTCCCGCACCACCAGCACGCGGTATTCCCTGGGTCGCTGCAGCGTGACAATGATCCGGTCCTTGCCTTCGGGAAGGATCTTCTGCTTGACGGTGTATGCCTTGCGGATCTCGTCGGTCGCCTGCGTCAGAGTGAGCCCTGTCAGCTGAATCGGCTCGACGAGCGGCAGGGCAACGGTTCCGTCCTCCCGGATTGGAATTGGAAAGCCGAGGGATGGAGGCTTGCTGCTGTCGAGCGGGAAATTCACGGGCGGGGGAACATCCGGTTGTCCCAGGACATTTTCGATGTAGACGCCAAGTACATCGTTGGGCGCAAGTTGATAGACCTTTGGCGGGTTTTGCCGGAGCCGGGCCAGGGTGATTTCCTGCATGTCGGCGCGCGGCCGCGCCATAAATTCTGGCGGCACCCGGTGCGCGGGAACCGCAGGAACGCCTGTCAGAATGTTCAAACTGCTGCAGCCAGCCGTGGCTCCCACAGCAAGCGCGACAATGAGGCGAAGGACGACGCCAGCCGTTCGCCGACAACCATTCTGAATCCACCTTCGTGTTGAAGCTGTGGCAACAGGCAGCATGATGGCTTGTACTCAAGAGAAGTGTGGTGAGCCGATACCGAAAGGTCGGGGCATTTTTTCAGTGTCAGCATCACTCGTTTGTGACTTTCGCCCTACCTGGCTCATCGGCAAGCCGTGAGTGTCCGGCATCCTCAAGGGGTGTGGAGGGAATCTCCTGTTCATCTACCGCCCTCATGGGCGATTCTGATGTCCATGTCGATTCGTCATCCACCAGCAGCGACTCCAATTGCGGACGACAGCCAGGTGTTGCAGGTGGGAGCAGCCCGTCCAGGGCGGCAGACTCCGCCGGGATGGCTTCGCTTGACAGGTCCTGGTACTGGCACGCCGGCTTGGCCTTCACCAGCGTTGAACCAGATCTGGCATCCCGAAGCCTGCGCTGGAGGGGCGTCGGCCGGCGGCAATCGGACCCGTTGTTGACCGCAGTGTGGGTGGAGGCAACTCCCGCCTTCAAGGACTGGCGGTGCTTGTGATCCAAGTGAATCTCGCTGGTTTCGCGCCCTGTGTGGCTCTCATGCGCGCACTTTTCGATGGTGAGCGGCGGGGCATCGGCGTCACCTCGGACCGCATTCGGGCTGTTGAATTCGGACAATCCCCGTTCGGTCGTGACATTCGACTTGCCGGTGACATCGGCAGGCTGAGGCGGTTCGGAAACCTCAGGGGGCGCACTTGGAACTTCAGGGTCGTCACCGTCGCCCGCAGGGGATTCAAATGCCTCCTCCGGCATGGCGGCAACCGGCAATAACTCCAGTTGCTGCCCACCGCCCCGGGTGACGATCCGGTGCAGCCCGGCCACTCCGTCAGATTCCGCGGCGATGGTCCCATAGGACCAGCCCTGGAACCAGCACTCCGTCCGGGCTTGCATCACCAATGGATCGGCAACGGCGTCCCAGTATTTGCGGGGGGGAATGGTTGGCGGACAACCACGGGAGCCATTGATGATCGCGGCATATCCGGCCAGGAATCCGGCCTTCAGATCGTGCCGGTACGCACATTCCGAGTGAACTTCACAGTTTCTCCGCCACGCCCGACTGGCCAGAATGCGATTCTGGGTCGTAATTGCGAATTCATCGATGTCATCGCGAATCTCATACAAACAACCGGAAAGGCACATCATGAATGCAAGGCCCAGACATGCAAGCTTAACGTTCATGACAAAGTCTTCTGCAGGGGTGACGCGGGTGTATCGGGATCTGTCCAAGGATTGGTTCGCTCGCTTTGCCGACTGCTCCACGCAACATTTGCACTTCGGGGGCACTTCATGCTTGCAGTTTTGAAAACGTCCTCAATTGCTGATTTGCCTATGCAATTCTGAGTTGAAGCCTTTGCACGCAGTCAGCCGGAGGGGGGCAGCAACGGGTCGATTTGACGAGCCTCAACTTCCAGCGGTTAGATCGTGCGTTGTCTGAAAGCAATCGTTCGATTCGGTGTTTGAATGGGATCGGCGCGCAGAAATGGCCTGTTTGACACATTGAATTGGGAATTGCGTCACACAGCTCTCATGGAGCTGCGGTTGAAGCGAAGGCATTCCCACCGCAGTGCATCGCATCACTGTCATCGGACGGTTGAATCTAGCGAATTCAACGAAATGCGCGATTGTGCTGCATTGCCCTTCAAACCTGGTCAAATCCTGATCGATTTCGCCGGTCGATCCAAAATGGCTCAAGTCGACATCTCTTCAGGACGCGCTCGCGCAAAGCCATCGATGTGCGTGCCACCTGCAACTTTGCCGTTGAATCGTGACGTCATGCAGTTGACCGGCCAGGAGACCCCGATTCTGGGGCTGGCCATTCCAGTCACTGCACATCTGAGTCTTCGGGATCAGATGCGTCACTCGGCCGCCGGAGAACCTGCAGCCGAAGTTCCGCCAGCAGTTTGCGGAACTCTGGCCGCTCGGGCGACAGCGACACACAGGCCTCCGCCTGTGCGCACGCGGCCTTAAGCCTTCCGCGCTGGCGGAGTTGCTGGGCGAACTGGAACCGCCACTCCACATTCAGCGGAGCCAATTGCAGGGCCTGGCGAAAGAGTTCTTCAGCCGTCGCATTCCGGTCCTGCAACGACCGGACCTGCGCCAGGAGACGGAGGTACTCAGCTGCGGGCAGGCGCGCTTGCTGTGCATGGAGAAATCCTTCGGCCTGCTCAGCAAGCAAGTGTCGCTCAGCGCGCTGACCTTCACCGGCGTATTTTTGATTGGCCAGCGCCAACAAAAATTCCGGGGATTCCGGCAGAATCCTTCGAATCTGCTCCTGCAACGGCAGTTTGCCCAAGAGTTTCTCGATCTGCGGAAATTTTTGCGGGTCAAAGCGCAGGCAGCTGCGCCAGGATTCATTTGAAAGGTCATCAAGCCCAGCCACGTGTGCCAAGAACCCCGCCAAAAAAAGCACATCCGGCCGCGTCGGAGTGACCGCGACGGCGCGCCGCAGATGGGCCTCTCCTGTGGGGTCAGTGCTGTTGGCAAGGAAGTCGAGCATTGCCAGTTGGAGGTCAATTTTGGGCATCAGAGGGCAGGCCCTCTGTGCGGCCACAAGATGGAGCCGGGCCGCGACTAGATTGTCACGGATCAGCGGATCCTTCTGCAGTTCATTGATCCGGGCTCCCTGGCCGGAACGGACGAGGGTTTGCACCTTGGCGTACAAGACCGCCGGATCTGTCAAATTCCAGGCGAATCGGTTGCCGTCCGTCTGTTGTGACAGCACCACGAACGCCTGCTGCCGATAGCGGTAAATCAGCAGGTCGGCCAGTTCCTGATGGGTCTCGGCGTCATCCGGCCGGGTCTTGAGGAGTCCGGAACGGCGGTCGATGAGCTCCGTCAACTGGGCACCCGGCAACGAATCCGCGGAGCGGAGCTCTGGCACCCTGTCATCCGTGTCGCGCAGGGTCGCGAGTGCATGCACTTCCCGCAGCGCCATCGCCGAATGTCCCAGCAGAATCGCCCCGACTGCGGCGGTCCAACCCGTGGACATGTGAGGCAATGCCAGCCACTTGGGAATTCCCGTGGAACCGGCATGCCGCGCGACACGACCGGTCACTGCCCCCACCAGGACGGCCAATGTCAGCATATTGGCAACGAGTGCCGGTCCAAAGTCAAAGAAGGCGCTGACGCACTGGCTGAGGATCGCCCACAATCCCACAAGTGCCACGGGATCCTGTGAAAGCATGCGATGACCCCGGGCGTATGCCGTTGCGGCGATGATGGTGAGCGCGATCGCCGCCAGCATCAACCCCAGACCAACGATCCCTCCTTCAACCCATCCCTCGAGGAATTGATTGTCCGCGTTGTAAAACCAGACTGCGGTGTATCGCGATTCGTACGGCTGATAGGCATAGCGGTACGTTCCAAATCCGGTTCCAAGCAGCGGAAAATCGGGAATCACCCGCATGGCGTCCGGCCAGTTGGCCAACCGCGAGTCGTGAGCGAAATCCGTCAAACCGCCTCCCCACCGCTTGCCGATTCCATCCGTCAATTCCAGCCAGGAAATCAACCAGAAGCTGGCCAGGGCGATCGCGACAACGCAGCCGAGAATCCCGACCCATCGGCCTGAGCGAACCAGCAAACCTGTCGCCACCAGCGTGGTCACCGCCAGCGCCAGCATGCCGCCACGCGACAGGGAACAGACAATCCCGGCGGCCATGAACGCCAGGATGCTGAAGGCAGCCAGGTTGAGAGCGTTGAGCCGTGAGACCTTCCCCAGGAATCGCATCAGCCGATCGCGCGGATTCCGTGACGGAAAATTGCCGCCGCTCCCTTCGCGATGACTCAGCTCGTCAAAACACGACCAGACGCAGAGCCCGACGGCAGCGGCGACGCACAAATTCAAATAGCCCGCCGCATTATTGCGGTTGACGTACGACGCAAACGGTTGCCCCCCTTTGAGAAGCGGATGGATCCAGTAGAGTTTCCCATTCCAGCTGAGTTGTTGCACGATTCCAAAGAACGCCAATGCAGCACCATTGAGAGCCAGGATTCCCCACAGCCACACCTGGCTCTGACGCGTTTGAAAGAGGACGGCCCCCATCAGCAGCGCGACGAAGGCAACGGACACGCGAGCCAACTCATAGCGGGTGGAAGCGGGATAGATGCTGGCTGTGGGCGTGGATTCGCGCACGAGACCTTCGACGGTGCTGTTTGCGGGAGAGCCGGGTTGCTGCGCAAACAGCGGCATGAGCTGGATGGACCCAAGCAGCAGCGCGGACGCCACGGGAACCAACACGGTTGGAAGGCGGAGCGAACCTCGCCGCCGGATCTGGGGCAGGATGGAAACCGTCCAAAGTGCCAGAGAACCACAGACTCCTGCAAACAGCAGCACCTGGGTGTGTGGCTCGACCCCGCCAAACAGCCACGGTGCTACGCAGAGTGTTCCCAACAGGAGGAGGCGGGCCAGCAAGAGATCCCATGACGCGTCACCGAAGACTGAGACGGCCATGTTTCGGCTTGGTGCAAGGCGCATGAATGGTCCAATCGCAGAAGCAGGCATCAGTCGGTTCAGCCATCATACCGATGTCAACACGGCGAAGCAGGCTTTGGCTCTGGTGCTTCCGCGGAGTAGGGCGCAGCCTGTTGAGGGGCGAATTGGACGAAGGAAACTCAATTGCCGACAGTTCGGCGTTACACCCGCTCTTGCAATGACTTACGGATTTCACAACGAACTGCCAGCAGAAGAGTTACTTGGAAGCAATCGCGATGCAATCGTCGTTCCACGTAGCGAACGGCCGCCGGGCATGGAAAACGCAACAAAATACGGCTGGTCGGCAAGCCAACGGGACTTCCTGGACGGAACCGCGCGCTTCCGCAGTTTCCAATGCCGCTAACGTCTCAACGTGCAGGATTTCTCTCTATTCCAATCCCAATGTCGCGCTCGCGGTGAACAAGGCACAAAGCGAAGCGTCCTGCTTTTTGGATGTCTCACCGAAATGAGGGTTTGCGGCCATGAAGCAGGTGTCCGCGAGAGTTGCTTGGAGATAGTGTGGTCGCATTGCCACTGCACGGGGAACCAATTGTCTGCGGATGGCCAGCTCGGAAGAGACTACCGCTCATAGAATCCAGAGCCAGGATCCTGCTCGCCAGTGCTCCGGCACCATCGCTAAAAGGCCGCTCCCGAAACCGCTTCTTGCCCGCACTAAACTGCCTCCAGGGGGTGGCACACTTCAACCACCGATCCGCACGCTCCCCGTTGTAAAGTTTCAGTCACACCGGCACGCACTTCGCCGTCAAATGGCCCCGCACGAGGGTGTAGTAACTTTCCACTGCGCGATTGGGTTAACTGCGTTAACATGGCAATTCACGGCCATTGGGTTGCGAAATGGGATCAGTTCGACGATGGCTGCGGTAGCTGCGGAGATCATCGCCATGAACGGTTTGGAATGGGACAACCTGGATGCGCAGGAGCGGTTGCTGGCTGAATTTGCGGTGACACAGGATCGCACGCATCGCAAAGCCTGTGACGCGGCGCCGGACGGGAGGGTGCTGGGAATCGCCGAGAGTCTGGCGGTGGACCAGGCCGCGAGGCCATGCGTCTGGCTCTGACAACGGCCCTGCAGCAACAAGCGGCAGCGGTCGAAAAAAAGGGGGTCCCGGCCGAACCTGCAATGTCTGTCAAACCACCTGCGCGCACTGTGGCTGCAAAACTCGAAAACTCCTCACGTCGGCTGGCGAGATCACGCTCCGGCGGATTTATTTCCGCTGTTCGGGCTACAAGGCGGGAGGCTTCCCGCTGGATGACCGTCTGGGAATTGACGGCCGCTACAGCCAGGATGCCAAACGCCTGATCTGCCTGGCGGCGGCGAGCTGGTCGTATGACTGCTCGATGGACCATCTGTTGGAATTTTGCGGGCTGGAAGTCAGCGACACGACCATCCGCGAACAGAGCCAGACGGAAGGGCCGCTCATGGCCGAATTCCAGCGCCGCAACAAGGATCTGCGTGACGAGTACAAGCAGGCGGCGGGCGAGACCGAGTTCCTGACCGACGGCGTCATGGTCAACACCGTGGACGGCTGGCAGGAGATGAAGATTGGGCTGTTCGTAAAACGCGAACTGGGCGAGGCGGCGACTCCGGAAGAATGGGATGACCGCACGCTGCCGCGGTGCCAGGTCCGTGTGGCGTTTGCGGCCATCGAAGCCAGCGACCTGTTTGGGACACGGTCGGACACGTGGGCGGCGCGCCTGGGGATCAGGGAACATCGCCAGATTTCCGTCCTGGCGGATGGTGCCAAATGGATCTGGGAGGAGGCCCACAAGCACCAGTTGGGTACGGTGGGCGTGCTGGATGTCTACCATGCCCGGGAGCATGTCATCGCCGCGGGACAACTGCTGTATGACGATGACAAGGCGGCGGCCACGGCTTGGTCTGAGAACGCGCACCGGCGGATGCTGGCGGAAGGCTGGGCCGGGCTGGAGTCCGTGTTTGCGGAGACCCACACGTTGTTCGCCGCCAATGCCGCCGCATTGGAACACTTCGAGAGCCTGAGGAATTACCTGGGCAACCATACGGACCATTTATAAAGTACAAGCAGCGTCTGGAAGAGGGCCGGCCCATCGGCAGCGGCCAGATTGAAGGGGCCTGCAAGAACTGCATCGGCCGCCGACTCAAGCAAACCGGAGCCCGCTGGCGAGTCCAACGCCTCAACCGCATGGCCAGCGTCTGCTGCCTGGCCTACAGCCACGCCTGGAAACAATATTGGGCGGCAAAGTTCTAAAACAGAAATCCACGACTACACCCCCGCACGATAAATTTGGGAATTGGCATTGACAAGCGCGCTCCAACTGCAAAACTTGAGCGGACGGCACGCGCAAAGTGCTGCGAAGGAAGTCATAGTGACGCCTCGGCTGACATATAAGCCGAAGGAGGCGCAAAAAAGGGCACGATGCCCTTTAGGATGCTCCCCTGCAAGGACGCATAATGGACCCACCGGCAAAACCATCTCCCCGCACCCCCGCCTCCACAATCTATCAAACGATCGTCGAATGGGGGACTCCCGCCTGCTTGCCAGACCCCTGGCACTCGATACCTTGCTGCCCGTCGTTCTTCCGGTTGCCAGACCCTGAACGGCTGTGCGATGAGCTGCCTCGCTTGTTTTCTCCCGCAGACTTGCTGGCTGCGGGCGTGTTTCAGCTTGAGGCCTCTGGGGCGGGGGGGCAACCGGTGCTGCGTGCTGCCCTGCGCGATCCTCTGGGACTGGCGTGGGCGCTGCGGCTGAGCCCGGTTGCACACCCTTTTAACTTGATCGCCGGGCTGGAGAGCGTTCATCCGCGGGGCTGGGCGCTAGCTAGTGGCGCCGATGCGTCATCATCGGTGGGACGCCATCTTCCAGGAAGGATTCGATGAGCAACGCGATGAAATCCCGGTGATGGTGTTCAGCATGGCGGATCTGGCAATCTTTTGGAGCTTGGGGATCTGCGCCCTTCCGGCCTCGGATTTCGCCAGCCTCACACCGCAGCAATACGGTTCCATGCGGCGGGCATTTGGATTCAGTCCGTATAGCGAGTGCAACGAGAAGCATGACTGCTGGTCTAGCTTCAACCGTAGCGGTTCCACGGCCGCTAAAAGCGACTTTTACGCTGGTTCCTTTCAACCTGGCAGCGTTGACACCGCTGCCAGCGTCATCGGTGGCAGCGTCACCGACGCCAGCGCCGTCTACGCGACCGACATCGACTGCACAGCCAGCGTATGTTGTGGCAGCATCACCGAGGCCAGCGCCTGCGACGCCACCGACATCGACCTCACAGCCAGCATATGCTGTGGAAGCGTTACCGAGGCCACGACCTTCGAGGCCGGCGCCTTCTACGCGACCGAAGTCGACACTGTCAGCGTTGTTTGTGGCGGCGTCACCGACGCCACCGCCTTGGACGCCGGTGCCGTCAACACAACCGACGAGTTCGTCACCGCCATCCCCCTCAAAAGCACCGCCACCTGTGGGCGAGCCGCCGTGGTAGTCAGTGAAGTCGATGCTGACGACATCCATGCCGCCAAGAAATCGGATTTCCCGCTCACGCTTGGCATTCCTCTCTGGTCGCCCAGCGCATTTCAAGCTGAGGAAATCCCGGAGGCGCGGCAGTTGTTGGAACAGTTTGTCGAACTGGAGCACCGCCTTGATCTCATCGACTTCACTGTGCGGGTTTCCCAGCCGACGGCTGCCACGTTGGACAAACTGAGGTTCCAACTCAGATTTTCTGCTCCAATGGTGATCAGCGCCTGTGTCAAGGAAATGCTGGACGCGGAGAGTTTCAGGCCACGCCACGCTGCTCAAAATGAAATGCGGCCTCCTGTCTCGTATGGGACGGCGTTCAGGCGATACCTGAAGACACAACGAAGCGGTGATGCAAACCCATTTTCCGAAGATCAAGCGCAACTCCTCGATGACCTGCTGGAGGCGCGTGAAGATCGGGTCTTCGCGCCGCTGACGCAACTCATGGAGTCGACTTCGGACCCACTGGAGCGCACCCGCCTCTCGGTTCTCAGCAGCCTCCACCGCATCCACCAGGAAAAGTTCTTGCAGATCATGATCCGCTTTGAGAAAGATCGCCATCGCGGTGGTTCCAGCGATCCGTCGTTTCACGCGGACCTGCGCCAGTTGCTGACGCTCACATCGACGATCCAAAAGGTTCAAATCGATCGTTCATCAAGTTCCCCCTCCCGCAAAAGTGCTAGCACACGCAAGCAGGCCCGCTAGAAACGATAACCGTTGCGACGACTGCGTTGTTCTGCGCCGGGCGGTGGACCCTGAAGTGGACTGGCCGCGACCGCTCGGCCGTCAAGAGTCTTGAGGATCCAAGGATTTGTCACGAGAGGGCGGCCGCTGGTCAATGATAATCATGATGACCAAGTCCTCCGACTCGTGACCTGCCAGCAGTGGCTCCGCTCATCGGAAATCCGCAAGGCCTGCCCGCCGACTCACCCCGACTCAGCAAGGGGCAATCGCAAAGTTGCTGTGAATGTCCGTGTCTTTGAGGCAACCCTCATTGGACGAACAGAGAACGCTAAAGAACCGACATAACCATGACATAATACATGGTGTGGAGATAGCGGTCAGAACCGCCTCCATCACCATTCATTGAAGCCAGCTCACGATCCCGATTCGGCTTCAGCCGCTCCGTTCCCAGAAGGTCGACCACGTCAGCGCGAGAGGATGCCTGAGGATGCCCCAATTTGCGAACCGGCACAATATCATGGCAGAGAGATCTCCAGCCACTCAAATTGGCTCTGGGGAATGACCGTCGTCCGAGGGCTCTCGGCACACACCAGCAAGGTTTCACCAGTGGTTCTTGAACACGATGACCGCTTTCGCGTCTTGATGGTGCTGCAGGGGCAGGGGACCGTGCGGAGTGGCGATGCGACGGAACATCTGCAATGTGGACCCGTCCCCGAATGGCGGCGGACGACAAACCAAGGCGAATCGACAAGGTTTTCAACGCGGGTGCAGCACGTTTCGACGATGCGGGGTGACGCGCGCCTGATGGGGTCCCCGGTTGAAGTCAATGCACGCCATGGCCTTCTCAATGTGCAATTCTCGTGACCGGCCATCCGTGCCGCACCGACCCCAGTCGTACAAGCGGTAGGTCTGAACACTGGCCTGCTGGACCTCCGCCAACAGTAACCCGGGACTCAGGGCATGCACCGTCCCGGCAGGAATGTACAGCACATCCCCTCGAACCACTGGCTCCGCGTGCAGCAACTCGGCCACCCGACCTTCGGCCAGGGCTGTTCGCAGGCCACTCTCATCAACTCCCGATTTAAAACCAGCAAACACCCTGCAGTCAGGAGGGGCCTCCAAAATGATCCAGGCTTCGTTCTTTCCCCATTCACCCGTGTGAGCGTCTGGAATCTTGGGGGTGTGCCTATTTTGATTGGCGCATTTTGGGGGAGATGGGCAGTCTGCTGTTTGGGGTGTTTCAAGCCTTTGAATGGGAGCGAATCGCATGGACGTTCAGCCGGTGATGAAGGGGGAGATGTTGAAGCAGGACTTGGCCGTGGCTCTGGATGAGTGCCTCGCGCAGGTCGCCGCGAGCGTCAACCAGGCGGCCCCTGGCCGGATGATTTCCGACAGCGAGGAGATCACGCGGACCGCGCTGCACTAGTTTTCGGAGGCCGCCTTTCAGGCGGCACTTCAGCGAAGGATCAATGCGGCGGAAGCCGCTTTTTCCCCCTCCAGTGGACCCCAAGACCGGTAAGCGTGGAAAGAATCACGGCCGGCAGCCACGCACGGTGGTGACGGTCAATGGGGCGGTCACCCTGCCGCCAAGCTCGTCCTGTAATGCCCGGCGTGGAGGAGCCGGGGACCGGCCTGGACGGTGAAGCAGGGCACAGTGATCCGGCACGGCCGGGCCGACGACGTGGTTCCCTTCACCGACAGCGAAGAGTTGGAGAAGAACACGGGTGAAGTTGATCGAAGTGGGCAGCAATCTCCGGCTGGCTGATCCCGAGCCGCTGGCTGCGATGTTGAGGGCGTGCAAGTAAAAGCCGAAGGAGGGCCAGGACAAACTGTGGACCCCATGCAGCCGACCGTAATTTATGATTCCTCGGCATCGGGGCAGAACTCCCTCGACGTGTGACACGCTTATGTCGGCTTCGTCACTGGTGATCGTCCGCATGTTTTGGAGAAAACTGCAGTCCTGCGTCGCAGTCGCCTGTCGGCTGCACATTGGTTCCCGCCGTCACTCTTGCGGCGGCGTTTGCTGCCAATCTCGTTGGCGGGATCACAACGCGCTGGTGGCTGCGCGGGCTCGTCCTGCTGATTGCGGTCGGCTTCGCGATTGATCTTCGCATTCGTCAGTCCCTGTCCCTGTCGCAGTTGCGAATGCTGGAACTGGTCGTTTTCGGATCGGTCGTGGTCCGGCTGCCAGCTATGCTCATGACCCGGCTGGCGGAATTCGCATTCCTGAACGATGCAACATCCGTTGCCTCCATCCGGCAGCAGTTCCTCATGGCATGGTGCATTTTGATTTTCATTGATGGCACGCTCATGCCGAACACTTGGCAGCGGGAGGGGCAATCATGGTTCCCGCCGCCATGCTGCCCGACCTTTTGATCGCACTTCAACGATGGTTCTCGCCTGAAGCGCCGTCCCTGCTGGATGCAGACAACGCAAGTTCGGCCGTGCCATTTCCGTTGGTTGCGGCCCTCGTCACCACTTTCGCCTGCCACGTCATCAACCCGGCGCGCGGGAAGCGTTCAAAGCTTGGCAGTTCGGCCAATACCGCCTGATGGAGCGGGTTGGGACCGGGGGCACGGGCGAAGACTACAAGGCCGGGCAGGTGCTGCTCAAACGACCTTGTGCAATTGCAAAACTGCAATGTCGCCGACAATTGCAAAACTGCTATTGATACGCCCCATGAGACATTTGCAGACCGTATACAAGGCCGTTGAGTAAGCACCGCGATGGATTGCGGGCCGGCCTGCGAAACCCTACCTCTCAGGGGTTAACATGGACGTTTCGAACCACCCCCCGAATGGACATACTCCGCTGGCGGTGTGCCCGGAGCCGGTCACCAGCGACGCCCTGATCTGTGAATTTCTATCCACACAGATCAAAACCGCATGTCCACATCTTTTCCACCCCAAGCGCGCAATTGCCGGATGAACCCAAATTCAGCAATTCTTCGGCCTGCTCTTCAAGCAAATGCCGCTCAGCGCGCTGACCTTCCCCGGCGGAGTTTTGAGAGTCACGGCGCCACCGGTCACTTTTTGGCGTCATAGTCCTGCCAGAACTCCGCGGCGGTCTTGTCGGCGAGCGAGACGTTTTTTGGATCCTGTCCGAAACCGATGCGGATGAGCTTGGGCAGGTCGCGGAGGAACCCGATGCTGGCCGCGTTGGGCGGAAGCGTGATGTTCTGCAGCTCCCGGCAGTCCGCGAGGGGCGAGAGGTCGGTGAGCTCCGTGCAGCCCAGCATCCTGACGGAGGTCAGCGGCATCCCGCGCAGGGCCGAAAGATCCTTCGCACGGGTGCCGCTCATCTGCAGGAATTCGAGCCGCATCCCCTCCAGCGGACCCAGGTCGGTGACCTTGGTGCCGGTGAGCGCAAGTTTCTTCAGCGGCATGCCGCGCAGTGGAGCCAGGTCCGCGACGGTCGTCGCCGAGATGCTGAGATCGCTGATCGGAGCGTCCTTCAGGATGGCAAGGTCATTGATCGCGCTGTGGCTGAGGTCCAGCTGCCAGGTGCCGTCGGGCAGTCGCTGGACGACTTTGATCGCGACGCCGGATTCACGCAGTGTTCGCAGCCAGGCTTGCGTGTCGTATTCCTGCCAGAACTCCGCGGGGGTCTTGTCGGCGAGCCAGGTGCTTTTCGGATCCTGTCCGAAACCGATGCGGGTGAGCCTGGGAAAGGCACGGAGGAACTCGATGTTGGCCGCGTTTGGCGGCAGTGTGATGTTCTCGAGCGATTTGCAATCCACGAGGGGCGAGAGGTCGGTGAGCGCTTTGCATCCCAGAAGTCTCACAGAGATGAGAGGCATCCCGCGCACGACCGTGAGATCCTGCACATTCGTCCCGATGATCTGCAGGTGTTCGAGGGGCATCCCCTGGAGCGGACTCAGGTCGGTGACCCGGGTGCCGCCGAGCGAGAGTTTCTTAAGCGCCATGCCGTGCAGGGGGGTGAGATCCGTGACGGGCGTGGTGCCGAGGTGGAGATCGCTGATCGGTGCGCCCTTCAGCATCGTGAGGTCGCTGATCGCGGCGTTGCTGAGGTCCAATTGCCACGTGTCGTCGGGCAGCTGCTGGACGCCTTTGATCACGACGCCAGATGCGCGCAGCGTTCGCAGCCAGGTTTGTGTGTCGTATTCCTTCCAGAACGCTGCGGGGGTCTTGTCCTCCCCGAAGCTGAGGCGTTTGAGTTTGGTGAAGGTGCGGAGGAACTCGAAGTCCTTCGCATTGGGTGGAAGGCTGACGGTCTCGAGGTCCTTGCAATCGGCAAGGGGCGAGACGTCGGTCAGCGCGGCGCAGTGGCTGAGACTCGCCTCAATCAACGGCATGCCGCGCAACACGGAAATGTCGGTCACTTTGGTGTAACTCAGATCCAATCGTTCGAGCGACAGGCCCTGCAACGGACTGAGATCGCTGACCTGCGTGCGGAACAGCCTGAGATTCTTGAGTGGCATGCCCCGGAGCGGTCCCAGATCGGCGATCGGCGTATGGCTGAGCTCGAGGTATCTGAGCGGCATTCCCTGTAATGCCGAGAGGTCGGTGACCTGGGTTTTCCAGAGGCTCAGACTTCCGATCGGCAGTCCCCGGAGCATGCCGAGATTGGAGCTGTCGGCTCCCGTGAGATTCAGATCCCACAGGCCATCCTCCAGACGATTCATGCCCTGAGACTTGATTCCCGCCTCGTGGAGCTTGCCAACCCAGAGATGGGCCTCCCAGAACTCGGCGACAGTGGTGTCGGGAACGCCGTTGAACAGTCGAAATCCCAGCCGCTTGAGTCTGGGCAGCTTGCGCAGCGCTTCGATATTCCGCGCATGGACCGGCACGGTCACTTTTTCCAAGGTCGGAATCTCGGCGAGCGCGGCGACGTCGGCCAGGTTCTCGCATCCGTCGAGATAGAGTTCGCGGAGCGGCAATCCGGTCAGCGGCGAGAGATCCCTGAGATTCGCGCAGTTGTTAAGATAGAGGCGCTCGATGGGCATGCCGCGCAGGGGTGTGAAATCGGTCACGGAATTGCTGGTCAGGCTGAGTTTCTTCAGCTTCAAAACGCGCAGCGGCGTCAGATCCGAGAACGCACAACGGTGGAGGTCAATCTCGTCAATGGGCATGCCCGCGAGGATCGAGAGGTCGCGCAACGGCTGGTCGGCAAAATCGAAGACATACGCCCCGCCAGGCAGTTTGCGGAACGTGAAGATGATGCCCTCCGCCCGCAGTGCCGCGATGATGGCCTGCTCGCGGTCCCACTCCTGCCAAAAGACGTCCTTCGATCCGGTGCCCGCGTAGCCCATGAGATTCATGATCTCCGCCCCGAGTTGGCGCAGCTTGGGGTGATCACGCAGGGCGCCGATCGCTTCGTGGTCGATCGCCGGCAGGTTTCGATAGGTCTCGGGGAGCTGGAGGTATTCGAGCGTTTTGATTTCTGCGAGGACCGCGTAGTTTCGCGCCTGGGCGCAACCCCACAGGCAGAGTTCCTTCAGCGGCTTGCCGCGCAGGACTTCCAGGTCGGTGATGCGGTTGTACTGGAAGTAGCACTTTTCCAGCGGGAGCTGGGCGAGCGGCGAGAAATCCAGCACCGGCGCCCGCGAGAGGTCGATGCTCTTGATCGGCATCCCGATGAGAGGCGCGAGGTCGGCCACACGCGTGTCCATCAGGTCGATGGCCTCCAGGGGCATCTTCCGGATCGGATTCAGGTCGCTGATCGGACAGCCCTTGCATTCGAGGCTTTTCAGCCGCAGTGCTGCGATCGCCGTGAGGTCGGACACCCGGCTTTTGGACACATCCAGCTTCTCCA
The DNA here is from genome assembly GCA_021732845.1 of Planctomycetaceae bacterium. GTDB lineage: Bacteria > Planctomycetota > Planctomycetia > Planctomycetales > Planctomycetaceae > JAKFUF01. The sequence continues at coordinate 4,835 of JAKFUF010000110.1, read as the reverse complement.
GCGTCGGCATTTCCCCGAGCGGCGTGAGATCCGCCACGCTTGTCCGGCTGAGGTTCAACTCGACCAGCTCGAGCCCGCGCAAATGGGAAAGGTCGGTCAGCTCCTGGCATTCGGAAAGGTTCAGCGCCGCGAGCGGCGCACCGGAGAGAGGGGTCAGATCGAGCACTTTGGTGTCGCTGAGGTCGAGCGCGAGCCGGCCGTCCTCGCGGACGGCCAGCCGCTTTTCCAGCGGCCTCTCGTTGGAAACCGGGAGGTCCTTGAGCCGCGTGAGCCAGTAGTCGACAAGGAGCTTCTTCTCTTCGCCGAGCCGCCGGGCCACGGGCATCAGTTCCGCGGCGGGGCGCTGCTGGCGCTGCATGGCGAGGTGAAGCTTGGCGAGGCTTTCGCGGGTGAGCCGGCCGTCGGCCGTCGGTTTCGCCGCGAGCAGTTCGTCGCACAGCATTGCCGAAGCCTCGGCGCGGGCGAGGCCGGGCTGCACGCGCAGGGCTTCGCGATAGACCGCGGCGGCTTCGTCAAGTTTGAGCTGGCACTGCAGCAGGTCGCCCTTCGCCACGAGATACCCGGCCGCATCGGGACGCAGGCTCACGGCGTAGCCGAGCTTCTCGACGGCCTCGCCGAACTGCTCCCGCGCCGCGAGCGCCCGGGCCTGTTCGATAAAGGCCGGGGCCGTCTTTCGCAGTTCGTCGAGGGCGGCCGTGGCCCGGCGCTCCTGTATTTTGGCCTGCTGCGCCGCCAGCTCCGCATGTGTCGCCTCGGAATTCGCCCGGGCTGCCTGCCAGGTGCTGGCGGCGATGCCAATGACCAGCGAAACTGCAATCGCGGCACCCGCGGTGAGCGCCAGTCTTTGCCGGCGGCGGAGTTCCTCGGCGCGAACCAGGGCGTCCGCCTTTGCCAGTTCCGTTTCCCGCAGCCGGGATTCGACCGACACCAGGTAGCCCGTGATGCGCCCGGCAAGCACGCTCGCCGTCCGCGGCCGGTCCTGCGGCTCCAGCTCCAGGCAGTGCTTCGCCAGGGCCACCAGGTCGGCATCCGCCCCGCAGGCGTCCAGCCGCCGCAGGCAGTCACCCAGCTTCCCGCGAGCGGCCAGCCGGAAGACCTCCGTTCCGTCGTCACCCACATACGGGGGCTGGCCGGTCAGGATCTCGCACAGAATCGCCCCCAGGCCGAAGACGTCGGCCCGTTCGTCGAGATGGTCAATCTCGCCCAGGGCCTGCTCGGGGGGCATGTAGGCCGGCGTCCCCATCACACAGCCCAACTGCGTCTGCGAACCGGCGCTGCCGGACGCCCCCGGAAGGTCACTGCCGACGCTCCGCAGTGTTTGAATGATGCTCTGCCCCTTCTGCAGGCGCTGGGACAGCGTCTCGTCCGCGACGCCGCCGGAGGCCAGCACCTTGGCCAGCCCCCAGTCCACCACCTGCACCTCGCCAAACGCCCCGACCATGATGTTGGCGGGCTTCAGGTCGCGGTGGATCACGCCGCGGCTGTGGGCATAGGCCATCGTCTGGCAGATCTGCTGGAAGATCCCCAGGAACCGGCCCCGGTCGGCGACGGGATCGGTCCGGTCGGCCATCAGCTTCGAGAGCGTCTCGCCCTTCACCAGCTTCATGGCGAAGTACGGCCGCTTGTCGGCGAACTGCCCCAGTTCGTAAACCGGCGCGATTCCCGGGTGCTGCAACTGGCCCCCGATCTGCGCCTCCTCAATGAACCGTTGAACAACATCCGGCTTGTCCTTGTGCACGTCCAGCAGCACCTTGATGGCCAGTTCACGGCCCAGGTCGGTGTCGCGGCCCTTCAGGATCGCCCCCATCCCGCCGCGGGCGATTTCGCCCTGAAACTGGTAGCGGCTGTCGGAGTCTGGCATCTCGGCCGACTTCGGACGCACGATGGGATCGTCGCCGTGTTCCACCGCTCCACGCAGGGCGATGCGTGGCACATGGACTGACTGGCCCAGCGATTTGAGCACGCTGTGGCCCGCCTGGCCCATCACCACCGCCTGATCGTACCTGAACGCGGCTGTCAGGCCTCCCTCCAGCGCGCCGGCCCGGTCCTGGTTCAACGGGTCGACAAGGACCGTCGCACCGAATGCCGCCGCTGGCTGCTCAAGGAACTGCGATTCCTCCTTGAAGGCCGCCAACAGCTTTTCGACTCGAGCCCGCAGGGCCGCATCTCCCAGGCAGGCATCGCTCAGGTAGGCCTCCCGGTCGGTCGTCGACCCGATCTTCCGGGCCGCGTTGAAAATGGAGGCTTCGGTTGGTTTTTCTGACGACATGATCCGTGAGTCCCGGCATTTTCACGACGAGGTGGCTGAACCTGGTCCAAGGAACAGTGCGACATCCGGCGGGGAACCACCCAGCCGGATTTGCGGATTTCAGGAGTTTTTTTTCCGCTCCTCCATTTCCGAAAGTTCCAGCCGCAGCCACGTCTTGGCGTAAGCCCAGTCGTTGTCGGCCGTTGATGACGAAATTCCCAGCGCGCGGGCCGCCTCGGGCAAAGTCAGGCCGGCAAAGAACCGCAGCCGGACCAGTTCCGCCTTGCGGTGGTCCTGCTGGTCAAGCTTCTGCAGGGCTTCGTCAACCGCCAGCACGTCCGCCGAGGGACCCGGGACGGACGAGGTGCCCTCAGACAACGGGACTCGCTTGAACTCACCGCCGGCCTTCAGGCGTTTCTTGTGCCGGGCGTTCTCCACCAGAATCCGCTGCATGGCTCGCGCTGCGGCTGCGAAAAAGTGTCCCCGTCCATTCCAAAGTACATCGTCATCTGATCCGACCAGCCGCAGCCACGCTTCATGCACCAGCATCGTGGCTTGAATCGACTGACCCGGCTTCTCGTTGGAAAGTCTGGTGGCTGCCAGCTTGCGCAGCTCGTCATACACCAAAGGCAAGAGCTTCTCTGCGGCCGAAGGATCGCCGGATTCGATCTGCGACAGGATGCGGGTGAAATCGCTCATTGCGGCATTCTATTCCAGTTGCAGCAGAATTCCCTCGCACAAAGGCGCAACCGGTCATCCGCAGGCATCTTGGGCAATCTGGGTGTGATTGGTCAACCCGAAGAATGCGTGGGGATCATCTGAACCGGGGGAAATGGCATTATGACGGCAAGTGATTGCAGCAAAACAACATTGGGAGCTTGAGGCCGTATCATTTTAACGTCGCGTATCAAGCCCGTTTTGGAGGGCGCCATTCTGAAAATCCCCGTAAAATGCGTGACTTGAGTCGCTGCGAAAGACCGGTTGCGCCCCTCGCACAATGCAGATCGGGAAGATGAGTTGCAACCCGATGCCACAACTGCCGTCAACCCGCGGTGGCCGATACCGCAAGCCCTGGCGAGCCATGGCGGTCGGTGCGATGGCTGTTAACCAAGTAACCCCCTCGTGAGAACCACTCCGGCAGAGTTCGCGGGTTTTGCGGCCACCCGGTCCGAAAGGTCCACTGATTGGAGCGAACCCTGTGCGTTCAAATTCGAAAATAGAGCGCGGTGCCGCAGCCTGACTTTGCGAATCCACCGGCGCCAGGAACTCATGTTCGAGGTTAGGCATTGTGATAACGATCGCTGCGGAGCATCGACATCCTCTGCCGGAACACGGCGCAGTGGGGGAGACGATCTTCGCAAACATCAAGCTTGCCAGAATCATCAGCGGCTGTGCACGCGGCTGCTGAACGACATCGTTCATATTATGAACATGTGTAAACCAAAACACTCCACACCTGAACAACTAAATAACAGCCGTATTTATGTCATAATACTTGCAGGTCCCATATCCATCATGGGGCTGCGCGAGAAGCATGGCAGCCGGCTCCCAAAGGCCTCCACGGATTGTCCGCCCGCCGCCGGGCTCGACTCTGCATGGAGTCTGCGTGACCGCAGCCCCTTCGTGGAAAACCGGTGATCACACGGTGTGCCGGCGGCCGCCCTCCAACACGCGGAACGCCCGCAACGACCAATTCCCCCTGCATGACTGCTGCGCCAGCCCCATTGAGCCTGTCGCAGCGGGCAGTCTCTCGGAGGTGTTGAAAGTGATGCTCCTGCAAATCGCGTTCAATCAGCGGAGAAATCTCCGGGTGGATGTGTTCTGCTCCAATTCTGCCGCTGAGGTGAAGCTGCCGGCCTGGGAAGTTTCGCCGGAAGTTCCCCAGACGGTGCGAGTGCTGCGCAATGGAGTCGCTGTTCCGGTCCTTGCCCGGCAAGGGGCAGTGCACCCGCACTCGGAACTGATCGGGGGTGACGTCGAAGCCGCCTTGGCGGCATCTTGGCGCCCATTGAAAACGGCCGACTGACACCCAATGCCAAGGTCACCCGATGTGGCCAGTTTCGGCATTTTGCCTCGGATGCGGCCGCATACCGCCACATGGTCGAACTCGGCCGGGAATGCCACACCACAGTACCACCGGGCATCGCACAACATGGTGGTCCGTCAAAGTTGCAGGGCGGCAAGGAGCGTCACTCGCTCACGAAAGCAGAGGCCGGGAACCTCCATTGTCACATCCGCTGCTTGGAGCAGCGGAATGTTCGTTGCCGAGCCTGACTCCCCCATGCTGGTTTGGCAACTTCCGCCGGCATCGCGGCCGCTGCCGCGAACCAAATGCCGACCGGGTTGATTTGAGTGGGGCATGCATTCGGTGTTGACTCGGAGGGCCCAGGCTCATGGGTGCGCCTGCCCGCGGTTCACCTTGTCCCAACGTCGCTGCCGCGAACTTCCGTCCTGAATGACAATTGGGCTGCAGCTTCATCAATCAGCATGATTTGGGCGGCTGCCAGATGCACGTCCTTTCACACTGCCGGGCCTGTGCCGGGCTGAATCAGGATCGTTTCGGCATTTGCCATTCAAGCAAATCCTT